>DASYAM010000025.1:0-19604 GCA_036501315.1 Solirubrobacteraceae bacterium
GGCGATGATCGCGGGATGGATGCGCACAGTCGGACACGTCACGGCGGTCGTGAGCTTCATTCGAGACGTAGCCTGGGCGATCGCACCGATCATGGCCCACACAAAGCCGCTGTGGCCCTGCTCGTCGTTCCACGGGTGGAAGTGATCTGAGATCCACAGCCCGTCGAAGCCTGCCTGCTCGGCCATGCGAGCCTGCCGGACGAGCTCGCGTGGACCGAACTCCTCGCTGGATAGGAAATAGCCGACTCTCACCTCGGAGGCTCCTTTGATCGTCGCGTTCTCGGCATTTCTACCCCACAGCGGCAAGACTCAATCCCTCCGCAATGCCTGAGCGCTCTGACTCTCGAGGTTTTCCTTGGAAACGGATGAGCGTAGCGTCAGGAGGGTCATCCCGGTGCCCCTCGAATAGACATTGATGCTGGATGTTCCCGAGGGCTTGGCGCTGGAGCGCAGCCGTGATCTGGCGGGCCGTACGCGCCATCCCCACTACCGCAGGCTGTTGCTGTGCGCGATCGCCGTGTTGCCGGTGCTGGCGCTGCTTGGCGTGTTCGGCCAGAAGCCAAGCACGAGCTCGGCTGACGCGGGTGCCGCGAGCCTGAGCGTCACGGCGCCGACCCGGCTGCGCAGCGGATTGATCTTCCAGGTGAAGGTCAGGGTCGTAGCCCACCGTCAGATCAAGAAACCCGAAATCGTCTTCGGCGAAGGTTGGTGGGAATCGATGAGCGTCAACTCGATCGAGCCCGAACCGAGCGAAGCGAGCTCGAAGGACGGACGAGTCGTGCTGACATACGACAAGCTCGAACCCGGCGAATCGTTGACCAGCTGGATCTATTTTCAGGTCAACCCGACGAACGTCGGTAAGCGCCGTGAGGACGTCGAGGTCGACGACGGCGAAACCCCGCTCGTGAGCGTCCACCGATCCCTGACGATCTTCCCCTAGCCTCATGGACCTCGTAATCCGCGCCACCGTCGTCTTCTTCTTCATCTTCCTCGTGACCCGTGTCGTCGGTCGTCGCCAGCTCTCAGACCTCGAGCCGTTCGACTTCATCCTGCTCGTGGTCCTGGGAGATCTCGTTCAGCAGGGCATCACACAGAGCGACGAGTCGGTGACCGGCACGCTAACCGTGATCTCCACGATCGCCCTGCTCTCCGTCGCGGTCAGCTGGATCTCCTTCCGCTCTCCCCGCGCACGGCTGATCACCGAGGGCGAGCCGATCGTGCTCATCCAAGATGGCCGCCCGATCGAGCGCAATATGAGACGAGAGCGCATCACGCTAAGCGATATCCAAGAGGAGGCCCGTCAGGCCCAGATCGTCTCGATCGCCGACATCCAGTGGGCGATCCTCGAGAACGACGGAAAGATCAGCTGCATCCCCCGTCGCGACTGACCGTGGATAAGACGTAGAAGATGACATCCGAACCTCAGCTCCCGACTCCAGAAGCTGATCGCGAGAGCCGCACGGGCGCCTCTGGGCGCAAGGAGACGAGCCGCGAACGACTGGATCGCAACCTGGAGGAGATGACCGGCGAGCTGCGTGTGGTCATCACAGGCGTGCAGGTCCTGTTCGCGTTCTTGCTGATCGTTCCCTTCAACACCGGATTCGCACACGTCGGCAGCTTCGAGCGCACCGTCTATTTCGTCACCCTGCTCCTCGCGGCGCTATCGGCGGCGTGCACGATCGCACCCTCGGCGCAGCATCGCTTCCTGTTTCGCCACGACGACAAGCAGCATCTCGTGTTTTCCTCCAATCGGATCGTGATCGCCGGGCTCGTCTGCTTGGCGCTAGCGATGTGCGGTGCCCTGCTGCTGGTGGCAACCAAGCTCTTCGGCCCTTCGGTGGGCGCCGTCACAGTGATCCTTGGCGCGCTTCCATTCCTGCTGCTGTGGTTCCTACTGCCCCTGCGACGTAGAGCGCGCCTCGACGCAGCCGCTGAGGACCGACCTGCAGACGGGCCATAGTCCGAAGGCTGCGCGGCACGGAGGATAGCCTTCGAAGCTCTCGGACCGACTCAGTCAACCGCGTAGCGCACCGGGACCTCGCGCTCGGAGCGCTTCGGTGGACGCTTGTACTTGCGGCGCTGGCGCGGTGGCAGCTTCACCCTCTTGGTCCTGTCGGGATGCTCGTAAGGAATCAACGAAAGCAGGTGGCTGATGAGGTTCAGTCGCGCAGTGCGCTTGTCGTCGGCCTCGACCACATACCACGGGCTGTGGTCTGTGTCGGTGCGGGCGAACATGCGGTCCTTGGCCTCCGCATAGTCGACCCAGCGCGCGCGAGCCTGCAGGTCGGTGGGGCTGAACTTCCAGCGCTTGCGCGGGTCGGTCAGACGCTTCTCGAAGCGGCGCTCCTGCTCTTCGTCTGAAACCGACAGCCAGTACTTGACGAGCATGATCCCTTCGTTCTGCAGCGACTGCTCGAACTGAGGACAGAAGCGCAGGAACTCCTCGTACTCCTCCTGCGTGCAGTAGCCCATCACGCGCTCGACGCCCGCCCGGTTGTACCAGCTGCGGTTGAACAGCGCGATCTCTCCAGCGGGCGGCAGACGAGCGGCGTAACGCGCGAAATACCACTGCGTGCGCTCGCGCTCGTCAGGAGCCGCCAGGGCCACGACGCGACAGGCGCGCGGGTTTAGGTAGGTCGTGATCCGCTTGATCGCGCCGTCCTTGCCGGCCGTGTCGCGTCCCTCGAAGAGGACCACGAGCCGGCGGCTTCGAGCGACGATCCACTCCTGCATGTAGACGAGCTCGGTCTGCAGGCGCAGTAGCTCCTTCTCGTACTGCTTGCCGTTCAGCCGCCGAGGAGTCGACACCACGCCATCCTCGCACTTCTGAGCCGGCTGGTGCATGCACTAGCGTACTCGCGATGAGTGACCCGACCGGCGGGCAGAATGAGCCTCAGGCACTGTGGAGCGCAGTGGACGACTACATCGCCGGCCTCCTCGTGAAGGAGGACTCAGCACTCGAGCAGGCGCAGCGGGCGAGCGCCGATGCCGGGCTGCCGCCGATCGCAGTCACGCCGAGTCAGGGCAAGCTGCTAGAGCTGCTCGTGCGCGTGCAACACGCGCATACGATCCTCGAGCTCGGCTCTCTTGGGGGCTACAGCACGATCTGGCTGGCGCGCGCGCTGCCCGCCGGCGGGCGCCTAGTCACGCTCGAGGCCGAGCCTAGGTACGCGGAGCTCGCGCGAGCGAACGTCGAGCGTGCGGGCTTCGGCGACATCGTCGAGCTGTGCGTCGGGCCAGCGCTCGAGACCCTGCCACGGCTCTTTGACGAAAATGTGGGACCGTTCGATCTGGTATTCATCGATGCTGACAAGGCGAACTACCCTGGGTATCTCGAATGGTCGCTGAAGCTGTCGCGGCCCGGCACGCTGATCGTCGCCGACAACGTAGTGCGCGACGGCGCGATCCTCGATCCCACCGCCTACGACCTCGAGCGCGGCGATCCGAACATACGCGGTATGCGTCGTTTCTATGAGATGCTCGCCACCGAGCCGAGGCTCAGCGCAACGGCGATCCAGACGGTCGGGGACAAGGGCTACGACGGATTCGTGCTTGCGATCGTCGCCGGTGACGGGTAGGCCGCTCCATTTCCTCCGCGCGCCCGGCGGACTCCTTGACCGAAGCACCCATCGGTTGGCCGTCCCTGACCGGCGCTGCCTACTGTGTCTCTAGACCAGAGCTGGATCGCCGCACGACGGCTCGCACGTCCACCAGCACGCGCTTTCACGCCCCGCGACGCCCAGCTTGGTCCAGCAACACCTCGCGGCCGCTCTTTTAAAGACGTTCTTATTCGTCGAGGGCGACCGGGCGGTACTCCCTGGTGGTCGGGTTCTGCTCCAACAGGCCGACCGCCTTGAGCGTCTTAACGTAGCGGTGGGTCGTGGAGGGGGACATGCCGAGTTGAGTGGCCAGCTCGATTATCGGGCGCCACGGTCGATCCGGGCCGTAGCAGGAGAGAACCGACAGTCCGCGCAGTAACGACTGCGAGAGCTGCGGATCCCCGAGCGAGGCGGCGAGCGCCTCCTGGGCAGCGCGATGCAGGTTGTAGGCTCGCCGGCCGCTCCCGTTGGGGGGCGGATAGGCGTTGTCCAATGCCGCGAGCAGGAGGTTCGACACGGTCCCGTTGGGGGCCTGACTGGCTGCGCGCATTACCTGCTCGACCTGCATGGGCGACAGCTTGATCGAGATGTCGCCCCTATCCTGATTTGTGCTCATTGCTCTCTTCTCCCCACGTGGATTGATTCCTGACTCTGTTTATAGAGTCCCGATCGGCCGATCGAGGACCCTATGCAGGGTTCTTTCGTATAACAGCCCAGTTCGGATCACCGACCAGCCCAGATAGCGAAATTTAAGGCATTGCGCGGCGGGGTGCGCGGACGGACCGCGCTCTGATAGACCCATGTCGCGATGAGCACTGGTCAGCGCCAATCGCGGCGGGGCAGGCGCGCAGGTCTCGCCGCCGCGGCGATGCTGCTCTTGGGGCTGCTCGCGTTCGCGCTCTCGCGCCTCGACCTCAGTCGCGTCGGACACGCCCTGATCACCGCGACCCCCGGCTGGGTGGCGCTGGCGTTCGTGCTGATGTCGCTGTCGCTGCTGCTGCGCGCGATCTCCTGGCAGCAGGTTCTGCGCGCTGCGCTGCCCGATACGGCGATCTCCGTCTCGGCGGTCACGCGCGCAACGATGATCGGCGTGATGGGCTCGGCGGTGTTCCCTGCCCGCATCGGCGAGCCCTCGCGCGTGCTGGTGCTGACGCGCAGGCTCGACGGCCCGACCAAACGGCTGCTGCCGATCGTCGCCGGCACCGTGTTCTCCCAGACGCTGATCAACCTGCTGGCACTGGCGATCCTCGCCACCATCACGTTCACGAGCGTGCCGTTGCTGCAGGGTCACCCGGCCGGCCTCGCCGCCGCAATCGCCGTGCCGTTGCTCTTGTGCGTGCTCGTGCTCGCCGGCCCGCGCCTGTTGCAGATCGGTCGCAGGGCGAGCTCGGAGCGCATCGCGCGAACGGCGAACGCGATCGCCGGCGCGCTCTACCTCGCGCGACGGGGTCTGCGCGTGTTCGCCCATCCGCGCCACGGCGCCGGCGCCGTTCTATGCCAGCTGCTGGCGTGGACTTTGCAGTGGCTTGCCTGCTACATGATCGTGCTGGCGCTGGGCCTGCAGGCCCACGCGAGCCTGGTGACGGCCGCGGCGATCCTGCTGGCGGTCAACGTCAGCGCCGTCGTACCGGCCACCCCGTCGAACGTGGGCGTCTTTCAAGCGGCCTGCCTGGTCGTGCTGGCCGCCTACGGCGTAGGCGCCGGACCGGGCCTGGCCTACGGCATCATCCTGCAGGCCGTCGAGGTGCTGACAGCTCTGGCGCTGGGCGCCCCGGCGCTGCTGCGCGAGGGGATGACCTGGCGCGATATCCGCCCCGAGAAGCTCGAGCAGGAGACGCAGCAACCTCGATAGTCGCGCCGGGGCCCGCTTCGGCGCGTACGTCGCCGACTTCTAGCGGTGCTCCGCAGCGGGTGCAGATGCGACGCTCGCCGAGCGTCCCGCCGCAGCCGCGATGACGTAGGACAATCGGCGGGCCCGCGGCCGGCGCCAGGTGGCGGTCTCCCCACTGCAGCAGCTCCACGACGACCGGCCACAGGTCAAGGCCCTTGGCGGTCAGCCGGTACTCGTGGCGCAGGGGGCGCTCCTGGTAAGGGGCCTTTTCGAGGATTTCCTCGGCCACGAGCCGCTCCAGGCGCGAAGCGAGGACGTTGCGGGCGATCCCCAGGTTTTCGCGCAGGGCGTCAAAGCGACGGATTCCGAGGAACACGTCGCGCAGCACGAGCAGCGTCCAGCGCTCGCCGACCAGCTCGAGCGCGCGCGCGATCGAGCAGTTCAGGTCCCGATAGTCGTTGCCCAGCATCCCACCGTCAGGATAACAACACAGGTTGCATCACAAGACCATTACAAGGACACGCGCTCCACCGAGGAGCCTCAAGCGCGGCGCGGGGCGGAGCAGCTTTCTGCCGGCGGTATCTCGAAGAGCCCGGTGTAGGCCTAACCGGCGAGCGCGCGCAAGGACTGACGTAGCGAGTGCGTCGTCTGTAGCACGGCGGTCGGCTCATAGCCGCAGTGCGCCATGCAGTTCTCACAGCGCGGATCGCGCCCGCGACCGTATTGCTCCCAGTCGGTCGTCTCGACCAGCTCTTTATACGTCTCGGTGTAGCCGTCGGACATCAGATAGCAGGGCCGTTGCCAGCCGAACAGCGAATAGCTGGGGATGCCCCAAGCGGTGCAGTCGAATTCGGCTTTGCCTTCGAGGAAGTCGAGGAACAGCGGGCTGTGATTCAAGCGCCACTTCTTGCGCCGCCCGCCCGAGAACGCCTCGCCGAACAGCTCGCGCGTTTGCTGCACGCCCAGGAAGTGCTCCTGATCGGGCGCTTTCTCATATGCATAGGCGGGCGAGATCATCATTTCATCGACGCCGAGATCGTCGTTCAGGAAGTCGAGCACTTCGCGCACCGTTTTGGCGGAGTCGTGCGTGAAGAAGGTCGTGTTGGTGGTCACCCGGAAGCCGGCCGCTTGGGCGGCCTTGATCGCAGAGACCGCCTTGTCAAACGTGCCCTCGCGCTCGACCGAGGCGTCGTGGCGCTCGCGCAGGCCATCCATGTGCACGGCCCAGGCGAAGTACGGGCTGGGCTTGAATTTGTCGAGCTTCTTCTCGAGCAACAGCGCGTTCGTGCAGAGGTAGACGAACTTCTTGCGCTTGACGAGCTCCGCGGCGATCGTGTGGATCTCCGGATGGATCAGCGGCTCGCCGCCGGCGATCGAGACCATCGGCGCACCCGACTCCTCGATCGCGCCGAGCGCCTGCTCGACTCCCATCCGCCGGCGCAGCTCGTGCTCGGGATGCTGAATCTTGCCGCAGCCCGAGCAGGCGAGGTTGCATTGAAACAGCGGCTCGAGCTCGACGATCAGCGGAAACTTCTCGCGTTTGGCCAGCCGCTGGCGCAGCAAATACCAGCCCATGCGCGCGCCCTGCCTGATCGGTACAGCCATCGTCCCTACCTTAGTACGCGCGGCCGAAAGGTCGGCCGCGCGTACTTAGTCTCGAGGCGTCCACTCGTGAAGGGCCGCCGCAACCCGGCGCAGCGTCCTGGCGGCGCGCACCGCGCCGATGGCCGCCTGGGGGCGCAGCAGCTCGTGGCTGGGACTGTCGAGCACGACGCGCACGACCGCAAATGGCCGTCCGGCGGCCGCGGGCGCGAGCCACACCGACTCCATGTCCACGGCGATCGCCCCCATGCTGTGCAGTTGTCCGCGCCGCTCGCCCACCGCCAGGCGCGAGACACACACGATCTTGCCGCTACGCGCGCGCAGGCCACCCTCGCGCAGCATGGACGCAAGCTCATGCGCGCCCGCGCAGGTGAGGCGCTCCTGCGCGGAGTGTCCTTCGTCGCTTGCGGCATAGACCTCCTCGGCGACAATCACTTCGCCGGGGACCGATGTCGCGTCGAGGCCGCCGCAGAAGCCGAGCACGAGCACCCCGTCCGCCCTCTCTCCCGCCAGCGCTTGCGCCGCGATCCGGGCGCGCTCCGTGCCCATGCCGGTCTTGCGCACACGCGCACGAGGAGCGGCGGAGGAGATCAAGGCGGCCTCGACCCGCAGGGGCGCGGCGATCAGCAGACCGCTCATGGCGGGGCCGTCCGCTTCGATGCGCTCCCCAGCGAGCGCCCCAGGGCGGACCCATCCTCGATCTCGACCCGCGCCTGCATCCTCGCCGGCGCCTCCCGCGACTCGATTCCCAGCGCGTGCAGCGCCGTGCTCGCCGCGGCATGGCCGCTGAGAACGGCGCCCTCGAGCGTCGCGGGCCAGCCCGTGTCCGTCCATGCGCCGGCCAGCACGAGCCCCTTCACAGCGGTCTCCGGGCCGGGACGCAGCGCCGCCACGCCGGGCGCGGCGCGAAAGGTGGCGGCGTGCTCGCGCGTGGCCAGAAAGCTCTCGACCTTCGCCGCGCGCGCGCGCGGAAGCAGCTCGCATAGAGCAGGCAGGTAGCGCTCGCGGAGAGCGTCCACGCTCATGCTCATCTCCCGCTCGGCGCCGGACAGGGAGATCGCTAGGTACTGGCAACCGGCGGGCGCTCCGGCTGCCACGGTGCGATCGAACAGGTATTGCACCGGCGTACCCACCCCGGCCGCGAACGGCAGATCGCAGACGTGCCGGTCATAGACGACATGCAGGTTCACGATCGGCGAATGTCCGATCCCCTGCAGCCTCGCGGCGAGCTGCGGCAGCAGCGGCTCGAGCAGCGCTGCGGCGCGAGCATGAGGGATCGCCACGATCGCCGCCTCCGCGCTCAACCCCTCCCCACCGCGGTCCCCCGCGCCGGCTGCATCGTCGCCGTGCTCTCCCTCCCCCGCGCCGCTCTTCCCTCCGGTGCTCACGCCCCCTTGACCGCGCACCTCCAGGCCGTCGGCGATCCGCAGCAGGCGCTGCGCGCGCCAGCCGAGCCTGACCTCCACGCCGGCACGCGCCAGCGCGTGCGCGGCCGGCTCGCCGATCGTCTCGCCGAGCGGCGCGACATGAAAACCGATGTCGCCCGCGTCCGCGCCGGAGAGCAGACCCGTGCGAAAGACGAACGCTCCGAGCCCGAGCGAAGCCTGCGCGGCCGGCAGGTTCAGCGTGGGCAGCGCAACCAGATCCCATAGCGCCGCGACCGCCTCGGGACCTTGACCGTGCTCGGCCAGCCAAGCGCCGAACGTCATCTCCTCGAGCGCCGGATCGTCTGACCGCAGGCGCGTCAAGGCAAGCGCCGCGCGCGCCACGCCCAAACGCTGGGCGAGCGTCAAATGGGGATAGCGCGCGAGCGCGCCCGCGAGGTGCAGCGGCCCCGGCAGGCCCCCACGGCGCAGCGTCGCGGTCCGCGCGCCCGGTTTCAGGACTGGGATCTCAAGGCGCGGTTGCAGGAACACGCGTTGGGTGCTGCCCAGTCGCTGAAGCAGCGAGCGATAAGCGACACAGCAGCGCAAGAAGACATGCTGGCCGTTGTCCAGGCGCAGACCGTCGCGCTCGAACGAGTAGGCCGCTCCGCCGAGCCGGCGCCTGACCTCGACCAGCGTCACACGCGCGCCGGCCTCGGCGCAGTCGAGGGCCGCCGCGATCCCTGCCAGGCCGCCACCGATCACAACGACGCGAGGCGCGCTCACAGCTTCGCCCGGGAAACTAGGCACGCCAGCCGAGGACTTTGCCGAACGACCGGCGCTCGCTGGCGAGCACGCTGCGCACCGCAACCCACGCCTTTTCCTTTGCCGGCAGCGAGATGCGTTCGCGCAGCGCCTGCTCGGGATGGGCCTCGATGCGGTCGAGCAGCCTGCGATAGATGCCCGCCATCGCCAGCACGCAGGCGGCGCTGCGCCGATCGAGCGTCGAGCCGAGCGCCAGCCCACGATGAAACCACGCCTGCGCGCGAGCGGCCTCGAAGCCGATCAGCGCCTGCAACCATTCCAGCTCGCCGCTCTCTCCCTGCGCGAGTCCGGCGAGCACAGCCGCCGCCCGCCCCTCCTCGCCCGCGGCGATCAGACCAAAGCGGCGCAGATCTTCGGCCGGCAAATACACCCTCCCGTTCTCCGCATCCTCGCGCACGTCGCGCAAGATGTTCGTCAGCTGCAGCGCCACGCCTAGGTCGTCCGCGAGCTTTTCCGCTTCGATCCGGTCTGGATCAGGCTCGCCGGCGGGAGTCCAGGCGCGTGTGTCGAAGATCGCCAGACACACACGCCCGATCGCCCCAGCGACGCGGCGACAGTAGAGCACTAGATCGTCGAAGCGCTCGTAGGCGACGCCGTCGACATCCATCCGCACCCCCTCGATCAGCTCACCCAGCGCCCCGGGGGGCAGGGCGAAGCGCGCGTGCGCGTCGGCGAGCGCGATCAGCACCGGGTCGGCGGTGAAGTCCGGCCCGGGCGCGCGCGCTTCGAGCCCAGAGAGCGCCTGCGCCTGCACACCGAGCCGGCGCAGCCGCTCATCTCTTGACAGCGGGCCGTCCCCGATGTCATCCACACGGCGCGCGAAGGCATACACCGCGCACATCGCCCTCCGCCTGGGCGGCGGCAATAGGCGGATGCCGTAGTAGAAGTTGGCGGCCTGCGCGCGCGTGATCGACTCGCAGTGCTTGTACGCCACGGCCGTCCGCCTCGCGTCAAAGCTTCCAACGCTCACGGCCACACCCGTCCTCGCCGGCACGCGAGCGTCGCCGCGAGGACGAGCGCCCGGCGACCCTTGCCGGCGCGCGGCGGACCGGCCAGCACGTCATAGCCGGCACGCTCGATCGCCTCGAGCGCGGCCCGCCCACCCGCCGCAAAGGCAGCCACCGCAAGCCGTGCCCGTGCGCCGGGCAGCTCGTCGATCAGCGGCGCGCCCGCATCGAGCAGGCCATGCGCCCGCGAGACCTCGAAGGCGAGCAGCTCGCGCAGGGGCGCGCCGGCGTGCACCGCTGTGAGATCCGCGATGGCGCATCCGCAGCGGGCGAGATCCTCGGCCGGCAGGTATACGCGGCCGCGGGCGAGATCCTCAGCGATGTCCTGACAGTGCTCGGCGAGCTGCAACGCGGTGCAGATCGAGTTCGACAGCGCGATTCGCGCGGGGGTGGCCAGGCCGAGCACGCCGAGCACCAGCTCGCCGACGGGGTCCGCCGACAGCGCACAGTAGGCGCGCAGCTGCGCCCACGTCTCGTAGCGGCTGACGCGCTGGTCGAGACGGTTGGCCTCGATCAGGCGGACGAACGGCTCGCGCGGAAGGGCGCAGTCACGCAACGTGGGCTGCAAGCGCACGAGCAGCGCATGTTCCGCACGCCCAGCATACGCGCGATCCAGATCGCGCTCGACCCAGTCCAGCGCCGCCAGGCGCTCCTCGGCCTGCACCGTGCGCGCGAGCTCATGAGCCGCGAAATCGTGGCGTGCAGGGTCGCGAGCGCCGTCCGGCGAGTCGACGAGCCGTCCAGGCGCCGGACCGTCGCCCAGCTCGTCGACGAGGCGGGCGAAGCCGTAGATGGCCAGCAGGTGCGAGCGCGCACGCCGCGGCAGCAGCCAGCTGGAAACGGGAAAGTTCTCGGTCGCGGCGCGGGCCATCACCTCTTCGGCGGTGGGAGGAGCGGTCGGCATATCGGCGATCAACATCACCGCGACCGCTCTGGCCTGTCGCGCTCAGCGTCCCCCTCGCGCTCGGCGTCCGCGGCGACTCCGTCGAGGCAGCGCCCGAGCGCCATGATCGGGAAGGTGAGGCGGTAGAGGTGGTAGTTGATGTAGTAGTCCGAGGGAAAGCCGGTGCCGGTGTACTGCGGCTCGTCCCACGAGCCGTCCTCGCGCTGGGTGCCGATCAGCCAGCCGATGCCGCGTTGGGCGGCGCGGCCGCGCGACTCGCCGGCGGCGTGCAGCGCGATCAGCGCCCAGGCGGTCTGGGAGGCGGTGCTCGACCCGCGGCCGATCCAGGCGGAATCGTCATAGGAGCGCGGGTCCTCGCCCCAGCCGCCGTCGTCGTTCTGGTGAGCCTCGAGCCAGGCGACGGCACGGCGGATGCACTGCGCCGCAGGCTCGATGCCGGCCGCTACCAGCGCGGGGAGGGCCGCGCCCGTCCCGTAGACGTGGTTGACCCCCCAGCGGCCGAACCACGAACCGCCCGGCTCTTGGCGATCGAGCAGCCAGCGCACGCCGCGCTGCGCTTGCGGGGTGCTCGCGAGACCGAGCGCGGCGAGCATCTCCAGGGCGTGCGCGGTGACGTCGGCGCTCGGCTCGTCGATCACCTCGCCGAAGTCGAGGAACGGCAGCTCGCGCACGAGCGCACGAGTGTTCTCCGCGTCGAACGCGCCCCAGCCGCCGCTCGCGCTCTGCATCCCGCTCACCCAGCGCTGGGCCCGCTCGATCGTCCCATCGATCCGCCGGACGAAATCGGGTGAGCGGATGGGCGTGACCGACATCGCACGGTGGTCGCCGGCGTGCTGGTGGCAAGTCGGCGAACGCCGGGGGGCCTCAGGCGCGCCCAGGCGCTGCAGCGCGAGCACGACCTCAGCGGTGTCGTCGACATCGGGATAGTTGACGTTTGCGAACTCGAAGGCCCAGCCCCCCGGCGCGAGCGCGGGCCGCGCGACCGACCAGTCGCCGTAGGCGGTCACCTCCTCGCCCAGCAGCCACTCCGCCGCGCGCTCGATCGCGGGGTGTCGGTCAGAGAGGCCGGCATCGAGGAGCGCAAGCACCGCAAGCGCCGTATCCCAGACGGGCGACTGGCATGCTTCCAGCCGGCGGCTGCGCCCGGCCGGCGCACCCACGCCATGGGCATCATCCTCGTCTTCGACCATGAAGCGGTTAAGGCCGTCGAGCCCCCGTCGCATCACCGGATGCTCGGTCGGATAGCCGCACAGCGACAGCGCCATCAGCGAGTAGACCCACGGCGGCTGGATGCCGCCCCACGAGCCGTCCTCCTCCTGGCGGCTAACGATCCAGCGCTCCGCGCGGGCGAGCGCCAGGCGGCGCAGGGGGCGCACGGGGCGGCGCTCGTACGCACGGAGCGCGCCGTCGAGCCGCGCCAGCCAGGCGCCCACGCGCGAGGGCGTGGTCCACGACTCTGCCACAGCCGGCGGCTCATACGAGGCCGAGCTGTGCAGCTCGCTCAAGTCGAACGGCAGCGCACGGACGGGACGGTGAGCTTTGACGACCGACAGCGCGACGATCGTCTGGCGCGCCCAGCACGCGAAGTCGTAGACGTTCAGCGGCGCCCATGACGGCAACAGCACGATCTCGGGTGGGAGCGCGGGAACGCGCTCCCACGACCACAGGCCGAACAGCGCCATCCACAGGTGAGTAAAGACGCGAGCGCGCTCGAGGCCGCCGGATTCGCGGATGAAGGAGGCGGCGGCGCGCATGTGCTCGGCCTCGGGGGGATCGCCGGCGAGGCGCAGCGCCCAGTAGGCCTCGATCGTGGTGGACAGCTCGCCGGGACCGCCGTGGAAGTTGGTCCAGGTCCCGTCGGCGCGCTGCTGGGAGCGGATCCACGCGGCGGAGCGCTCGGTCTCATCCGCGCGCCTGATGTCGAGGAACTCGCGCAGGAACATGTCCTCGGCGTCCATTGTGACGTTCGTCTGCAGCTCCCCCTGCCACCATCCTGCCTCGTCCTGCAGCGTGAGCAGGTGCTCGCACGCGCGCTCCAACGCCAACTTCGCTTCGCTGCGAGCCTCCACGGTCGACGAGGTCATAGTCGGAAAGCTAGATCTTTTCCCTATCGGAAGACGTTTGGAGGCTCGACGGTACGAGCACCTCCGGGTGGGCCACGGTGATCACGTGGCGGCGCAGCGTCGCCTCGGAGACCGAGCGCGGCGTGGACGAGACGAAGCGGTAGACGATCAAGCCATTGATATCGCTGCGTGATAGCAGGCGAAAGCCGGGGGCCGGCGGGCTGGCGGCCGAGGAGCGCAGCGGCGCGTAGCCGGTCTCATCGATCTCGCTGACCGTCACCGCCGTGCCGCGGGGCAGATTGCGCAGCGGCGGCAGGTAGTACTCGAGCGGCGCCGCCCCAAGCTCGACGGTCGTGATCGCGCGCGCGCGATTCCCCGCGCGCAGCATACGCGCGACACCGCGCCAGTCGCCGCGCTGCAGGCGGGGGCTGAGGTCGACGTCGATCGAGATCGCGAAAAAGGCGAGCGCAACGACGCCCGCGAGCACGGGCCCGGCGCAGCCGGCACGCACGCCCGTGAGCAGGATCGCGATCAGTGCCGTGACGGGGATCATCGCGGCAATGAGGTTGCGCGGCGCGAGGTAGTCCGCGCCGAGCGCGACGAGCACGATCGGGAGCAGCACACCGCAGGCGGCGAGCACGAGCGCGATCAGCGCGCCGCGCTCCTCGCGCGGCGCGAGCACGCGCCACAGTCCGAGTCCCACACCGGCGATGATCGGCAGCGCGACCAACAACTCAATCCCGTGCCCGAGCGGGGCGCCCGAGTAGCCGGTCAGGTAGTACTGCGGGATCGCCTGCAGCCGGCTGGAGAGCGCCCAGGCGCCGATCCACTGCGAGCCGTGGCCGCCCTGGGCGACGGCAAGCGGGATCAGCGCGAAGCCGACCACCGCGACGGCCGCACAGGTGAACAGAGCCGCCCGCCGGCCCGCGGGCGCGGGCTCCGCCCCGACCGTCTCATTTCTGAGCCCCCCACCGCCCATGCGGTCGTCAACGCGAGCGGGCGTTGCCTGCACGCCGTGGAATGACCGCGGGCGCAGCGACGCCAGCAGCAGCCATACGATCATCGGGATCAGCAGGAAAACCGCGAAGTAGTGAGTCAACAGCGCCAGCGAAGCGGTCACGGCGAACAGCGCCAGCCGGCGCGAACTGGGCTCTGCACACGCGCGCGCGAAGCAGAGCATTGCGAGCGCGGCCGCCAACACAAACAGCCCGTACGCGCGCGCCTCCTGGGAGTACCAGACGAACAGCGGATCGACCGCCACGAGCGCGGCGGATGCGATCGCGGTCGCACGCCGGCCGGAGAGCTCACGCCCGATCGCCCACGCGACCGGCACGGTGGCGAGGCCCGCGAATGCCGAGAGCAGGCGCAGCGCGACCTCGCCGGTGCCGAGCACCCGCGAGATCCCCCACTCGAGCACGTACCACAGCGGCGGCGTGTTCTCGGTATGCACCATCCCGTGCAGGGTCGTGAACAGGCTCGCGCGCAGCACGTGCACGGGCGTGAACGCCTCGTCGTACCAGAAGCTCTGCAAATCGAGCGTCGAGAAGCGCAGCGCCGCGGCGAGCACCATCAGCGCCGCGAGCGGCCACCACTCCGGCAATCCACCCTGTCGGCCCGAGCCCGGACGCGTGTGTACTCCCGCGCGTGATCCCGGGGCGGCGGGCGAAGCAGAAACCCGCTCGCTCACTCCCGGCATAGCCCCTGCTGCACGGCTGAGCCGAAACAGGCGTAGCGATAGCGGAGCAGATCTTCGGTCTTCGGCGGCAAGTACCAGCCGGCGTGCACGGCGCGGCGCCCATGGATGATCGGTCCCGTCATCACGAGGCAGATCTGAACGCGTTCTTTGGGCGGCCCGGGAGCGGTGTTGCCGCATACGAAGTCGCGCGTGGTGTGGCCGAAGATGTCCCGTTCGGGTGCGACGTTGTGGTAGTCGTGGCCGGTGTATGAGCGCCAGGTGCGCAGGTCGGCGACGAGGCGATTGTTGACATGGGTCTGCAGCACGACGTCATCAACCGTGGCGATCGCCAGGAAGAGGCCGGCGAGCAGGAGCAGTGTCGTCTCGATCAGGCGCGTCCTTCCCAGACCCGGCTGCTCGGCGTCGAGCGGGCGCAACCACGCGGGCAGCCCCCCACCGAGGGCCCGCCGCCCGCGACGTGTCGCGGCATTGGGGCGTGTCGCGGCGTCGGAGCGTGCCGATGCGTCGGAGCGTGCCGATGCGTCGGAGTGTGCCGATGCGTCGTTCATGAGACCGGCGCCAATAGGGGCGCCATCTGGTGGACGACGAACAGGGCTTGCACCGCGAGCGTCGCGACGAGCAGGCGCCGGTCGCGCGTGAC
Organism: Solirubrobacteraceae bacterium; assembly: GCA_036501315.1. Classification (GTDB taxonomy): domain Bacteria; phylum Actinomycetota; class Thermoleophilia; order Solirubrobacterales; family Solirubrobacteraceae; genus Palsa-744. The sequence goes on from DASYAM010000025.1 coordinate 15,532, forward strand.
GACAGCCAGCGGCAGCGGCCAAAGGATGTACCACGCCAGCAGCCACGTGCTCGTGACCGCGATCGCGAGCAGCGTCCAACCGGAGGCCGCAACCCAGTCATAACCGCGCCACGTGCGCCACATCAGGTGCAGGACGATCGCGACGAGCGCCGCTTTGAGCAGGTCGTGGTCGACGGGGAAGACTCCGGGCTTGCCGAGCAGATGCGCGATCTCCGTCGGAAAGCTGTCGGTCGAGACGAACGCCGCGTCGCGGTTGAGCGCGGCGACGACGTCGATGCCGTGAATGCCGAACGCCGCGTAGCCGATCAGCGCGCCGAGCACGAGCGCCGCGAGGGCGCCCACCACGGGTGCGAGGCGACGGCGGGAGAGGATCATGAACGGCAGCAGCGCCGCGACGGTGGCCTTTACGAGCGCGCCTACGACGACCGTCGCGGCTGCCAGGCCGTCGTGACCGATCGAAGATCGTCCAGCGAGCGTGAGGCTCACAGCGGCCATCATCAGCAGCAGCATGATCAGGTCGTTATGAGCGCCGCCGAGCCCGTACACGACGTACAGCGGGTTGGCGCCGACCGCGAGCAGCGCCGGGACGGGGTCAACGCCCCGCGCTCGTGTGCAGCGCCACGTGAGCGCGAGCGTGCCTGCGCTCGCGAGCAGCGCCTCGAGCTTCATGCCCCACAGCGCGCCTGTCACGCCGAGTGGCGCCAGCGGATAGGACAGCAGCGTGTAGAGCGGACCGTAGGCGGTCGCCACGTGCTTCCAGTCGTGCCCGACATAGTGGTAGACGGGGTCCCCGGTGATCGAGGAGGGGCCATGCAGGTACGGGTTGATCCCGTGCTCGACGCCCATGCGCGCGTAGGCGATATAGGAGAACACGTCGGTCGACAGCAAGATCGGCCCGGCGAAGATCAACGCGTGCAGCGCACCGACGAGGACGAGCGCCCACCGTTTTGAGATCGCGTCACGCGTCCACGCGAGCGCGAGGATGCCCACGTAGGCAAAGCTGAAGACGATCAGCGCGATCAGAAAAACGCGGTAGCCGAGCCGCTCGCCGATGCCTGTGAGCCAGCCGGCGATGTCCGGCGAACGGGGAATCAGGGAGGAGTGGCCGAGCGCGCCGTCGAGCACGATCTCGGCGGTGGCGGCGACGATCAGCAGGCCGCACACGCCGGCGAGCGCGGGCGCCCAGCGCGCGGCGCGCGTCGTGCGGTGCAGCGACCCGCCGTACTCGCTTGCCGCGACGGCGCTCACGAAGCCGTGGGCGCCGGGCTCACAAAGCCGTCCAGACGGTCTTGGTCTCCAGGTAGGCGTCGAGGCCGTCGTGGCCGTGCTCGCGGCCGATGCCCGACGCCTTGAAGCCGCCGAACGGCGCGGCGGGGTCGGAGCCGCCCCAGTGGTTGACGTAGACCGAGCCGGCGCGCAGCAGCGCGGCGAGACGGTGAGCGGAGGAGAGTCCCTGAGTCCACACGCCCGCGGCGAGACCGTAGTCGCCGTCGTTGGCGCGGCGGGCGACCTCCTCGAGCGAGTCGTACGGCGAGGCGACCAGCACAGGCCCGAATATCTCCTCGCGGGAGATGCGCAACTCGTCGGAGGTCGTGCTGAACAGCGTCGGCGCGACGAAGTAGCCGCCGCTGTCGGCGAGCGCCGTCTCGCCGCCCGCCAGCAGCTCGGCGCCCTCGGCCAAGCCGGAGTCGATGTAGCCGAGCACACGGTCGCGCTGCTCGGCGGAGACGAGCGGCCCGAGCTGAGTCTGCGTGTCGAGGCCCGGGCCAAGCCGCGCAGTGCTCGCCTGCGCGGCCAGCGCGCTCAGCACCTCGTCGTAGCGCTCGGCCGGCGCGAACAGGCGCGAGCCGGCGTTGCAGGCCTGGCCGGAGTTGAAGTAGATCGCCTGATAGGAGCCCTTCACGGCGGCGTCGATGTCGGCGTCCGGCAGGATGATGTTCGGTGACTTGCCGCCCAGCTCGAGCGTGACGTGCTTGAGCGCGCGGCCGGTCTTCGCGCCGATCTCGCGGCCGACCGCTGTAGAGCCCGTGAACGCGACCTTATCGACGTCGGGATGCTCCACAAGCGCCGCGCCTGTCGAGCCGTCGCCGCTCAGCACGTTGAGCACGCCCGGCGGAAAGCCGGCCTCGAGCGCGAGCTCGCCGAGGCGCAGCGCGCTGAGCGGGGTCTGCTCGGCGGGCTTCAACACGATCGTGCAGCCGGCTGCGAGCGCAGGGGCGATCTTCCACGCGGCCATCAGCAGGGGAAAGTTCCAGGGGACGATCTGTGCGCACACGCCGACCGCTTCGCGGCGCGTGTAGCAGAGCATGTTCGGCGCCGTGACCGGCAGCACGGCGCCCTCGATCTTGGTGGGCCAGCCGGCGAAGTAGCGCAGATGCGCGGCGGTGCCGCGCACGTCGACGAACTGGGCGAGCTTCACGGGCTTGCCGTTGTCGAGCGACTCGATCTCCGCGAGCTCCTCCTGGTGTGCGTCGATCGCATCGGCCAGCGCTCCCATCAACCGCTCGCGCGCGGAGGCAGCCATCGTCGTCCACGGCCCGTCGGCGAACGCGGCGCGCGCCGCGGCGACGGCACGATCGACGTCGGGCGCGCCGGCGTGCGCGACCTGGGCGATCTCACGACCAGTGGCGGGGTCGAGCGTCGCGAACGTGCGCCCGTCGGCAGCCTCAGGACGCTCTGAGCCGATCAGCAGGCGGTGGGATTGTGCAATGAACGCGCGCGCATCGTCGCCGAGCGCGTCGGGGAGGGCATCGATGGCGGTTGTCATGCAGGCAGCCTACCTCGCCGAGGAGCGCGTTTTTGCGGGAGACGCGTAGGCGGCGTGCTGCGACCAGCGCTGTCGGCGCCGGTCGGGCACACGCGGCGCCAGCCGTTGGTCAGCTGTCGGCGCTAGCGAGCCGAGCGCCGCGTTCGTCCAGCCGAGCTGTTCTGCGTAGAAAGGGCGCCGGATGAGGGCGGCATACCTGTCGGGCGCGCGTCGCGCTAAGGACGGAGCACGATCTTGAGCGCCTCGCGGCGGTCATACAGCGCGTACGCCTCGGCAGCGTCGTCGAGGGACATGTGATGCGTGACGAGCGGCGTCGGGTCGAGCACGCCGGCGGACATCAGCGCGAGCACGCTGTCGACGTGCCCGATCACGTTGGCGTGTCCGGAGCAGAGGTTGAGTGCCTTGATCCACAGCAGGCCCATGTGCACCTCGCAGCGCTCGGCGTAGACGCCGATCGCCTGCACCGTGCCGCACTTGCGGGTGAGGCGCAGCGCGAGGTCGAGCGCCTGGGGATGACCGACCGCGTCGATGCACACGTCCACCCCGCGCCCTTCGCTGACCGTGCGCGCGGCCGCGCGGGGATCGTCCTCGGTCAGGTGGACAGCTTGCGCGCCGAAGGACTCCGCAACGGCCAGGCGCTCGGGAACGGAGTCGATCGCGATCACACGCGCGGCGCCCCCGGCGCGGGCGGCCTGCACGGCGCACAGCCCGACCGGCCCGAGCCCGAGCACCGCGGCGGTGTCCCCGGGACGTAGGCCGCTTTCGACGACCGCGTGATAGCCGGTGCCCATCACGTCGCCGGCGAACAGCGCGACGTCGTCGCTCATGCCGTCGGGCAGCTTGCGCAGGACGAGGTCGGCGTTGGGGACGAGCGCCTGCTCCGCCTGGGTGCCCTGCAGCGAGCCGAGCGCCGCGCCGTGACCGAACGTGCGCGAGCTGTCGCACTTGTGGAACAGGCCGCGGCGACAGAAGAAGCAACGACCGCAGGCGGTTTGAAAACAGCCGAGCACGCGGTCGCCGACGGCCACGTCGTGGACCCCGTCGCCAGCGGCGATCACCGTGCCGACGTACTCGTGGCCGATCGTGAAGCCGGGCTCGATCTGCACGCGACCGTGGTAGATGTGCAGGTCCGAGCCGCATACGCCGGTCGCTTCGATCCGCACGATCGCATCGCCCGCGTCGAGCAGCTCGGGCTCGGGGACGTCCGCGACGAGCACTTCGCCGGGGGCTTGAAACGTGCCGGCGCGCATCGTCGCGCACCATAGAGCCCCGTGCGCGCGCACGGTGCTCCACATTGACGCGTTCC
>DASYAM010000026.1:0-34812 GCA_036501315.1 Solirubrobacteraceae bacterium
GGAGGAGGATGCCGCGCCGAGGCCGGTGGCCCTCGCCAGCGGGCCAGGACCATCGCCGGACAGCGCGCGCTCGATGCGCTCCCTTGGCACCCATGCCTGCACGATGGCGCTGATGGCGAAGCCGAGGACGAGCGCCCACCACACCTCCCAGGCCATCAAGAACGAGTCCCGAAGGCCGTGCCAGATGACTTCGAGCACATCCATCACACGGCCACAGCTAACAGGTTATGGGCGCCGGGCCACTCCGAGGATGATCGGGTCCGGTGGGAACAGCGGGGCGGGGCTGAATGGGAAGCGCTCGCACGTCTCGATCACGAACCCGGCGTGCTCGATCGCGGTCTCCGTGTCGCGCGCCATGTGGCAGCCGCCCGCGACGTGAGGCCAGAACGTAGCGTCGGCGAGCCGCTGAAAGCGCGCCTCCCACTTCCGATGCGCGATGACGTGCTCGTAGAAGCGCAGCTCGCCCCCTGGGCGAATTACACGGAACAGCTCCGCGAGCGCCTGCTGTGGATCGGGGATTGTGCAGAGCACGAGCGCTGCGACCTGGGTCACAAAGCAGCAGCTCGCCGATCACCTGCAAGTCACGCGCCGTTGGATCGAGTCGCAGCAGCCGCTCGGCCTTCCCTATCTACGGATGGGCGGGATGAACCGCTACGTGCTCTCGGAGGTCGAGGCATGGCTACGCGAGCGCTACGCCTCGGCTCCCCCGGAGGCGCCCTGATGCCGTTCAACCGAGGCACACGCCACAAACCAAAGTGGGTCGGGCACGTTAAGTACAAGGGCCGCAAGAAGTGGGTCGGCAGTCACGACAACATGGAGGACTACCGCGAGGCCGAGGAGCGATGCCTAGCGGAACTGCGCGAGAAAGTCGATAACCCACCCCGTCGCGTGACTCCGACCGTGCTTGAGTTCGCGGGCGCAGAAATCCACGAGAACGGCAGAATCACGATGACATGGCCGGACGGAGAACGCGCGCACAAGGAGACGGGCCGCCGAGACTCGACCGTTCGACATCTGCGCGACGGATTGCGACCGTTCATCCGTGAGTTTCACGACCGACCGCTTGACAGCTTTACTCGTGACGAAGCGGTGACATGGACCCGCCCGAAGGGCGCCAACATTCAACAGGCGGTGCGCCAGTTCTTCAATCACGCACTCGACCGCGACTTGATCCCGCGTAACCAGTTCACCAACCTGGGAGCAAGCAAGCGCAAGCGCCGGGTGGACCGGCCCGACTTTGAGATCATCACCGACGAGCAGTACGCACGTCTGCGCCGCTGCGCGCGGGAGAGCCGCGCCGACGATTACGGGCTCGTCCTAGAGGGAGCGGTGCTCGCAGTCGGAGAGGAGGCGATGCGTCCCGGCGAAGTGTTTGCCCTGCACCGTCCCGACCTTCATTTCGCCGAGAACATGATCCATGTACGCCGTCAAATCGACCTCGACACCGGCAAGATCACATGGCCGAAGGACGACGACGGCCGCTGGGTCGTAATGAGCCCCGCCTACCGCGCGCACATGGAACACATGCCTCGCATGGGCAAAGTCATCAACAAGGACATGGGCGAGATCGTCTATCCGGCGCCACGCGACGGCTACCTGCTGCGCAGCAGTTGGCACACACACTGGCAAGCAATACGCGCCTCCGCAGGGATGCCCGGCCAAGACTTCTACGAGTTGAAGCACCGCGCGATTCAATGGATGGTCGATCCCGTCGAGGATGGTGGGCTCGGGCTCGATCCGGCAACGGCCGCCGCGATGGTCGGCCACGATGACGGCGGCTATCTCATTGCCACGGTCTACACCAAGCTCGCGCAACGCCGGGCACTCGCACGCGCTCAGCGCGCGATGGACGCCTATCAGGAGCGGCAAACCGCCGCGACCGCCGAGGCGCCCCGCCTACAAGTCGTCGCGTAGCCGACCCCGCTGCCATGCTTTGCACATATGCCGTCCACGATCAACTCGCCTCATTTCCACGGTTCGCACCGACACAGCCACCCGTACACGGGACCGCATCGGCATCTCAGGCTCGTGCGACGCTCCCAGCCCATCGACGCGCACCAACACGATCATTCACACCACGACGACCACTCCCACGGCCTCGTTCACGACAGCATCAAGCGCTCTCAGGAGGGCATCCGTGCCGTCTCGCTGTCGCTCGCGGTGCTCGGACTCGCCGCCATCGCTCAGACCGCTGTGTTCATTACCAGCGGCAGCATCGCCTTGTTGGCCGACCTGATCCACAACTTCGGCGATGCCTTGACCGCCCTACCGCTCGGGATCGCGTTCGCTCTCCACTCCCAGGTTGCGGAGCGACGCGCCTGCCTGGCCGTCGTGGCTGCCATCTTCATCAGCGCTTGCGTAGCTGGCGTCGAGGCCGTCGGACGCCTCATTCACCCCTCACCCCCTACCCATCTTGCGGTGCTCGCGCTCGCCGGAGCAATCGGGTATGCGGGCAACCTAATCGCGGCTCGTATCCGTCTGAACGCCGGGCGGCGACTGGACAGCCCCGCGCTAATCGCCGATGGACACCATGCCCACGCCGATGCCTACGTGAGCCTTGCCGTGATCGCCTCAGCAATCGTGGTGGCACTCGGAGTTCCGATCGCCGATCCGCTTATCGGCATCGGGATCACGCTCGTCATTCTCCGCATCACCTGGCAGTCATGGGGAACAGTGCGCGGCCACCACTCGCACTGACAACGCTAAGGCCGCCCGTCGGCCTGAGCGTAGGAGAGCGCTACAGCGCGATCCGCGCACCCCTTCATCTCAACTATCTGCCCGTCGCGGATCGTCACGACCATGTAAGCGATCCCCTCGTCCATCGGACGGTCAAGCTGTGCCGGCTGCTCGGGACGGAACGCCACGATCACGCGCGACCCATCTTGGATGGTCTCCTCGATGCGACCTCGCAAGCGGCCAGCGAGGTTGCGACTCATCACGTCGATGATTGCTTTGCGGCCATCGCAGAGCTGCCCGTCCTCGACTCCGTACCACTGTGCATCGGGCGCCAGCACTTCGCCCAAGACCTCCGGGCCACCCTGGATCAAGGCATCCCACGTCCGGCGCACCAGCTCAATCTCGGGACTCTCGCTCATAGCCCTGATTGTCGCTCATCCGCTGGTGTGAGGCTGCGGTCCTTTTGCGGTCCCTTTTCGCGCCCCCTGCGGTCCATTTGCGGTCCGTGGACCAACGAACAGCCGCGAACCGAGCGAACACCGTCCCACGAGGCGCAGCGTTTACGGAGGTTTTCGCCCGTGCTCGCTGCTGTTCGCGGTTCTTTAACGTATCGGGGAGACAGGCTTCAATTGGCTTCCTAGAGCGGTTTCTGGCGAGTCCGCAACCGATTTGCAATACCGGCTCACGCCGAATGCACGCATCAAGGCACGGCCATGTACGCTCGCTGCACATTCTACCCCCCAGAGCCGTCGTAAACCTCGTTGAGGCCCGCTCCGACGGCCAAGCCGCCCTCACTGCAACACGGGCCCGTTCTAGCTAAGTACGTGCTATGGTGTGGTCGTGGTCCGCGTCGGAATGCACGAAGCCAAGAGCCAGCTCTCGCGCCTGGTCGACCTCGCCGAGGGCGGCGAGGAGGTCATCATCCAACGCTCCGGGCGCCCCGCCGCTCGACTGGTCGCGGTGCAGCGCCGTCGTCCCATCGCGCAGGCCTTCGGCGCGCTGCACGGCCAGATTGAGCTGGCCGACGATTTCGACGAGCTGCCCGCCGACTTCGCCGAGCACTTCCGCTGAGCCTGCTGCTCGACACACACGCCCTGTTGTGGCTACTCGAGGGCGATGCACGCGTCGACGGAGTGCGTGACGCAATCGAGGATGCACGCACGTCTGTGCTGGTCAGCTCGGTGTGCGTTTGGGAGGCAGCCATCAAGAGCGCGCTAGGCAAGCTGCGGGTCCCCGAGGACCTGCCCGAGCGCCTCGACGAGTTCGCCTTCGAGCGCCTGCCCGTCACCGATACTCACGCGTGGGCAGTACGCGCCCTCCCGCCCATCCACAACGACCCCTTCGATCGGCTGCTCGCGGCACAGGCCGTTTGTGAACGCGCCACCATCGTGTCCGCCGACACAGTCTTTGACGAGTACGCACTCACGCGCATCTGGTAGTCACAAAGCGAGAAAGCTCATCGAACGCGAATGGCCACCCAGATGCCCAACACTCGGGAGCCCGATATCCCTTCGCACTCGCAGACCGGAGCGCAGCCGCAACCCCTGGCGCGAGCGGGCATGAGCGATCTCGAACAGCGCGCTCGCAGCTCGTCCGATCCGAAAGCACACGCGCCCGTAATAACGACGCCTCCTTTTGCAGCAAAGCACGAATCTGGAGGCGAGCTATGTCCAGGCAAAGCTAACAGTTTGTGCCAATGGGACCTCCAGCGCCGGTGTCAAGGGGCTGCTGGGGACAGCAATCGGGAGCGCATTTTATCCATCTGCTCACGTGCATCATCACCGATGAGTTGGTCAACCACACGCAGGATCCACTCGGTTTCTTTGAACCGCTGTTCGAGCACGACACGGGCTATCGTCAGCTGACCTCCGGCGAAATCCTGGTACGGGACGTGGACGATCACGGCCCACGGGTAGTCAGCCATTTCCTGCTGAGTGAGCCGCGGCGCGCACACGACCCGCGTGGTCTCTCCGGGCGGCACGAGCTTCGACTGGACGTCGCATCCTTCCATCGCGCCCATGCGCTGTCCGCCCACCCAGATCAGCGCGGGGAGCACGACCGCGACGCCGCTACCGACGTTGCGCAGAGGGACCGCGATGTTGATCCGCCCGCCGCTCAGGGCCACGTAGATCTGGCGCGGATCGAAGGCGTCGCCATGTCCACCTGGGAACTCCACCACTATCCGGTCTCCTAAAGCAATTTCTATCGGGTCATTGAGGCTGACTGGCCCGGTCGGCACCACGTCGATCAGCAGCGGCCGGTACGAGGCTTCAAGCTGGCGCTGCGCCATCGCCTGGGCCGTCCGCGTCGCCTCGCGCGTTGCTTCAAGCTCATCACGCGAGGCCCGTTGTGCGACCTCGGCCGCTTGCTGAGTCGCGCGGAGGTCATCGGTCGCGGCTTTGTACGTGATCCAGATCCCGATCGCCGTAGGGATGAGGCCCAGTGCCAGCACGCCCGTGGCGATGGCCGTGAACTCGCTCCAGTCCATCGCTGCATCTTGGCGGTGGCGTAGGACGCCACCGGCAGCTCTCTGCCAGACTTGCAGGCGTGAATGATCTCACCTACTCGATTTACTCGGGGCAGCAGCCGGTGACCGAGGACTTGATGCAGCCGATCACCGACCTCGATGACGCGAAGCGACTGGCGGCCGGGCTTAGTCAGCGGCAGCCTGGCGAAGCGATTTCCGTCGTGTCACGGCAACTCGGAGGTGCGGAAGCGCGCAGCACCGTGGCGCGGTATCTGGACGGACGGGAGATCCCTGTCCGCTGGCGAGTCGACTTCTTTGGGCGCCTCATGGACGTCGATCACGTTCGCCTGAGCAAAGCCTCGATCTCGTACCTGGGCGGCGGCTCAGAGATGGGACCAAATGGCGAGATACGTACCGGGCTCGCTCGCAACGTCGTGGGTCTAGATGCAGCGGACAGTGACGACGCCATCGCCAAGGTACAGGACGCACTAGGACCGCAGGCGAGCGCGTGCTCCGAGTGGCACGCCAGCTCGGCCTAGGACCGCGACGACGCAGACGGAGTCGCGTCGTCGTCACGTCTCGCAGCGCGACCTGAGGCATATGCTTCACTGGTCTACATGGACTGGACAAGGTGCATGCCTAAGGGCGTCAGCGACGTGGCGCTCGGTCGAGATAGCGCTGATCGACGTGGCGGTCTTTGTGCGTGAGGACGTGGCGCTGCTCGAACGTGCGCAGCAGGCGCGCCCAGACGTCGGCCGAAACCAGTGAGCTGAGCGCAAAGCCGGCGTGCTGGGCAAAGAGGTCGTTCGCGTCATGCAGCCGCTGGAAGACATTGCCCCCAGCAGCCTTGGCAACGGCCTCGGCGTTGGGTACGCGCTGCGACAACTCGTGCCGTGCATAGACCTCGAACTCGGTCACGACCGCCTTCACCGCGTTGGCGGCGAGCCTGTCGGAGACTCCGGGGGGACCGGTGCGAGCTCCAGTAGCTCGCCGGGTGGTTTTCCGGAGAGCAGCCAGCCGTCGTTGACGGGGCGTACGAGCTCACGTTTGGCGAGCTCTGTGAGTGCGCTTGTGACGGTTGGGCGGCGGGCGGCGGTGAGGTCTGAGAGGACGTTGTGGGTGAGTCTCAGTGGCACGATGACTCCATCGTTGCGCACCCTGCCCCAGCGGCCGGCGAGGTGCCAGAGGAGCATGTGCAGACGCACATCGACGCGTGACTGGTGGACGATCGCCATGTTCACCGTGAGGTTGCGCGAGCGCGCCAGCGCGCGGCCCACGAGGCGGCCGGTGAGTTGCGGGTAGTGCGCCAGCCGTCGAGCGAATGGTTCGTCCAGCACGGCCATTCGTGTCTGCTGCAGCACCCGCCAGCCGGTTGTCTGTGACAGTATCGGCGACTCGTCGGCTCCCTGCCAGGGCCGCAGCAGGTCGCCAGCGCCGAGTAGCTCGGCACCGAATCCCTGATCGATGCCGACGCGGCGGATCAGCAGCCCGTCGAGCACGAGCAGGCCGATGCCGTCGCCGGGCGCCGGGGTGTGTGCGCCGCTCCACAGGCCTTCTGGGATCGAGACCGTCCTGGCGATGCACTCCGCCACGGCTCGCTTTCTGTGTTCGGTCGGGACGGCCTCGGCCAGGGCACGGTCCTCGTCGAGTACGCGGCAAACCTCCGATCGTTTGCTGGCGGTGGTGCTCATGAATGCACTGTCGCAGAGAGCGTTGTGTCCGTGACGGATTGGTTTGGTCAGATTTCTGACCTGTGTCCTCGCGGATGGGCGGCGGTGGGCGGCGCGTCGCGGGGTGTGGCGTACGCTCGTGGCTCGTGGTCGAGGAAAGCAAAGAGCCTCTTTCCCAGGAGTGGCTCGGCCGGCTGCGCCGCTCGGTCGCGCGTGGCAGCGGCGGGCTGATGGCGCTTGCGCTGCTGACGGGCGCCGGCGCGGGTCTCGGCGCGGTCGCGTTTCGCTACATGATCCTCGGCTTCACTCACCTGTTTACGGGGCATGGAGAGTACGGCGCGGCCGGTAGGACGATCAACCCACACCTCCCCGGTCTCGGTATCTGGTTCGTCGTCGCCGTACCGGTGGTTGGCGGTTTGATTTACGGACCGTTGGTGAGCCGCTTCGCGCCCGAGGCGCGCGGGCACGGCGTGCCGGAGGTGATGTACGCGGTCAACCGGCTCGGTGGACGGATGCGCCCGCAGGTGCCGATCGTCAAGTCGCTGGCCTCGGCGATCTGCATCGGCTCCGGTGGCTCGGTCGGCCGGGAGGGGCCGATCGTGCAGATCGGCTCGGCGCTCGGATCGGTGACGGGGCAGCTGATGCGCGTATCGGAGTCACATCTGCGTCTGCTCGTCGCGTGCGGCGCCGCGGGTGGTATCTCGGCGACTTTCAACGCGCCCCTCGCTGGGGTGTTCTTCGCGCTCGAGCTGATCCTGCGCAACTTCGAGACACGCTCCTTCGGCCTGGTCGTGCTCAGCTCAGTGACTGCGGATGCGATCGGCCGCGCTGCGTTCGGCAGCCACGCGTTCCTCTCATTGCCCGCCTTCACGTTCAGTTCGCCACTGGAGCTTTTGCTCTACGCCGGTCTTGGGGTGCTCGCCACCGGTGTCGGTCTCGGCTTCGTGCGCGTGCTCTATGCCGGGGAGGACATCTCCGACCGGATCTGGAACGGCCGCCCTGACTGGCTGCGGCCGGCCGCCGGTGGCGTGCTGCTCGGGCTGCTGCTGCTCGCCGTCCCTGAGATGTTCGGCGTCGGCTACTCGGTGCTCCAGCTCGCGATCTCCGGCCACTACATCGTGCTTGCGCTGCTCGGGCTGCTCGCGGCGAAGATCCTCGCGACGAGCTTGACGATGTGGATCGGCGGGTCGGGCGGCGTGTTCGCCCCGTCGCTTTTCATGGGCGCGATGCTCGGCTCGGCCTACGGTGCCGTCGCGCATGACGTCGTGCCCGGCGTGGCGGTCGCCGCCGGCGCTTACGGCCTCGTCGGGATGGGCGCCGTGTTCGCCTCCTCCGCGCGCGCGCCGATCACGGCGGTGCTGATCATCTTCGAGCTGACCGGCGACTACCGCATCATCCTGCCGCTGATGGTCGCGATCATCGTCGCGACCGCGCTCAGCAACCATCTCACCAAGGACACGATCTACACGCTGAAGCTGCGCCGCCGCGGGATCGACATCGACGACACCGCCCAAACACCGACCCTGATGGCACAGATCAGTGTCAGCGAGGCGATGGGCAAGCTCCCCCGGCCACTCACGCCCGAGCAACCCTTACGCGCTGTCCTCGAGCGCTTCGCCGGCGAGCGCGCCAAGGCCCTGCCGGTCATCGACCCGGACGGCGCACTGCTTGGCATCGTCACTGCCGCCGACGTCGAGCAGGCCATCAGCACCTCTCGCGAGGGTCTAACCGCAAGCAGTCTCGTACACGAGACACCCGAGCTACGGGTCGACGAGTCCCTCGAGGACGCGGTACGCGCGCTCGCCCTCACCGACGACGAGGACCTGCCAGTACTGGACGCAGACGGCGGGAAGGCGATCGGATGGCTCACCCACAGGCGCCTGCTGCGCGCCTACCACGCACGCCTGGAGGACAGGCCAGGGTCAGAAATCTGACAGCCGGCATCTCGTGTGTGTAGCCGCGAGCCGAAGTTGCCCCCATGACCAGCTTCACTGCCCACCTCAGGAACGGGGATGGGTTTACCTTGATCGAGCTCTTGGTCGTGATCTTGATCATCGGCATTCTTGCCGCGATCGATCCCTGCGTTCCTCAACCAGAAGGGCAAGGCGTACGACGCATCAGCGAAGGAGCTCGCTCGTACGGCTGAGACGACCGCGGAGACGATCTACTTGGACAACGGTGGCTCCTACTCGAAGGTGGGTTTAGCTGAACTGCACGCCTACGAAAAAGCGCTTCCGACCACTGCCGCTGAAGCTCACAACAACGCCTAGCCGAGCCACGGCCCGCAAGCCAGGAGCGTCACCGCCAACACGACAAAGGCCTTGCGCCTGACCGGCCCAAGGCGCAGATCCATGTCGAGCATCCGCTCGCGATCGACACCATCGCGACACAACCAAGAGTGAGCTTCCGCTGTGCGCTTGTCCATAACATTGTCGGATCAGCGCTAGAGCACACGGCCTGCACCCATAAAGGGCGAAACTCAATCATGCGTGTAGGGCAGCGCTTTTAGGCTGGATAGGAGCGCTGTCTACCAGCTGCCGGATGCTTTGCCGCTACATCCCGTTTTGGTGCCCGTGGCGCTCTTGCATGTGCGGGTGGTTGCTCCGCTTGCGGTCTTCTTGATCGTGAATTCGTCACCGCTGTTGAAGGCTTTCGCGGTGACTTCGTAACCGCCATTAGTTTCGATCGATTTCGCGGCGCTGAGATACTGGACGATCGCTCCGTTGCTGCTCGCCGGCGGCATCTTCATGTTTGCCGACAAACTACAGCTACATCTCCTCGATGGCGCTGCGAGCGATACGACTGGAAAGCGGCGAAGTCGCGCTGGAGCTCGCGTAGCCACAGGAAGTGGGCGGGCCGCTGCCGGAAATCGCCACCGACGGAACCGTCGAATCGGCGGCCCCTACCTCTCCATCTGGCTGTACAGACCCGGAGCCGAGGTCGCGACGAGGCGCGCCGCGCACCTCACTCCCGCTCGCCCGCTCAGCAGGTCGGCGGCCGTGCCCTTGCCGGTTCCCTGAGAAGCCGGAGCGACGCCGCCCAATAACACTGGCGGCGGTTCAACGGCCACGAGCTCGTCACCGACGTGCTCAACTCCCGGCCTCGGTGCGCACTCGCTGTGCGATCCGTGCGGCATCGCGCCCTGGCATGCCGTTGTCGGTCAGGTACCCCACGAGCACCTGCTCGTACGCCTCGGCGACACGAGTGACCTCGTCGGCGCTACCCGCAGCGAGCGCCTGCTGAGCCTTGGTCAGCGCTGCTTGAGTTTCTGAGGCCAACTCCTTCTCGACGGCAGTGTCCGCTTCGGGCGTCGTCTGATGGCGCCCGAACAACTGCATCACCCGCGTGCCCAACTTCTTGACAGCTCCGGCCGCCTTGGGCTCGACCTGTTCGCCCGCGGCTTGGCCCACACCCGTGACCAGCCCTTGGGCAAACCAGTGGAGAAGCACATAGGACAGATCGAGCCCGATCTCGATCGAGATCGCCTCGGCGGCGCGCCGCGGGTCAGATGCATTGTCAAGGCTGTTGGACTCCGCCGTCGAACGGCAGTGTTTTGCTGAGCAGGATCGGCATCAACGCCCTGGGATAGAGGAGCTGGTTCTCGATGAGATTCTGGGCCTTGAGCCTCGCGGCGTCATCGCCGTCGTCCTCGCGCGCCTGCCGCAGCCACATCTTCGCACCGCTGGAATCGCCGAACTTCGTCTACTTTGCAGACAACTGCCTGTCGCCAACCGGACGGTATTTGCGCGGCTCGGGCGTACGCTGTATCGCTCTGTCGAAAGCTAAGAAAATATTGAATACGGTCTGTATTCCGATTGACCGAACATGTGTTGATTCTCGTCGCGAGATGACGCGGACCAGTGTTCCTATGCCGATCTTTGGGTTGGACGCTCGCGTGGTCAGACCCAATGGCGCGGACGCACCGCTCAACGATGCCCACGCATACCGCTCAGAAGATGCCAACCGATACGGTCGAGAGCAGCCGTCGCAGCTCGGCGCGGAAGGCTCGTGACCAAAATGAGCGAGCCGGTCAGATCGTTGCGTTCGCCACCGACGCGATCATCTCGAAGGATCGCGCCGGCCTGATCACAAGCTGGAATTTGGGCGCCGAGCGCCTCTATGGCTATCGAGAGGACCAGGTGCTGGGACATCCCATCAGCCTCATCATTCCTGAGGCTCTCAAAGGAGAGGAGTGGGAGCTGCTGCAGCGAGTGCTGCGGGCCGAACATATCGAGCACTACGAAACGCTGCGCCGATGCAAAGACGACACGATCATCAACGTGTCCCTGACGCTGTTTGCCTTGAGAGACACCGCCGGTGAGATCGTCGGAGCCGCGTCGATCGCACACGACACCTCACGACGGATCGCCGCCGAGCAGGAGCTGCACAAGAGTGAACGTATTCACAGTCAGATCCTCGAGTCCGCGGCCGAGGGCATTTGGCGCATCGACGCCGAACTGGTCACCGACTACGCAAATCCCAGCATCGCCGAGATGCTCGGTTACACGGTCGAGGAGATGCTCGGCAGTCATCTGGCCGACTTCTTGGACGATGAGGGCATGAGCACCGCTCGAGCAAGCATGGAACGACAGAGCAGAGGCGTCACCGAGCGGATGGAGGTATCGCTGCTACGCAAGGACGGCGCTGTTCTCCCGGCGCTGGTGTCCGTCAATGCCGTGTTTGACGATGCCGGCACGATCAGCGGGAATCTGGCGATCGTCACCGATCTCAGCAAGCAGCGACAGGCCGAGACGCATCTGCGTAAGACCGAGACCTTCCTCGCCAGCGTCACGGAGAGCATGGAGGAAGGCCTGTTGACACTCGACGTCGATGGCCGAATCGCCACAGTCAATCACGCTGCCAAGGACATGCTCGGATATGAAGCCGGGGATCTGATCGGAAGAACACTCTGCGAGGGTCTCGGTTGTGCGCGCAATAGCGAGCAGCGGTGTGCGGGCCCGGGCTGCCCGCTTACGGCAGTTCACTCCAGTCTCGCTCCTATGCATATCGATGACGAGGTCCTCGTACGCAAGGACGGAGTGCGCCTACCGGTCTCGATCAGAGCGGAGCCGCTCGGCGATGAGCGTGGTGGGCCGACGGGCCACATCGTCGTCTTCCACGACATCGGCGAGCTCAAGACGGCGAAAGAGCAGGCGCAACACGAGCTCGAGGAGCTGAGCTGGATCGGGCGCTTGCGTGACGCGATGGACGAGGATCGACTGGTGCTCGCCGGACAGCCGATCATCTCACTGGACTCCGGCGAGGTCGTCGGGCGGGAGCTGCTCGTGCGCTTGCGCGATCGCGGGGGAGCACTCGTGATGCCCGGTAAGTTCCTCCCGGCAGCCGAGCGCTTTGGCCTCATTTGCGATCTCGATCGCTGGGTCATCGGCCGGGCTGCTCGCCTCGCGGCGCAGGGCAGCGCAATCAACGTGAACCTCTCTGCGTGCTCGCTCGCCGACGTGGAGCTGGCCGATCAGATCGAGAAGCTGCTGGCGGAGGCGCACGCCGACCCGAAGCTGATCACGTTCGAGATCACCGAGACGGCCCTCACCGAGTATCTGGAGCTCGCGAGCCGCTTTACGGCCAGGATGGCCACGCTGGGCTGCAAGTTCGCGCTCGACGACTTCGGTACCGGCTACGGAGCTTTCACCTACCTAAAGACTCTTCCCATCAAGTATCTGAAGATCGATATGGAGTTCGTCCGCGACCTGCTCGACAACAAGGCCAGCCAGCACCTAGTCAGTGCAACTGTGCAGCTAGCCCGGGGCTTTGGCCAGAAGACGGTGGCCGAGGGCGTCGAGGACGCAGAGACATGCGAGCGCCTTCGCGAGCTTGAGATCGATTTCGTCCAGGGCTACTACCTCGGACGCCCCGAGGTACTCACCGAGAGCTAGCGTGAGCGTACGTATGCTGCACCCACGTCGCTGGATGCCCGGTCGTCGCGCTGGCGAGGACGGATCGGCGTTGGCCTTCGGCATGCGGCTGCTCGCAACCGTCGCGCTGACCTTCACGCTGATCGGGGTCGCAGGCTATGTGCTGCTGGAAAGGAGTCTCGCGCACCGGCAGATCAGCGACTACGCGGCTGCCCAGCGGGCGGACGGCAAGGCCTTCGAAGACGACGGCGCTCGCGCGGCAGGCACAGCGGATGCGATCGGGGACATCGACCGGTTCCTCGACGGCGTCGCGCGGCGCCCCGGCACCCGCGAGGCGTTTCTGATCGACCGACAGCATGTGATCAGAGCTGCCGCGGCCGGCGCGCTGGTCGGCGCCACCGATTCGGATCCTCGCATCGACGCCGCTCTGGACAACGGGATGTCGTACGCCGGCAATGAGAGCGATCCCACCCGGGACGGTCGCGATTTCGAGTTCATCGTTCCGGTCGAGCTTCGAGGGCAACGCTATGCCTATGAGGTGACCTACGACCACCGAACCTACGATGCGCAGCTGAACGACATGCGCAAGATTCTCATCTTGGTCGGACTGCTCACCCTCTTTGGAGGTGGCGCCGTCTTCTACCTGTTCGGTGGCCGACGGCTGATGCGCGACCATCGCATGGTCCTGCACCGAGCCACCCGCGACGGGCTGACCGATCTTCCCAACACGCGTGCCTTTCAGGACGAGTTCCCGCAAGCCATCGCGTCCGCTGCGCGCTATGAAGATCCCTTCGCCTTGGCGCTCCTCGATGTCGATGACTTCAAGCTCATCAACGACCGTCAAGGCCACCCACAGGGCGACGCGATACTCAAGCGTGTCGCCGGAGTCCTGCGCGAGGCAAGACCTGGAGATCGCGCTTACAGGATCGGTGGCGATGAGTTCGCGCTCCTGCTGGCGCACACCGATGCCGAGGGCGCCAGGGTCCTGGCGCGGCGATTGAGCCGCAACCTCATAGACGCCGGTATCGAGGCGAGCATCGGCGTCAGCGCCCTGCACCCCGGCATCCCGGCGGACACACTGCGTGCCGAGGCCGACGCCGCCCTGTATGAGGCCAAGCGCCAGGGCGGCAACCGCACCGCGCACTTCGAGGACATCCGCGAGCGCGTGGTCGTGACCACCTCGGAGAAGAAGGAAGCCGTCGCGCAACTGATCGAAGAGGGACGTCTCGAGACCGTCTTCCAGCCCATCTGGAACTTCGACACAGAGACGCTGATCGGGGTCGAGGCGCTGACCCGACCCGACCCCTCCTACGGACTGTCCGGACCCGCCGAAGCCTTCGACATCGCGGAGCAGATCGGACGCGTCCACCAGCTCGATGTGCTGTGCGTGCAAAGCGCGCTGCGATGCGCACCCAAGCTAGAGCGAGACGTGCTCCTGTTCCTGAACCTCTCCCCGCTTACCCTCGACTTGGACGCTGACGCAAAACCATGGCTGGCTCCGGCCGTCGAGCGGGCTGGCCTGTCACCGCAGGCGGTCGTGGTCGAGGTCACCGAGCGTTTTGGTGGACGCACCGAGTGGGTGGTCAAGCGCCTGCAGCGACTACGCCAACAAGGTTTCAAGATCGCGGTCGACGACGTCGGAACAGGCAACTCCGGCCTCGAGATCTTGCGCAAGATCCGCGCCGAGTTCGTCAAGCTCGACCGCAGCATCGTCGTGGGCGCCGCCACCGAGCCAGGCGCCCGGGCAGTTCTGATGGCAATGGCTACGTTCGCCCGCGAGACGGGCGCGTTCGTGATAGCAGAGGGCATCGAGGACGAGGACATACTCGAGTTCCTTCGCAGCCTCAATCAAGATCACCAACTCGCCTCTGACACGATCATCCAAGGTGGCCAAGGCTTCGGGCTCGGACGACCATCGCACGACCTCTCACCACAGTTGCCCGCCATCCTCGACGACAACCACACCCGTCCGTTCGCTGCTCAACACCTGACGCATGCACCCAACATCAGCCTGGTGGCATCCTCAGCACGCCGAACAGAGAACTCGTGAGCCACGCTCAAACCCGTCGCTCCCGCTTCTAGCTTTCCGCTGGGCGCCGTTAAAGTGCGGCGCCGCGGCACGGGTGTACGCAAAATCGCCCCGTCGAAGGCCGGGGGATTCCTGAATCACGGTAGTCTGGAATCAGGCAGCGGTGCTTGGTGTAGTCGTGCGTTCGCCGTCGATCAGCCTCTTGCCGGCGTCTAGGTCCAGCGGCCTGATCTCGTGAGTCTGTGGCTTGGGGTTGGCCGTCGGTTCGCGCGCGCTCAGTAGGCCGGCTAGCCCGTCAGCCTGATCCTCGCTTTCGAGCAGGTGCGCCTTCCCGGCGCCTCGGTGCAGCCGCGCCACGAAGTAGAGCCGGTTCACCGGCGTAGTTCCTTCGTGCCTGCCGATGCACCACTGCTGGATCCAGCGGTAGAGAAACAGCAAGACGATCGACACGAGATCGAAGGCGACGGTCGAGCTCGAGTGCGACGGGCCCAAGAGGCGCCACACGAGGAACACGATGATAAAGGCGAACGTCACGTATCCGCCATTGACACCTACCAGCAGCGCATCCCAGGGCCTGCAAAACAAAGGCCAAAAACTGACAATCGTGGGGTCATAGCTCCGCAAAAGAATCGGGCCTACGCTGCAAAGGATCTGCAACGGAAAAGCCCGCCCCCATTACCACTCGAGACACACGAGCCCTCAGAGCCCCCAATCTACGGGCGCTTTGGATCTCCACCTCGAAACTGAACCTGTGATGTCACAACCTTCAGTCTAAAAAGAAATCCCTGCAAATCGATACTTTTTCGACCGATGCGCAGCGAAATTTCATCGGGGAGACAGGATTTGAACCTGCGACCGCCCGGCCCCCAGCCGGGTGCGCTACCAGACTGCGCCACTCCCCGTGGCTATGCGCAGAGCCTACCCCGTGGAGCGCTCAGAGCGGGCGACGGGAATTGAACCCGCCCTTAAAGCTTGGAAGGCTTTCGTGCAACCACAACACTTCGCCCGCATGCCCATCCGCCATCTTATCGGCGTTTTCGGCGCGCTTGCCAGGGCCTCCGCCCCTTCCGCCTCGCGGCAGCGACACTTCGTCAACCTCCAAGCGCCCCTTTACGAGCCTCCACCGGCACCTCCCCCGACTCCCCCGCCAGCCCCGGTGGCGGCCAGGGCCCGAACCAGTTGTCGCGCGCGCCGTCGAGCGTCACCGTCGACCCGTTGAACGCCCGCCCAAGGGGCGAGGAGAGCAGCGTCACAAGCCATGCATGCTCGTCGACCGCCCCCAGTCGCTGGAGCGGCACCGAGCGCGCCATGCCGGCGCGCAGCGTCTCGGGATACTTCTGCAATGCGTCCGTCGCAAAGTGCCCGGCGGCGACCGCCGTGACGACCACGCGCGCATCGGCCCAGCGCGACGCAAGCTCGTGCGTGAGCGCCTCGACCGCGGCGCGCGCGGCGCCGGAGTGCGCCATGCCCGGCATCCCATGATGGGGCGAGAGGGTCACGTTCACGATCGTGCTCCCGCCCGCGCCAGCTCCACCCACGACGGTGGGCGCGCCCCCGCCCACCGGCGCAAACGCGAGCTCGAAGGCGGCTTCGGCCATGTTGAGCATGCCGTCGACGTTCAGCCGCCAGACGGCGCGCCAGCCCTTGGCCGCGATCAGCTCGGCGGGGCTGAAGAACTGTCCGCCGGCGTTATTCACCAGCAGGTCGAGCCGGCCATGGCGCTCGAGCACACCGCTGACCAGCCGCTGCGCGTCGTCGCGCTCGCGCACGTCCCCGACGATCCAGTCCGCTTCGCCGTGGAGCGCACGGATCTCCTCGACCGTCTGTTCGAGCACGTCCGCGCGACGTCCCATCACGGTCACGGCCGCGCCGCAGCGCGCGAGCTCGAGCGCGGTGGCCCTGCCCAACCCGGTGCCGCCACCCGTAACCAGCGCCGTGCGCCCGCGCAACAGCTCCGGCGCGAAGATCTCGGAGCTGCGGCCAGGCGGGCTCATCGCAGGCGATCATATGGCGCGCCTGAGATAGCGCCTGTGCCGGCCAGCAACGCACGCCGGACCGTCCCAAGCGTACGCCGGACCCGTCCCAAGTGCAGGCCGGACCCGTCCGAGCGCACGCCCGGCGCGCCTGAGCGCACCTTGAACCGGCCCGTTGCAAGCGCCGCGCGCAGCCGCGCGCGCGTCCGTCCCCCCGCCCGGCTAGGGTTTTGCCCGTGTCGCACAGGCCCCTGGCCCTCGTTTCCGTGCTCGCCGCTGGCGACTACCTGCTGTGGAACTGGTCGCTGAACGGCAACCATGATGTGCTGGCGCTCGTCTCGGGGCTGACGCTGCCCCCGCTCGCGATCGCGTGCATCTGGCTGTTCGCGCTCAGCGCCATGCGACTGCTCGCGCATACGGTCAACCGCTCGCGCCCACAGGCGCGACGTGTTCCCGAGGTGCGTGTCTCACAAGGCGTCCGCGAAGCCACGCCGAGCAGCGGTGCCAGCGATTTAGCGGAAGGCGAAGACGGAGAGCGTGGCCTCATGGCGCCGGCTGAGGCTCCCTCCCGATCTCGCGGCGAGCTCGCCGCCTGAGAACGTGAGCGGAGACGGCGGGCTAGGTCCGTGAGCGATCGCCCTCGCAGCGGGCTGCTGCGCTCACGCCGTGTCCGGATCGCCCTCGCGGTGGCGGTCGTCACGATCGCAGCGGTGGCGATCGCGGGCTACGAGTACGAGCAGCATCGCACCGGCTCCATCTACCACCCACACGCGCGCTTCATCCCCCAGCCGACGCCGACGCTGCCGAGGAAAGGGCCGGAACGGTTTTCCTGGCCGTTGTACGGCTACACCAAGAATCACACGCGCTTCTTTCCCGCTCCCGCGCGGGTGCATCCTCCGTTCAAGCGCCTATGGGTGCGCAACAGTCACGCGCTGCTCGAGTTCCCTCCAGTGATTTACGGCGACCGCATTTTCCAGCTCGCCGACAACGGCGTGCTGAACGCGCTGGACAAGCGGACCGGCAAGATCATCTGGTCCAAGTCTCTCGGCCTGCTCTCCGCCTCGACTCCGGCCGTCACGTCGAACACGCTCTACGCAACCATCCTCTCGACCGGCCATGCGCGCCATCCGGGACGTATCGTCGCCTTGAACTCGGCCACGGGCGCGATCCGCTGGTTTCGCTCGCTGCCCAGCCCAAGCGAGTCCTCGCCACTGGTGGACGACGGCCGCGTGTTCTTCGGCTCGCAGGACGGCATGGTCTACGCATTGCGGGCGAACAATGGACACGTCGTCTGGACCTATCGCGCGGCCGGTGCGGTCAAGGCCAGCCCGAGCCTCTCGGGCGGGAGCCTTTACTTCGGCGATTACTCCGGCCACGTGCAGGCGATCTCGGAGCAGACCGGACGCCGGCTGTGGGTCAGCGGCTCAGGGGGTGCGCTGCTCGGCAGCGGCACGTTCTACTCGACTCCTGCGGTCGTCTACGGCCGCGTGTTCCTCGGCAACACCGACGGACGCATCTACGCGTATGACGCCTCTACCGGCGCGCTCGACTGGGCGGTGCAGACCGGCGACTACGTGTATGCGTCCCCCGCGGTGACGAACGCGCCTGGGCTGGGCCCGACGATCTATCTCGGCTCTTACGACGGTACGTTCTACGCGCTCAACGCTCGCTCGGGACGGATCAGTTGGAAGTTCGACGCCCACGGGCGCATCTCCGGCTCGGCCACGATCGTTGGGCGTTATGTCTACTTCGCCGACCTCGGCCAGCACCGCATCTATGGCCTCGGCGTCTCCACCGGCCGTGTCGCATTCGAACTGCACACCGGCGCATTCGACCCGGCGATCAGTGACGGCAAGAACGTCTATCTGACCGGGTATACCGCTTTGTACGCGTTCGCCCCCCGGTAGGAGCGCCGGAGACGACGCTGCGTGGGACTTACGACGCTGCGTGGGACTTTGTTCTCCCTCGCTCGTGTGCACAGGGAGGACCACCTGAATCCGCCCGGCACACTTCGCTCGGTGGGCCGTGTCCGCTCTTGGTGCACGGTCCTCCCTACGAGCCCAGTCCTCCCTACGAGCCCAGTCCTCCCTACGAGCCCAGTCCTCCCTACGAGCCCGGTCCTCCCTACGAGCCCAGTCCTCCCTACGAGCCCGGTCCTCCTTACGGCCCCAGTCCTCCCTACGAGCCGGTGCAAGACGCCCGCCCCCCGGAGAAAGCGCGACTTAGCGAGAACCGCGCGGAGACGACGAGCCTGCCCGGAGCGTGAGCTGCCACCGACGTCCAGCCGCCGGGCGCCTCCTTCACGCAGCCCGCGCCTCGAGTAAGGATGAAGTAGGGGGTGTAGCGCACGCGCACGAGGAAGTTGCCGGGCGCGGCGGCGTGCAGCGTGAACGAGTCGTGGTCGAGCGCCGTCAGCGCGCCGGGGCCAGCTGCCAGCGGGGTGGGCACGCGCACGGCGTAGATCCGCCAGTGGGCGCTTGTGGAGACCGCTCGCAGGTATGGCAGGCCGTGGCGAACCAGGCGACCCTCTTGGACGGATGAGGGATCGAGCGGAGCGTCGGGGAGGGCGACGTAGGCGATCGCCTGTTCGTGCAGCCAGCGATCGTAGCCGGAGGCGGTCAGATTCGGTGCGAGCAGCACCCGGTCGTAGCGGTCGTCAAGCTGCTTCTCCCAGCCCCGCGCGAGCGACACAGACGGAGCGAGCAGAGCCGCCTCCCAATGCGAGCGGGTCAGCGGCACCTCTATCCGTACCGGCGCGGCGAGGGTCGCGAGAAAGCGCTTGACGGGCGCGTAGTAGGAGGCGTCGGTCGAGGGGTTGCCGGCGACGGCGAGCGTCTCGCGCACAGGGCCCCACACAACCCACACTGCGATCGCGCACAGTGCGGCGGTCGTCGCCGGGGCCGAGTGAGCAGCCAAACGCTCGCGAGCGTGAGTCGAGGAACGGAAGGACGGCCGGCTGGAGAAACGCGCCGGGGCATGGGCAGGCGACGGCTTACGGTCCCGGCCGGCCAGCAACGCGCACAGCAGTAGCGGTCCGGCGAGCAGGACGGCGTAGCGCTCGACATTGCTACCCATCGGCGTGCGGATCAGGAGGCAGAGCAAGCACGCCGCCAGGTAGACGAAGCCCCCCAGCCGCAACAGCGGCTGGGCCGGGGGAAGCACCAGCAAAAAAGCTAAAACTACGGCAGCAGTTGCGGCGAAGGAGAGGAACGGATAGGGCTCGAAGCCGCCCTCGGGGAAGAGCATGGCGAGGGGAGCCACCACCAGCGCCGCTGGTAAGACGAGCGCGAGCGCGGATCGCGGCGAGCGGGAATGCAACGCGTGGGTAACGCCGGCGATCCCCAGCAGCACCCCGGCGACAGGGCTCGCCGCCGCGCACAGCGCCGCGAGCGCACCCGCCCAGAGAACATGCCGGCGGCGCAGCGCGAGCACGGCGCCCAGCGCGAAGGAGACGCCGAGGGCGAAGGTGACACGCCCGATCCACACGTCGCCGACCGCCGCGAGCGCGAACCAGGCGGCGCCCCAGCGCGCGGAGGAACCGAACACCGAGAGCGCAATACGCTCGAACAGCGCAGCGGAGGCCAGCGCGGACAGCACCGCCAGCAGGCGCAGACCCAGCAACGAGGCGAGCGGCGGGAACAGGAGGCTGTAACCGGGAAGATCGTGGCCCCCATACCAGCGCGCGTCCCAGATGGCGAATCCGCTGTGGTCGAACAGCCCGACGCGATATACCTGCGCAGCGAGATCGGGCGTGCGTGGCTCGACGAGCAGCCAGATCGCGAGCAGCGCAGCGGCGAGAAGCGGCGCGAGCGGCCGCCCCGCGGTGGGAAGATCGTCCGGGGTCCGGTGTGCTACCCCACCGGACCCCGGCACACCCGCCGAGCGAACGACGGGTCTGTACGAGTCGGAACCGTCGAGGACCCCCGAAGTAGCTCTAGTGTCCTGCGTCATAAATTCGGTCAGTGTTTTCCGGATGGTTGGGCGTGATCTGACGTTCGACGGTGTCGGGCGGTGTTCCGGTAGCACATGGCCGACGGCGGCGGGCGTCAGGCGCGTCCGGGCGCCGGGAAAGACCAGCGAATTTATGACGCAGGACACCACAGGTCGCAGACGGTCGATAATCGACGGCACAGACGGATGATGACGACGAAGAGCACAACGGATGGGAGCGAGCCCGCCCGCCGACGCCGAGGACGGCTCGCGCGCGGCGGCGCCGTGCTGGCCGCGCTGTGCGTGGCGCTCACGGCGAGCGGGTGTGCGGGCACCGGCCATCCGCGGCCGATCCTCGCACGGGAGCTGGCCGAAGCGCAGACGTTCCCCTACTACAAGGTCTACTGGGCCGGTCCCGCCTTCGCCGGACAGCCGCTCGCGGCGGCCGACGGCCAGAACGGTTACATCAGCACGGTCGGCGACAGCCTGTACTACGGCGACTGTGTGCACGGCAAAGGCATCTTCGGCGGTGGCAGCTGTCTGCTGCCGCTGCAGGTCACCACGGTGATCTACCGGCTGCACTCCAACGCAGCGCTGGGACCGCAGCGCAACATCGTCGTGCGTGGGGCGCCCGCCACCGTGTACGACGAAGGCCGCTCGATCGAGATCTACAGCGGGCGCGTGGCGATCGACGTATTCTCCGACACGTTCGCCCATGCGTGGGCGGCCGCGCAGCAGCTGTCGCCTATCAACGCGCCCGGCGCGGCCACCGGCAACCTCCCGTCGCCGGTCTACTGTCCTGGCTTATCGGGACCTCAGGATGCGCAGGTGAGGAGCGTGATGGAACACCTGCCAGGACGGATCTGCCAAAAGGCCAATGCAGCCACGGCCTTCGCCCACAGCCTTACCTGACTTGCCTATCCGGGGGCGACCGGGGCGACCGGCCTGCCGATCTCGCGGCGCAGGCTGAGAAACGCCAGCGAGCCGATCACGGCGGGCACCCATAGGGAGATCGCGCGGTAGACGATCACCGCGGCTATCACGGCGGAGGCCGGACGGACATCGAACAGCAGGAGCATGCCCACCAGACCGCCTTCGACCGCGAGAAAGCCGCCCGGGACGGGGACCGAGTTGGCGAGCATGCCGACCAGGTAGGCCATCGCCACGACCCAGAAGGAGGGCGTATGGCCGAACGCGGCGAGACAGGCGTAGAGGACGAGATTGTCGAACAGCCAGTAGGCAATCGCGCCCAGCAAGCGCCAATCGCATTCGCGAATGAGCCGCACGGCGTCTTCGACGCCGCCGCTCACGGCAATCAGGGCGACGACCATACGCCCGCGCCCGAATGGCCTGCGAGCGGCCGCTCGGCGTGCCCACCCGGCGAGCAGGAGCGTGCCGACGATGCTCGCCAACGCGACGGCAGCCGGCAACAGCGTAAGCAGCGCATCGCCCGAGCCGGGTAGGAGCCCAAGCCACATTGGCACGCCGATCACGACCACCGCGCCGACGTTGACGGCACTCGTGAGCACGAAGATCAGGACCGAGCGCTTGGCGATCCGCTCCACCGATATGCCCTTGCTGCGCAGCACCCACGCTCCCAGCGCGATGCCCGCCAGGCCGCTGACCGAGACGACCGAGTTGACCGCGAGCTCCGCCAGCGATAGTCGAGAGGTCAGACCGACGCCGAGCCGGCCGAACACGAGCTCGAACAGGACCACGTAGCCGGCGCAGGAGAGCACCTCAAGGACGATCGCCACCGCAACCCAGGCGGGCCTCGCGTGAGCGATGCGATCGGCCGCCGAGTCGAGCCCCGGCACGCCGAGCAGCAGCGCTGCGAGCAACGCGAAGAAGACGGCGAGGCTGATGATGCTGTTACGCAGTGTGCGCGACTGCGCACCAAGCGCACCGTCTGCCCGATCGGGCATGGTCTGCTCCTCAGCGATTGTCTCTGCCCCGGCGACGTACGGTGATATGCATGTTTCGCTTTCTTCCCAATGGCCCATGCACTACATAGGCCACGGTAGCCTCACTATGAGACGTTCCCCGATCTGCGGCGACCCCAAGCCGGGCGAACGGGCGACAGGCGCCTGTATATGACCGTGACCGAGCAACTACCACGCATTCTTGTCGTCGATGACGAGCCGGCCGTCCAGAGCGCACTGTCGCGCGCGCTGTCGCTCGAGCGCTATGAGGTGGCGCTAGCCAACGACGGGCGCGAAGCGCTCGAGCTACTCGGTGGCGCCGCATACGAGGGGGTAATACTCGACATCGCGATGCCTTATGTGGACGGCTTGGAGGTCTGCCGGCGTCTGCGCGAGGGCGGCGACCGCACCCCAGTGCTGATGCTGACTGCACGCGAAGAGGTCGACGACCGTGTTGCCGGGCTGGATGCGGGCGCCGACGACTATCTCGTCAAGCCGTTTGCGCTGCGCGAGCTACTCGCGCGCGTGCGCGCACTGCTGCGCCGGGCGAGCGAGGAGGACGAGCAGGAGGGAACGTTGACCTTCGAAGACCTGCGGCTCGACCTGCTTGCCCACGAGGCGTGGCGCGGCGAGCGGGTGCTGCAGCTCACGCGCACCGAGTTCCTGCTGCTGGAGATGTTCCTGCGCCATCCCCGTCAGGTGCTCACGCGTTCGGCGATCTTCGAGCACGTTTGGGGGTATGACTTCGGTGCGACGTCCAACTCGCTGGGCGTGTACATGGGCTACTTGCGCCGCAAGACCGAGTCCGGCGAGGAGCCTCGCCTGCTGCATACGGTGCGCGGCGTCGGCTACGTGCTGCGAGGTCAGGGATGAGCTTTCGCCGTCGGATCACGCTCGTCTCCGCGGCCGCTGTCGCGATCGCCGTGGTGTTGGCCTCGGTGCTTACCTACCTGCTCACATCTCACCAGCTGCGCGGCCAGGTCGACACACAGCTGAGCAGCCGCGCCGACAGCCTGCGGTTCGTCGCGCACAGCCCCGCGAGTCACTCGCGAAACGCGTTGGCGAACCTGATCAAAAGCCAGGACTCAAGCCAAGGTCAGAACCGCAGCCAGGGCTCGAACCGACGCCAAGCTCCGAGCCCGACCCAGATCCCAACTCGAACCCAGAGCCAGACCCAAATCCCAACTAAAACCCAGGCCCAGAGCCCGAACCGGACCCAAACCCAGAGCCCGACCCAAACCCAGGCCCAGAGCCCAAACCGGGCCCGGGCGCAGGGCTCCGCCGCCGCGCCCGCCACGAGCCCGTTGGACGACCGGCCACGACCGGGGCAGGTGCGCGGCTACCAGCAACTGGTCGATACCCACGGCCACGTTCTGTTCCGCTCCTCCGCGAACGTGACGCTCCCGATAGACGCGCAAACCCGCGAGCTGGCCTCGGGCAAGAGCGAGCGCTACTTCCGAGATGCGCGCGTGAACGGCATCCACATGCGCATCCTCGCGGAGCACATCGCGCCCGGCCGAGCCGTGCAAGTAGCCCAGCAGCTCACCGAAGTCGACACCCTGCTGCGCCACCTGCGCCTGATCCTGGCGCTGCTCGACATCGGCGGGATCGCGCTCGCGGCATTGCTCGGGCGGCTGGTCGCCGGCGCCGCGGTATGGCCGTTGAAGCGCCTTACGCAGGCGACCGAGCACGTCACCGAGACCCAGGATCTGAGCGAGCGGATCGAGACGGTCGGCGGCGAGGACGAGCTCGGTCGCCTCGCGATGAGCTTCAACGCGATGCTCGACGCGCTCGAGCGCTCGATGGGAGCGCTCGACGAGTCCGTGCACGCCCAGCGGCAGCTGGTGGCGGACGCCTCGCACGAGCTCCGCACGCCGGTGACCAGCCTGCGCATGAACATCGAGGTCCTGCAGCAGCAGGGCCGGGAGATGGACTCCGAGGAGCAGCAGCGCCTGCTGAGCGACGTGGTTGAGCAGACCGAGGAGCTGACGCTGTTGATGAACGATTTGATCGACCTCGCCCGCGGCGAGCAGCTGCGCACGGACACGGAGGACACGCGTCTGGACCTGGTGGTCGGCGAGGTGGTGGAGCGCATGCGTCGAAACGTTCCGACCACCTCCTTCGAGGTCGAGCTCGAGCCGACGATCCTCGCCGGCGTGCCGGCGCGGCTGGAGCGCGCCGTCGTCAACCTGATCGACAATGCGATCAAGTACAGTCCGCCGGGTGGGCCGGTGGAGATCCGCCTGCGCGGCAAAGAGCTGACCGTTCGCGACCACGGCCAGGGGATCTCGGTGGAAGATCTGCCCCACGTCTTCGACCGTTTCTACCGTGGTGCCGAGGCGCGTGGCCGGCCGGGCTCGGGCCTCGGCCTCGCGATCGTTCGCCAGGTCGCCGGACAGCACGGCGGGAGCGTCACCGCCGCGCCCGCTACGGGCGGAGGAACGCTGATGCGGCTGTGGCTGCCCGGCGCGGAAGTGGCCGAGCCCGAACCGCAAGACTCACTGGCGAGGAGCGGCGCTGCCCCGTCGCGCTACTCGCCGGTATGAAGCGTCCTCGAAGACGCTGAGACACCGACCGAGGAGGGAACACGTAGTCGATGGTTTCGGTCGAGCGCATGTACGGCGCTCGCCGCCTGCGAGGCGGCCTTGTGGCGACGGCCCTGGTCGCGAAAGCGCGCAGGCGAGAGGCCGTAGCAGCGACGAAACGCACGGGCGAACTGAGCTCCCTGCCGGTAGCCGACCAGGCGCGCGACATGGTGCACCGGAATCGCCGGCTGCTCGACCAGCAGCTCCGCCGCCGCGGCCATGCGCCGCTCGAAGAGATCCTCCTTGAAGGTGTGCTCACCAAACTGCGCGTACGCGCGCTGCAGCTGACGAGGCGAGCTCGACAGTGCCGTGGCCACCTCCGCAAGCGTCAGCTCGCGGCGATAGTGACGCGCGACGACGACCCGCGCCAACAGGTACAGCCGGCGATGCCCGGCGAGCGTCTCGGGATGCACATCCTCTTATCCGACCCCTGCGGGGCAAGGGGACAAGCGTCCGCCCAGCGGGCTGGAGAATGTATATCCGACCTGGCGTGCGAGAGACATACCTCAGGCCGCATAGCGCAGGGCGACGCGCTCGGCCGCCGCGCGGTAGGAGCCACCGAACAGCAGCGCGTGCACCAGCAGCGGCAACAGCTGGTAGAGCTCCACTCGCTCCTCCCATCCATCCTTCAACGGCGCAAGCTCTTCATAGGCGTCGAAGACACGCGCGGACGGTGCGCCGAACAGCCTGAGCATCGCGAGATCGACCTCTCGATAACCACCGTAGGCGGAGGGATCGATCAGCCATGGACGGCCGTGCACGTCGGCCATGACATTGCCCGTCCAAAGATCCCCGTGCAGCCGCGACGGCGCCTCGGCGGGACCGGCGAGATCGCCGATACGCTCGCATACCCGCTCGACCGCCTGCGCGCCCGCGGAGGACAGCGCGTCGCGCTCGCGTGCGAGGCGCGCGAGCGGATGCAGGCGACGCTCAGCGTAGAAGGTGGGCCAGTCGGCGGTCGGCTCGTTGGACAGACGCAACGACCCGAACCCGGAAGACTCCTGCGGATCGCCGAACCCGCTGGCGCCGGCTGCGTGCGTGATCGCGAGCCCCCTGCCCAGCTCCTCCGCGCCGGCGCCGTCGAGACGGCCCGGCTGCACCCATTCAAGCGCCAAGAAACGCTCGTCGATCTGCAGTACGCGCGGCGTGCGCAGCGCGCCAGGCTCAGCCAGCCAGGCAAGGGCCGCCGCCTCGGATGCGTACTCGCCCGGTGAGACCTCGGCGCGTGTCTTCACGAACGCGTCGCGCCCATCGGCGAGCACGACGCGGAACGTCTGATTGATATCTCCGCCGCCGATGGGCCGTATGTCGGTCGCACCCGGCGGAAGCGTCACGAGAGCTCGTGTGCGCGAATCTGCTCGAGCAAGCCCGCGCATGCCGCCTGCACGAGGTCGAGCACTTCCTCGAAGCCGCCCGGCGCGCCGTAGTAGGGATCGGGTACATCCAGATCCCTACTACCACCGCCCGCGCCGGCTGGATCGAACTCGCGCAGCAGCCTCACCTTGACGCGCTGCTCATCGGAGATCGCCAATTGCCGGAGCTCGCGTGTGTTTGCGCTGTCCATCGCGATCACGAGATCGAAAGCGTCCAGGTCGCTCCGCTCCACTTGACGCGCGTATCCATCCAGCGCGATCCCACGGGCGCGAGCCGCGGCGACGGCGCGCGCGTCGGGCGGGCTGCCCACGTGCCAGCCGCCGGTGCCGGCTGAGTCGATCTCGATGCTGTCCTGCAGCCCCGCTTCGAGCACCAGCGCGCGCATCACGCCCTCGGCGCTCGGCGAGCGGCAGATGTTGCCGAGGCACACGAACAGCACCCTGAAGGGCGCCGGCTGGCGCCTCGCCGACGGACGCTCGGAGGTAGATCCGCCCGCCGCGGAAGCTTGCGACGCCTCATCCAGCTCGCTCGCCACGCCGCCTCAATCCTCGCCGAGCTCGAGCACCGCGAGAAACGCCTCCTGCGGGACCTCCACACGGCCGACCTGCTTCATCCGCTTCTTTCCCTCCTTCTGTTTTGCCAGCAGCTTTTTCTTGCGCGTGATGTCGCCGCCGTAGCAGCCGGCGATCACGTCCTTGCGAAACGCTTTGACCGTCTCGCGCGCGATCACGTGCGCCCCGATCGCCGCCTGGATCGGGACGTCGTACTGCTGGCGAGGGATTCGCTTGCGCAGCTTCTCGGTCAGGGTGCGCCCCATCTCATAAGCCTTGTCGCGATGCACGACCATCGACAGGGCGTCGACCGTGTCGCCCGCAAGCAGCACATCGAGCTTGACGAGATCGGACTCCTTCATGCCGCTCAGCTCATAGTCGAGCGAGGCGTAGCCTTTGGTGCGCGACTTCAGCTGGTCGAAGAAGTCGAGCACGATTTCCGCCAGCGGCAGCTCGTAGTTCATCTGCACCCGCTCGGGCGAGAGGTAGTGCATGCCGGAGTGCACGCCGCGGCGTTCCTGGCAGAGCTCCATGACAGCGCCTACAAACTCTTTCGGGGCGATGATCGACGCGGTGATGAACGGCTCTGAGATCTCCTCAATCGTGCCCGGTTCGGGCATGTCCGAGGGGTTGTGCACCTCGAGCTCCTCGCCGTTTGTGAGCGTCACGTCGAACTCCACCGAAGGCATCGTCGCAAGCAACTCGAGGTCGTACTCGCGCTCGAGCCGCTCGCGCACGATGTCCATGTGCAGCAGACCGAGGAAGCCGCAACGGAATCCGAACCCGAGCGCGTCCGATGTCTCCGGCTCCCAGCTGAGCGCGGCGTCGTTCAGGACGAGCTTCTCGAGCGCGTCGCGCAGGTCGGGATAGTCGTCGGAGTCGATCGGGAACAGGCCGCAGAACACCATCGGCTTGACCTCGCGATAACCGGGCAGCGCCTCGGTCGCCTCGGTCGTTCCCGTCCTGCTCCCCGGCCCGCTCACGCGCGTGCGGGTCGTCAGCGTGTCGCCCACACGCAGCAGCGTCACGTCCTTCAGCCCAGTGATCAGATACCCGACCTCGCCCGCGGCGAGCTGGTCGGTGGGCATCATCTGCGGGCTGAAAAAGCCGATGTCGTCGATGTCGGCCTCGGTCCCGGCCGCCATCGCGCGAATCGCCTCGCCCTTGCGAAAGACGCCGTCCACCACCCTGATGTAGGCGATCACGCCGCGATACTGGTCGAACTCGGAGTCGAAGATCAGCGCCCGCGGCGGGCCGTCCGGGTCGCCGGAGGGCGGCGGCACGCGCGCGATCAGCTCCTCTAGCACCTCCCCCACCCCCGCGCCAGTCTTGCCGCTGATCTGCAGGATTCCCTCGGTCGGCTCGCCAATCAGGTCGCTGACTTCCTGAGCCACCCGTTCCGGCTCGGCGCCGGGCAGGTCGATCTTGTTCAGGCACGGGATCAGCTCGAGCCCGGCTTCGACCGCCAGATAGGTGTTGGCGACCGTCTGCGCCTCCACGCCCTGAGCCGCATCGACCACCAGCAGCGCACCCTCGCACGCCTCCAGCGAGCGGGAGACCTCATACGTGAAGTCGACGTGCCCAGGCGTGTCGATCAGATGCAGCTGATAGGTCTCGCCGTCGCGCGCGGTGAAGAACACGCGCACCGCCTGCGCCTTGATCGTGATGCCGCGCTCGCGCTCGAGATCCATCGAGTCAAGCAGCTGCGCGCGCATCTCCCGCGCCGCCACCGTGTGCGTCAGCTCGAGAATGCGATCAGCCAGCGTCGACTTGCCGTGGTCGATGTGGGCGATGATCGAGAAGTTGCGGATGTGGGCCTGGTCCATGGCGCTTACAGCCTAGAGGCCGCGACCCGCTAGCCTTAATGGTCCGGCGGATCGCCAACTCGACTAGGAGCCTTCGAGGCTCAACCGCGGCTACGCGCCAGCCCTCGGGCCGGCGGCCTGTCCAGGTGTCGGGAGTGTCACGCCGCCCAGGCAAGACACACGAGTCCTGGGACGTAAGTAGTAAGCGGCGATTCCAGTTCGGGCGCAAGCCGGGTGGGCTTCGGTCCACCCGGCCTCTGCACGACTCAGAACGCCTTTCAGGCGCGGCCGAGCCGCGCACGAATCAGGCCGCTGACCTGATGCGCCTCGGGGATGCGCATCGCCAGCACCGCGCGCACGTACACATACACGCCGGCCCCACCGGCCCCGCCGACGCTGACGATCTGGGCCGGCAGACTGGCGCCAAGCAGCTCGTCGAGCAGCTTCCACACCAACCATGACACGACCGCGAGCAACACCGATGCCACGACGATCCGCGCGGTGATCATCGCCGTCTGAGCGCCCTCCAAGCGGCCGTTCAGGCCCACACGCAGGCGGTGCAGCTGAAGCGCCGTCATCAGCGCGTTGGCGACCACCGTGCCGATCACGAGCCCGGCGATGCCGAGCGGCTTGTACAGGCCGACGCTGACAATGATGTCCACGACGATGTTCATCGCCGCCAGCCGCGTGGGGATCCACGGTCGTTGCACCGCGAAGAAGGTGCGCGTGAGCAGCAGGTTGAGGCCGCCAAACGGCAGGCTGAAGGCGAACCAGAACAGCGCGATCGAGACCAGGTGGGTCGATTCGTGGTTGAAATGCCCGCGTTCGAACAGCAACCGCACGATCGGGGTGGGCAGCACGATCATGAACGCCGCGGCCGGGATCAGCAGCAGGTTGATCTGGCGCATGCCGTTGCCCACCGTGCGGCGCATCGCGCTCGCGTCGCGGGCCGCGGCCATGCGGCTGAGCGTCGGGAACAGGACCGTGGCGACCGCGACGCTGAACATCCCCTGCGGCAGCATGTAGACGCGAAACGCGTTATCGATCGCGCGCGGCGCCTGTTCGGAGACGAGGCTGCCGAAGCCCGAGTTGATCACCTGATCGAGGTTGACGATGCCGAGGCCGATCGTGACCGGCAGCATCAGCATGAACACCTGCTTGATGCGTGGGTCGTGCCAGTCGACCTTGAAGCTCAGCCGGAAGTCGATGCGCGCGAGCGCGGCGAACGCCAACATCAGCTGCACGCCGGTGGCCGCCAAAATGCCGATCGCATAGGCGTAGATCTCATCTGTGCCGCTGAAATGCGGAGCGAGCACGACCAGCAGCACGATGATCACGATGTTCCACACCGCCGGGGAGATCGCTGGGATCGTGAAGTGGTCGTAGGACTGCAGGATCCCCACGAGCAGCCCGTTCAAACCCAGCAGCAGGATCACCGGGAACAGCACCTGCGAGAGCCCCACGGTCAGCAGGTTCAGCTCGTGGCTGAACTTGGGGCCGATGAACAGCGGCATGATCACGCCGGCAGCGAGGATGAAGAAGGCCGTGATCGCGCCAAGCCCGATCAGCAGGATCCAGAACAGCGTCGAGGCCAGCCCCAGCGCCTCTCGGCGCCGTCCCTTCTGGAGCAGTTCGGTGAACACCGGCACGAAAGCAGCCGACAGCGCCGACTGGGCGAACAGGTTTGCCACCAGGTTTGGCACAAGCGAGGCGATCGTGTACGCGGAGGCCCGCCCGCTGGTGCCGAAGTATTTGGCGAAGACGATTTCGCGCAGCAGTCCCGCGATCCGCGAGATACCCGTGCCGAGTGAGAAGATCGCAGTGTTGCGCGCCACGCGGCCGCCACCCGGCGGCACCGGGCCAGGCGGCTCCGCGGCGGCGGCTTCTGCGGAGGCGGACAAGGCCGCTATAGTACGGCGCTCCGCGGCGCGCCCGGCGATTGGTGCCGACGCTTGCGGCGTCCAACTATGGCCAATATCCATTCACAGAAGAAGCGCATCCTGCGCACCGAGCGTGAGCGCCTGGAGAACCGGCTGTACACCTCGACGATCAAGACGTACTTCCGCCGTCTCGAGGCCACGATGGCGAGCGGCGATACAGCTAACGCCGAGGCCGAGCACCGCGAGCTGGTCCGCACGATCGACAAGGCCGTCAAGCGCGGCGCGCTGCACCGCAACAACGGCGCGCACAAGAAGTCTCGCGCCGCCCGGTTGCTCGCCGGTCCCGCAGGCGAGTAGATCGTCAGCTTGGCCGGTGCGCGATCGTCTCGATCGCGCGCAGCGCGAGCGTGTCTTCGTCCAGTCCCGCGAGCGGCGAGCGGCTGGCGCTGAGCGGCGCTCCGCCGCGTGAGTCGAGCTCTAGGTCGGCCAGCGCGCCAAGAGCCTGGCGCAACCGCTCGGGGTCGGTGCGAGCAACGTCGGTCACGAACCGCTCCGCGGCGCGTGGCGGCATACGCAACCCGCGTCTGACCTCACCGACCGACTCGCCCGCCTGCAGGCGCAGGGCGATCGCGAGCGCGTCGCGCAGCCGCTGAGCCATCAGGTAGATCAGCCCCGACAGGCGCTCACCCTGACCGCGCAAGCGCAGGTATGACCGGGTCGCCTCACCCGTGTCGCCGGCCACGAGCGCATCGGCGAGCGCATACGCGCGCCATTCCGCCGAGTGAGCGGCGCGGCCGTCGATCTCCTCGGCGCTCACCCGCCGGGACGCTGCGCCCCCCTCTCCTTCGAGCGCGAGCTTCTCGAGCTCGCGCAGCAGCCGCTGCTGGCGCTCGCCCACTTGGGCGACGAGCGCCTTCGCCGCGGCGGCATCGAGCGTCACGCCCACGCGCGCGCCCTGCTCGCGCGCCCACTTGGCGAGCTCCCACGGCTTGACGGTCGCCTGTGTCACCACTTGACCTCCGGCCCGCTTGACCGCGTCGTGGATCGCGGCGGGGGCCTTCGCGCGGGCCTCCTCGCGCGCGAACAGCGCGAGCGTGGTCGCGGGCGGCATCGCGCTCATCGCCGGCGCGAGGTGCTTCTCGACCTCGTCCTGGCGCCAGCGCTCGACCCCTTCCACGAGGATCACGCGCCGGCCAATCGCAAGCGTCATCGCCGCAAGCGCCTGCGCCACGCCCGCGGGCGTCGCCGCCTCGCCATCGAGCAGCTCGACGCTCGACGCGTCCCCCTCCCCAGCTTCCGCCAGCGCGCGCAATCCCGCGCGCCGCTCGGCGACCGCGCCGTGATCGTCGCCGTGGATCAGATAGGCGGGCTTCAGCTCAGGCATCCGCGCCCGAGTCTATGCACCGACGAGGACCTCGCCCCTAGTCGTTCGAGAGGCAAGCGATACAAGGACGCACCCTGACGGGCACAGGCAATTCGCGTGGCGTGCTGGCCGAAACGGGGATGCGAGCGAAGCGAGTGTCTCCCGGCTTCGGTACGCGTGCTGGCCGATCGGAGATCCCGTCGATCTCCGATCGGTAGGACGCCGTAGCGCGCCGGCTATCGGACGACTAGGTTGACGAGCTTGCCTGGCACGACTATCTCCTTGACGAGCTCTTTCCCATCGAGGTGCGCTTGCACGTTCGGCGCCGCCTTGCACAGCGCCTTCAACTCCTCTGCGCTCGCATCGGCCGCGGCCTGCACGCGGTCACGCAGCTTGCCGTTGACCTGGCAGACCAGCTCGTAGGTCTCGCTCTCGAGCAGCGCCGGGTCGGCCTGCGGCCACGGCTCCTCCCACACGCGCGCACCCGTCAGCCGCTCATACATGTCGGTACACACGTGCGGGGCGAACGGGAACAGCAACGACGCCGCTGTGCTTAGCGAGAAGCGCAGCGTCTCGATCCCGACCGACTCGCGCAGGCGCGAGCATTCGTTCAGCAGCTCCATCACCGCGGCGATCGCGGTATTAAACGCGAACCTGCGCAGATCGCCGCTGACCTTCTCGATCGCCCAGTGCGCCTTGCGCATCAGCTTGAGGTCATCGTCTGCCAGGGGCTGAGAAGCCGGCATGGACGCTCCTTGCCCCCTCGCCGCCGTCTCGACCACCAGTCGCCAGAGCCGGCTGAGGAAGCGGTGCACGCCCTCCATCCCCTCGTCGGACCAGTCAGCGTCCTGGTCGGGCGGGCCGATGAACAGGATGTAGCAACGGGCCGTGTCCGCCCCGTAGCGCTCGACAAGCGCGGCCGGCGAGACGACATTGCCACGCGACTTGCTCATCTTCGCGCCGTCCTTCGTCACCATCCCCTGCGTGAATAGCGCCTGGAACGGCTCCTGAAAGTCGAGGTGCCCGAGATCGGCGAGCGCCTTGGTGAAGAAGCGCGCGTACAGCAAATGCAAGATCGCGTGCTCGACCCCGCCGATGTACTGGTCGACCGGCATCCACTCGCGCAGCGCCGCCGGATCCCACGCGGCCTGCTCGTTGCGCGCGTCGCAATAACGCAGGAAGTACCACGAGGAGTCCACAAACGTGTCCATCGTGTCGGTCTCCCTGCGCGCGCTCCCTGAGCAGGACGGGCAGGTCGTGTTCACCCAGTCCTCCGCCGCAGCCAGCGGAGAGCGGCCCTTCGGCGTGTAGTCATCGATGTCCGGCAGCCGCACGGGGAGCTCCTCGACGGGTACCGGCACGAGCCCGCAGCGCTCGCAGTACACGATCGGGATCGGACAGCCCCAGTAGCGCTGCCTCGATACCAGCCAGTCGCGCAGGCGGTAGTTGATCGACGCGTGACCCTTCCCCTCGCGGTCGAGCCATTCCACGATCGCTCCGAGCGCCTCGCGGTTGTTCCTGCCGTCGAAGTCCGCCCGCGAGTTGACGAGCAGACCGTCGCCAGGGTATGGAAGGCCCTCCTCCTCGGTGGTCTCGGCCGCGCTCGGGTCGGCCTCCGACGCGGCGCTTGCCGGGCCTTCGATCACGCGCCGGATCGGCAAGTCATACGCGCGCGCGAACGCGTAGTCGCGCTCGTCGTGCCCGGGCACCGCCATGATCGCCCCAGTGCCGTACTCCATCAGCACGTAGTCGGCGACGTACATCGGGATCTGCTCGCCGTTCACCGGGTTCGTCACCGTACGACCGAGCGGCACGCCGGTCTTCGGCTTCTCCGCGTTGCCGCGCTCCTCGTTCGTCTCGTTCAGCGCCTGGTTGATGTACTCGCTCACCGCCCGCTCGTGCTCGGTGCCTTGCGCCAGGCGCATCACGTCGGGGTGCTCCGGCGCCATCACGAAGAAGGTCGCACCGAACAGCGTGTCCGGGCGGGTCGTGAACACCGGGTAGTCACTGCCGAGCTCCTCACAGCGGAACGTCACCTCGGCGCCCTCGCTGCGTCCGATCCAGTTGCGCTGCATCGTCTTCACATGCTCCGGCCACGCGATCTCGTCGAGGTCGCCCAGCAGCCGCTCGGCGTAGTCGGTGATGCGCAGGAACCACTGCTCCAGCTGCCTGATCTCCACCAGCGCGCCGCAGCGCTCGCAGTGCCCCTCCGCGTCGACCTGCTCGTTGGCGAGCACAGTCTGGTCGTGCGGGCACCACTTGACCGCCGCCTCCTTGCGGTAGGCGAGGCCAGCGTGAAACAGCTCGAGGAAGATCCACTGTGTCCAGCGGTAGTAGTCCGGCTCGCACGTCGCCAGCTCGCGCGACCAGTCGATCGAGATGCCCCAACGGCGAAACTGGCGTTGAAACGAGGCGATCGACTCGGCCGTCGAGTCGCGCGGATGCACGCCGGTCTTGATCGCATGATTCTCCGCCGGTAGGCCGAACGCGTCGTAGCCCATCGGGTGCAGCACGCGGCGGCCGAGCCGGCGATGGTAGTGGGCGATCGCGTCGCCCACCGAGTAGACCTTCAGGTGACCGATATGTGGCTCGCCGCTCGGGTAAGGGAGCATCTCGAGCACGTACGAGCTCTCTGCCCGGGCGCCCTCGCCGGACGCGGAGGGAGCTGTCCCTTCGTTGGTGACCTCCCACGTGCGCTCGCGCGCCCACACCGC
>DASYAM010000027.1:0-36937 GCA_036501315.1 Solirubrobacteraceae bacterium
GTGACCGATATGTGGCTCGCCGCTCGGGTAAGGGAGCATCTCGAGCACGTACGAGCTCTCTGCCCGGGCGCCCTCGCCGGACGCGGAGGGAGCTGTCCCTTCGTTGGTGACCTCCCACGTGCGCTCGCGCGCCCACACCGCCTGCCAGCGGGGCTCGATCTCTTGCGGGTCGTAACTGCTCTCGGACATCGAGAGCGGAGGTTAGCGTTCACCCTGGGACGGAACTCTCCGGCCGCGCTCAGGAGAAGGAGCGCGCGCGTGCGCGTAGGGCCGCGACGACCTCCTCCGGAGCCCGCTGTGGCGAGCCGGCGTCGAACGGCGGCTGGGGGTCGTACTCGATGCCGAGCTGGATCGCCTGCGCGACCTGCTCGTTCGCCACCCGCGCCGCCAGCGCCAGCGCCATGTCGATCCCGGCGGAGACGCCCGCCGCCGTGACGATCTTGCCGTCGAACACGACCCGGCCGCCGACCGCATCGGCGCCCAGCCGCCCCAGCTCCTCGAGCGCGAGCCAGTGACTGGTCGCGCGCTTGCCCTCGAGCAGGCCTGCAGCGGCGAGGATCAGCGAGCCGGTGCAGACCGAGGTGGTCCACGTCGAGGTCTCGTGCGCTCCGCGCAGCCAGTCGTGCACCGGACCGCCGTCCATCAGCGCTTTCTGACCGGGCCCGCCGGGAACGAGCACGATGTCGGGCTTCGCGAGCTCCCCGAGCGAGGCGTCGGCCACGAGCGCGAGCCGGTCCGTGTCGGTGCGCTTGGGACCGGGCCGCTCGGCCACGAACGTGACCGTTGCGTCCGGCAGGCGGCTCAGCACCTCATAGGGCCCGATCGCGTCCAATGCGGTCAGTCGGTCGTAGAGCAGGATGGCGATGTCCATGTCCGTGTCTCCTTCGTCGTGCTGCTTGTGCGGCCGCCGTGCCTGCACGGCCCTTGTTTGCTCAGGGGGCCTCGCTCGCGCGAGCCGGTCCTCGAGCGTCCGCCAGGCGTCACGCGGCGCTCGGATGGGCGGCGAACCGTCGGCGGTACTCGGCCGGCCCGACCTCGAACGCGCGCAGGAACACGCGGCGCATCGTCTCCCCCGTGCCAAAGCCGCACCTCGCTGCGACCGCGGCGATCGACTCCGCGGTCTCCTCCAGTAGCCGGCGCGCCGCCTCCAGGCGCACCTGCTCGACGTAGCGGGCGGGCGTGACTCCGGTCTCCGCGCGGAACGCACGCGCGAAATGCCGTGGGCTCATGTGAGCGCGCGCGGCCAGCGCCTCGACCGACAGCTCGCCCGCGAGATTCTCGACCACATGGCGCTGCACGTCGCGCAGCGGCTCGCGCGTAGGCTGCTGGGCGGCGAGCGTCGCGCTGAACTGCGACTGGTTGCCGGGACGGCGCAGGAACAGCACGAGATGGCGTGCAATCGTCAGCGCCGCGTCGCGGTCGAGATCGTCCTCGACTAGCGCCAGCGCCAGGTCCATGCCGGCTGTAACGCCGGCCGAGGTCCAGACCGGCCCGTCGCGTACGAAGATTGGCTCGGGGTCGACATACACGGCCGGATACAGACGTGCGAGCTCGGCGGCGGCGGCCCAGTGCGTAGTGGCCCGTCGCCCGTCGAGCAGGCCGGCGCGCGCGAGCAGAAAAGCACCCGTGCAGACCGACACGGTGCGCCTCGCCGTGACAGCGGCCTGCGCGATCCACTCGATCAGCACGCTGTCGCTCGTCGCGTCCATGCAACCATGCCCGCCCGCCACGATCAGCGTGTCGATGTCCGCGGGCGCATCGCGCAGAGCCCCATGCGGAGCGATCGTCAAACCGCTCGAGGTTCGCAGCGGCTTGCCGTCGCGGCTGAGGATCGAGACCTCATAGCTGCGCTCGTGGCGCGATTCAGCCGCGATCAGCTCGCGCGCGCCTGCGAAGACCTCGAGCGGACCTGTCACATCGAGGCTCTGCACGCCGGGATAGGCGAGGATCGCGATTTGACGAGGGTCGAGAGGGCTCACGACTCCGATCATCGCCCAAGTCCGGTCTGTCTGCAAGGACATATTTCCCACGTTTCCTGCCAATGAATTGCGGCACGTCGATTTGTGCTCGCGCTCGGGCGCACATTCAGGCGCAACCCTGCGTCCGCGGTCTAGCGGCGCGGTTTACCATGGTCGCGTGGAGGCTCAGTCGCATAATCCAGGCGGCGATTCAGATGCTCTCAGCACCGCGCCCGGCCGCGTAACCGGGATCGTCGAGGCTGCCGAACGGGCCGCGACCGAGTTGCGCGAGCAGGCCGAGGCGCGAGCGCGAGAACGGATCGCCGAGGCGGATCGTGCTGCGGAGAACCGCGTGCTGGCCGCCGAGCAGGAGGCCGGCGAGATTCTGCTCGCGGCGCGCACACAGGCGGAGAGCACTAGGAACGAGGCCCTGTCAGCCGTCGGCTCCATTCGCGCACAGGCCGACAGCGACCTCGCCGCCGCTCGCGACGAGGCGGCCGCGGTGCTCGCTCGGGCGCATGAGCAAGCGAGCGGGCTGATCGCAGACGCCCGACAGGAGGTCGAGCAGACGCACGCCGCCGCGGAGGACGAAGGAGCGCGGGTGCGCACCGAGGCAGAGGAAGTGGCCGCACGGATGCGTGCGGAGGCGGAGGCAGAGGCGGCTCGGCTGACGGCGAGCTCGCGCGAGGAGGCGAGCAGGCTCGCCGCCCAAGCGCAAGAGCAGACCGAACGGACGCTCGCCGCCGGCGGGGAGGACCTCGAGCGCCTGCGGGCCGAGGCGCACGCGCAAGCGAAAGAGATTCGCGCAAAGGCGCGCGACGACGCGCGCGCCGTCGTCAGCGAGTCGCATGTCGTCGCGCGCGAGGTGCTGCGCGACGGCACAGAGCTGTCTCGCAACCTGCGCGAGCTGTCGATATCACTTCGCAACAACGCCGAGCGCATCCTGCGCGACGTGCGCCTGGCCCACGGCGGCATGACCGCCCGCCTCGACCAGGCCGGCCCAGGCGCGCCCCGCCGCGAGGACGATCTGCGCTTCTCGACCCGTAGCCCACGCGACGACGACCCCGGAGACGACCTCGACGTGCCGGAGTTCATCCCGCCGGGGTGAGACGGTCGGCATCGACTCACTTCGCTCGGCGCCTGAGATACGCCGCATCGACGTAGGACGGCTAAACTTGCTGACCTGACAAGGGGCTATAGCTCAGCTGGGAGAGCGCCGCCATGGCATGGCGGAGGTCGAGGGTTCGAGCCCCTCTAGCTCCATTCATTCAGATAATTGTCTACCACGGTGCTGTAGCTTGTCCATCCTGTCCCGTTGCGCGTTGTCTCCACCGCGGGCGGTTCGCTGGAACGACGATCGATCCAGAGGAGGTCGATGAGGCGCTGTTCGGTGCGATGCTGGGGCTGCTCGCCATGAGCGTCTTGCCACCGACGAGGAGCGCGATCGGCTCTGGAAGAAAATGGTCGCGACTTATCCCGGATACGACTTTTATGAGCGTCACGCCAGGGGACGGAAGATCCCCGTCGTGATCCTCGATCCCCGCTAGGCTACGGCAAGCGCGAGCGCGCCCTCAGTGCCTGTGACTGCAACTGCGCTCGGCGATCTTCTCGCCGCCATGCCGGCTCGTGCAGCACCGAATGCGCCGCGACCGGCACGGATGGCAGCGGCCACCCCCAGCGTGACCACATTCCACGGCGGCGATCACGAGCTTGATCGGAGCGCTTTCGGCCGTCACACCTTCTGCGTCGGTGGCGGTGAGCGTCACGGTCGATTCGCCGCTGGCCGCTGGGACGCCATGAATCTGGCCGCTGTGAGCATCGATCCACAATCCCCTGGGCAAGCCGCCGGCGCTCCACCGCAACGGCGGAGTACCCCCTGTCGCGGTGGCGGTGGCAACGTAGAAAGCTCCCTGCTTGCCTTCGGGCAGGGTCGTCGTGGTGACGGCGAGTGGCGGCGGCGGAACAGGGACGATCGCCAACACATGATTCGCAGACGAGCCACGGGCCACGCTCTTTACGTGTGAAAGAGCCACGAGCGCGGGGGTGGAGGATGGGGTTTCTTCGGTTTTGCCGTTGCCGAGCTGACCGTACTGGTCGCTTCCGAACGCAAAAAGCTGACCGCTCCGGGTCACCACCAGGCTGTGATTCCTACCGGCGGCGATCTCCTTGATCG
Organism: Solirubrobacteraceae bacterium; assembly: GCA_036501315.1. Taxonomy (GTDB): domain Bacteria; phylum Actinomycetota; class Thermoleophilia; order Solirubrobacterales; family Solirubrobacteraceae; genus Palsa-744. Next base: position 4,132 of record DASYAM010000027.1, read on the forward strand.
ATCCCTTCGCGCCAGCAAGCGCGATCGCTTCGGGAGTCGAGTGCGGCTCGGTGTCGCTTTTGCCGTTACCGAGCTGACCGTATTCGTCGTTGCCAAACGCGTAGAGCTGTCCGGTCGACGTCAGCGCGAGACTGAATTCCCAGCCTGCGGCGATCTGTACGATCGGTCCCGTGGCGCCCGGGAGCGTGATCGCCTCAGGCGTGGAGCGGGATGTAGTGTCGCCATTCCCGAGCTGACCGGAGCCGTCATCGCCAAAGGTATAGAGCTGACCGCTCGACGTCAGCACGAGACTGTGATACTCGCCGGCCGCCACCTGTACGGGCGATCCCGTGGCGCCGGGAAGGACGATCGCCTCTGGAGTCGAGACCCCTTCGTAGTTGTCGCTGCCGTCGCCGAGTTCGCCATTGCTGTCGCCGCCGAATGCGTAGAGCTGACCGCTCGAAGTCAACACGAGGCTGAATTCACGGCCAGCGGCGACTTGCACCGGCGATCCCGTGGCGCCGGGAAGGGCGATCGCTTCAGGGGTCGGGTTTTCTTCATAGCTGCTTTTGCCGTCCCCGAGCTCGCCGGCGTCGTCACTGCCGAACGTGTAGAGCTGGCCGCTCGCGGTCAACACAAGGCTGAACGAGACTCCGGCGGCGGCCTGCACCGGCGGGCCGGTGGCACCGGGGAGGGTAATCGCCACAGGCGTCCGGAATTCGGAGTAGCGATTTCCGCTGCCGAGACCACCTGTGCCAAATGTGTAGATCTGACCGCCCGAGGTCAGCACGATACTGTGATCGGCGCCCACAGCAACCTGCAAGGGCGAGTCCGTGGCGCCGGGAAGCGTGACCGCAGCGGGTGTCGGGACGCTTTCGACATAGCCGGCGTTCCCGAGTTGACCCCAGATGTTTTCACCGAAGCTCACCACCTGTTTGGGCGAGCTGGCGGCCGCTTGCGGCAAGCAGATCGCAAACGGCGCGAGCACAGCCGCCAATCCTGCGGCGGCCACGCCGCTCCATTTGCTTGCTCGAATGGTTCGACTCCTACCCATTGCTCGGACGAGCATACAGCGACCGTAGATTGCTGCACAGTTTCGTTTCTCACTCGCGCAACACCTACATGAAATGGCCTTTATTGACCCTGCCACCGTGTTGGCCTTACGCACCGTGCGCGGATCATGTTAAGCCAAGGCTAGCTCACGAACCTGCGTCAGGCGGATGCTGTTGCCCGACGGGTCGCGGAAGCCGGAATCAATCCCATAAGGACGCTCCTCCGGTGGTTCTGAGAACTCGACGCCGCGACCCTTGAGCTCCTCGTAGGAGGCCTGACAGTCGTCGGTCGTCAGGAACACAGTCCCCGCGAAGCCCTTCGCCATCAGCGTCCGTACCTGCTCGGCCGTCTCTGTGTCCATGATCGGCGGTCCCGGAATGGCCATCAGCACGATCGCGACGTCCGGCTGACCAACCGGACCGACCGTCAGCCAGCGGAAGTTACCCATCTCCGGCATGGTCGCGTCGACGCGCACCTCCATGCCGAGCTTCTGGGTGTAGAAGGCGAGCGCCTCCTCCTGGTCGTTCACCCACAGGTGTGCGTTGGCGATCCTGATCACGATGACGTCCTCCTGGGTCGACTAAAACGATCTCGCCGGCCACACTAGCCCTGCGTCGAGCCGCTGTCTTCTCGAAACGTGCGGCGTTGAGGCCGCCCGTAGGCGCGCGCGACGCACGTGGGGATCATCACATGCTGAATCGCCGGCGGGAACGTCGCGCGGTAGGCGGTGGGCGAGGCGCCGTAGGTGCGCGTGAAGCTCGTGGTGAATGATCCCACGCTCCGCAGGCCGACCGACAGGCAGATCTCGATCACCGAGCGATCCGTGTTGCGTAACAGCGCAGCGGCGCGCTCGAGCCGCCGAGTGAGCAGATAGGAGTGGGGCGGCTCGCCGAAGGCACGACGAAACTCGCGGCTGAAATGGGCGCGCGAGAGGCCCGCGGCGCGTGCCATGTCATCCACGCCGAGCGGCTCGAAGTACCTGGCGTCGGCGAGATCCTTCGCACGCAGCAGGTGACGGGCCGGTGGAGCAAACGCCATCCGGCTCATTATCGGGCAGGCCGCTCCACTTGAGGCCTCGCAGCTGCGCCCCGGCAGCAAGAATCCTTTCCGCGGCGGCAGACCTCCTATCTACGCATCGATACCTGATCGAGGACACCCGATCGAGCGACGCTGATCTCAACAGGAGGACACTCATCGTGACAATCGCCATCTATCTCATCGCCGCAGCAGTCGTCGTCTGCGGCTGCCTCTTCTTCATCATGAGAGCCCGCTCCCGTGACTGAAACGCGCACATCTGGATCATGGCCGACTGAACAGGTCGTCACCGCCGCCCAGCAGGGCGACACCCGCGCGATCGCGACGCTGCTCAGCGGCTCGCACGCGCACGTACGGCGCTTCGCCCGCACGCTCTGTGCGACGCCCGAGGATGCGGAGGATGCAGCGCAGGAGGCCCTGATCGTGATGTACCGGAAGATCGGGACGCTGCGCGCCACCGCAGCCCTCGCATCGTGGATGTTCCAGATCGTGCGCAACGAGTGCATCCGCAGGACTCGCGTCACGCTCAATCGGCGACTCCCCGTCGCCACGGCCGTGCCATCCGCCGAAGAGGCCGCCCTGGCGCATCTTGAAATCGAGCGGATCGTCGACTCCATCGCAAAGCTCCCTCCCGAGCAGCGCGCCGTTCTTGTCCTCCGCGACGTCCACGGCCTGTCCGGCGCGGCCACGGCTCAGACGCTCGGCCTTAGCCGCGCGGCGATGAAGTCGCGCCTACACCGCGGACGCGAAGCGCTCCGCTCTGGACTCGGCGCGTCAGACACTCCGACCGCCGCCGGAGGCGCCGAGCATGACTGACGACGATCGCGTCCCTCTTGCAGGCGGCACCTCCCTTGCGCGCCACCTCACGCGTGGAGCGCTCGGCTTCGGGCTGATCGGCTCGGCGATCGCGCTGACCCCCAGCGTCGGCGCGGGCGCGCTCCTGCTCCTGGCGCCCGGCATGGTCGCGCTTCGCGGCTGCCCCACTTGCTGGATCGTTGGGCTTCTCCAAGCCATCTCTGCCGGACGGCTGCGCCGCAACTGCGATGACACCGGCTGCACCCTGGTTAGGGAGCCTGCGCGCGACGATCGTCGCTGACGCCATATCGCCCTTGCCATCCTCCTCTGACCCTTGGAAACATAGGTTCCATTGACTTCTGAAATTCGATAAGTTCGATGGTCCCTGTAGCAAAACGGGGGACTTCGGATAGATCCGCCTAACGTGGATCTCTCGTGTCTCGTGTCGAGGAGAAAGGATGGTCGATGTCCCATCATCGTTCGCTGTCTTCTAAGATTGACCCGGTAGCTCCGCGCAGAGCTCGGCCGATGCTGTGCGTCGCGGCGCTCGCCGCGGCTCTGCTCGCCTTCGCGGCGGCGCCGTCGCTGGCCGGCGCCTCTACCTCCTACGTGTCGTTGGGCGACTCCTACACCTCCGGCCCGTTCATCCTGCCACCGGCGCTGGGAGCGCCGCTGGAATGTCTGCAGTCTGCCCGTGACTACCCCCATCTGGCGGCCTCCGCGCTGGCGCTGTCATTGAAGGACGTCAGCTGCTCGGGAGCCACCACCGAAAACATCACCACCACCGCTCAATACTCAGATCAGCCACCCCAAATCGACGCCCTCAGCTCCTCCACACAGGTTGTGTCTGTCGGCATCGGCGGCAACGACAAAGGCCTGTTCCTCAACACGCTCATCACCTGCGGTGCGGAGGATCTCGTGTTCCCGTTCGGAACGCCGTGCAAAGACACATACGGCCACAAACTCGCCGAAGAGATCGTCGAAGACGGTCCCATAGTCGGAGCGATGCTTCACCAGGTGCACGTGATCTCGCCGTCGGCGAAGGTGTTCGTGGCAGGCTACCCCGATATCCTCCCCCAGAGTGGCAACTGCTGGCCCACCGTGCCGCTTACGACCGGGGACGTGGCCTATCTCAACGGCGTCGAGAAGGAACTGAACTCGATGCTTAGCAGCGAGGCGGGGTCCAACGGCGCGACCTACGTCGACACCTACACCCCGAGCATCGGCCACGACGCCTGCAAGTCCCTCAGCGTGCGCTACGTCGAACCGGTGCTCCCCGAATCGGACGCGTTCTCCGTGCACCCGAACGCAAAAGGCATGGAAGCTGATGCCTCAGAGGTCGAGGCGGTGATGCGCGCGAAAGGCATCTCCTGACGGCGGCTCTCGACGAGACCGGATGAGCAGATCCGCTCATCCGGACCTCCTTGGTGACCGCGGGCCCACAGGTCCCCGGTCCCAAGGCGGTGCCGTATCGCCCTGCTGTGGCAGGCGTCATATGGCGGCCAGCGGCGAGCCGCGTTGCTCCGCGTGGTGCCCTCGAAGACCCGTGCTCGGTCGCGGTAATCTGCTCAGTCGGTTGTGCGACGCCGATACAGGAGCGTCGCCAGCGGCGCGAAGACCGCCACGAGCGCAATCGACCAGAGTAGCGAGGCGAGCACGGGGTGCTGCATCGGCCAGACGTGGATCGTGGCCGAGGGATTGGGATTCGCAAAGAGCTGCCGGGCTGCGGCCGTCACCGCGCTGACTGGGTTCCAGTCGGCGAGGAACCGCAGCACCGTCGGCATATGCTCGGTAGGGACCAGCGCGTTGGAGACGATCGCGAGCGGAAACAGCACGACTAGCCCGACGCTCTGGGCCGACTCTGGTCCCTTGCTGACCATTCCCAGACACGCGCAGCCCCACGACAATCCATAGCTGAAGAGCAGGAAGATGCCGAACCCGCCGATCGTCGAAGCCACGCTGCCTTCGGGCCGCCAGCCGACGATCAGACCGGTCGCAGCGACGAACGTGGCGCAGATCGCCGCCGTCAGGACGTCGGCGAGCGTCCGCCCCACGAGCACCGACGGCCGCCACATCGCGAGCGTCCGAAAGCGGTCGATCACGCCGCTATTCAGGTCGGTGCTCAGCCCGACCGCCGTGCCCATCGCCGAGGTCGTGAGGTTGAGCCCGAGCAGGCCCGCGATCGCAAAGCTCTTGTAGCTGCCCCCGCCCGGCAGGACCACCCCGGAGCCGAATACATAGACGAACAGCAGCGTGAACAGCACCGGCTGGACGGTGACATCCGACAGCTGCAGCGGCTCGCGCGCGATGTGTCGCAGGTTGCGTCCGGTGAGCACGGCGACGTCGCAGACCCGTCGCAGGAGACCGGGAGCTCTCGGCCCGCTCACAACCTGCGCGGCAAGAACTTGAGGACTGGTGTTCATGAGTTGACGACCTCCAGGTCTGGATCGGATGACTCGGCACCGACGGGCTCCTCCATCTCCTCCTCCGTCGGGCGGCCGGTGAGGGCGAAGAAAACGTCGTCGAGCGATGGCTGATGGACCTCCACGTCGTCAACCGTCACTCCCGCCTCGTCCAGTGCGCGCACGACCGTCGTCGCCAGGCCGGCCGCGCTGCGCACTGGCGCCCGCAGGCGACGTCCATCGTGGCTGACGTGCACCGGACCGGCGACGAACGGCTTCAGCGCCTCGGATGCGGAGATACGGGGTTCGCTGAGCGTGACCTCCAGGCGCGCGCCGCCCGTCTGCGCCTTCAGCTCGGCGGCGGTGCCGCCTGCGATCACCCGCCCGTGGTCGATGACGACGATCCGGTCGGCGAGCTCGTCGGCCTCGTCGAGGTATTGCGTCGTCAGCAGCAGCGTCACGCCGTCGGCGACCAGCTCGCGGATCACGTCCCACATCCGCACCCTGCTCGTGGGGTCGAGCCCGGTCGTCGGCTCGTCGAGGAACAGCACCGGCGGGCGCGTCACGAGGCCGGCGGCGAGGTCCAGTCGCCGGCGCATGCCGCCCGAATACGTCTTCAGGATTCGCTCGGCGGCGTCGGTGAGAGCGAAGCGGTCGAGCAGCTCGCTCGCTCGTATGCGCGCCTGCGCCCTGCGTAGGCCGCTCAAGCGTCCGATCATCACCAGGTTCTCGCGGCCGGTCAGGACCTCGTCGAGTGTCGCGTCCTGGGCGGTGACCCCGATGCTGCGCTGTACGGCGGCCGCTTCGCCGACAACCTCATGGCCGGCCACACGGGCCGAGCCGCCGTCGGGAAGCGAGAGCGTGGTCAGGATGCGAACAGCCGTCGTCTTGCCGGCTCCGTTCGGCCCGAGCACCCCGAGGATCGCGCCGGCCGGCACCTCCAGGTCGACCCCGTCGAGCGCGACCGTGGCACCGAACCGCTTGCGCAGACCGCGGGCCTCGATCATCAAACCGTTGGTCACAACGCTCCTTACCTGTCGGCTAGTTAGGACGTGGGAGACGATACACATCTCCTAGCCGGTCGTCAAGTAAGCTATGTCTGATGAAGCAGCCAGGAGCAGCCCCGCGGGAGCGCGGAAAGGGACGAAACGGCGTCCCGGAGGCGCCGGCCGGCGCCGATCGCAGCGGTGAGCAGCCGCGCGCGTCGACACGTGAGCGCATCCTCGACATAGCGCTCGAGCTGTTCAACGAGAAAGGCTACGAGAACACCTCGCTACGTGAGATCGCCGAACGACTCGGCACCACGAAGGCGGCGCTCTATTACCACTTCGCCCGCAAGCAGGACCTCCTGCTCGAGCTCCATCTCCGCCTCCACGCCCTCGGCCAAGAGGCGTTCCAACGGCTCGAAGGTTTGACCGACGGACAGGAGCGCACCGACGCCTGGCCAGGGCTCCTCGACCATCTCATCGATCAGATCGTCGACAACCCCGAGCTCTTCCTCTTCCATCAGCGCAACCACCGCGCGCTCGAGCAGATCCAGGACGACGAGCGTCACCAGGCCGAGAACGAGGACATCGAGCAGCAGATGCGTAGCCTGCTCTCGAGTCCCGACGTCCCGCTCGCCCAGCGAGTGCGCATGGCCTGCTCGGCCGGCGCGGCGATCGTCGTGCTGATGGGTGCCGGTGAGATGTTCGGAGACGTGCCCCCGACCGAGCTCGCCGAGCTCGTCCGCGACGCGGTACGGAACCTCCTGCTGCCCGGCTAGTAGCGTTCTCCGGCCAGCATCCGACTCGAGATTCGCAGGCGTCTCCCGGCGCCTTGACGAGTTACCGGCGTCGCGCCGCGGGCTCGAGCGCCGGGTTCTGCCACCCGCCGTCGGCGGGATTGACGTTGGTCCCGGACGGGACGATCTCGTCGATGCGGTCGAGCACGTCGGTCGAAAGCTCGATCTCGCTCGCGCCGAGCTGAGATTCCAGCTGCTCCAGCGTGCGCGGCCCGACGATCGCCGCCGTCACCGCCGGATGGCGGATCACGAACGCGATCGCAAGGTGGATCAGCGAGATGCCGGCCTCCTCGGCAAGACCGGCGAGCGCGTCAGCCGCGTCCAGCTTGCGCTGATTCGCCGGCAACGACAGGTCATAACGAGCGGGCAGTCGCTGCGCACGGGTCGATGTAGGCGGCTCCTGCCCCTTGCGCCAGCCGCCTGAGAGCCAGCCGCCCGCGAGCGGGCTCCACGGGATCACGCCCATGCCATGACGCTGCGCGGTGGGCAGCAGATCCTCCTCCACACCCCGCACCAGCAGCGAGTACGGCGGTTGCTCGCAGACGAAGCGCTCGAGCCCGCGCTCGTGCGCGGCCCACTGGGCCTCGACGACCCGCGAGGCCGGAAACGTGGAGGAGCCGATGTAGCGAACCTTGCCCTGGTGGACGAGGTCCGACAGGGCGCCGAGCGTCTCCTCGATGTCGGTGTCGTCCTCTGGTCGGTGCACCTGGTAGAGGTCGATCCAGTCGGTTTTCAAGCGCGAAAGCGAGCTCTCGACCGCTTTGAAGATCCAGCGCCGGGAGTTGCCTCGCCGGTTCGGGTCCTCGCCCATCGTCCCGTGGAACTTGGTCGCAAGCACGACATCGTCGCGGCGCCCGGCCAACGCCTTGCCGACGATCTCCTCCGACTCCCCGGCCGAATAGACATCCGCGGTGTCGATGAAGTTGATCCCCGCATCAAGCGCCGAGTGAATGATGCGGATCGAGTCCTCGTGATCGCCGTTGCCCCAGGCGCCGAACATCATCGCGCCGAGGCAGAGCGGGCTGACCTGGACTCCGGTGCGCGCAAGCGGGCGGTGATCCATCGTCACTCCCTTCCTCGATTCTCAGAGCTTTCAAGGTCCGCCTGACGACCATAACTGTTCGTCAGCTCGACCCATGTCCGCACCTTGTTAGCAGGTCACTTGCGGTTCTCGCGGGCGAGCGCTCGCCAGCCGGCCAGCGCACGCACGCACGTCACACGCCCACACGTGCTATCACGCTGACGCTGTGACGCAAGAGCTTCCCCCACTGCTGGTCCTAGATGCCGACACATGGCGAGCGTGGCTGGCCGAGCATCATGCGCAGTCGGCCGGGGTCTGGCTCATCCTGGCGAAGAAGGGCATCGTCGAACCGACGAGCCTCACCTACGACCAGGCGCTCGAGGAGGCGCTCTGCCATGGCTGGATCGACGGCCAGGTCCGCCGCCTCGACGAGCGCACCTACCGTCAGCGCTTCACTCCCCGGCGCGCACGCAGCTCGTGGTCGGCGCGCAACGTCTCCATCATCGAGCGGCTGGCCGGCGAAGGCCGGATGCACACTGCAGGCATGGCTGTCGTGGAGCAGGCCAAGGAGGACGGCCGCTGGGAGGCGGCTTATGCCGGTCAGGCCTCGATCGAGCTGCCCGACGATCTCGCGGCCGCTTTGCGCGCCGAGCCCGCGGCGCAGGCGATGTTCGAGATCCTCACGAGCCAGAACCGCTATGCGGTGCTGCTGCGGGTCACCGAGGCGAGGCGCGCCGACACGCGCACCCGGCGGATCGAGCGGTACGTCTCGATGCTCGCGCGCGGCGAGACGCCGCACCCGCAGAGACGCACGCTCGCCGACTGACGGCTCTCAGCTCCCACGACGCCGGCGCAGATCGTTCGCGGCGTAGCGATGGTCGACGATCGGATCGGGATAACCGAGCCCGCGCCGCACCTCCGATGTCAGGCTCCACGGCTCGTGCACCGCGCTCCCTTCGATTGCGGCGAGCTCGGGGACGTAGCGTCGCACGTACTCGCCGCGCGGATCGAAATATCGGCGCTCATGAAGACGCTCGAAACGTCCCATTGGCTCGCAAGACTCAGCGTCTCCTCCACCACGTCGCCGTGGCGCACCACCAGCGCCGCTCCGCGCTCCCGCAGCGAGACGGCGAGATCCTCGAGGCTCTCGAGCAGAAACGCCAGCCGGTTGGGCGCGCCGCAGCTGCCTCCCAGCAGGGCACGGTCGAGCACGAACAGCGGGATGACCTCCTCGGCCTCGCGCACGGCGGCAGCGAGCGCCGCCTGGTCACGCACGCGCAGATCGCGAGTGAACAGGACCAATGCCCTGTTCATCGCGCGCGGCCGCCGCGATCCTCGCCCTTCGTGCCCTCCTTCTCCTCCTCGGCGAGCGCGCGCCGCAACGTCTCGTCGAAGGGCACAGGCGCAATCCCGAATGGCGTCGCTCCGGATGGGTCAGTGACGATCGTCTCGGTCGTCAGGCCCTCGACGAGCGGCCGCGCGACGTTCGTATCCACCGGGGTCACGAGGCCGAGCCACAGGGAAGACAGCCACGGCGTGATGAACGGCACCGGCAGCTTCGGACGGGGCCGCACCCCCATCACAACCGCCATCCGGTCGAGCATCTCACCGTAGGCGAGAACGTCGGGACCGCCGATCTGCACCTCCCTTCCCTCCGACTCCGCGACCTCGGGGGCCCGCCGCAGGTACTCGATCATGTCGTCGATCCCGATCGGCTGCGTTGTGGTTTGCAGCCAGCTTGGAGCGATCATCACCGGCAGCCGTTTCACGAGATAGCGCAGCGTACGATAGGACTCGCTCTGCGCGCCGACGACCATCGCCGCGCGGAAATAGGTCAGCGGAGGACCCTCCGCGGCCAGCGTCAGACCTGTTTCGTGGCGGCTGCGCAGGTGCTTCGAGACGCGCTCGTCGCCAAGGCCGCCGAGATAGACGATCCGCCGCACGCCCTCCCGCTTGGCCATGCGCGCGAAGCTCAGCGCGCCCTGACGCTCACGCTCCTCGAAGCCCTGCCCGCCGGCCATCGCGTGCACGAGGAAATAGGCCACATCGACCCCTTCACCGGCCCCTTGCAGACTCGCAGGATCGGTCACGTCACCCTGGGTCAGCTCGCAGCCGGCGCGTCGCAGGTGCGCCCCCCGGGCGGGATCTCGCACGAGGCAGCGCACGCGCGCGCCAGAACGGAGCAGCGAATCTGTAAGGCGGCCGCCGATGAATCCGGTAGCACCTGTAACGAGCGCGTTGATGGCGATGCGCTGAGGGTATACCCCTGTTGCACATCTCCGGCCACGACGCTCGCGAACTAGCAGGCCCCCGGAACGCTCTCGAACCGCCAGGCGCGCGCGAACCGCCGGGACGGCCCACCACGATGAGCTCCGACCGTCGAACGCTACGTGGGTCGGTGGCGCACGCGGTCGCGTACGTCGGCGTAGCGAAGCGCCTCGTAGGCGATCAGCGCGACCAGCACGGTGGCGAGAATCCCAAGCGTCGCGAGCGCCGGCAGCTTCGCGCCGGCCGGCAGCAGCGCGAGCAGCACGAGCGCGCACACCATGCGACGTTTGCTGAGGGTATGCATGTTGCGCAGGCGAAACGCGACATGCGCGAGCAGGTACAGCGCGGCGCCGCCGAGCAGCGCGGTCGCCGCCACCAGCTTCAACGGGCTGCCGACGTGCTCGATCGTGAGCTTCATCCCGACCGCGATCAGCCCGATGCCGGCGACCATCGGGAAGTGCAGGTAGGAGTAGGAGTCGCGTGCGATCTCGTTGCGCTCGCGCCCCTCGGCAGCTTTCTCCAGGCGCCTGCCCGCGACGATCGCGACCACATCGAAATAAGCCCACCACAGCGCCGCCGCGACCACGATCCCGAGCACCGCCGCGACGACGACGCCCGCCCCGATTACGGCTTTCGCGCCGACGCCGATCGCGACGATCGACTCACCCAGCGCGATGATCACGATCGCGCCGTGACGCTCGGCGAAGTGGCCGGGCACGAGCTTCCAGCCGTCGGCGCCGAACAGGAACGGCCCGCCGGCGTCGAGCGCGAGCGCCACCCCCCACAGCCCGAGCTGCACAGCGCCCGAGGTGAACGCCGCGAGCAGCAGCAGGCCCACTGCGATTGCGGTGCTCGCGGCGAGCCCGATCACCGAGCTGCGCAGCGCGGCGTCCTCGCGGCTGGCGAGCATGAACAGCATGATGTGCGCTGTCCGCACCACCGCGTAGGTGCATGCGAACAGCAGCGCCTCGGCCCCGAACGCGCCGGGCACGCACAACGCCGCCACGAGGAACGCGGCCATCGCGGCGAACATCACCAGCCGCACGGCTCCCTCCTCCGGGTCGAGCACGCTCGTCAGCCACGCGTACCCGACCCACGACCACCACAGCACGCCGAGCACGAGCATCCCCTTGAGCATCCCCTCCCACGTCGGCGTGTGCACGATCAGGGCCGTGCACTGTGTCAGCGCGAGCACGAAAACGAGGTCGAAGAACAGCTCGAGCGGAGTCACCTGCTCGCCCTCGCGCATCACCGCCGATATCCGCGGCGTGTGACCGCCGGTCTCTGTGCTGCTCACGCCTCCATCTTGGCGCAACCCTGTCGATACCCGGGCTGGCGTCGTCAAATTGGCTCAGCGGGCTTGGCGCCGGCCAGGCCCCGGCCGGCGCCCCCGTTGGCCGATCAGTGCAGCGACATGTTCGGCTCGCCCGCTGAGTTGAGACCTGATCCGGAGATGGTACAGGTTCCGCCCTTCGGCGTACCTGCGTTGTAGGCCTGGGTCAGGCAGTTGCGCAGCCCGAGCTGCGCCCAGTAGTTCGGATGGATGTCTTCCTGCAGTTCGTATGGCGGAAACAGGCCTGTGATCGTGCGGATCTGGTTGAACCACTCGCTCTTGTTCACCGCTTCCGTCGCTTTCCAGTTCGACAGCCCCTCTTCCTCGAGCAGCCCCACGCCTTTGTCGCACAGCCGGTGGCTGTTGAACGCTGAGCCCAGTTCCATCGTCTTCACGTTCGACAGTCCTACCCCCGAGGCGGCACCCAGAGCCGTGCTGTTGATCGTCGGCAGCATCGTCGCGTTGGCGTAGTTGGCGTCCTTGTTCCACAGCCCGCAGCCACCCGTCGTCTGCCGGGTGTAGCCGCTCTGGGAGTAGCGGAATTCCGAGCCGTTGGGGATCGGCGAGGGGTAGTCCTGCACGAGGATCGTGTACTGCGCGCTCGCATAGCCGGCGTTGCTCATCGCCGTGGCGACGTTTTTGATCGCTCCTTCGATTTCGCCCTTGATTTTCGAGACGTTGCCCGAGCTGAAGTTGCTCGTCACCGAGCTTTCTTCACTGCAGTAGAAATCGTCGAAGAAGGTCGACTCGAGGAAGTCCTCGACGCACGTCTGCACGATCGAGGCGAAGTTGAAGTTGTTGCCGCCGATCGACAGCGCCACGAGCTTGACGTTGTGATTGGCTGCGTAATGCTGCAGCATCAGCGCTTGTCCTTCGTGGCCCCCCGAGTTGTAGAAGTCGATCCCCGGCTTGAACACCCCTTCCTCGGTGAAGGAAGCCGTCTTGGCGCCCGAGCAAGCGAGGTTCTCGCCGTTCACCCCGCCGCCGATGTACACCTCGGCCGATTTGGAGCGATGGCAGCCTGCGATCAGTTCGCCCGTGTCGGTCGAGTTGTCGTAGTAGGCGGTCGATCCCAGCGCGTCGATCTTGGACGAGCTTTCGTTCGTGTTGCCGGCCCAACGCCCGGCCTCGCCGGAGATGAACGAGTCGCCGACGCTGACCGTCGCCGGGGTGCCTTCGCCGGGGCCTTCGGCGCGCGCCGGCGCGGCCAGCACGCCCCACGCGAGCGTCGCGGTCAGGAGCGTCGCCGCGAGAAGCGCTCCATACAGGCTGTTGCGGGCGGTGGTCGCTGCCAGGGTCATCTGATCTCCTCCTGCTGCGCGCCCGGCGCTTCCCGCGAGCGCTGATCGGGCGACCCTACCCCTAAATAAAAATCTAAACAACCGAAACTGGACGGTTGTTGGAAAATGTTTCCGGCTAGCACACGCGGGTCGAACGTTTGGTTGGCGAGCTGTGGTGCGTGCGGTCGTGAGGCTAGGCCCCGCCGGCGACCCGCACCGGCGCCTCCCCCCACAGCTGCTCCAGCCGGTAGAACTCGCGCGTCTCGGGCGTGAACACGTGCACTACCACGTCGAGGTAGTCCATCAGGATCCAGTCCGCCTTGCTCGCGCCCTCGATCCGCCGCGGCAGCGTCTCGTGCTCGCGCTTCAGGCCCTCCAAGATCCCGTCGTGGATCGCCTTCGTCTGCCTGGCGGTGTTGCCCGTGCAGAGCATGAAGTAATCGGTGTAGCCGAGCACGCCGCGCAGATCGAGCACAACCACGTCCCTGGCCTTCTTGTCCTCGGCATAGCGCACGACCTGCTCGAGCAGCTCCTCGGGACTCATCGGCTCGCCACCCCCGATCCACCGCGATACAGGCCGTGCTCGGCGATGTACCCCGCCACCGCGGCCCCCACGAGCTCCTCGACCGGCTCGCCGCTTGCTGCGCGTTCGCGCACGAGCGAGGACGAGACCGGCACGGTCCCCATCTCCAGGAAGCTGACATCCCTCGCGGGCCCCTCCTCTGCGCCTCCTGCTGCCTTCGCCGACCGTGCCGCGGCCACCGCCCTCAGCACGTCTTCCCGTCCTGTTCCCTCGCGCTCGGCCACGGCGAGAGCCGCCAGCTCCAGCAGCTCCGCCGGTTCGCGCCAGCTCGGCAGCGTTCTCGCCGCGTCGGCTCCTACGATGAACGTCAGCTGCGTGTCCCCGTGGCTCGCGTGCATGGCCCTCAAGGTATCCACCGTATACGACGGCCCCGCGCGCTCCACCTCGAGCGCGCACGTCGCCAGCCCCTCGACACCCGCCACAGCCAGGCGACACATGCGCAGGCGATGCTCCGGGCCCGGATCCTCGCCGACAGGCTTATGTGGCGCTTCGCGCGCGGGCATCAGCACCACCCGCTCGACCCCAAGCTCGCGCAGCGCGCAGCGCGCGAGCGCGACGTGTCCGACGTGAGGCGGGTTGAACGTCCCGCCGAGAATGCCCACGCGCGCCACAAATCAGCCGCGTACGTGCCCGTCGCCCTCGACGAGGTACTTGAACGTGCACAGCTCGCGCAGCCCGATCGGCCCGCGCGCGTGCAGCTTCTGCGTCGAGTTGCCGATCTCCGCCCCCATCCCGAACTCACCCCCGTCGGTGAACCGGGTCGAAGCGTTCACGTATACGCAAGCCGCGTCCACGCCAAGCTGGAACGCCCGGGCGGAGGCGGTGTCGCGGGTCACGATCGCCTCGGAATGGCCGCTGCCGTAGCGGCCGATGTGCTCGATCGCCTCCTCCGTCGAGTCGACCACCCGCAGGGCAATCGTCAGCGCCAGGTACTCGGTCGCCCAGTCCTCCTCGCTCGCCTCCTCCAGCTCTCCGCCATCCTGTGCTCCGGCCAGCGCGATCGTGCGCCCGTCCGCCCGCACCCGCACCTGCGCCCCCCGCAGCGCCCGGACGATCCTCGGCACGAACTCGGGCGCAGCGCTCTCGTGCACGAGCAGCGTCTCGGCCGCGTTGCACACCCCTGGGCGCTGCACCTTCGCGTTGATCGCGATCGCTTCCGCCTGGTCGAGGTCGGCGCTCGCGTCCACGTACACGTGGCAGTTTCCCGAAGCCGCATATATCACCGGCACGCTGGCGACCTCTTTTAGCGCCGCCTTCAACCCCTCGCCTCCGCGCGGGATGATCAAGTCGACGCTACCCTCCTGCGTGGCCAGCTCCGCCAGCTCCTCCCTGCCGCCGCCCGCCACGAGGCTCACACAGCCCTCCGGCAGCCCGGCGCCCACAGCGGCCTCTGACGCGATCTGGACAAGCACCGCGTTCGAGTGGGTAGCCGATGAGGATCCTCGCAGGACGATCGCGTTGCCCGACTTCAAGCACAGCGCCGTCGCGTCGATCGTGACGTTCGGCCGCGCCTCGTACACGACCGCGATCACGCCCAGGGGAACGCGCACCTTGCGCACGTCCAGCCCGTTCGCGAGTCGGTGCCCGTCGATCACCTCGCCGACCGGGTCGCCGAGTGCGGCGATCTGGCGCACCGCCCCCGCGATCGCCGCGATCCGCCCCTTGTCAAGCCGCAGACGGTCGAGCAGCGCGTCGCCGATGTCCGCCTCGCGGCCGGCGCTCATGTCGCGCGCGTTCGCCTCCACGATCTCCTCGCTGCGCGCTTCGAGCGCTGCCGCGATCGCCTCGAGCGCGGCATCCTTCGTGGCCGTGTCCACGCGCGCGAGCCGTTTCGCCGCGCGCTTGGCCGAGCGGCAGATGTCCGCTACGGAGGAGACGGTCGTGGCCATTTACACAGGGTACGACAGCGAGAAGGAAGGAGCCGGGGCTCGTCCGACCCGTCGAGTGACCGGCGACACGAAGCTCGATGCGGGAGACCCGCGTAGTTGTCTCCCAAAAATGACCCCATCGCACGCGCGGGTGCGAACGCCCGCGGGTGCGTCCCGCACCCGGGCCCGCGCCTGCACAGCTGCTTCAGTCGAGCACCAGATAGTCGCGGTGCACGGCCTCCTCCGTCGCGCGCGGCAAGATCTCGCGCACGGACGCCGACTTCAGGCCCATCACCCGCCGCAGCTCCTGCGCGGAGTAGTTGCAGATCCCCTTTGCGATCGTACCCGTCGGCTCCTCCTCAGCGCTCGTCCGCAAGGCGATGTCGACCGCGTCGCCCGCGTCGAACTCGCCGAGCACCTCCACCACACCCACCGGCAGCAGGCTCGCGCTGCCCTCGCGCACCGCGCGCGCCGCACCCCGGTCGATCGCGATCGTTCCGCGCGATGGCTTGGCGTACTTCAGCCACAGCTTGAAGCTTGAGTACCTAGCTTCGCGCGGGGCGAAGCGCGTGCCCTCGCGCCCGCCCGCGAGCACATTGCGCAACGCGTCCGCGCGCAGCCCGTTGCAGATCACCGTCTCGATCCCCGCCGCCGTCGCCATGTCGGCCGCGACCACCTTCGAGCGCATCCCCCCCGACCCCAGCGGGGAGGTCGTATGCCCCACCTCCAAGTCCTCGAGCGCCGCGAAGTCACCGACCTCGCTGACCAGCCGGGCGTCGGGCCGCAGCCGCGGATCGGCAGTGAACAGGCCGTCGATGTCGGTCAGCAGCACGAGCAGATCGGCGCCCGCGAGCACCGCCACCTGCGCGGCCAGGAAATCGTTGTCGCCAAAGGAGATCTCATCCGTCGCCGTCGTATCGTTCTCGTTGATCACCGGCAGCACTCGCCACTCGAGCAGTGTCGTCAGCGTCTGGCGCGCGTTCAAGTAGTGGGTTCTCGCGCTCATGTCGAAGAACGTCAGCAGCACCTGCGCGCTCGTCACTTCCCGCTCGCGCAACAGCTCGTCGTAGATCCGATACAGCTTGCCCTGCCCTACAGCACTGGCCGCCTGCAGCTCGCCGATCGACCGCGGCCGCTGGGGCAGCTCCATCACGCGTATCCCCCGCGCGATCGCGCCGCTCGTCACGACGATCGTCTCCTCCCCGCCGCCGTGCAGCTCAGCCAGCACGTCGCACACCTGCGCGAGCACGTCCATCCGCGGCTCGCCGTCGCCGTCAGCGACGACGCTCGAGCCGAGCTTTATGACCACGCGTCTCATCGTGTCACGCAGCGTAGAGTGTGCTGGTTGCACGTGCTAGCCGTTACGTGGCGTCCAGCACCGTGTCCAGGGACGCATCCGGGTGTGCCGCCTGTTCAAAACACGTTCTCAAGAGGGATCGAGCTCGAGGATCACCCCGGCGATCTCGATCTCGTCCCCCGGCTGAAAGCCCTCGGCCTCGAGCGCGCGCACGACCCCGATCTTCCGGAGCCGTCCCTCCAGGTAGGCCATCGCGTCGTCGTTCTCCACGTCGAAACGTTCCAACAGCCGTTCTACGCCCCTGCCCTTCACCGCGAACGAGCCCGGCCCGACGCGCTCCACCGCAAAGCCCGACCCGGCCGCCGGGCGGAACACCATGTGCTCGGCCAGCTCCTCCTCGCCGTCCGCCCCACGCGCGCCGACCGTCTCCATGCGGCCGTGCTCGACACCGTCCTGCCCCTCGCTCGCAGCCGCTCCCGCGGTGGCCGGGCTCAGCGCCGGCACTCGCCGCAGCAGCTCCCCGGCCAGCTCCCCGAGCCCCTCGCCAGTTGCGCTCGAGGTCACGATCACGGGGACCTCGCCACCGAGCCGCTCCCGCCACTGCGCTCGCGCCGCTCCCGCGCGCTCCGCGGTGACGAGATCCGCCTTGGACAATGCCAGCACACGCGGCAGCCGTACGAGCCGCTCGTCGTGCGCCTGAAGCTCCCGCTCGATCGTCACGTGGTTGGCAACCGCATCCGCCTGCTCATCGGCGGTGAGCTCCGGCGCGATGTCCAGCACGTGCACCAGCAGGCGCGTGCGCTCCACGTGCGCGAGGAAGTCGTGCCCGAGCCCCGCCCCGTCGCTTGCGCCCTCGATCAACCCCGGGATGTCGGCCACGACTAGCTGGCGATCGTCGCTCTCGAGTACGCCCAGCACAGGCGAGAGCGTCGTGAACGGGTATCTAGCGACCTTCGGCGTCGCACGCGTGAGCCGCGCCAGCAGCGAGGACTTGCCGGCGTTCGGCAGCCCCACGAGACCGACATCGGCCAGCAGCTTCAAGCGCAGCTCCAGCCATCCCTCCTCGCCAGCGAGCCCTCGCTCGGCGAAGCGCGGCGCCTGTCGGGTCGGCGTGGTGAAGCGCTTGTTCCCCTTGCCTCCGCTCCCGCCGCGCGCGACCGTCGCGCGCTGCCCGTCGGCGAGCAGCTCCCAGCTGCGTCCCTCCAGGTCTCCTCCCTCCTCGCCCCGCGCGGCATGGATTTGCGTCCCGGGCGGCACGCGGATCGTCAGCGTCTCCCCGTCTGCGCCATGGCGCAGCGCGCCCTCGCCGTGCCCACCACGCCCGGCCCGGTACTGGCTGCGGCGGCGAAAGCTCTGCAGATCGCGCAGCGACTCGTCGCACACGAACACGACCTCTCCGCCCCTACCCCCGTCGCCGCCGTCCGGGCCGCCGCGCGGCACCTTCGCTTCGCGGCGAAAGCTCATGCAGCCATCGCCGCCGCCGCCGGCCTGTACGTAGATCCTCGCGCGGTCGTGCAGCATTAGTGTCTCGATTCAAAAATTCGGTCAGTGTTTGCCGGATGGATGGGCGTGATCTGACGTTCGACGGTATCGGCCAGTGTGCCGGTAGCACATGGGCCGATGGCGGCGGACGGCAGGCGCGTCCAGGCGCCGGGAAACGCCACCGAATTTTTGGATCGAGACACTAACCCATCGTGACAGCCCGCACGCGCTGAGCCTGACTTGTCCGGCTTGCGAACCGTGCCTGCCAACCCGCCGAACCCGCTGAGTCGGGCGCACCTGCCGAGCCCGGAGTGCCTGTGCGTCCCGCGTCGCGATCAGGCTCGAGCCGTCGCGCGCGCCAGATAGAAGCCCACAGCCGCGGCCCCGCCGGCTATCGCGACCGTGCCGAACACACCTGCCGGGGGGAGTGCCTTCCGCGCAAGGATCGTCGCGAGCGCATCGACCGTGTCGACGGCCGCGCACGCGGTCTGCACGCGCGCGCCGACCACGGGATCGTCGAGCGTCCACAGCGTCGCGAATCCGAGCGCTGCGTCGCGCGCACCGAGCGAGCGCGCCAGGTCCTGCACGACCGGCTGGGACGCGTGCTCGGACCCAAGCCAGCCGGCCGTCACTCGCTCAGGCACGGCCAACACAGCCATGCCGAGTGCGGCGCGTCCCACGGCGAGCATCGCGGCGGCCTGCCGCGGCGTCATCGTTCGCTCCTGCCGTCGTCGTCCCGAGTCGCTCGGGCCACCGGCTTCTCAGGCCGCTTGATCGTCGCCGTCGGGCAGCACGTTCACCACGCGCCCGCGCCGGCCGGTCGTGAACTGCACGGTGCCTGCCGCACGCGCGTAGAGCGTGTCGTCCTTGCCGATCCCCACGCCGGCGCCCGGCTTGAATTTGGTGCCGCGCTGGCGCACGATGATCTCCCCGCCGGTGACCGTCTCCCCGGCGAACGTCTTTACGCCGAGTCGCTGCGCGTTCGATTCGCGCCCGTTGCGGCTGGAGCCCAGCCCCTTCTTATGAGCCATGCTTGATCTCCGTGACCTCGATGCGAGTGAGCTCCTGGCGGTGGCCGGTGCGCCGCTTGTATCCGCGCTTGGGCTTGAACTTGAACACGCGCAGCTTCTCGCCGCGCTCGTGCGCGATCACCTTCGCCGTGACCTTCACCTTGGCGAGGCCCTTGGCGTCGAACACGGCCTCCTCGGAGCGGTAGAGGATCGGCTCGAGCGCCACGTTTGCGCCCTCCTCCGCCGAGAGGCGCTCCACGAGCAGCTTCTGGCCCCGCTCGACGCGGTACTGCTTGCCGCCGGTCTTCACGATCGCGTACATGTCTTCAGTCGTCTCTTCTCTACTCTGAGGTACTCGCCCGCGCTTTGGCAGCCGAACGGCGTCGCCCGCCTCTGCGGCCACGACGCCGAGGTTTTGATTGTACGTCATTTCCCTCACCCTCAGGGGTCTCCCCGGCCGGATCCCGCGCCTCGCCGCCGGCCGGCGGATCGGGCTCCGTTGCGGGCGCGACGGTCTCGACGACCGCCTCGGCGGCGGCTGCCACGGACGTAGCCGGCTCATCCGGCTCACCGGAGTCAGCGACGACCGGCTTGGGGACGCGGGATCGGGAGGGGGCCGGTTTGGACGGGGAGCGTCTGCCGCCGCCGCGTCGCCCGCCCCGCGGAGCCGCCGGGCGCGTCGGCGCCGTGATCACCTCGCCGGACTCGTCCAGCAAGAGCGCCGTCGCCGCGGTACGACCAACCTGGTCGACACGCACCATTCTCTTCTCGCCCACGTACGGCGCGGCGCCGGCGATCGAGATGATGTAGCCGTCGATTTTCGCGACCGCGTCGTCGACATCGTACATGTGCGGCTCGACGATCTCGACCAACACCTCATCGCCCTGCCTGAACGGCAGCGCGCGCTCCTCGACCTCCTCGCGCGTGCCCATGAACGTGATCGCGAAGTGATCGAGCTCGAGCCCTTCGGAGCCCTCGAACAGGAAAGACTTGCCGGTCTGCGCCTCAAGCGCGTGCAGCACACGCGAGCTGTGCCCGGTGAACTCGGTCGTCACCCGCGAGTTGATCTGCACGAGGAACGCCTCCACGTCCGGGTTCTCGGCCGCCACGTCGCGCAGGCGGCGCTCGAACTCGATCGCGATCGTCTCCTCCGAGCGGATCACGCCCTCGCCCTCGCACGTCGGGCAGGGCCGGCTCATGATCTCGCGCACGCCCTCGGTCACGTTCTGACGCGTCATCTCGACCAGGCCGAGCTTCGATATCTCGGCCGTGAACGTCTTCGTGCGATCCTCGTCGAGCGTCTTTCTCAACGTCTTCATCACCGCGTCGCGATTGCGCGCGCGCGCCATGTCGATGAAGTCGATCACGATGATCCCGCCGATGTCGCGCAGCCGCAGCTGGTTGACGACCTCCTCGGCGGCCTCCAAATTCGTCTTTGTGATCGTGTCCTCGAGACCGGCGCCCTTGCCGCGGCCGATGAATGAGCCGGAGTTGACGTCGATCACGGTCAGCGCCTCGCCGTAATCGATGATCAGGTAGCCCCCACTTGGCAGGTCGACCCGCCGTGACATCACGCCCGCAATCGCCTTGTCGACGCCGTAGGCCTCGAACAGCGGGGTCTCTTTCTGCTCCCACAGCTCGACCCGCTCGACCAGCTCGGGGGCGGTGCGCGTGAAGAACGACACCAGCCGGTGGTACTGCTGCTCGTCGTCGACGATCGCGCGCTCGAAGTGCGCGGAGAAGATGTCGCGTACGACGCGCACGGACAGGTCGGCCTCCTGAAAGACAAGATCCGGGGCGGCGGTGTCCTCGACGCGCTTGACGAGCACCTCGTGCAGCTTGTGCAGGTACTTCAGCTCACGTTCGAAGTCCTCGCGCTTGGCGCCGTGCGCGGCGGTGCGCACGATCGCGCCGCCGCCGTCGAGCACGAGGCCGGAGGTCTGGCGGCGCAGCCGTTCGCGCTCCTTGTCCTCTAGCCGGCGCGAGACGCCCACGCCCTCGCCGGTGGGCGCGTAGACCATGTAGCGCCCAGCGATCGTCAGCTCCATCGACAGGCGCGCGCCCTTGGTCTTCAGCGGATCCTTGACGACCTGAACGACGATCTCCTGGCCGGGGCTCAGGAGGTCTGAGATCTTGTTGCGGGCGGCGCCGTTGCCACCGCCGCGTCCCCGCCTCGGCGCCTCGACGCCAGGCAGCACGATCTCGTCGACATGCAGGAAGCCGTTCTTCTCGAGGCCGATGTCGACGAACGCGGCCTCCAAGCCGGGCAGGACATTGTCGACCTTGCCCTTGTAGATGTTGCCGACGATCGATCTTCCACCGCGGCGCTCGATGTAGAGCTCGGCGATCCGATAGCCGGCGTCAGGGGAGCCGCTGCCGCGCTTGCGCCCGCGGTTGGAGGAGGTACGCGAGGCGGCGGGCGTTCCGCCGGCCTCCAAAAGCGCAACGCGCGTCTCCGCGCGGTCGACGCTGACGAGCACTTGCTTTTTCAATTTTCTGATCCAGTCTTATAGTCATATGTCTTCTAGTAGATCGGCACTCGGCCCTTCAGCGCCGCTGAGGCGCGTGCCTGGACGTAGATTGACTGCAGCAATCCCACGGCCAGAAGGGTGGTGATCACCGACGAGCCGCCATAGCTCATGAGCGGCAGCGTGACGCCGGTGATGGGCATGATCCCTACGGTCATGCCCACGTTTACAAAGACCTGAAACATCAGCATAGCCGCTACTCCGGCCGCAAGAAGCGACCCGAACAGGTCCTTGGACATCGTCAGGATCCGCAACGTCCTTGAGATCAACAGCCCATACAGGCACAGCACGAGCCCGGCCCCGAGGAAGCCGTATTGCTCGCCGACTGCCGCGAACACGAAGTCGGTGTCGTCCTCGGGCAGGTAGTTGCCCGTGAGCTGGGTGGAGTTCGATCCCCGGCCGGTCTTCTCGCCCGAGCCGATCGCGATCTTCGATTGGGCGAGCTGGTAGCGGGGATCGGGTTCGCCGGTCTTCGATTCCTTTTCCTTGATTTCCGCGAAGTTCGACGACGGGTTCAGGAACGCCGTCAGCCGTTCGGTCTGATACGGCTTGAGCACGTGCAACCCGAGCGCGGGCGCGGCCACCAGCACGATCGCGACCGACACGCCCACCAGCGCCACCAGCCCGCCGAGCTGCTGCCACGGCGCCCCCGCCACGAGCAGAAGCACGAACGCGATCACCATGTACACCATTCCCGAGCCGAGGTCGGGCTGGATGATCACGAGCATCGCCGGCACGAGCGCCGCGAGCATCACGCGCGCGGTCGTGTCGCGCTCGCGCAGCCGCCGCGAGCGATCGATGACGAACGAGGCGAGCGCCAAGATCAGCAGCACCTTGCCGAGCTCGGAGGCCTGAAAAGAGAAGAACGGCAGGGTGATCGCGCGCGTGGCCCCTTTGGTTTCATGGCCCAGGCCGAGGACGGCGAGGATGCTGAGGATCAGCAGCGCATAGATGGGGTATTTCAGCTGACGCAGGCGTGCATAGTCGACCCGCGCGAGCACGGTCATCAGGATCAAGCCGATCACCAGGTAGACGATCTGGCGGTTGACGTAGTAGCCCGGATCGCCGGGGATCGCTTCGCGCGTGGCCGCGCCGAGCGTCATCGCCGAGGCGATCCCAAGGCCCACCACGGCGAGCGTCAGCAGGGGGTCGAGCGGCAGCCCATGCCACGCACGCGTGCTGGGCACGGCCGGCGGCTCCTCGGCGGCGGGCTTGATCGGGCTTGAGAGCGAGGAGGGCATGACCGGACCGGACTCAGAACGTCTTCGAGGTTCCCACCACGAACTTCTCCGGGCGGCCGAACCATCTGGAGGCGATCAAGCGCGCGATCGGCGCGGCCGTTTCGGCACCGAAGCCGCCTTCTTCGACGGTCACGGCGATCACGATCGGGCGCTTGGGGTCATTGATGAAGCACATGTACCACGACTGTTCCACGTGGCCCGCCCGTTCCGCCGTTCCGGTCTTGCCGTAGACGGGGTGCTGTGACTGGTTCCAGCCTGTCCACACGTCCGCCGAGGTGCCCCCCGGCTGGCTGGCGGCCTCGTGGATTCCTTGCATCACATCGCTCAGGTCGGGGTAGTTCAGATGCACGTGGTGCTTCGGCGGGAAGTCCCGGCTCAGGCTCTGCACCAGCCCACCGTCGGCTTCGTCGATCTGGCGGCCGAGATGGGGCGTGACGACCTCTCCTTCGCCACCATGCAGATAGGCGTTGGCGAGCGTCGAATAGGCCACCGCCATCTGCAGCGGGTCGGTCTGCAGGCTGCCCTGACCGACCGCGAGATCCATGTTGTAGCCCACCGTCCAGGGCTCGCCCGGTTCAGCCACGATCTGACAGCGCCGGCCATGGTGCTCGCGCGTGCACTGCGATTCGGCTTCGTTCTGCTTGACGAGCCACTGCCGGCTGGGGATCGTGCCGGTGAGCTCGCTCGGCAGATCGATGCCCGTCTGCTCGCCGATCCCCAGTTCGCGAGCCTTGTTCTGGATCACGTTGCCGTGGCTGTTGGCGAGCTCGCCGACGGTAAAGAAATACGTGTCCGAAGAGACCTTCAGCGCTTCCACGAGCCCGACCGCACCGTAGTCGGTATGGCCGGAGTTACAGAACTTCTCGCCGCCACCTCCGATCGCTTCGATGCAGGACCCTCCCCCGAGTGCCTCGTTCGGATCGATCACGCCCGCTTCGAGCGCCGCCATCGCGGTGATCGGCTTGAACGTCGAGCCAGTCGGATAGGCGCCGTTGACCGCCCTGTTGACCAGGCGCGACGGCGTTTCTTCGCCGCCGCCCTTGCCCTCGAGCGCCTTGAGTTCGGTTTCGGTCAGCGGTTTGGCGAACTTGTTCGGGTCGAAGCTAGGATAGGAGCCGATCGCGAGCACTTCGCCATTGAGCGGGTCGAGCGCCGTGAACGCCCCCGCGATCGCCGGTTTGCCGCCCGCGCGGGCGTTTTCGATGCCCTCCAGCAGCGCCTTTTCCCCCTCGCGCTGCAGGCCGAGGTCGAGCGTCGTGCCGAGGCTATAGCCCGCCTTGGGAGGTTGGGGCTGCAGGCGCGTCGGCTCGGGATAGCCGGCCGCGTTGACCTGCACGCGCTGCACCCCCGGCTCTCCCCGCAGGTAGTGGTCATAGAAGTACTCGAGCCCTTCCTGCCCGACGACGGTGTTCTGCTCGACACCGCGAAACGCCGGTTTTTTGAGCTCTTCTTTGTTGACCTGCCCGACATAGCCGAGCACCTGCGCCGCCATTTCCCCATACGGGTAGGCGCGGATCGAGACGGGCTGCTGCACGACGCCCGGGTAGGCGTTCTGGCGCTCGGCGAGCACGGTCAGCACGCCGCGCCCGGCGTCGGTCTTGATCGTCACCGGCGCGTATGGCAACGCCGTGCGCCCTTTCACGACGAGCGCCTCCACATGCTGTGCGCTCATGTGCAGGAGCGCCCCCACCCGCCTATACAGCGCGAGCCGAGGCGCGCCCGCGGGCGGCAGCGCCGACGGCACGATCTGCACGGCGTTGGTGACGCGGCTCGACACCATCGGCTTGCCCTCGCGGTCAAGGATCTGCCCGCGCGGCGCGGCGATCGGGAGGTCGCGCACGCTGTTGGCGTCGGCCTGCTGAACGTACTGTTCGCCGGTAAGCACCTGCAAATACCACAGGCGGAAGAAGATGATCGCGAACATCACCATCGCGAGCACGCCCAGCGCACCCACGCGCAGCGCCAGCTGCGGCGAGACCGGCATCCGCGACCGATCGTCGGAGATCGGCCAGCTCGGTCGAACCCGCTCGAGCGCGCTCATGCCCTTGAAAGTGGGCTCAACCCACCCGTCGTGTAGGCGCGGCGACGACGGCGACGCGGGTCCTCAGGCAAGCTCCCAACCAGACAGCGGCGCACGACGATCCAGGCGGGCAGCGCGACGACCGTATCGACCACCACTCCGAGCACGATCTGGCGCAGCAGCTCGACGCTGACAGGAGCGTCGACGCCGAGCAGGAACTCCATCAGCGAGTAGCCCACCAGCGAGGCGGTGACCGCGGCGGCGCCTACTAGCAGCGGCGTGACCGGCGCCTGCGGATCGCGCAGCTCGCGCAACCGCCCGCTCCAGTAGCCGATGATCGTGAAGATCAGCGAGGTGACCCCCAGCGTCTGGACGAGCATTAGATCGACGAGCAGGCCGACTGCGAAGCCGCTCGCCGCGCCCACGGTCGAGCCGCA
Source organism: Solirubrobacteraceae bacterium (assembly GCA_036501315.1). Classification (GTDB taxonomy): domain Bacteria; phylum Actinomycetota; class Thermoleophilia; order Solirubrobacterales; family Solirubrobacteraceae; genus Palsa-744. The sequence continues at coordinate 29,547 of DASYAM010000027.1, forward strand.
CAGCAGCCCGACGAAGGCAACCAGCAGCGGCGAGAGGTCGACGTTGACGCCGAACACCGGCACCTCGGAGACCACCCCGATCTGAAAGAACACCGAGATCACGACGAGCGCCGCGATCCGCCCGAGCAGGGCCGGCGACGGGGTCGTGATCATCACCCGGCTCCTGTGAACGCCAGCTGTTCGCCCGAGTTACCGCTCGTGCCCGGGCTCTGCCCGGCGGGCAGGTCGGTCGCCAGCCGGCTGAGGTTGGACGGGAGCGTCCCCCGCCCCGCCGTCAGCACCTGCACGACGTCGAGGTTGTGCAGGTTCGCCAGCGGATGCACGTTGACCGAGGTATAGGCGCTTTCTTCGTCCACCGAGGTCACCTGCCCGATCGGTATGCCGGGCGGATAGAGCGAGTCGTCGGGGCTCGACACAGTGCCTGAGGTGACCACGTATTCGCTCTTGTTGACCTGCGTGTTGGCGGGCAGGTACTGCAGCAACAGGTCGTTCGGGTCGCCCACCTTGGGCTGAACGATGCCGGTCGCGCTGCTCGTGCCGATCCGTGCCGAGACTCCCACGGTGCTGTCGGTGATCAGGCTGACCTCGGCCCCGTCAGAGGCCGTCTGGGTGACCTTGCCGACGAGACCTTCCCCGTTGATCACCGGGTCTTCGACGTGCACGCCCGCCGCTTCGCCCTCGTCGATCGTGACCGTCGAATACCAGATGTTCGGCGATTTGCCCACCACCGTGGCGGTCACGGGATGGTAGCTCGCCATGCTCAGCCGATTGTCGAGATGGAACATCCCGAGCAGCTCATGGTAGGAGCGTTTTTCGCCCTGGTCTGAGATCTCTTCGCGGCGCAGTTTGTCGACCTGCTTGAGCAGCTGGTCGCGCTGGCTTTTCGCGTGCAACGTGTCATCGAACCAGCCGAACAGGTCGCGAACGGGCTTCAGCGCCTTGTTGGCGCCGTCCTGGATCGGTGAGATGACGGTGAGGAAGCCGCGCTGCACGGAGTGCAGGCGGCCGCCTGGCGCCTCGCCGAAGTAGGCGGTCAGGAGCAGCAGGGAGAGCACGACGAGCAGCACGAGCACCGCGCGTCGACGCCGGACCGTCTTGTCGTACACGAATCAGGGCCTTCCGGAGCGTTCATTGCACAGGGTACGGGTCGAGCGCGATCGCCGTCTCAGCCGCTGACGAGGCGGGCGGGGTGGATCATCGCCGGCGGCGGCTTTTCGTGGTGCGGTTGGCGCGGTGGATCGCCTCGAACTCCTCGAGCGAGCGGCCCGAGCCGACGGCGACGCAGGTCAAGGGCGACTCGGCCAGGTGCGCCGGCATCTGGGTCTCCTCGCGCAGCCGCTCGTCGAGGCCCTGCAGCAGCGCGCCGCCGCCGGCCAGCATGATGCCGCGATCCATGATGTCCGATGCCAGCTCCGGCGGTGTGCGGTCGAGCGTCTCCTTGACGGCTTCGACGATCTGGCTGAGTGGCTCCTCGAGCGCCTGGCGGATCTCCTCGCTCGTCAGCACCACGGTCTTCGGCAAGCCGGAGACCATGTCGCGGCCGCGGATCTCAGCCTGCAGCTCCTCCTCCATCGGACAGGCCGAGCCGACCTCGAGCTTCAGCTCCTCCGCGGTTTGCTGACCGATCAGCAGCTTGTACTCCTTCTTGGCGTAGTTGATGATCGCCTCGTCCATCTCGTCGCCGCCCACGCGGATCGACTGTGAGACGACGATCCCCCCGAGTGAGATCACGGCCACCTCGGAGGTCCCACCGCCGATGTCGACGACCATCGAACCGGTCGGCTCGCCCACCGGCAGGCCCGCCCCGATCGCGGCGGCCATCGGCTCCTCGATCAGATACGCCTGCCGTGCGCCGGCGGCCATGCAGGCATCCTCGACGGCGCGCTTCTCGACGCCGGTGACGCCCGAGGGCACGCACACGACCACGCGCGGGTGCGCCCAGCGGTTCTGGTGGACCTTCTGGATGAAGTGGCGCAGCATCTCTTCGGTCACGTCGAAGTCCGCGATCACCCCGTCCTTCAAGGGTCTGATCGCCTGGATGGTGCCGGGCGTACGGCCGAGCATGCGCTTCGCCTCGATCCCGACCGCGTGAACTTCGCCGGTACGTGAGTCGATCGCGACCACGCTCGGCTCCGACAGCACGATTCCGCGCCCGCGCACGTACACGAGCGTGTTGGCCGTGCCCAGATCGACCGCCATGTCGCGGCCGCCGAAACCTGTCAGATAGCTGAAGATGCCCATATAGCGAGAGGGATGTGGGCGCCCGGGCTCGGTCTCGCGCCGTCACGTTGCACGACACGCTCGGCGACCTTCGCATGTCCGGGGACCACCCGCGCGCAGTGTAGCGAACGACCGTCTCTCACCTGCAACGTTGCGAGCGTATTTGCAGGCCAAAACAGGTGGGAGAGCGCACCGCCTGGTCTCAGGTCTCAGTTGTGACAAGAAGATAAAGACCGTTCGGGGAAGTGTTGACTCCGTGGAGACCGTATGACCATGGCTATACGGTCTCCACGGAGTACATCAACCTTTGCTCCCTTTATGTTCTTGCAAATACCATAGACATAACGCAGCAGCCTTTCCTCCCTCTCTGTCCGTCTACCTGCCGACCGTCAGCAGCTCGGGACAGACGTCGAGCAGAGTAGCCACGGGCAGACCGACGACGTTCTCGTAGTCTCCCTGCACCATGCGCACAAGCGCCGCGCCGGCACCCTGGATCGCGTAGCCGCCCGCGCGTCCGCGCCACTCGCCGCGAGTCAGGCACCAGTCGAGCAGGCCGCCATCCAGCTCACGAAAGGTGACGGCCGTACGCGCAACCGCCGTACGCTCCTCGTCGGTAAGCAGCAGCGCGAGCCCGCTCACCACCTCGTGCGTGGCACCGCTCAGAGCTTCGAGCGTCGCGCGCGCCTCGCGCGCGTCGGCGGGCTTGCCATAGATCCGGCCGCCGAAAGCCACCAACGTGTCGCAGCCCAGCACCGCCTCGCAGGCGGCGGGCGCACAGGCGCGCGCCGCGCGGGCCTTGCGCAGCGCGTTCTCCAGCGCCACCTCCCCCGGATCACCGCGATCGAGCTCCTCCACAGCGGCAGGACGGACCGTGAACGCCACCCCCAGACGCTCCAGGGTCGCCCGCCGCTGCGGGGAGCTGGAAGCGAGGACAAGCGGGAGCGTCGTCAAGCGGCGGGACCTGTGAAGGGCCGAGCGAAACTGTGCCTCGAAGGGAGCGGAGCCCTCAAAGCTCAGGGAAGAACAGCGCCGCCTCGCGGGCGGCGGACTCGGGCGAATCGGAGCCGTGCACCATGTTGGCGCCCATCTCGGTGGCGAAGTCGCCGCGGATCGAGCCGGTGGCGGCCTCCAGCGGATCGGTCGCGCCGATCGTCTGGCGGGCGGCCTTGACCGCATTCGACCCCTCGAGCACCATCGCGACGATCGGGCCGGAGGTGATGAAATCGACGAGCTCGCCGAAGAACGGGCGCTCTGCGTGCTCGGCATAATGGCGCTCGGCCAGCTCACGATCGACGGTCATGTGGCGCAGCGCGACGATCTGAAGGCCCTTGCGCTCGAAGCGGGCGATTATCTCGCCGCTCAACCCGCGGGCGAAGGCGTCGGGCTTGACGAGGATCAGGGTGCGTTCCATTGGTTCCTTTGGCTTGTTTTGGCTTAGAGCCTAGGCCCTTAGTGTCGTATGCCGGGCTTGGACTTGGTCTGGGATCGGCGCGCAGATCGAGTGAGGGTCGGTGCAGCGCGCGCAGAGCGTAACGTGCCCGTCAGGAGGTCGGGCGGGGGCGGCGTGCGCGTCCGGTCCGCGGCGTGACCGCCGGGCGGCTGAGCTCCTCCTCACGACCCTCCTCGACGTTCGTGCTCGTGCCCCCGCTCGCGGACGCAGGCGCGCGGTGTGCGGCGCGCTCGTCTTCAACGAGCAGCGTTTCGCCCTCGACGGGCGAAGGCGTGCGCCGCCGGCGCGAACGCGGCTGTACGGCGCCGGGCACCTCGGTCTCGCAGTACGGGCAGATCGTCCAGGCTTGGTCGAGCGGGCGTGCGCAGCTGACGCAGCGCTCCTTGAGCTTGCGCAGGCAGCTCGGGCAGCGGATGAAGTCGCGCTCGATGCGGTAGTCGCAGTGTGGGCATAGTCCCTGGTCGAGATCGTGCAGCCTCGCCTCCGCGGCCTGCATCTCGAGCTCGCGCTCGCGCACGTCCTCGAGATACTCGGGCGGGCGCAGGATCAGGTAGACGATCGTGCCGACGAACGGGAACAGGGACGCCGCGGTGGCGCAACCGACCAGCATCGGGTCGAGGATCCGCCGGCGCGCGTCGGCGTAGGTCCAGTAGATCAGCGACAGGTAGAGGACCGCGACGAACAGGATCAGCAAGTCGATGACCAGGTTCAGGCCGCTGCTTTCGATGCCGAAGTAGGCGAGAGGGAGCATGGGTAGCTAACGTGCGCTCAGAGCGGGCATCGGACGGCTGAGTTTAGAGAAACAACCGGCCGAATCCATAACCGGCGGCGAAGAACGCGAGAATTACGAGCGCCACGATCAGCGCCACAGCGCCGATCATGGTGAGCACGGACGGGCCATCGTCGTTCATCCGCTCGTCGCCTGCGATCGGGCGGGAACGTCCGCGATCCGCTCCCCGGCGAGCAGATCACCGACCAGGTAGACCGAGCCGGTGGCGAGCACCGCTGCGCCGCCGTCGCGCTCGCCTGCCTGCCCCCCGTAACGGGGAACGCCCTTCAGGGTGCGCGCCCAGTCTCGGGCCTGCTCGAGCGCCAGGCGCGGGCGGGGCTCGCAGCTAACGGCCGTGAAGCCGAGCTGGCGCGCGAGCGACTCGAGCGCCGCGGGCGAGAGCGCGCGGCTGGAGGGTGGCGCGGTGAACCAGGCCCGCTCGCACAGGGGCAGCAGCGCGGCGAGCATCGACGCCGCGTCCTTGTCCTCGAGCACGCCAAGCACGACCCCGAGCGGCCGCCCGGCCAGTACCTCCGGGAGCGCCTGGACGAGCGCCACGACCGCGTCCGGGTTGTGGGCGCTGTCGAGCACCGTGAGCGGGCTCTCGCCGAGGATCTGCAGTCGCCCAGGCACCTCGACGGTCCCTCCCGCAGCGCGTACCGCCTGCTCGCTCAGCTCGTTTCCGACGCTCTGCAGATAGGCCTCGGACGCAAGGCGCGCGAGCGCGAAGTTCCGCTGCTGAAAAGCTCCCATTGCCCGCAGCGGCTCTGGAGTCGCGTCGCTCGGCGCGCTCGCCGGCGCGGCCGCCGATGCAGATACGGCCGCGACGCGGACGATTCGCGCCTCGCGTTCGCGTGCGACGCGCGTGGCGACGGCAAGCGCCTGCTTGTCGAGCTCCGCGCCGAGCGCGAGCGTCGTGCGTGGGCGCAGCACCGCGAGCTTCTCCTCGGCGATGTCACGCACCGTCGGCCCCAGCCAGCGGGTGTGCTCGAGGCCGACGTTCGTCAGCACGCTCACCCGCGAGGCGAGCACGTTCGTGGCGTCGTAGCGGCCGCCGAGCCCGGCCTCGACCACGGCCACCTCCACCCCTTGCTCGGCCATCGCCCATAAAGCAGCGGCAGTGAGCAGTTCGAACTGGGTGACGTGGTCGTCCTCGGCGAGCGTACGGTTGACGCGTTCGGCTGCCCACGCGGCGCGCGCGACGGCCGCGGCAAAGGCGTCCGTCTCGATGTCGCGCTCTGCGACCTGCACGCGCTCGGTGTAGGAGGTCAGGTGGGGCGAGGTGTAGGCCCCAGTGCGCAGACCGTGGCGCTCGAGGATCGCGGCGGCCATGCGCGTCGTCGAGGTCTTGCCGTTGGTGCCAACGACGTGGATCGCGCCGAAGCGTTCCTGAGGAGCTCCGAGCACGGTCATCATCCGGCGCATGCGATCCAGGCCGAAGCGCATGCCGAACAGCTCGAGCGAGCGCAGGTGAGATTCGGCCTGGGCGGAGCTCCACACTGCTCGAGACACCGCCTGGAAGCGCCCTACGCGTCGGGGTGCTTGCGCAGGTAGTCAGAGAACACGGGGCGCAGCGCCTCGCCGAGCTTGCCGTCGCCGCTGTGCACCGCGTCTGAGATCAGCCCGTGCGCGTGTTCGATGTCGAAGTCGGCCTCGCCCTCGTCGCCGCTGATCGTCTCGGCCGCCGGGATCATCTCCAGCAGCGACCACAGGAACCTCACGTCGAGGTGCTTCTCGGCGCGACGAATCGCGCGGTCGTGCAGCTCATGCGTGGAGAGCTTGTCGAGGTCCTCGGCCATGGGGGCTATCTGCTTTGCAAGACGGTCGCGCTCGCGCGCATGGGATGGACCATCAACGGCGCTTGCGGCACTTGCCGCGCCGCTTGCCGCGCAGCAGCCCCCGCAGCTCGTCGCCGATGCCGCGGAGGTCGAGCTTGCGCGCGAGCTTGCGCAGCTCCCGCCGCTCGCCCGAGCTGAGGTTGCTGAGGCGCCCGTGCGAGCGGCGCACGAGCTCCGTCAGACGTGCGCGATCGTGCTCGGAGAGCGAGCGCCAGCGCCGGCCGGCGGCGAAGCCCACCCGTAGGAGCGCCGCCCACGGGAGCGCCTTCAAACGGGCCGTCTTCGACTTGGAGCTTTGCGTCTTGCGCTTGGCCATGAAGCGATGGTAGCGGGCGGCTAGGCCGACTGCTCGCGCGGTGAGGCGTCTTCGGCCTCCTCGGGCGCCGCTTCGGTGACGAGCGTCGGGGTGAGACCCTTCTCGACCGTCTCCTTCGTGACGACGCACTTCTTCACGTCGCGGCGGGAAGGCAGCTCGAACTGGACCTCGAGCAGGATCTCCTCGATGATCGAGCGCAGCCCACGCGCGCCGGTTTCACGCTCGAGGCCCTTCTCGGCCACCGCCGTCAGCGAGTCCTCGGAGAACACCAGCTCGATGCCGTCGAAGGAGAAGAAGCGCTGGAACTGCTTGACGAGCGCGTTGCGCGGCTCGGTGAGGATCGAGACAAGGTCCTCACGCGTGAGCTGGTGTACCGCCGAGACGACCGGCAGGCGGCCGATGAACTCGGGGATCAGCCCGTACTCGATCAGGTCCTCGGGCAGGCACTGCTCGAATACCTCGCCCTGGTCGCGCTCCCCCTTGGCCTCGATCGCGGCGGCGAAGCCGACGCCTTTGTGGCCGATGCGCCGCTCGATCACCTGGTCGAGGTTCGCGAATGCGCCGCCGCAGATGAACAGCACGTTGGTCGTGTCGATCGTGAGGAACTCCTGGTGGGGGTGCTTGCGCCCGCCTTGGGGCGGCACCGAGGCCTGTGTCCCCTCGAGGATCTTCAGGAGCGCCTGCTGGACGCCCTCGCCGGAGACGTCGCGCGTGATCGACGGGTTGTCGGCCTTGCGCGCGATCTTGTCGACCTCGTCGATGTAGATGATCCCCGTCTCGGCCTTCTTGACGTCGTAG
>DASYAM010000028.1:0-37724 GCA_036501315.1 Solirubrobacteraceae bacterium
CTTGCCGGGGAACTCGTCGCGCACGAGCACCCACGCGATCAGCGTGCCGAAGATCGCGTTGACGAACACGACGATCACCGACACGACCAGCGTCAGCTTGATCGCGGCGAGCGCCTCCGGGTTCGTCACCTCGCGCCAGAAAACGCTCGTGCCACCGCTGGCGGACTTGGCCAGCAGGGCGGCCACCGGCAGCAGCACGAGCGCCGACAGGTAGATCCCGAGCAGCCCCTTGCCGAGCGCGCCGCCGACCCCGAGCCCCACTCCGCCCGTGCGTCTGCGGTGCCTCGGGGCGCCGGGGATGAACGCGGCCGACCCCGGCGCCTCGCCGCCGCCGGAGCTGCCTGCGCCCGCGGGCGCGGGAATCGGAGCCTTATTTGGCAGTGGACACTCCCAGCGACTGCTCGATCTTCGTGACGATCCCCGTTTCCGGTTCGAAGAATTGCTTCGTCACGGCCTTCCACCCGCCAAGTGTTTCGATCGTGAACAGGCCCGCCGGCGTCGGGAACTGACCGGGCACGGCAACCCCGGGCACGACCGGCCGGTAGCCCTCCGAAGCCCAGATCTTCTGGCCCGCCGGTGAGAGCAGGTAGCTGACGAACTTCTGTGCCTCGCTCGCGTTCGCGCCCGTGTCGACGACGGCGATCGGGTTCTGGATCAGGATCGTGTCCTTCGGGATCACATATTCGATCGACGCGCCCTTCTTCTGGTCGGCGATCGCCTCGTCCTCGTAGTCGATCAGCGCGTCGCCGCGCCCGGCGAGGAACGTTTGTAGCGCGTTGCGCGCCGAGCTGTCCTGGCTGACCACGTTATGGAACAGCGCCTTCAGATATTCCTGTGCCTGGGCCGGGGTCTTGCCTTCCTTCAGCTGGGCTCCATAGGCGGCCATCACGTTCCAGCGCGCGCTGCCGCTGGTGAACGGGTTCGGCGTCAGCACGCCCACGCCCGGCTTGATCAGATCCGACCAGCCGGTGATGTGCTTGGGGTTGCCCTTGCGCACGATGATCACCGCGACCGAGTTCGTGACGAAGCCGTGCGTCGCGTTCTGGTTCCAGCTCGGCGACACAAGCCCCGCCTTGACGAGCTTTTCCACGTCCGGTTGCAGCGAGAGGTTGACGACGTCGGCGTGCAGCCCGTTGGCGACGGCGCGACTCTGTTCGCCCGAGGGACCGAACGACTTGCTGAACGTAATCCCCTTGCCTTCGGGGGTCGCCGCGAAAGCGGGGATCAGCTTTTCGAAAGCCGCCTCCGGGGTCGAGTAGGCGACCAGCGCTAGCTGCTTGCCGGAGCTGGAGGAGGAGCTGCCGCAGGCGGTGAGCCCGAGCGCGGCAACGATTACGGCGAGGGGTACGGCAAGGGTGCGTTTGGGCATGGTCACTTTCTACGTCGAGAACATTGACATGGTGTGAAAGAGAACACTATAAACCCAATCGGGATTAGCATCAATAAAGAGATGGTAGCTTCGGTCATTCGCGTAATCGCCCTATGTGGGCTACGCTTTGCGAACCTGCCCGAAGGCCCGTCGCCCTGCCACGCACGCGTGCGACCTGCGACGGACGATCATTCAAAGGAGAGCCCGTTTCGATGTCAGCCACGACGACACCCGTCGCCAGCACCGACGAGAAGACCGAGGCCGCCGAGGCCGCCGTCAACGCGATCGCCAACTCCGCCAACCAGGAGGCGACCTTCTCGCTCGCGCTGAACCAGGACCAGAAGGACATCCGCGACTGGGTGCACGGGTTCGCCGCCGACGTGATGCGCCCCGCCGCGCACGAGTGGGACGAGCAGGAGAAGACCCCCTGGCCGATCATCCAGGAGGCCGCGAAGATCGGGCTGTACGGGTTCGAGGGGCTGGCTCAGTTCTTCGCCGACCCCACTGGGCTGACGCTGCCGATCGTCAACGAGGAGCTGTTCTGGGGCGACGCCGGCATCGGCATGTCGATCATGGGCACGGCGCTCGCGGTCGCCGCGATCTTCGGTCAGGGCTCGGGCGAGCAGATCGGCGAATGGATCCCCCGATGCTTCGGCACCCCCGACGATCTCAAGGTCGCCGCGTTCTGCGCATCTGAGCCGAACGCCGGCTCGGACGTCTCCAACGTGCGCACCCGCGCGAAGTTCGACGAGGCTACGAACGAGTGGGTCATCAACGGGCAAAAGGCATGGGCGACGAATGGCGGCATCTCCGATGTTCACGTCGTGATCGCCACCGTCGACCCCGAGCTCGGCTCGAAAGGGCACGCCGCGTTCGTCGTGCCGATGAGCGAGGCCAAGGGCATCTCCCAGGGCGCCAAGGTGTCCAAGCACGGCCTGCGCGCGTCGCATACCGCCGACGTCTACCTCGATGACTGTCGCGTCCCCGCTGGCTACGTGCTGGGCGGCAAGGAGAAGCTCGACGAGCGCCTCGCCCGCGTGCGCGAGGGCAAGAAAGGCAAGTCCCAAGCGGCGATGCAGACGTTCGAGGCCTCGCGCCCGACGGTCGGCTCCCAAGCGCTGGGGATTGCCCGCGCCGCGTATGAGTACGCGCTCGACTACGCCAAGGAGCGCGAGCAGTTCGGCAAGAAGATCATCGAGAACCAGGCGATCGCGTTCACGCTCGCACGGATGAAGATGGAGATCGACGCCTCGCGCCTGCTCGTCTGGCGCGCCTCGTGGATGGGTCGCAACCAGGTCCCGTTCGAGAACGCCGAGGGCTCGATGTCAAAGCTCAAGGCGGGCGAGGTCGCCGTGTGGGTGACCGAGCGCGCGATCCAGATCCTCGGCGGCAACGGCTACACGCGCGAGTATCCCGTCGAGCGCTGGCACCGCGACGCGAAGATCTACGACATCTTCGAGGGCACCGCCGAGATCCAGCAGCTCGTGATCTCGCGCGCGATCAGCGGGATGCACATTCGGTAAGACGCGCAAGGCGCGTACTAGTCGACGCGCGCTAGTCGAGCTCCAGCTCGGCATCCAGGACGGTCAGGCGCGGCTGTGGGGCGACGTGCTCGCTATGCGCCTGCGCGCCTTGGATGTCGGGCTTGGCGGCTGCCACGTAGGCGACGAGAGCGACGAACGCGACGAGCGCCAGGCCGCTGACGGCGCCGTCGCCGAGTCCGAGCCCGGTGGTCGCGTGCGGCTTGGCGAACCAGTCGGCGAACGAGGCCCCGAGGGGACGGGTGACGATGTAGGCGAACCAGAACGCGAAGATCGAGTTCATGTTGAAGCGCCACCAGCCGACCGCGGGAATCGCGATGACAGAGGCGAACAGCACGATCGACCCGAAGAAGCCGAGGTTCAGAGATAAGGCTGTCAAGTCTCCCGCGGCGGTGCCGAGCGCGAACGTCGCGAGCACCGCGGCCCAGTAGTAGCGCTCACGACGGCGGGCCGTGATCGTGTGGATCGAGAGCGTGCCCTCGCTGCGATACCAGAGGAAGAACACCGCCGCCACGACGACCGCGAACACAGGCGTGGTGACTGTGTAAGGAATGCTCGCTCCGTCATGCACCCCATCGGCGGCCATCGTGCCGAAGATCGCCACCATCATCACCGCGAACCAGTAGTAGACCGCTCGGTACTCGCGCTGGCGCAGCTGCAGCCATAGCGCGAGCCACAGCCCGAAGATGCCGATCGCTCCTGCGATCGGGACGCTCTTCTGACCCAAGAAGTCCGACATCGACTCACCCATCCCGGTCGTCAGGAGCTTCAATACCCAGAAGACCCCGGTGATCTCCGGCACCTTGGCCATCACTCGGCGGCCTTGATGTTGCCGCTGTGGAAAACTCATCGTAGATCGTGTTATTTGATGCGAGCCGACCGGATTCAGCTCGGAGCTGAGGCAGCCTGGCGGCCGTCTCTTTGGCTCGGCTAAAGACCGCGCCATTATGAGAGGACTCTCACGCCGGCTCGCGCGTGATGCTGGGCGGCGCTACCAGGCCTGCGCGGCGCTGCAATGCGGGCACTGCACGGTCGTCGAGACCGGCGCGAGGAACACGTAGCCGCACATGCACGTATACGAGGCCCGGTCGATCGGGCCGCCGGCCTCGCGTACGCGCTGAGCCGCAAGGTCCGACGGCGACTCGCTGGGCACGACGAGCGCCGCTTCGCGGATGGGCGATGCCTCGAGCGCCGCTGTGGCCTCCGTCGCGTGCCTGGCGCGGCGGCGTCGGCGGCGCGAATGGCGCCGTTCGGTGAAGGGATGCTGGGGAAGGGAGATGATCGCTCTCATGGCTCTCTACCTGTAAAGACTCGGCTCACGCCCCAAGGTTTCGCTTTGCGCGCACAATTTCCTGGCCGAATAGCTGGTTTGCGGCACGAGCAGCGAGGCGGTTTGAGATACTGAGGGCGATGAACCCCGCGCGTAAGCGAACGGTGCGTCTGGTAGTGGCATTGAGCGCGGCTGTGGTGCTGGCGAGCGCGCTGATCTACACCAGCTTCAGCGCCGCCAGCCCGGCTCTCAGCCCCAGCCAGCTCCTCCGCGAGGCCCAGCCCGGTCGAAGCTACCAGCTGACAGGTACGGTCGTCGCCAAATCCGTGCACCGCACAGGTGCGGTGCTGAGCTTCAGCGTCGAGGATCGCGTAGGGGGAGCCGTCATCCCGGTGGCATACACCGGCACCGTGCCCGACCCCTTCCGGGAAGGGCGCGAGGTGATCGTAACCGTCGATAAGCAGAGCGGTCGGTTCATCGGCGAACGCAACTCGCTGATTACGAAGTGCCCGTCGAAGTACAAAACCGCTCCGCCCGGCGAGAAGCAGACCTCCTGAGTGTCCGCTCGCGCAGCGTATCCGACCAACGAGAGCGGTAGACGCTGATGGCCGGTCTCGGGCGCGCCTGCCTGCTGCTGGCGCTGGCCATCTGCGTGTACGGAATCGGCGCGTCGCTGTATGGCGTACGCACCGGCCGCATGGAGCTGTCGGAGTCAGGGCGCCGCGCGGTATATGCGCTCGCGGGCATCCTCACGGTCGCGTTCGCCGTGCTCGAGATCGCGTTCCTGCGTAACGACTTCGCGTTCAACACGGTGGCCGACACCTCGAGCAGAACCACGCCGACGTTCTACCGCGCCGCCGCAGTGTGGTCCTCGCAGGAAGGCTCGCTGCTGCTGTGGGCGTGGCTTCTGTCGCTGTGGTCGAGCCTCGCGCTCTTCCTGACCCGCAAGCGCATGCGTGACGTCGCCTCTTACGCGACTGCGATCCTGCTCGGATTCGGCGGCTTCTTCATCTCATTGATGGTGTTCTACGCCAACCCGTTCGACACCACCAGCCCGACGCCGGCCGAAGGTGCCGGGCTCGATCCGCTGCTGCGGTTCCCGACGATGATGATCCACCCTCCGATGCTGTACTCGGGCTACACGCTATGCACGATCCCGCTCGCTTTCGGCATGGGCGCGCTGCTGGCGCGCCGGGTCGACGCCGACTGGATCAGGGCGGTGCGGCGCTTCGCGTTCGCGGCCTGGCTGTTCCTCGGCATCGGCATCCTGCTGGGCGCCCGCTGGTCCTACGCGGAGCTCGGCTGGGGCGGCTACTGGGGCTGGGACGCGGTCGAGAACGCGTCGCTGATGCCGTGGCTCACGGGCACGGCGTTCCTGCACTCGCTGATGATCCAGGAGAAACGAGGCATGCTGAAGGTCTGGAACGTCTCGCTCGTGCTCGCCACCGGCACGCTCGCGATCATGGGCACGTTCCTCGTGCGCAGCGGCGTGCTGAACTCGATCCACGCCTTCGGCGGCGCCACGCTCGGCGTGCCGTTCGTGTGCCTGATCGGGGTGCTGATCGCCGGCTCGATCTACCTGGTCGTCTCGCGCCGCGACATGCTCCGCTCCGAGCACCGCCTCGACTCGCTGCTCTCCCGCGAGTCGATCTTCCTCGCCAATAACCTCGTGCTCGTGGGGCTGTGCTTCGTGATCTCCTGGGGCACATGGTTTCCGCTGATCTCCGAGGCGCTGACCGGCCAGGAAGCCTCGGTCGGGCCACCGTGGTTCGACCGCTACACGGTGCCGCTCGCGCTGATCCTCGTGCTGCTGAGCGGCATCGGGCCGGTGATCGCGTGGCGGCGCGCGACGTTCGCCAACGCGCGTAGGAACTTTCTCGTGCCGCTCGCGGTCGCGCTGCTCACGCTCGTCGCGCTGCTCACGGCCGGGGTGCAGGCGAAGTGGTTCGCGATCGCGATGTTCTGCTGCGGCGCGTTCGTGTTCGGCTCGATCGGACAGGAGTTCTTCCGCGGTGTGCGTGCGCGCCGGGCGATGGCCGGCGAGGCAGCGCCGGTCGCGCTGCTGGCGCTCGTACGCCGCAACCGTCGGCGCTACGGGGGCTACATCGTTCACATCGGCATGGCCGTCCTGTTCATCGGCGTCGCCGCGTCCTCCTCGTTCCAGCACGCCTCCGAGCTCGGCCTCTCGCCGGGCCAATCCGCGCGCGTCGGCGCCTACACGCTTCGCTACGTGCGCCCGACAGCGACGATCACGCCGAAGAACGATGCCGCCCACACCGGCTCCACGCTCAGCCTGGGCGCCGTGCTCGACGTGACCAAGGGCGCCCACCACATCGCCACGCTGTATCCCAGCGAGGGCTTCTACGCGTCGGGCGAACCTGGCCAGGGATCGGTTGCGAGCCTGATCGGGGGTCAGCCGGTGAGCCACATTGCGATGGACGCGGGCGTCACGCGCGACGTATGGACGGCGATCGCGCCGGACATCGAAACGCCTGCGCTGCAGCGGATCATCAAGATCGGCAATCGCACGCTGCCGCCCGAAGACGCCGACGTCGCGCTCGGCTACCTCGCTCGCGCCTACCTGAAGAGCCCGCCGCCCGCCCAGTTCCATCTGATCGTCTCGCCGCTCGTGATGTGGATCTGGATCGGCGGCCTGATCGTGGGCGGTGGAGGCCTGATCGCGATCTGGCCGGCGCCGAGCGCCGTGCGCCGTCGTGTGGCAGCACGCTCGCGCAACCGCGCCGAGCACGGCCTCGCGCGCGCCTGAACACAGGCAAAACGGGATCCAAATGGACATCCTGATCGCGTTTCTGATCGTCGTGCTGCTCGTCGCGGTGATCGCCGTGGTCAGCCAGCCGTTGCGCGCCGCGAGTCGCGAGCCGTCCGTCTCCGCGCCCGCTCACGACGAGCTCGAGGCCGCGCGCGAGGCGAAGTACCGCGAGATTCGCGACGCCGAGCTCGACTACCGCACCGGCAAGCTCTCGCGCGAGGATTACGAGACGATCGACACCACCCTGCGCGCGGAGGCGGTCGAGATCCTCAACCGGCTCGCGGCGCTTGAGGGGCCTACGCCCAGGGACGCTTGAGCAGGATCACCGCGTTTATGATGAACAGGACCGCGAAGAAGATCGTCCAGCGGTTGAGGTTGCGCTCCACCATCGACCCTCCTCCGAGTGGGCCCGTGCCACTGCCGACGCCGAAAGCGCCCGACAGGCCGGAGTCCTTGCCGGAATGCATCAGCACCAGAAAGATGACGATCACGGCGATCACTACCTGCAGGACGGAGAAGATCGTTTCCATGGGCGCTCAGGTTATCGCGTCGAGACGGCTCGTGGATCAGCTACGGACAGGCGATGGCGGTGGATGCGCTCGTAGCGGAGCCGTCGGCAAACGCAAAGCTCGCGGCGAAGGGGAACCCGCCGACGGGGCAGCTGTGGGGTACGCGGATGGAGCCCGCGGCGGCGTGGGCCTTGGGCTTGGGACCGATCCCGCCGACCGTCACCGACACCGAGACGATCGACGCGTCCGGCTCGAGCACCAGCGTCGGGATCGGGGGGACTGACACCGTCAGCTTGGCGCCGTACGGGGCGCTGTCCGGTTGCAGCACGGCCATGCTGATCACGCTCTGATACAGCGGGGTTTCACCCTGGCCGAAGATCTCGAAGGTCTGCAGCCCATTCCGGCTGACGCCGCGAAACACCGTGACGTCGGCTTCCTCAGGGACGACGAGCGAGCCCGCGTACACGTCGGCTAGCGCATGGCCCCGGCCGATTATCGACCCCACCGGACAGCCGGCCGCGCCTCTGCGTCGCAGGTGCGACGGCGGGCAGGTCGCGCCACCGCGCAGGCCGATCGCCATACCGGCGGGCAGGCGCAGGACCGCCTGGCGTACGGGCGCCGGCACGCCTTCCACGCCGCCGGAGAAGTCGACGGTGAGGGTCAGAGCGGTGCTGGCGCCGAGACGGTCCGGCAGGAACGACGCGTGCATACTCGCATCCGTTGAAGGCGGTCCCGCCGCCGGCTGCGCCGAGACCGCCGGCGAGCTGACAACAGCCCAGAGACATGCTGCCAGCGCCGCCGACGGGATCGCCGTGTGTCTCATCGCTATTTCTTCGGGCAGGGAATCTTGACCGTAGTTTTGACGGTCGAGCCGTCCTCGAAGCTGATTTCCGAGAACGCCGGCCAGCCGCCGTGCGGGCAGCTTTTGGGCGTGATGATGCCCTTCACGTGGACGAGCTTGCGCTTGCCGTGCACCTTCTTGAAGTAGGCGACGTTCTTGGCGCCGGCCGTGAAGAAGGCGCTGATCGCCGACGCGTCGGAGGCTTCCGGCAGAACTTTGATCAGCGGCACTTCGAGACTGAAGCCGAGCCCGTACGGCTTGGGCCGCTCGATCACCGGCGCTTTGAACACCAGCTGGATCGAGACCGGCGTGGCGCCGTCGAGGTAGATCAGCAGCACCACGTGGCCCGGCCGGTTGCTTTCGAGGAAGAAGTCGACCGTGAATTTCTCGTTGATGATTTCTTTGGCGAGTTCATATGCGCCCTCGCCACCGCCGAAACCGGCCTTGGAGTCGGCCGGGCATCCTTCGGGGCCGAGGTTTTCGAGCTTCGCGGCGGTGCAGGTGCCGGTGCCTTCCAGGTTGAGCGTCAGCCCGGCCGGCCCGAACACGTTGATGTGGGTGATCGGCGAGGGCACCGGCGTGTTCGTCGAGCCGATGTTCGCACCGCCGAACACGTTTGTCGGCACCCCGAGGCGGTCGGGCGAGAAGCCCGCCGAGGTTACCGTCACGGTCTCTTCCGCCTGTGCCGCGGCGGCCGTGAGCAGACATATGCAGCCGACCAGCGCCGCGAGCACGATCGAAACCCGAATCCTGGACATGGTCATTGCGCTACGCCCCTCTCCTCGTCTCTCTCCGTGTTTGTCCTCTATTCAGGCCGGCTTGCTGTCTACGGCCTCTGTCAACCTCTAACCCGTGGGAGGGAAGAATAGAGCGGTTCGACACAAATGGGTCACGCCGTCTCCAGCAGGAGGATGGCGCGGGCTCCCGAAAGGGCAGCCGATGCCGGTTATTCGTCCCGAATTGTGGGCGCGATTACGATTCCTTTACGGATTCGTGGTTGCCTGCCGATATGAATCTCGGTGGGCGTACCCCGCGATCGTGGGCTAGCTGCGCCAACCACGACTATGGGACGACCGCAAGATGACCAACTTCGGCGCATGCCCGTGCTGAGAGACCCGCGCCGCCGAGCGTGGCGCGCGATGCTGTCCGCCCTCGCCGGCGGCGGCTTGACCGCGGTCAGCCTCGGCGGACCCCTCTCCGGTGCGGCGCTCGGCGCTGAAGCGCCCGCGGCCTCGCCAAGCCCGGGAGAAGGCGCCGCGACACCGCCGGTCACGGCGTCCACGCCCGTCGCGAGCGTCCCTGTCGCCCCGTCAGGCGCGTCCGGACAGACGACGACCACGCCCACGACCACGCCTACTACCTCGGAAGCGACGCCGGGCTCGGGGAGCGCATCCCCTCCGGCGAGCACCCCGGCGCCGGCAGCGCCTGCGGAAATCCCCACGGTCGTGCTGCAGCGCAAGCAGAAGGTGACGCCCGCAAAGAAGGTGAGCCGCAGCGTCTCTGCCACCGCTCCCGTCTCGCCAAGCGCCACCCCCGTAACGGCGGGCGCGAACGCGCCGCAGGGCACAGCCCAGTCCGGGCCCGGCAACATCGCGCTGCCACCGCAGCTCCTCGTCGCGCAGGCGAAGGCGCTGGCGGCGGAGCTCGCTGGGTCGGCGGCCTCCGAGCAGGCGCTCGGCTTCTATCGCGTGCCGCTGTTCCTGCTTCCGATCTATCAAGCCGCCGCCGTCCAGTACGGCGTCCCGTGGCAAATCCTCGCGGCGGTCAACGAAATCGAGACCGACTACGGCAGCGATCAGTCGGTCTCCACGGCGGGCGCGGTCGGATGGATGCAGTTCATGCCGTCGACCTGGCTGCAGTATGGGGTGGACGCGCTGAACGCCGGCTACGCCGATCCATACAACCCGGTGGACGCCGTCTTCGCCGCCGCCCGCTACCTGCGCGCGGCCGGCGCCGAGAGCAATCTGCGCGGTGCGATCCTCGCTTACAACCACTCCGAAGAATATGCGGACTCCGTGCTCCTGCGGGCCAAGCTGATCGCCACCTATCCCAAGGCGGTGATCGCGACGCTCACAGGTCTCGTCGACGCGCGCCCACCCGTGACCGGCAAGCGCCTGGCATGGGGGCCGCTGCTGTCGGCCGTGCCGTCCTCGAGCGCGACCTCGAACGCCGCGCCGGCCGCGGTGAGCGGCTCGAGCCCTGCAACCGTTCCCAGTGTTGCGCCCGCCACGTCGAGCGCGTCCGCAGCCCCCGGCTCGAGCCCGTCGAGCTCACCGGCGCCCGCGGGATCCGCACAGGCAACGCCCGGGTCTGTCGCGCCTCCCACGCCGGCGCTCGCGGCGGCGCTTGCCACTGGCAAAGCCGGCGTCGAGGCCGAAGCCCCGCAGTTTGTGGACCTGATGAGCGCGCCGAACGCCTCGGTCGTGGCAGTGCAAGACGGCCGCATCGTGCAGCTCGGCCACTCTCGCAAGCTCGGCCGGTACGTAGTCCTGCGCGACGTCTACGGCGATGTGTTCACCTATGCGGGGCTTGGCAGCATCGCCGCCGACTATCGCCTGCCAAAGGCGCCGCTCGCCCCGGCGAAGGCGCCGCCGGCACAGATCGCTCAGGGAAGCGAACCGACGCCGGCCCAGCCGGCGAGCGCCGGGCGCCAGCTGCCGCTGACGCTGCACGTGAAGACGCCCGCCAAGCCTACGCCCAGCGAAACGGCCGCCGCGAGCGGTGCTCAGGAAGCGACCGCGACCGGCGCCGAAACGACGCCCGTGACCGGGGGCAAGGTCCGCTTGTTCGCGCATCCCGGCAACCCCGACGCGCTCACGGCGGCGCGCATTGCGCGCCGCACCTCCCGTGCGGGCATGCACGCTGCCGGGATCGACCGACCGCTGCCGCTGCGACGCGGATCGGTAGTTGCGCAAGGCACGGTGCTCGGTCGCGTGCGCGTGCCGCTCGGAGCTAAGGACGGCCATCTGCGTTTTGCGATCCGCCCAGCCGGTGACTCCCGCACGATCGATCCGCAGGCGATCCTCGAGAACTGGATGCAGCTCGATACTGCCCTGCACCCGCGGGGGGCGAAGGGCAACCCGAGCCTGCTCGGGGCGACCGCGAGCGCCGTCTTCCTGCTGTCCAAGAGCGATCTCGAGCGTGAGATCCTGTCCGATCCAAGCATCGTCATGTCCGCCTGCTCGCGCCACGAAGTCGCCTCCGGCGCGATCGACAAGCGCGTGCTGGCGCTGCTCGGCTTCCTCTCGCGTAGCGGCTTGAAGCCGACGGTCGCCGCGCTGCGCTGCGGGGACGGCGCGTACGCCGTATCGGGCTACGTATCTTCCGCCCACATCGGCAACGGGCTCGCGATCTCGCAGATCAACGGCATCCCGATCGCCGGCCACCAGGGCGGTGGGTCGATCACCGACACGACGATCCGTACGTTGCTGACGCTGCAGGGCGAGTTCGTTCCCAAGCAGATCGTCAGCCTGATGCGCTATCCGCACGCTCCGAGCACGCTCGCGCGCCCCGATCATGGCGACTACATCGAGGTCGTCTTCGCACCCGCGCCGAAGGGAGGCATCGCTGCGAAGGTGACCGCCACCAAGGCCAAGGGGGCCCATTCGGCGGTTGCCGGTCGCACGGCCCCCGCGCCGGTCGTGGTGCGCGGCGATTTGAGCGCCGCCCAGTGGGAACGGCTGATCAAACGGATCGCCGCGCTGCCGGCGCCGGCCATCGCCAGCAAGCCGAGCTCCTCGGCGATCCCGGACTCGACGAGCTCCACCGCTCCCCCGGCCGCCAAGAGCAGCGGCCCGGGGAAGGGTTAGCGGAGCAGCTCAGCCTCCCGGCCCCGCCGCGCCGGGCGCTCCAATGGCTCCAGCTGCGCCGGGTGCTCCATTGGCTCCAGCTGCGCCGGGTGCTCCATTGGCTCCAGCAGCGCCGGGGCCGCCGCCCGGTGCTCCGTTGACGCCCGCGCCGCCTCGAAAGCCGGCCCGCAAGTCGCTGCTGCACTTGGCCTCGGCTGTTTTGAACTGCGCGCTCGCGGTATCGATCCCCTTGGTGCTGAAGATTGGTCCGCTGCCAGAAGTGTTAGGCGCCGGGATGTTCACGCCGTTTTCGCGCATGCACGTCGCGAACTTCGCGAGCGCCGCTTTGAAATTCGGGCTGTCGAAGCGCCGTCTCGTACCGCCGGCGAAGGCGTTGCCGCCACACTTCTTCAGCGCGGCTTCGTAGTGCGCGCGCGTCACGCCGTTGGGCAGTTTGACACCGGCTGCGCCCCCGCCGCCGAGGAGGCCACCACCGCCACCCGGGCGTCGCTGCCCGGGAGTGCGACTCGGTAGCGTGATCCCGTTCTTCTGCAGACATTCGCGCAGCGCGGCGAAACGCCCCGCGTTGGTGGCGGCAGGACCCTTGCCGTTGGCGCCGCTCTTGCCGTTAGCGCCGTTTGGTGCAGTGGTCGAGGTCGACGTGGCCGCGGCGTTCGCGGCTGTCGTGGATGACGAGCTTTTCGAGGAGCCCCCGCAGGCCGCCAGCCCGAGGCAGGCGAGCAGGAGCGCCAGCACGATGGCGCCCGCTGCGAGTGGACGTCTATTGCTGTACATGTGAGGCATGGGACTCCTTTGTAGGTGATCTTTCTGCGGTCTGATCTTCTGCTGTGAGGAAAGCGTGGTCGTCGGCGCGGCGATCTAATCGAGAAACTAAACCGCGCGCGCTTAACCGCTGCATAAGCCGTTGATAGACGCGGTGTGACGCTTCTAGCCACCCTTTCCGAAGAGCGCCGGTTCGCCTCCTCCTCCTCCTCCTCCTCCTGAGCCGGTCCCGGTCCCTCGCGAGGAGCCCGTGCCAGAGCGACCGAACAGGGCCGCGAGACCACCTCCGCCGTCGGCGCCTACGCGGATCGATTCGGCTCTGACCGCACCGTTTGTGCCGGCGGCTCCGGTCACGAGGACGGTTTCACCGGGGTGGATCGAGCTGACGTCGGATGTGATCGTCTTGGTGACGGTGGAAGCCGGGGAGGTATCGACCTTGACGGTGTTGCCTTCGGCGGTGGTCACATACAGAGTGCTCCGCCGGATGTAAGCGACCTGGCCGACGGTTGCGCCTGTGCCCGTCCCGCTGGCGCCGGCTATGCCAGAGCCGCCAAAGCGGGAGCCGGCCCCGCTCGAACCGTCCGAGGCGCCAGCTTTCGCGCCCCCGCCGATGCCTCCGCCGCGTAGCGCGGCGAAGCGCGAGGCAAGCGCCGAGGCGCCGGCCCCCGCAGTGGATGAGTCCGAGTTGCCCTGGCCCTTCTCGACCAGCACGCCGCCGATGAACCCGCAGGCGGTGAGGAGCACGAGCAACAGCGCAATCGGGACCGGCGCGAGCAGCCGGCGGCGCGGCCGGCTAGGCAGCTCCTCGGGCTCGTCCAGCCAGCCATCGCCTTCCTCCTCCGGCCGGTAGGCGAGGGCAGGCGCCTGCACAGCGGTCTCGTGAGTGGTCGCCGCGGAACGCTCGGCGCTCGCGGCGTGCTCTGAGGCGCTCGCGCCCGCGACCGGCTCGATTGGGGGTTCCTCGTTGGGCATGGCGGGCTCCTCGTTGGGGAAGGGGGACTTACTCAAAGCGCAGCGCCTCGATCGGTCTGAGGGTGGCCGCGCGGGCGGCCGGATAGGTGCCGAAGAACAGGCCGGACAGGGCGGCGGCGCCGAAGGCGAGAAAGATCGAGTAGGTAGCGACCTCCGGTTCGACGCCCGCGATCTTGAACTGGCTGCCGATCACGCCCACCAGCACCCCCGTCAGACCGCCGATCAGCGAGACGAGCAGCGCCTCGGTGAGAAACTGGGTGAGGATGTCAGAGCGCCGGGCGCCGATCGCCTTGCGAATGCCGATCTCGCGCGTGCGCTCGGTGACCGACACGAGCATGATGTTCATCACGCCGCTCCCGCCGACGAGCAGCGAGATCGCCGCGACCTCGCCGAGGAGGGTGGTGAACACGCTCGAGGTCGAGCTCGAAGTTTCGAGCAGCGACCCCTGGTTGAGGATCTCAAAGCCCGGTTCGGCCGTGTCTTTGATCTTGTGCCGTTCCTCGAGGATCTGCGAGACCTCCGCTTCGGCCGCGTTCAACGTCGATGGCGATGAGCCCTCGACGGTGATCGAGTCGATCGGCCCGTAGCCTGTGAGCGAGTCCTGCACGGTCGTGACCGGCGCCATCACGACATCGTCCTCGTTGGTCGCGCCGTTGGCTCCCTTCGACGCCAGCACTCCTACGACCTCGAAGTTGGAGCCATTGACCTTGATGTTCTGCCCGACGCCGCTCTGCCCGGCGAACAGTTCCTGCACGACCGTCTGCCCGATCACCGCGACGCGACGGTGCTTGCCGACGTCTTCGCTCGTGAACGGGGAGCCTGCGGCGAGCTTGTAGCTGTGGGCGCTGATGTAAGAGGGGGTGGTGCCGACGAACGAGGACGGTTCGTAGCTCGTGCCGCCGTAGACGAGTTTGACGCCCGCGGCGTTGACGACCGGCGAGGCGCTCATGACGTCCGGGGCAAGGCTTTTGCTCTGCAGCGCTTCCGCGTCCCCCTTCGTCAGCGAGACGCTGGAAGCGGTGTTCGCGCGCGCGCCGCCGCGAAAGCCGTTGGCCATCACGATCAGCACGTTCGTGCCGAGGCTCTGGATGCGCGACTGCACCGCCTTGGAAGAGCCGTTGCCGACGGCGATCAGCACGATCACCGACGCCACGCCAATCGTCATCCCGAGGATCGTCAAGCCAGAGCGCAGCTTGTTTGTGGTGATCCCGCCCCAGGCGATGCGAAGCGTCTCGAAGCCGATCATCGCCGGGCTCCGGGGACGTGTGCGGCGGCGAGCGAGTGCGCCGACTTCTGGCTGTGTGCGGCAGGCAGCGGATCGCTCACGCCAAGCAGGCGCTCGTCCGCGACGATCTCCCCGTCGCTCAGCCTGATCACCCGCCGCGCCTGCGCGGCGACGTCGGGCTCGTGGGTGATCAGCACGACCGTTCGGCCTTCTTCGTTCAAGCGCGCGAAGATCGCAAGCACGTCTTCGGTGGAGTGCGAGTCGAGGTTGCCGGTCGGCTCGTCGGCGAGGACCAGCGACGGGTTGGTGACGATTGCACGGGCGACCGCGACGCGCTGTTGCTGACCGCCGGAGAGCTCCGAAGGTAGGTGGCGTAGGCGGTCGGCCATGCCCATCGCGCCGAGCGCCCGCGCAGCGCGGCGGCGGCGCTCGGCACGGTTCAGGCCGGCGTAGGCGAGCGGCAGCTCGACGTTCGCGATCGCGCTTGTGCGCGGCACCAGATTGAAGCTCTGAAAGACGAAGCCGATCTTGCGATTGCGCAGATCGGAGAGGTCGTCCTCGTCCATGTGGCCGACGTCGGCGCCGTCGATCTCATAGCGGCCGCTCGTGGGAATGTCCAGGCAGCCGAGGATGTTCATCAGCGTGCTCTTGCCGCTGCCGGAGCTGCCCATGATCGCCACGAAGTCGCCGCGGTCGATGCGCAGCGAGACCTCGCGCAGCGCACGCACCTTGATCTGGCCGAGGTCGTAGGTCTTGGTGGCGCCGTGAAGGTGGATGACCGGAGGGCGCTGTCGGCGAGCGCTCCCGCTTGCCGAGCGTGTCCCCGCCGGTCGGCGGGCGACGACCGGCTGCGCTCTGGGAGCGCGCGGTCGCATCATCCCCCGCCGCCTCTGAAGAACGCGCCGCCGCCACCGCCGCCACCCGCGAGACCGCCGCCGCCGAGACCGCCGCCGCCGAGCGCCCCACCCCCGGCGCGCCCGGCGAGTTTCGAGGTGAGGCTGGTGGCACCGCTCGTGCTGGCGACCGGCAGCGCGATTTCTTCTCCGGCTTTCAGCCCGCTGAGGATGATCGTCGTGGCGTTGCCCGCCAATCCCGTAACGACGGCCTGGCGGACGTGCTTGCCTTTGCGCACGACCGTCACGGCGCCGCCGGAGATCGCGCTGGTCGGGACGTTGACGCCTTCTGCCTGCTTGACGACGACTTCGGCCGAGGCGCTCATCCCGGGCCTGACCCCTGACCCTGTCTGGTTGAGCTGGAAGGTGACGTCGTAGCTGACGACGCCGCTGTTGCTCGTCGCAAGCGTCGCGACGCTCACGACTTCGGCTGCAAGCTTGAGCCCTTCGAGGGCTTCGATCGTCACGGTCGCGGGCTGCCCGACGTGCACGTGCACGATTTCAGACTCGCTCAGCGGGACCACCACCTGCATCGTGCTGAGATCGCTGAGCACCGCGAACGAGGTGCCGGAGGAGGCCGACGAGCTCGACGAGCCGGCGGCCGAGGCACCGCCAGCCGTGCGGCCGCCCGTCGCGGCGCCGGTGCTCGCGCCGGCCGAGCCTGTGCCACTCCCGGTTGAGCTCGTGGAGCTGGTGCTCGAGACCTTGCTCGTGCCCGTCCCGGAGACGGTTTCGCCGACTTCGCCGGCGAGCGTGACGATCGTGCCGTCCGTCGGCGCATACAGCTTGGTGTCCTGCACAGCCTCTTCGTCGCTTTGCACCTCGAGCTTGTCGCTCTTCACCGCCGCTCGCGCCGAGGCGAGGTTCGCTTCGCGGGTGGCCGCGCTCTCTTTCGTTTTTTCGGTGCCGCTCGTCGTCGTAGGTGTCGACGTGGTTGTCGTCGAGGTGGAGCGCTTGGGCGCGATCTTCGCCGGGGTGGTAGTGGTCGCGCCCGACGCTCCGCTTGGCGTGTTCGTGCTCGGCACAGTCGCGGCCGGGGTGCTCGTGCTCGGCGCAGTCGCGGTTGGAGTCGTGGGGGGTGTAGTCGTAGCGCTCGGTACGGTCGCGGTTGGAGTCGCGGTCGCGGTCGCGGTTGGGGTCGCGGTTGGGGTCGCGTTCGCGTTCGCGGTTGGGCTGGGGGTGACGGGAGCGGCCGGTGTTGTAGAGACGGTCGCGGCTTTTGCGCTCGCGTTCGCGCTGCCGCCCTGCCCTGACCCGGAGGCTGTTTCGCCACCGCTTTCTTCCTCTTGCACGAGCGTCGCTTCGGCGGCCTGCAGGCTTGCCTTGGCCTGTTCGAGCGTCACTTCCGCGCTCTGGGGATTCAGTTCGGCCAGCAGCTTTCCAGCGGCGACCTGCGCGCCCTGGGCAACGTAGATGCGCTGCACGACGCCGGCGGTCTTGAAGCCGAGGTCAAGCTGAACAGCGGGCTGGATTGTGCCGCTGCCGGACACCGTCGACTGCACTACGCCCTGCTGGACCTTGAGAATCCGGCTCTGCACGGTCGCCGACTGCGACTGGGGCCCGACGAGGAGGAAGGCGACGACGATGGCGGCGATGCACAGAGCCCCCAGTGCGTAGACGAGCCAGGATGCTCTGGTTTGGTTGGCCATATTCAGTCTGCGTCGATCTTCCGCGGAGTCTGTAAGAGGGTGCGAAGAAACGCTGCAAGCGAGCCTAAATTCGCCTAAATGTTGCCAACGCCTTTCTTTATGTATGGCCCCTAAGCGTGCAAAGGGACTTAGCGTGCAACGGTCGCTCGGCTCGCCCGTTGGAGAGCGTGCGGGTGACTCTCTGCCCCGGCCCAGCGTGGGGTCCGCGTGGTGCGGGCGCGCCCGTCTGCGATGATCCGCGCGGATGCCCAACTTCGGCGGGATCGACCTCGGCGGCACGAAGATCCAGACGGTGATCGTCGACGAGGATCACAACGCGCTCGGGTCCTCGCGCCGTCCCACGCCCACGAGCGGCGGGCCGGATGATGTGGCAAAGGAGATGGCGGCCGCGCTGCGCGACGCCGCCAAGGCGGCCGAGCTCGAGACCTCCTCGCTCGCTGGGATCGGGGTCGGCTCGCCCGGCACGATCGAAGACGGCAACGTCACGCGCGCGCGCAACCTGCCCGGCTGGGAAGGCACGTTCCCGCTGGCGCCCACGTTGGGGAAGGCACTCGGCGCCGAGGTTAGGGTCGGCAACGACGTGCAGGTCGCGACCGACGCCGAGTTCAAGCTGGGCGCCGGGCGACTGTACGACTCGCTGCTCGGCGTTTTCTGGGGCACGGGGGTCGGTGGCGGGATCGTGCTCGACGGGAAGCCCTGGACCGGGCGCGGCGGTGCCGGTGAGATCGGGCACATGGTCGTCGAGATCGACGGCGCGCGCTGCACGTGCGGGCGGCGCGGCTGCATGGAGGCCTACGCCGGCCGCGCCTCGATGGAAGCGCACGCGCGCGAGCTGCACGAAGAGAAGGGGCGCAAGACAGACCTGTTCAAGTTGATGAAGGAGCGCGATCGCACGCGCGTGACGAGCGGCATCTGGGCGCGCGCGCTCGAGCGCGAGGACAAGCTCGCCACCCACGTCATCGACCGCGCGGTGAGGGCGCTCGGCGCCGGCATCGCCTCGGCCGTCAACCTGCTCGACGTCGAGGGTGTGATCATCGGCGGCGGCCTCGGCGTGCGCCTCGGTCATCCTTACGCCAAGCGCATCGCCGAGGCGATGCAGCCGCACCTGTTCGCCGACTCCCGTCCCCCGCACGTGCACGTCGCCGCGCTCGGCGACCTCGGCGGCGCGATCGGGGCTACGCTGCTGTTCCAGCAGTAGAAGTTCCCAAACCGCAATGCCGGTAGCTGTTTTTAGTTCCCAACAGCAATGCCGGTAGCTGTTTTGGCCGGCGCCGACAGCGCCTTCGAGGGACGCGCTCATGTGCCTCCCAGCAAAGGCGCCCAGGTCAGAGGCCCGCGACGGTCACGATCACGAGCACGATCGACAGCGTGGAGAAGACCGCGACGGTGATCGCCGCGACGCCGTCGAGCGCCCCGCGGCTGCGATGCTCGCCCATCACTCGCCGTGAGCGCGCGAGACGCCAGATGAAGAACAGGTTGATCGGCAAGAGCAGCCCGTTGACGACCTGCACGGCGACCAGCAGCGTGATCACGGGAACACCGGGGATCATCGCCACGAACGCCGCCAGCATGATCATGGCAGTGATGATGTTCACGAACACGGGCGCCTCCTCGCGGCGGCGCCCGACACCCTTCTCATAGCCGAGCGACTCTGACACGACGTAGGACGTCGCGATCGGCAGGATCGCCGCTGCGAGCAAGCTCGCGCCGAGCAGCCCGACGCCGAACAGCACCTCCGCGTAGCTCCCCGCGAACGGGTTCAGCGCGCGCGCGGCGTCGGCGGCCGAGCCGATGTTGTGGATCCCGTGTGTGAACAGCGTTGCCCCGGTCGCGATGATGACGAACGAGGCCACGAGGTTGGCGAACACGGCGCCCGCGACCGCCTCGCGCTGCTCGTGGGGTAGCTCCTCCTCGCGCACGCCGCGCTCGACCACGGCCGACTGCAGGTACAGCTGCATGTACGGGGTGATCGTCGTCCCCGCGGTCGCGATCAACAGCAGCAGGAAGGTCGAGCTCGTGTGTAGATGGGGGATGACGAGCGCCTTGCCGACGGCGCCCCAATGCGGGTGGGCGAGGATCGCAGCGATCGGGTAGGCGAAGAACGGGATCGTGAACCAGATGAAGATCCGCTCGGCCGATCGGTAAGAGCCGCGCACGATGATCAACCAGATCCCGACCGCGGCGATCGGCACCGATACCTGCACGGGCACGCCCGCGAGGCCTAGAGCGGCGCCGATGCCGACGAAATCGGAGATGCAGATGCCGAGGTTCGCGACTACGACGGCGCTGGTGGCGAGCACCGACCAGCGGATGCCGTACTCCTCGCGCACGAGCTCTGCCAACCCCTTGCCGGTGACGACGCCCATGCGCGCGGCGAGCATCTGCACGAGGCCGAGCGAGACCGTGATCAACACCATCGTCCACAGCAGGCTGTAGCCGTATTTGGCGCCGACCGACGAGTACGTCGCGATCCCACCCGCATCGTTGCCTGCGTTGGCCGCGATCAGCCCCGGGCCGAGCAGGCCGAGGAACGCGAACAGGCGTGTGCGGTGAGGGTTAAGCCGGGCAGGCAGGCGCGGTCGGCCACGACTGGCCGACCGGATACGACGCATGAACGGCGGTACTCGAGCCGCCATCGAACTGACCCGCTGTGGTGCTCACGTCGCGGAGTGTATTCAGTCCTCGCCGAGGAGTCCGAAGCGCCGGCGCCAGCCGCGGGGGAGCATCGCCTCGAGCACGTCATCGACGGTGACCACGCCGACCATGCACTCGCGCTCGTCGACGACGGGAATCGCGGTCAGGTTGTAGTCGGCCATCAGCCGCGCGACCTCCTCGAAGGAGGCGTCGGGGCGCAGGCTCGGCAGCTCGTGCTTGACGAGCGCGCTCAGGCGCCGGTCGGGCTCGGCGCGCAGCAGGGCCGTCACCGGGATGGAGCCGTCGAGCGAGCCCTCGGGCGAGGTGACGAATACAGCGGTCAGCAGCTCGGGGGCGATCTTGCAGTGGCGCACCGCGTCGAGCGCCTCGCCCGCGGTGGTCGAGCGCCTGAGCGAGACGAAGTCGGGGCTCATCAGCCCGCCGGCCTCGGCGGGGTCGTAGCCGAGCAGCGCACGGACCTTGATGCGGTGGGTGACGGGCAGCAGCGTCAGCACCGGCTCGCGGCGATCCTCGTCGAGCTCGCCGACCACGTCGGCGGCGTCGTCGGGGGCCATGCGTGCGAGGATCGCGGCGACCTGCGCGTCTGGCCGGTCGTCGAGGAACTCGCGCTGGTGGTGGTCGTCGAGCTCCTCGAACACGTCGGCCTCGAGCTCGCGGTCGTCGTCGCCGACGGCCTGGATGATCTCCTCGCCCTCACGCCGCGAGGCGGCCTCGACGAGGTCGGCGATCTGGGCGGGGTGAAGCTTTGCGAGCTTCGGGTGGGGGATCCGCAGGCGCACCGTCGGCACGTGTCCCACGAACGGCTCGACGCTCGCCCAGTCGAGGAACTGGCCGGTTGCGATGCGCGCGCCGAGGGGCTTCGGCAGCAGTCGTCTGATGCCGCCGCGCGGGCCGGTGTCGACGCCGACGACGCGCCACGAGCCGGCGATCAGCGCGAGCTCGATCTCGTTCGCGCGCACCAGACGTGCGCCCTTCACGTTGATCAGCTGGCGGTCGAGCACGTCGCGTCCGAGCAGCACCTCCTCGGGGCGGCGCTCGAAGTGGCGCAGGTCGAGCTTGGCCTTGCGCAGCACAACTCCGTCGGCGCCGATGTCGGAGATGCGATCGACGCCCACGTAGGAGCTCCGCCCGGCGACGGTCGCGAGGAAGCCGGTGATCGGCGGATAGCCGACGCCGCCGAGACGCACGATCAGGTCGTCGACCTTGCCCAGCCGCTCGCCGTCCGCGTCGCGCAGCGGGCTGCCCATCACCGCGGACAGATGCAAGATCGGCGGCGCCTGTTTTGCCGGCGCGTTCATGCCTGTCATCGTAAGGCTTTGGCGGTCAATCCCCGGCGAGGCTCTTCGGTATTGGCAGGCCGCGCGGCGGAGGGTCGTCGAGCATCAGACGGGGAATCGTGACGGGCTGCAGCCCTTTCTTGCGTAGGCCGGAGACGATCGCCGGCAGCGCGGCGATCGTCTCCGAGCGGTCGCCGCCGGCGTCGTGCATGAGAAGGATCGCGCCGGGATGCGCGCCGGCGAGCGCGCGCTGCACGATCGCCCTGATTCCGGGCAGCGTGTAGTCGGAGGTGTCGGTCGACCACAAAACCATCAGCAGATGCATCCTGTGCAGCTCGCGGAACGTGGTCGCATTGAAGGAGCCGTAGGGGGGCCGGAACAGACGGGGGCGGGGTCCCCCGAGCAGTTCGATACGGGCGATCTGTTCAAATAGCTCTTCATGCTGGTCGTGTGCGGAGAGCGAGGCCATCGGCGGGTGCGTCTCGGTGTGATCGCCGACGACGTCGCCTGAGCGCAGCTCGAGCTGGGTCCCGGCCGAGAAATAGCGCTCCTCCTCGCCGATCGCAAAGAACGTGGCGTGCGCTCCCAGCCTGTTCAACACGCTCACGAGCTGCTGGGTGTAGGGGCCGGGGCCGTCGTCGAAGGTGAGCGCGACCTCGTCTCCATGCGCGCCGCCGGAGGAGACCGTTGGCGTGTAGGAGAGGACGTGATCGATCGCGTTTTCTTCGGCTCGCCGCTCACGCGCCCGCGTCGCGGCTGCGTTCGGGGGCGGATCGGCGGCGCGGTGGGAGACGCTGCCGTTGGCGCTCGGCCGCGGGGCGTGACGGCCTGAGCCGGGCGCGACGATCGCAGCGATCAGCGCGATCAGTACGAGCGCCGCACCGGCGGTGGCGGCGAATCGGCGGCGGCGGATGCGTACCTGCCGCGAGCTTGGTGATGCGGGCATTGGGGGTGTCGGCACATGAGCAGTCTATTTTGCATGGCATGCCCCCTTTCTGGCTATCGATCGCCGTGCTGTCGCTCGTGCAGGGCGCGCTCGTGGCGGTCCCTGGCGCGCTGAGCGATCCCCGCCTCGCGCGGCTGCGTGGGCGCCGCTGGGCGGTGATCCCGCCGCTGTCGGTGATCGGCTTTGTGCTCGTCGCGCGCGCGGCCGAAGACGCGAGCGCGCAGGGGTTGACGTATCTCGCGCTCGGCGCCGTGCCGCTGCTCGCCGCGCTCACGCTCGGCCGGCTCGCGTACGCGGGGAGGCCGCCCTGGGCGCTGCTCGTCGTGCCTCTGTTCGCGCTCGCATGGGCAGATCGCGGCGGCCTGGCGGGGGAGGGGGCTGCGCTTGCGCTGTCGGCGCTCAGCTGCGCCGCGCTCGGCGTGCTGCTCGCGGCGGTGACGCCGCCGCGGTGGTTAGCCGCGGGGATCGTGGCGATGGCGGCGGCGGACACGACGCTCGTCGTCGCGGAACTGTTGCAGCGCCCGAACAACGCGCTGAACGCGGCGCGCCCGGCGGCGGGTCTGCCGCAGCTACAGAGCGCAGTGTTCGGCACGGCGGTGATGGGCTACGGGGACCTGTTCGTCGCGGGCGCGCTCGGCGGCCTGCTCGCGCTGACGATCCCGCGCGCGTCGCAACGGGGCGCGGCCGTGGTCGTGGCGGGTCTGGCGCTGGGCTTCGACTTGCTGTTCTTCTTCGTGCACGAGCTGCCCGCGACCGTGCCGGTCGCGCTTACGCTGCTGATCTTCCTGGCTGTGCGCTGGCGAGCGGCTCGTGCTCCGGCGCAAGGGGAAGTCTCGGCGTTGTCCGCTCGGGCCGGGGCTCGATCTCCGGGGGCTCAAGCTCCGAGCGCTGCTCTGGGGCCGCCTGCAGAGGCTCGCGCGTCGAGCGTTTCCGTGTCGTCTGTGGCGAGGGCTCGAGCTCGAGCTTCGCGGTGATCGGGCGGGCGCTGCGCTCGACGGCCTCGGGCGTTGCGACCGCGCGCTCGGAGGCGGCGCCGGCCTGCTCGATCTGGCGCACCTGCGGGATTACGCGACGGTCGAACGAGCCGACGGCTTCGTTGTAGGCGCCGACGGCCGAGTCGAGCTGGCGGCCGACCTTGGCGAGCGGCTCGACGAAGCGGCCGAGACGATTGTGCAGCTCGCGCGCGGACTCGGCGATCTCGCGTGCGGATTCCGCGATCAGCTCCTGGCGCCAACCGTAGTGGACCGCCCACAGCAGCCCGATCAGGGTCGTGGGGGTCGCCATCAGCACCTGTTGGGAGACGCCGTATTCGATCAGCGCCGGATCTTGGGCGAGGGCGGCTTGGTAGATGCCGTCGGAGGGCACGAACATGATCACGAACTCGGGCGTCGAATCGAACTGGCGCTGGTAGCCCTTGGCGGCGAGCTTTGCGATGTGCTCGCGCGTCTGCCTCGCGTGGCGCGCGATGTGCAGCTCGCGCTCGTCCTCGCCCGCGGCCTCAAGCGCCGAGAGGTAGGCGTCGAGCGGGACCTTGGAGTCGACCACGATCAACTTCGCGCCGGGCAGGCGCACGAGCATGTCCGGCCGCAGCCGTCCGTCGTCGGTGTCGATCGTCGACTGCTCGACGAAGTCGCAGTGGGAGACCATGCCGGCCATCTCGACGACGTTTCGCAGTTGGATCTCGCCCCAGGAGCCGCGCGTGGAGGGGCGCTTCAGCGCGGAGACGAGCGCGCCGGTCTCCTGGCGCAGCGTGCCGACGCCGTCGTTCAGCTTGCGCACCATCTCCCCGAGCTCGCCCTGGGCCTGGCGACGCTCGCGCTCGAGGCGCCCGATCTCGCTCTCCATCCGCCCGAGCTTCTCCTGCACGGGTTGCACCAGGCCCTTGAATTCCTCCGCGCGCCTGGCCATCTCGCCGGAGGCGCGCTCCTCCTCGACGCGACGCTGGTCGGCCAGCCGCTGGGCGAGCGAGTCGCCGGTCTGCGCGAGCACGTCGACGGAGAGCGACTTCAGCTCGTCGCGCATGCGCGCGCGATTGGGCCGCGCGAAGGCAAGCGCGCAGGCGCCGCCGAGCAGGACACCGACGATCAGCAGCAAGATGCTCATGAGCTCGAAGATGACAGCCGCTTCGGACGGCGAGGAGGCTTTTTGACGGGGGACCCATGTGCGCGTGGCTGCGTCGATCCGTGGTGGCGCCGCTCAGGGCACTTGTCGACGCTAGGGAAGCTTACTTGACAAACACCGCAAGTTTGTAAATACTCTGGACAGCTGCGAGGATTCTGTCAAGCAAAAGGAGTGGCGATGGCGACGAGTGGAGCAAGCGTGGGAATGGCCGATCCGGCGATCGCGGAGGAGCGGCCGGCGGGGACGGCGCCGCGATGGCGCGACCACAAGCGCTACCTGTGGCTGCTGGGGCTGATCGTGCCCACGCTGCCCTTCTTGGCCTGGGGCCTGGTCGAGGCGACAGGCCTCGGCGTGTTCTGGTTCTACGGGCCGTTCCTCGTGTTCGCCGTCTTCCCGCTGCTCGACCTGATCGTCGGCCTCGACGCGGAGAACCCGCCGGACGATGCGATCAAGTGGCTCGAGCAGGACCGCTACTACCGCTGGTGCACGTACCTGTACCTGCCGATTCAGTACGCCGGGCTCGTATTTGCCTGCTGGCAGTGGTCGAGCGGCAAACTCTCGACGGTCGAGGACATCGGCCTCGCGCTGACGGTGGCGATGGTGAGCGGCGTCGCGATCAACACCGCGCACGAGCTCGGCCACAAGCGCGCGAGCATGGAGCGCTGGCTGAGCAAGGTCGCGCTCGCGCAGAGCGGCTACGGGCACTTCTTCATCGAGCACAACCGCGGCCACCACGTGCGCGTCGCCACGCCCGAGGATCCCGCCAGCTCGCGGCTGGGGGAGAGCTTCTGGGCGTTCTGGCCGCGCACGGTCTCAGGCTCCCTGCGCTCGGCGTGGGAGCTCGAGGGCGTGCGCCTCGATCGCCTGCAGTCCTCGCATTGGGCGTTCCGCAACGACATCCTCAACGCGTGGGCGATGAGCGTCGTCCTGTTCGCCGCGCTGACGGCCGTGTTCGGGCTCGTCGTGCTGCCCCTCCTGCTGCTGCAGGCGGTGCTCGGCTTCTCGCTGCTGGAGGTCGTCAACTACCTCGAGCACTACGGCCTGCTGCGCCAGCGCCGCGAGGACGGCCGCTTCGAGCGCACGCGGCCCGAGCACAGCTGGAACTCGAACAACGTCGCCTCCAACGTGCTGCTCTACCACCTGCAGCGCCACTCCGACCACCACGCCAACCCGATCCGCCGCTACCAGGCGCTGCGCCACTACGAGGAGGCGCCGCAGCTGCCGACGGGCTACGCGGGCATGATCGTGCTCGCGGCGATCCCGCCGCTGTGGAAACGGACGATGGACCGTCGCGTGCTCGACCATTACGAGGGCGACGTCGCGCGCGCGAACATCAGCCCTCGCGCGCGCAAGCGGATCCTCGCGCGCTACCGCGCCGGTGTGGGCACCACATCCGCCGCCGCCCAGGCGTCGACGAACTAGAACGAACTAGAGCGGGAAGGAGGAGCGTGACCATGAGCAAGTTCGCTTGTCCCGTGTGCGGGTACGTCTACGACGAGCTGGAGGGCGCGCCGCGCGAGGGCTTTCCTGCGGGCACGCCGTGGAGTGAGGTGCCCGACGATTGGGCCTGCCCGGACTGCGGCGTGCGCGACAAGGTCGACTTCGAGCCGGTCTCGCCGTGAGTCCGGTCGAGCGTCGGGTGAGCGGTGAGGGCGCACGGCGCGGCGCCTGGAGCGAGCGGCGGGGGCGGCGATGATGGCGACGGCGACGGCCCGTCCCAGCTACGCGCAGGCCACGAGGACGCTCCTGCGCGAGCGGTTGCTCGACGCGGCCGACGCGCTGCTACGCGAGCGCGCGTGGGCGAGCATCAGCATGGCCGACATCGCGGGCGGCGCGGGGGTGAGCCGCCAGACGCTCTACAACGAGATCGGCTCGCGCGAGGACTTTGCGCAGGCGTACATCTTGCGTGAGAGCGATCGCTTCCTCGCCACCGTCGAGGAGGCCGTGTGCGCCCGTCTCGACGATCCTCACGCGGCGCTGCGCGCAGCCTTCGAAGTGTTCTTGAGCGCGGCCGCCGAGAACCAGCTGATCCAGACGGTCCTAGCCGGCGACGGCAGCGACGGCCTGCTCGCGCTGTTCACCACTCACGGCGCGCCGGTGCTCGCGCTCGGGACCGAGCGTCTCGCGGCGATCCTGACCTGTGGCTGGCCGCAGGTCAGGATCGCCGATCTGCGCCTGCTCGCCGACGCGCTCGTGCGCTTGGCGATCAGCCACGCCGCCCTGCCCGCAGGTGCGCCCGAGCACAGCGCCGCCACGGTGTCGAAGATCCTCGGCCCGTACGTCGACAGACTGCTGGCGCAAGCGCCGCGCTGACCGAACCGACCCCACGACCCCACATGTACGTATATAATCACTCTGTCTTTACGTCTCAAGAGGAGAGGGGTCGGGTCATATGGGGTATGCATCTAGTGGAGATGGTGTAGTACGGGCACTCGGAAACGACGTATCGCCTCGTCGGCGCGGGCGGACGCGCGCGCTGGCGATCGGGGCGGTCGCATCGCTGGGGACGCTCGCCGCGGCCGGCGCCCTGGGGGCCGGCGCATCGAGCGCGGATGGGCCGGTCGCGGGGGCGGCGCGAACGGTGAATTTGCATGAGAACGGTCGTCTGCACCTGACGAGCCACAGCGGGCTGACGCTCAACGAGCAGGGCACTGCGACGGGCACGATCAAAGGCACGATCTACATCCACCTCAACGTCGCCTCGCAGACGCACGTTACGGCCGAAGTCAACATCTACCCTTCGGGCGGGTCGCTGACGGGGCACGGGTCGGCGAACTACGAAGTGGGAGGAGCCTACGCCTCGTTCTCGGGCACGCTGTCGATCTCGCGTGGTACGGGGACATATGCGCACGCGCACGCGAGTAACCTGCGCTTCACGGGCTCGATCAAGCGCGTGAACGACGCCACCACGGTCGAGGTGAGCGGCCCGCTGTCGTACTAGCGGGGCTTCGATGCGATTCATACCAACCAGCTCGAACGGGGCCGCGTCCCGGATCGGGCCTCATCTCGGGGTATTGGGGGCGGCGCTTGCGCTGTGCGCCTGCCTGCCCGCACCCGCGGGCGCGGCGGAGACCGCGACGCTGCATACCTCGTTCACGCCGGACCGGCTAGGCGCGCCCACCACGATCGGGTTCGCATTCGACATCACCAGCACGGAAGGGGTGCTGCCATCTGCGCTGCAGAGCCTCAGCCTACACTTGCCGCCGGGGATCGACTACTTGAGGACGACGCTGGGTCTCGCGATCTGCAATCCGGCGGCGCTCGCCGCTCAAGGGCCGGCCGGGTGCCCGCAGGACTCGCATCTGGGCTCCGGCAGCGCCTACGTGGAAGTGCCGTTCGGGGAGGGAGCCGGGCATGAGATCCCCACGATCGAAGCGCTGCGAGGGCCGTCGCACGACGGGAACATGGTCGTGCTGTTCTACGCCAACGGTCAGGCGCCCGTGTACGCGCAACTCGTCTTTCAAGGCGAACTGATCCAGGGATCGCAGACGCTCGGCGGAAGTCTCGACACGGCGATCCCGCTGATCCCGAGCGTGCCCAACGGGCCGCCCGTGTCGATCGTGCACGTGCAGGCGACGATCGGCCCGAGCGGCCTGATCTACACAGAACGCGACCACGGTCGCACCGTGAGCTTTCACCCGCGCGGCGTCGAAGTGCCCACGCGCTGTCCCCACGGCGGCTTTCCGTTCATCGCGAGCTTCGCGTTCCTCGACGGCAGCACCGCGACCGCGCAGAGCACGGTGCCGTGCCCGCCGCCGGTACGGCGGCGACGGAAGTAGCGATGCGCGGAGCGTGGGAGCGGGTGGCGCTTGCGGGCGTGTTCGTGGTCGCGGCCGCGCGCTACTGGCTCACGGTCTTTCCGCGTGTCCGGCGCGAGCTGCGCCGGCGGCATGCACGCGCGCGCGCAGTCTCCGATCCCGTGCTGCGCGAGCTGGCGCTTGCGGCGCTCGTCAAGCGCGGCAACATCGAGGGTGCGTCCGCGTTCGCCACGTTCGTCCCCTGGTGGCGGCGACGCGCGGCGGTGCGCGCGCTTGTGGCGTTTCAGGCGGCCTACAACTACGTCGACATGCTCGCCGAGCAGCCCTGCGCCGAGCCGGTCGCGAACGGTCGCCGGCTGCATGAGGCGCTGCTCGTCGCGCTCGACCCGGCCGCCCCGCACCTCGACTACTACGAGCATCACCCCCACAGCGAGGACGGCGGCTACCTATGCGAGCTCGTCGAGACCTGCCGCGCGGCGCTCGCCGCGCTGCCCTCCTACGCGGCGGTGGCCGAGCCGGTGCGCGTGGCGACGGCGTCGATCGTCGCGTTCCAGAGCCTCAGTCTCGGCCGCAGCCCCGCCGAGCGCGAGGAGTTCGTGCGCTGGGCGCGGGCGGAGACGCCGCCCGGCACGGGCCTCGAGTGGTGGGAGACCGCATCGGCGCGGGGGACGTCGCTGGGTGTGCATGCTCTGATCGCTACCGCCGCTGATCGCGGCGTCCGCCCGGAGTTCGTAGTGTCGCTCGCCGCGGCCTACCTCACGTGGGCCGGCTCGCTGCACTCGCTGCTCGATTCGCTCGTCGACGAGGGCGAGGACGCCGATAGCGCGCAGTTCAGCTTCATCGGCTGCTACGTCTCGCCACAGCAGGCGCGCGTACGGATGGGCCGGCTCGCTGCGCGGTCTGCGAGCGCGTTGGGGGACCTGCCTCGCGGCCGCCGCCATCTCGTCCTGCTCGCCGGCATGACCGCCTCCTACCTCTCGCTGCCGGAGGCTTACGCGCCGCGCGTGCGCGAGGCGACGGAAAGCGTGATTGCAAACGTCGGGCCTCCGGTCGGCGCGGCGCTCCTCGTCTTTCGCGCCCGTCGTGCGATCGGGCGGGCACTGTCGTTTCCGCCCGCGCTGTTCCGATCTCGGGGAGCCGGCGACGCGCCGGTCCCGCCCGTCTCAGAGCCGGCCGTCACGGCGATGTCACTTCCTGTCCACGGACGCAAAGGGGGGGCCGATGCTGGAGCTGCGTGAGCTCGTCAAGCACTACCCGGCCGTCGGCGGCGAGCCCGTGCGGGCGGTCGATGGCGTCTCGCTGTCGGTCTCGCCGGGGGAGATGGTGGCGTTGTACGGACCGTCGGGGTCGGGCAAGACGACGCTGCTGTTGATGGTCGCAGCGCTGCTCGAGCCGACCTCCGGCGCGGTGCTTGTCAACGGCCGCGACGTCTCCTCGCTGACGGAGCAGGAGGCCTCGCGCTACCGGCTCTCCGAGCTCGGTTTCGTGCGCCAGAACTTCGACCTCTTGCCGGGTGTGAGCGCGATCGATAACGCCGTGCTGAAGCTCTTGAAGAGCGTCCGCTGGCGCGAGGCGCACCGGCGCGTCAGCCCGCTGCTCGAGCGGCTCGGGCTGGGTGAACGCCTCGAGCACCGCGCCGAGATGCTCTCGATGGGCGAGCGCCAGCGCGTGATGATCGCGCGTGCTCTCTCGACCGAGCCGCAGCTGCTGCTCGCCGACGAGCCGACCGGCAGCCTCGACTCGCAGCGCTCAAGCGAAGTGCTCGAGCTGCTGCGCGAGCTCTGCCGCGAGCGCGGCGTGGCGATCGTGCTCGTCAGCCACGATCCGCTGGCCGCCGGCTACGCCGATCGCGTGCTCGCGCTGCGCGACGGCAAGCTGATCGACTACGACCCCGTCCAGGGGTTTGCCGCGGTCAGCGCGACGTGAGAGCGCCTTCCGCCGCTGGGGGACCGCGGTGAGCATCTCAAAGAACGTGCCTTCCGCCGCTGGGGGACCGCGGTGAGCATCGCGAAGAAACGTGCCTTCCGCCGCCGGGTGACCGTGGTGAGCATCGCGAAGAACGTGCTTTCCGCCGCCGGGGGGTTGCGGTGAGGTTCTCAAACGTCCTGCACCTCTACCGCGTGCGCCTGCGCGCGCGTGGCCTGCAGGAGTGCTTTGCGATCGTCGGCATCGCCGCGGGCGTCGCGCTGCTGTTCGCCTCGCAGGTCGCGAGCCAGTCCCTGTCGAGCTCGGTCGGCGCTTTGAACAAGGGAATCGTGGGACGCGCGACGCTCCAGCTCAGCGCGCGCGACGCCCAGGGGTTCTCCGGCGCCACGCTCGCGCAGGTGCGCCACATCCCCGGCGTGCGTGTCGCCGCGCCGCTGCTGGAAGTGAACGCGAACGCGATCGGTCCCCATGGGCGAGAGTCGGTGCAGCTGGTCGGCGCGGACTCGGGCCTGTCGCAGCTGGGCGGCTCGCTCGTGCGCCGCGCCGCGCTGACGCCGTTCGCAGGCCTCGGCGCGGTCGTGCTTCCAGCGCCGGTCGCTGCCAAGCTCGGCGTGGAGAAGTTTGGGCAGATGGTCACCTTCCAGACGGGCGGCGGTGAGAGTGAAGCGGCGCTCTACGCGCAGCTGCACGCAAGCCAGATCGGCGCGCTGATCGACAGCCCGGTTGCGATCGCGCCGCTCGAATATGCCCAGGAACTAAGCGCCCTGAGAGGCCGCATCAGCCGGATCCTCGTCGAGCCCGCGCCGGGCAGCGAACGGGCGGTGCGCGCGGGGCTCGTGCGGGTCGCGGCGGGGCGGCTGAACGTCGAGAGCTCCTCCTACGACGAGCAGCTGTTCACGAAGGCGGCCGCCGCCACCAACCAGTCGACCGCGCTGTTCGCCGTGATCAGCGCGCTTGTCGGCTTCCTGTTCGCGTTCAACGCGATGCTGCTCACGGTGCCCCAGCGCAGACGGTTGATCGCCGACTTGCGGCGCGACGGCTACACCCCCGGCGCCGTGATCGCGGTGCTGCTCTTCGACGCCGTGATCCTCGGCGCGATCGCCTCCGCGCTCGGGTTGCTGCTCGGCGATGAGCTCTCGATCCACCTGTTCCACGCGACCCCCGGCTACCTCGCCTCCGCGTTCGCCGTCGGCTCGGCGCGCGTCGTCGGCTGGCAGAGCTTCGCGATCGCCGTCGGCGGCGGCATGCTCGCGGCCTGCGTCGCGGTGCTCAGTCCCCTACGCGACATCCTCTCGCGCGACCCGCTGGCCGCTATCGCCGAGAAGCCCGAGGGCGGCGGCGCGCTGACCGGGTGGCTTGCCCTCGCCGGCCTCGTCTGTCTCGCTGTTACCGTCGCGATCCTGCTGGCCGCGCCACAGGACGCTGTCGCTGGGATGGTCACGCTGATCGCGGCGCTGCTGCTCTTGCTGCCGCTGCCGTTGACAGCGGCGCTCGAGTTGGTCAAGCGAGTAGCGCCCTCGATCGTGAGCGCGGTGCCGCACATCGCGGTGATGGAGCTCCGCTCGGGCCGTGCGCGCGCGGTCGCGATCGCGGCGACGGGCGCGGTCGCGGTGTTCGGCTCCGTCTCAATCCAGGGCGCGCACGGCGACCTGCTGCACGGTCTTGAAAACGCGGCCCACGACGCAAACGCCTACACCGACGTATGGGTCGCCCCAGCCGGCGAATACAACCTGCTGACGACCGCCCCGTTCCCGACACGCGCGACGCAATCCAAGCTCGAAGCTCTGCCGGGCGTGCGCGCCGTGCGGCTCTACCGTGGTGGCCTGCTCGACTACGGCGCGCGGCGCGTGTGGGTGATCGCGCCGCCCGCCGAAGCCTCGCCGCTCGTGCCGCCGACACAGCTCGTCGAAGGCTCGCTTGCGCGCGCGAGCGCGCATGTGCGCGCCGGCGGCTGGGTCGTGGTCTCACAGGCGCTGGCGGCCGAAAACCACCTTCATATCGGCCGGTCGTTCACGCTGCCGGGGCCCG
Source organism: Solirubrobacteraceae bacterium (assembly GCA_036501315.1). GTDB lineage: Bacteria > Actinomycetota > Thermoleophilia > Solirubrobacterales > Solirubrobacteraceae > Palsa-744. Next base: position 32,322 of record DASYAM010000028.1, read on the forward strand.
AACCGATCGCTGTGCGAGTCGCCGCGCTGTCGACGAACATCGGCTGGGCGCCGGGCGCGATCGTGATGAACGCAAACGACTTCGCGCGCGCGTGGGGGAGCGACGAGGCGAGCGCCTACAACGTGCTGCTCGCGCCCTCCGTCAGCCAGGCCCAGGGTGCTCGCGAGCTCCGGGCGGCGCTCGGTCCGCGCACCGGCCTCACGGTGCAGACCGCCGAAGCGCGCGCCGCGCAGCAGGATTCGCTCAGCCGTCAAGGTCTCACCCGCCTGACGCAGATCGCGACGCTGATCCTGACCGCCGCGATCCTCGCGATGGCCGCGGCGATGGGCGCGATGATCTGGCAGCGCCGCCCGCGCCTGGCCAAGCTCAAGCTCGAGGGCTTCCCGCCGAGCGAGCTGTGGCAGACGATCATGCTCGAGGCCCTGATCCTGCTCGGCGTCGGCTGCGCAAGCGGCGCGCTGCTCGGACTGCTCGGCCAGCAGCTGCTCGATCGGGCGCTGTCGCACACGATCAACTACCCCGTCGTCCCCTCGCTCGGCCTGCTCGGTGCGATCGTGAGCTTCGCGCTCGTCACCGCCGCGGCCGTCGCGATCGTCGCGCTCCCGGGACGGTTTGCGGCCAAAGTCCCGGCCGCGGTCGCGCTGCAGGACTGACGGGATACAGTCCGGCTATGCGGCTCGCCGCGCATTGAGAGTCTCATATTGCGCCGCGGCCCGCTCGAGCACGCCCAGCATCGCCGGCGCCGCCGGCACCAACCGCGCGCCCGCGGGCGCCGCGGCCACGACCTGGCGCACGGGCGGACCGGGGGAGAGGGCGCGGATCGCGATCTCCTCGCGTACGACCGACAGCGCGAGCTCGGGGATCAGCGCGACGCCGACCCCTACGGCGACCAGCCCCTGGACCGTCTGGTAGTCGTCGCTCTCGAACGACACGTTCGGCTCGAACCCGGCCGCGTGGCAGGAGCGCACCACGTGGCGCGCGCACGGGCTCGCGCTCGAGGTCTGCACCCACGCTTCGCCCTTCAGGTCCTCAAGCCTCAGCCGCTTTCTCCCGGCAAGCCGGTGCTCGCGCGGCAGCGCCAAGTACATCGGATCCTCGAGCAGCTCCACCCGCGTCGTGCCATCTCCCAGCTCCGTCTCGCCTTCGAACTCGAACAGCAGCGCCAGGTCGAGCTCGCCCGCGCGCAACCGCGGCGCGATCTCCTCGGGCTCGCCCTCGCTCAACGTCAGCTCGACGTCCGGGTAGGACGCGCGGAACGTCGCGATCGCGAGCGGCATCAACGTCGCCCCGGCCGTCGGGAAGGAAGCCATCCGCAACCTGCCGCCGCGCAGCCCCGCGATCTCCGCGAGTGCCCCTTCCGCCGCCTCCAGCTGCGCGAGGATGCCCTCGGCGTGCCCCAGCAGCACCTGCCCCGCCGCGGTCAGGGTGACGCCGCGCGCGCGCCGCTGCAGCAGCGCCGTTCCCGCTTCCACCTCGAGCGCCGCGATCTGCTGGGAGACCGCCGACTGGGTGTAGGACAGCTCTTCCGCGGCCGCAGAGAACGAACCCCGGTAGGCGACCTCCTTCAAGACCTTCAACCTGGCTACGTTTAGCATAAGTAAAACTTATAGCAATGATCATCAAGGTTATTGGTACTGATGGCAGGAGCGTGTCACTATCGAGGAGAACTCAGAGCTTCAGTCAGCAACGGCTCCCGCCCCATGGCGAGCCATCACATTCAAGGAGAAGAGCCATGCCCTCCACCAAGATCATCGTTTCCTACGACGGCACCGCCAACGAGGACGACGCGATCGCGCTCGCCGGGCTCCTCGCCAGCGCTGGCGCCGAGGTGTCCCTCGGCTACGTCCGCCACACCAACGAGGCCGTCAGCGACGAGGAGGCACAGGTTGTGCTCGACCGCGGCTCGGCGCTGTTCACTGGCACGTTTGCCTCCAGGCACGCGATCACCGACCGCTCCACCCCGGCTGGGCTGCGCGCCCTAGCCGAGCAGATCGGCGCCCAGGCGATCGTGTTCTGCTCGGACTCGCACACCGCCCCCGGCCACGTCTCGATCGGCAACTCCGCCCAGCGCCTGCTCGAGGGTGGCCCGGTCGCGGTTGCGATCGCGCCCGCCGGGTTCGCCGATGACAGCGCGCACACGGCTGCTCAGCGGATCGTCGCGGTCGGTGAGGACGGCGGCGACGGCAGCGCACAGAGCACTGCCGATGGGCTCGCCTCTGCGCTCGGCGCCCAGGTCGTGCCGGTCGCCGACGACCAGGCCGATCTGCTCGTGATCGACTCGCGCCCCGACGCCACCCCGGGCCGTGTCTCGCTCAGCTCCTCCGCCGCGCGCCTGATCGAGATCGCCACCTGCCCGGTGGTGGTCGTTCCCGCCGGCACGGCCCTTGCGTTCGACCGCGCACAGGCCGGCGCCGTCGCGTAAGCAAAGGCAGTCAGGTCTGGTTCAAGCCAAGCCGTGGCAAGGACGGGGCAGGATCGTCTAACGGACGGTCCTGCCCCGTCTAACTGTCCCTCTTGCCTTTTGCTCGCGCGCGTCGCGCGCGCACGTACCGCGCGAACGCGGCGAGGAAGTCCAGCCCGCCGCCCACCAGGTGGCCCACCGGGCCGGTCCACAGCCACGTCTCCACCCGCGTGGGCGCGGCGCGTCGCAAACGGGGCCTCACGGTCGATAACGGTATCGTGACGGGCGTGCCAGCCGCCGCCGTGGAGACGACCGTCACCGAGCTCGCGGACTCGCGCGTGCGCCTGCACGTTCAGGTCCCATCCGCGGAGCTCGACTCCCACGTAGAGCGCAAGGCCCGCCAGCTCGGCCGCGAGCTGAAACTGCCCGGTTTTCGCAAAGGCAAGGTGCCCGCCCCGCTCGTGATCCAGCGCGTCGGCCGCGAGGTCGTGCTCGAGGAGGCCGTCCGCGACACGATCTCCGCCTGGTACGCGCAGGCGATCGAGACGACCGGCATCGTGCCCGTCGGCGACCCGGAGATCGGGCGCTTCGACCTGCCGCCCCAAGGTGCTCCGCTCGAGCTCTCGATCGAGGTCGGCGTGCTGCCCAAAGCCGAGCTCGGCTCCTACGAAGGCCTCGAGGTCGCCCGCCGCGAGCCCGCAGTCGAGGACGCGCAGATCGACCAAGAGGTCGACGCGCTGCGCGAGCGCCTCGCCCGCCTGGAGACCGCCGAGCGGGCGGCCGCCGTGGGCGATTTCGTCGTGATCGACTATCTCGGCTCGATCGACGGCACGCCGTTTCCGGGCGGCGAGGGCCGCGACCAGCTCGTTGAGCTCGGTGGCGGCAACCTGATCCCCGGCTTCGAGGAGGGACTGCTCGGCGCGAGCGCGGGCGAGAAGCGCACGGTCGAGCTGTCGTTCCCCGACGACTACGGCGCCGCCGAGCTGGCCGGGCGGCCGGCGACGTTCGAGATCGCCGTCAAGGAGGTCAAGCTCAAGCAACTGCCCGACGTCGACGACGACCTCGCGATCGACGCCGGCTTCGACGACCTGCAAGCGCTGCGCGAGGACATTCGCGGCCGGCTGCTCGAGGTCGAGCAGGGCAAGGTCGAGGGCGAGTTCATGCAGGCCGCGCTCGACGCGGCCGTCGCCGGTGCTCAGGTGGCAGTCACCCCCGAGCTCGTCAAAGCGCGGGCGCGCGAGATGTGGGAGCGGATGCTGCACTCGCTCTCCCACCGCGGGATCTCGCGCGAGGCCTACCTGCAGATCGCCGCCCGCGAGGAGCAGGAGATCCTCGCCGAGATGGAGGCCGACGCCGAGCAGGCCCTGCGCCGCGAGGCCGTCGTCACCGCCGTCGTCGCCGCCGAGCAGATCGAGCCCACCGAGCAGGAGCTGCTCGCGGCGATCGCCCCCACAGCCGAGCGCGAGCAGATCGCCCCGGAGAAGCTGCTCGAGGACCTACGCGCCGCCGGGCGCCTCGAGGACGTGCGCGAGGATCTCGCCGCGCGCAAAGCCGTCGAGCTGATCGCGGCGCGCTCCACCCCGATCGCGCCGGAGCAAGCCGAGGCGCGCGAGCAGCTATGGACGCCAGAGCAGGCTGAGGGACCGGCGGGCGCCGCGGCGGCCCCCGGCAAGCTGTGGACGCCCGGAGATTGAGAGCGGCGAGCTAGGATCGCCTGACAGCCCTCTAAAGGAATTCAGCCGGCGAAGCGAAACCAAAGCGAGACTATGAGCCCACTTGTTCCAATGGTCGTCGAGCAGACCTCGCGTGGCGAGCGCGCGTTCGACATCTACAGCCGCCTGCTCAACGAGCGGATCATCTTCCTCGGCACGCCCGTCGACGATCAGATCGCCAACCTGATCGTCGCCCAGCTGCTGCACCTGGAGTCAGAGGACCCCGACAAGGACATCTCGATCTACATCAACTCCCCCGGCGGCTCGGTCTATGCGGGCCTCGCGATCTACGACACGATGCAGTTCGTCAAGCCCGCCGTGCAGACGATCTGCGTCGGCATCGCGATGTCGATGGGCGCACTGCTCCTGGCCGGTGGCGCCGAGGGCAAGCGGATGGCGCTGCCCAACGCGAAGATCCTGATCCACCAGGTCTCCTCGAGCTTCCAGGGCCAGGCGACCGACATCGAGATCCACGCCAAGGAGATCATCGACGTGCGCCAGCGCCTGGATGAGATCATCGCCAAGCACACGAAAAAGGACCTCGCGGATGTGCGCAAAGACACCGAGCGCGACTACTTCATGAGCTCGGAGGAGGCCAAGGCGTACGGCATAATCGACAGGGTCATCTCCGAGCACTAGGACGAGCTGACCATGGCCAGACCAACCGACTCAAACGAGCAGCTGCTGTGCAGCTTCTGCGGCAAGTCTCAGCGCCAGGTCAAGAAGCTGATCGCCGGCCCCGGCGTGTACATCTGCGACGAGTGCATCGACCTCTGCAACGAGATCATCGACGAGGAGCTCTCCGCGCCGCCCACGTTCGACTTGGAGAACCTGCCCAAGCCGCGCGAAATCTACGACGTGCTCGACGAGTACGTCGTCGGGCAGGATCCCTCCAAGCGCACCCTGTCGGTGGCCGTTTACAACCATTACAAGCGCGTGCAGATGATGATGTCCGGCGACTCCGACATCGAGCTGCAGAAGTCGAACATCCTCCTGCTCGGGCCGACCGGGTGCGGCAAGACGCTGCTCGCGCAGACGCTCGCGCGGATCCTCAACGTGCCGTTCGCGATCGCCGACGCGACCGCGCTGACGGAGGCCGGCTACGTCGGCGAGGACGTCGAGAACATCCTGCTCAAGCTGATCCAGGCGGCCGACTACGACGTCAAGAAGGCCGAGACGGGGATCATCTACATCGACGAGGTCGACAAGATCGCGCGCAAGGCCGACAACCCGTCGATCACGCGCGACGTCTCCGGCGAGGGCGTCCAGCAGGCGCTCCTGAAGATCCTC
>DASYAM010000029.1:0-62602 GCA_036501315.1 Solirubrobacteraceae bacterium
GCAGGAGTCGAAGCACAGCCCGAGGCGCTCGCCCCCGCCCGAAGCCTCAAGCAGCGCAGCCAGCTCGTCGATCGAGCGGCCGAGGGTGCCGCCGGTCCCGGCGGTGTTCTCCAGGTGAAGCGGACAGCCGTCGCTGTCTGCGAGCGCCTCGCGGATCGTCTCACCGGCGCGGGCGATCGCGCTCGGCACGTCGCCGGTCTTGGCGGAGCCCGGGTGCAGGACGACGCCGCTCGCGCCGATGTCGTGCCCGACGCGCAGCGAGTGGGTCAGCGAGGTGAGCGATTTCGCGCGGATGTCGGGGTCCTCGCTTGCGCAGTTGAGCAGGTACACGGCGTGGATCACGACGGCGTCGATCGGGCTGTCGGCCATCGCCTGCTTGAACGCCGCGACGTCCTTCTCAGGGTAGGTCGAGGGTTTCCACATGCGCGGCGACTGGTTGAAGATCTGGATCGCGCGGCAGCCTTTCTCGACCCCGCGCTGGATCGCTTTTGGCAACCCGCCGGCGGGCGAGACGTGCGCTCCGATTAGCATGGCGGCGATCTTATGATGTCCGCCGCCTCCGACGCTCCCGAAGCCCCTCCCGGCGAGGGACCCGACCCCGCTCGCGGATCGTCCTCGAGGCTGCCGGTGAGGGTCAGGTTCGCGCCGTCGCCCACGGGTGCGTTGCACATCGGTGGAGCTCGCACCGCGCTGTTCAACTGGCTGCTGGCCCGCCATGCCGGAGGGAAGATGGTGTTGCGCATCGAGGACACCGATCGCGAGCGCTCGACGGAGGAGAACGTCGAGCAGATCCTCGATGCGCTGCGTTGGCTCGAGCTCGACTGGGACGAGGGGCCGGTCTTTCAGTCAGCGCGCGCCGAGCGCCATCGCGAGGTGCTGCAGGCGTTGCTGCAGAGCGGTCACGCCTATCGCTCGATCGCGACGGCAGAGGATGTGAAGGCCTACAAGCAGCGCTATGGAGCCGATCGCGGCTTTCGCGGCGAGGCGGGGGACGAGCGCGACGGCGAGGGGGCGGTGCGTCTGCGCGTGCCCGACGATGGTGCCACGGTCGTGCACGACGCGATCCGCGGCGAGACGCGCTTTGAGAACGTACACCTCGACGACCCCGTGATCGCCCGCGCAGACGGGTCGGTGCTCTACAACTTCGCGGTCGCTGTCGACGACATGGACGCGCAGATCACTCACGTGGTGCGCGGCGAGGATCACCTGTCGAACACGCCCAAGCAGCTGCTCGTGCTCGAGGCGGCAAAAGGAGTAGGGCTCGCCGGCGGAGCGATCTCGGCGCCGGTGTACGCGCACCTGCCGTTGCTGCACGGGCCGGACGGCAAGAAGCTGTCAAAGCGCCACGGCGCAGCCTCGGTGCAGGAGCTGCGCGACGGAGGCTACCTGCCCGCCGCCGTGCGCAACTATCTCGCGCTGCTCGGCTGGGGCGCGGGCGACGACGAGACGGTCCTCTCCACGGAGGAGCTCGTCGGGCGCTTCACGCTCGAGCGCGTGAGCCACAACCCGGCGCGGTTCGACGAGGTCAAGCTGAAGTGGCTGAACGGCGTCTACATTCGTGCGCTGCCGTCATCGGAGCTGACACGCCGGGTGGCGGATTATCTGCGCGAGAACGGCCACGCGGGCGTGAGCGAGGATGCGAGGCTCCCACGAGCGGTCGAGATCAGCCAGGAGAAGATCCATACGCTCGCGGACTTCTGGGCGCTGACCGGACCGCTGCTAGACGAGCCCGTCGTCGATCCCAAGGCGCAAGAACGCTGGCTCGGGCCCGAGGGCCACGCGACCCTGGGCCAGGCGCGCGCAGCGCTCGCCGCGATGGAGAGCTTCGACGAGGAGAGTGTGGGCAACGCGCTCGAAGGAGTGCTCGCCCGCCTCGGGGTCAAGCCGCGCGAGGTCTATCAGCCCCTGCGCGTGGCGATCTGCGGCACGACGGTCTCCCCTGGCATCTTCGAGAGCGTCGCGCTGCTCGGCCGTGAGGAGGCGCTGCGGCGCATCGATCGTGCGCTTGCGGAAATGCCGGGCGCCTGAGTGGCGACGGCACGGCGTGCAATTGGCGCTCAACCGTAGCGCCACAGTTGCCGATAGGTCCCCGACGGACAGCCACCGATCGTGGTGGTGGGCGACCCGAAGGCAGCTATCGGCACGATGCAGGCAACAGCTTCCAAGCCAAAGCGGCGCACAACCGCGGCGAGCCCCTCTGCGGAGCTGGCACGCCGCCCGGGCGAGCCTGCCCCGGTGGCGCCCGTCCCGACGGAGCGCCACCAGAATGAGGGCCACGGCCGCCGCCTGACGCTGGCGTTCGAGGCGCTCGAGGCGTTTCCCGCCCTTGCCGAGTCGCGCAACCGCCTGCTCGCGGTCATCTCCAAGGAGCACGTGGCGACGGCCGACATCGTCACCGCGGTGGAGTCGGATGTCGCGCTGATCATCGCTGTGCTGCGGCTCGCCAACCAGGCGCAGGGGGGACGCGGGCGCGTGGATACGGTCGTGGCCGCGGTCGAGCTGCTGAGCGCGCAGACCGTGCACGCGCTCGCCGGGCGGGTTCGCACGTTCGACTTCTTCGAGCGCTCGAGCGTGTGGGACGCAGCACCGGAGCGCTTCCGGCTGCACGCGCTCGCGACCCAGCACGCCGCCGATCGCATCGCGGCCGAGGTCGGCTACGAGCACCGCGATCGCCTGACCGTGACGAGCCTGTTGCACGACATCGGCAAGCTCGTGCTGTTGCACGCCTATCCCGGCTATCCCTCACAAGTGCACCGCACCGCGAAAACGCCGGAGGAGCGCATCCATCAGGAGCGCCGCGAGCTGGGCGTCGACCACGCGCTGGTGGGCGGCGTGCTCGCTCGTCGCTGGGGGCTGCCGGCGACGGTCGCGACGGCGATCGAGCGCCACCACAACCCCGACGTCGAGGGCGAGGCTGCGTTCATCCGTCTCGCCGACATGCTCGCCCACTACGAGCAGGGCGCGTCGGTGTCCCCGACGGAGATGCTGCAGAGCGCCCGCGTCGTCGGTCTCGGGCCCGAGGAATTGCGCAGGGTGATGTATGAGCTGCCGACCGCCTCCAGCCAGCGCCAGCGCCACGTCGACCCATGTCCGCTGTCCGGCCGCGAGCTCGGCGTGTTGCAGCGGCTCGCGGAGGGCAAGGTCTACAAGCAGATCGCCCACGAGCTGACGCTGTCGACGAGCACCGTGCGTACGCACCTGCACAACATCTACGGCAAGCTCGGCGCGGTCGACCGCGCGCAAGCGGTGTTGATCGCGACTGAGCGCGGCTGGCTGTAGATCCGTAGCATCGCGCCTGTGAGCGCGCGATGATCTCGATCACGAGCAAGTCTCCTTATGCCGTCCTCGCGCTCGCCGAGCTGGGGCGCAGCGGGGGGGTGGAGCCGGTGCCGATCGGCGAGCTGGCGCGCCGGCGCGAGGTGCCGGTGCAGTTTCTGGAGCAGTTGTTCGCGGTGCTCCGGCGCGCGGGCGTGATCAGCTCGCAGCGTGGCGTGAAGGGCGGATACAGGTTCGCGCGCGAGCCCGCCGACGTGAGCGTGCTCGAGGTCGTCGAGCTGCTCGACGGCCCGCTCGGCCGGGACGCCGAGGGTGTGTTCGCCGATGCCGCCGAGGCCGCGCGCAAGGTGCTCGCGAGCATGACGATCGCCGACGTGATCGAGCGCGAGACGCGCGAGGCCGGCGCGAGCATGTACCACATCTGAGGGTCCCGGCGACCAAGCTCGGAGTCTCCACGGCCAAAGTCCTGCCGGGCGGCGAGCGCACGGGCCATGGCGGTCATGAAGCGCGGTGATGTGGCCCGCCTACTATGCTCGTGGGCGATATGCCCCAAATCCCGATCAACATTGCCGAACTTGTTGGGGAGACGCCGCTGGTGGGGTTGCCACGGATGCTCGAGGGGACCTCTGCGGCGGAGAACGGCGTAGAGCTGTACGCCAAGCTCGAGGCGCGCAATCCCGGCGGCAGCGTGAAGGACAGGATCGGCGTGGCGATGGTCGAGGCGGCCGAGGCGGACGGGACGATCGAGCCGGGACGCACGACGATCGTGGAGGCGACGTCCGGGAACACGGGTATCGCGCTCGCGTTCGTGTGCGCGGCCAAGGGCTATGACCTGGTGCTGACGTTGCCGCAGGGGATGAGTCGCGAGCGCGAGAGCCTGCTGCGGCTGTACGGCGCGCGCGTGGATGTGACGGAGTCGCTCGGCGGGATGACGGAGGCGGTGCAGGCCGCGCGCGAGCTGGCGCGCCGCGAGGACGTGTTCCTGCCTGACCAGTTCTCGAACCCCGCGAACCCCGAGATCCACCGGCGCACGACCGGCCCGGAGATCGCGCGCGCGCTCGACGGCGAGGTCGACGTGCTCGTCGCCGGGGTGGGTACCGGGGGAACGATCACGGGCGTGGGCGAGTACCTGCGCGAGCGCGTCAACCCACAACTGCAGGTGGTGGCGGTCGAGCCGCACGGCTCCGCGGTCCTCTCCGGCGGATCGCCCGGGCCGCACCGGATTCAGGGCATCGGCGCGGGGTTCGTGCCGCCCGTGCTCAACCGCGAGCTGCTCGACGAGGTGATCGCGGTGACAGACGACGATGCGATTCACACTGCCTGGAGCTGCGCCCGGCGGGTGGGGCTGCTCGCCGGGATCTCCTGCGGAGCAGCGCTGTGGGCGGCGCTTGAGGTCGCGGTGCGTCCGGAGTCACGCGGCAAGAGGATTGTGGTCGTGATGCCAGACTCGGGCGAGCGCTACGTCTCCCAAGCCTTTTTCGCCCCCTGACGCGCTTTGCACTCGCCCGTTGAAGGCATTTTTTGAGGGGCGCCCCTCGCGGGGCGCTGGCGGGGTTGCGTGGTTGGGATCCGCCGTCGCCCGGATGACCGGCGGTGAGTGACCGCTACGCTGTTGGCATGGCCGGATTGGAGACCTTCGCGCGGGTGGCGAAGGAGGTGCGCCGCGACGTGCTCGCCGCGCGCGATCGCGATCCCGCGGCGCGCGGAGTGGGCCAGGCCGAGATCCTCGCGACCTGGCCGGGAATCCACGCGCTGCTGGCCTATCGCGTCGCGCACGCGCTGGCCGGGGCGGGCGTGCCGCTGCTACCGCGTACGATCTCGATGCTCACGCGCGCGTTCACCGGGATCGAGATCCATCCCGCCGCGCGTATCGGCCAGGGGCTGTTCATCGACCATGGCGCCGGTGTCGTGATCGGTGAGACCGCCGACATCGGAGACGATGTGACGCTCTATCAGGGCGTCACGCTGGGAGGCACAGGGTTCGCCACCGGCAAGCGCCATCCGACCGTGCAGGACAACGTGACGATCGGCTCTGGCGCGAAGCTGCTCGGCCCGATCACGATCGGTCACGGCGCAAAGATCGGCGCCAACAGCGTCGTCATCACCGATGTGCCGCCGAACTCAACGGTCGTCGGCAATCCCGGCCATCCCGTGCGCGTCGACGGTCGCCGGGTGGAGGGGCCGGACGCCGACTGGATTCACCTGCCCGACCCGATCGCCGAGGCGATCCAAGGGCTTGCGAGCCGGATCGGCGCGCTTGAACGGTCGGTCAGCCGGCTGTTAGACGAGGATGAGCCGGAGCCGATGGTCGAGGTCACGCCGCTGCGGCCGGTGAAGGGCCCAAACCCGGCTGGAGGTTGACACGGCGGCGCCTCGTCGCCTCCGGCGGCGTCCTCGCCATTCGGGGTACAGGCAGTCGCTCGCGTGCTGTCGGGTCGGCGATCCATCGCCGTGTCGGCGTGGGTTTCTCCTCCGGGCGCGCATCTATGCTGGGGTTAGTGTCTCGATCCAAGAATTCGGTGGCGTTTCCCGGCGCCTGGACGCGCCTGCCGTCCGCCGCCATCGGCCCATGTGCTACCGGCACACTGGCCGATACCGTCGAACGTCAGATCACGCCCATCCATCCGGCAAATAGTGACCAAATTTTTGGATCGAGACACTAGATGCCTGAGAATCCGCACGCCGAGCGCGTCGATGAGCTTCTGCGGGGCCTGAACGAGCCACAGCGCGAGGCGGTCACCCACGGTGAGGGCCCGCTGTTGATCCTCGCGGGCGCCGGCAGCGGCAAGACGCGCGTGCTCACCCACAGGATCGCCTTCCTGATTTACACCGATCAGGCGCGCGCGGGGGAGCTGCTGGCGATCACGTTCACGAACAAGGCGGCCAAGGAGATGCGCGGGCGGGTCGAGCGGCTGCTCGGCCGCGACGTGCGCGGGATGTGGCTGATGACCTTCCATGCCGCGTGCGCCCGCATGCTGCGCGTTGAGGCGCCGCGCCTGGGCTACACACGCCAGTTCACGATCTACGACCAGGCCGACTCGCGGCGGTTGACCAAGCGCTGCATGGACGCGGTCGGCGTCGACCCCAAGCGCTTCACCCCGGCCGCGATCCACAATCAGATCTCGGCTGCCAAGAACAAGCTGCTCGACGCCGAGACCTACGGACAGGGGGTCGGCTCGCAGTTCGAGGAGATGGTGGGGGAGGTGTACTCGCTATACGAGCGCGATCTTCACCGCATGAACGCGATGGACTTCGACGACCTGCTGTTCCGCACCGTCAACCTGCTCGAGCTGTTCGAGGAGGTGCGCGAGCGTTATGCGACCGCGTTCAGGCACGTGCTGGTCGACGAGTACCAGGACACCAACCATGCTCAGTACCGCTTCCTGCAGCTGCTCGTCGGCGGCGGGCCGCCGCCCGCGCGGGGCGGGCCTCAGGCGGGGGATCGGCCCACATATGCGGGGCCCGTCGGGCATCGCAACCTGGCGGTGGTGGGGGATGACGCCCAGTCGATCTATAGCTTCCGCCAAGCGGATATTCGCAACATACTCGACTTCCAGCAGGATTTTCCCGACGCGCGGGTGGTCAAGCTCGAGCAGAACTACCGCTCGACCGAGACGATCCTGTCCGCCGCCAACGCGGTGATCGCCAACAACCGCGGTGGGATCTCAAAGCGGTTGTGGAGCGAGCTCGGGCAGGGCGAGCAGATCAAGGTGCGCGAGCTCGAGGACGAGCACTCCGAGGCGCGCTACGTCGTCGGCGAGATCCAGCGGCTGGTGGACGAGGGCGCCTCGCGCGCGGAGATCGCGGTGCTGTATCGCACGAACGCGATGTCGCGGGTGATCGAGGACACGCTCGTGCGCCGCGAGATCGCTTATCAGGTGATCGGCGGCACGAAGTTCTACGAGCGCGCGGAGATCAAGGACGCGATCGCCTACCTGTCGTGGATCGCCAACCCGTTTGACGTCGTGAGCTTCACCCGCGTCGTCAACTCGCCGCGGCGGGGTATTGGGCAGACCTCGCTGTCGCGGATCGTCTCGCACTCGGCGAGCATCGGCGTCTCGGTCTGGGAGGCCGCGTCGCGACCGGATGAGATCCCCGGGCTGGGTGCCGCGGCGATCAAGGCGCTCGGGCGGTTCATGGACATGATGGAGGAGCTGCGCGTGCTCGCCGGGGTGCTCTCCGACGACGAGCAGGCGGCGCTGGCCGCCGCGACGCCCGAGGAGACCTCCACGGAGGACGATCCGTCGCGCCGTGCGACGCAGGCGGTGCCGGTGGGCGACCTGCTGGAGGCGATGCTGTCGCAGAGCGGATATGTCGAGGCGCTCGAGGCGGAGCGCTCGATCGAGGCGCAGGGACGGATCGAGAACCTCGAGCAGCTGGTCGAGGTGGGGCGTGAGTTCGACGCCTCAGCCGCTGCTGGGGAGGACACGCTGAACGTCTTCCTGCAGCAGATCGCGCTCGTCGCCGACGCCGATGCCCGCAGCGACGACGAGGGTCTCGTGACGTTGATGACGCTTCACAACGCCAAGGGCCTTGAGTACCCGGTCGTGTTCATCGCCGGCTGCGAGGACGGCGTATTCCCACATTCGCGCGCGCTCGACGAAGGCGGCCTCGAGGAGGAGCGGCGGCTGTTCTACGTCGGCGTGACCCGCGCGATGCGCAATCTCTATCTCACCTCCGCGCGCCGGCGCGCGGTGTTCGGCGCGCAGACCTACGGCCTGCGCAGCCGCTTCCTGGACGAGATCCCGGGCGATCTGCTCGACGAAGTGCAGGCGCGCGTGCTGCGCCCGGGCGGCGGTGGTGTCCCCGCGCCGATCGGTGTCGGAAGCGGGGGCCGTGGTGGGATCTCCGCGGCCGCGGGGGCTCGCGCGGACGGTGGCTGGGATGAGCGCTCCGCCAACGGTGGGCACGCGCGCGAGGCGGCGCTTGGGGGGCAGCCGTTCCGCCTCGGCGAGGATGTCGTCCACGCCGCTTTCGGCGACGGGGTCGTCACCGCCGTCGAGCCCGGTGGGGTGATCGTGGTGCGCTTCGCCGACGATGGCTCCGAACGCAAGCTGATGGCGGAGTACGCGCCCGTCAGCCGGCGTTGAGGATCGTGGCGGGGCCCTGAGGCCGCTCGCGCGCCGGAGCTCGTATCGAGGCGCGAACCTCCTCATGTCGGCGCCCGTTCCGGCGCCAGCAACCCGTAGCATCCCGGCTATGAGCGCAAAGATCATCGACGGCAAGGCGCTCGCCGCGCGCGTGCGTGGCGAGGTGGCCGAGGGGGTCGCCACGTTCGTCGCCCGCCACGGGCGTCCTCCCGGCCTTGCGACCGTGCTCGTCGGCGACGATCCGGCCTCGGCGGTGTATGTCGGCAACAAGCAGCGCGCGTGCGCGGAGATCGGCATGGTCCCGTTCGATGTGCGCCTGCCGGCCGATGCCTCCTTCGCCCAAGTGCAGGAGACGCTCGCGCAGTTGAACGAGGACGAGGCCGTGAGTGGTGTGCTGCTGCAGCTGCCGACGCCCGCGCACCTCGAGGGGCCAGCGCTGACTGCGATGGTCGACCCGGCGAAGGACGTGGACGGGCTGGCGGCGGTCAACGTGGGCCTGCTCTCGCTCGGGCAGCCAGGGCTGCGCCCGTGCACCCCGCAGGGCGTGATGCTGCTGCTGGCCGACGTAAACGCGCGGCTGGAAGGAGCGGAGGCGGTCGTGCTCGGCCGTTCGAACCTGCTCGGCAAGCCGATGGCGCAATTGCTGCTCGCCGAGAACGCGACCGTCACGATCTGCCACTCGCGCACGGCGAACCTCGCTGCGGCGTGCGCCCGCGCGGATGTCCTGATCGCTGCCGTCGGACAACCCCGGCTCGTGACCCGCGAGTTCGTCAAGCCCGGCGCGGTCGTGATCGACGTTGGCATGAACCGCATTGCGCCCGAGCTGGCCCGCAACAAGAGCGGGCTGGTCGGCGACGTCGACTTCGAGGCGGTGTCCGAGGTGGCCTCCGCGATCACCCCTGTGCCCGGCGGCGTCGGTCCGACGACGGTCGCGCTTTTGCTGCGCAACACGTTGCAGGCGGCGCGCGCCCAGGCGGGGGAGGGGTAGATGGAGCGGGTGGCTCAGATCGTCGCGCGGACTGGCTGGAGCCGGCCGACGGTCATATCGCTTGGGTGCCGTAGCTCGAACGGGCGGGGGGCGTCTCGATGAGCTTGCGGCGGCTGCGCAGCGGCGAGCTGATCGCGCTGGCCGGCGCGATCATTCTGATCGTCGCATTCACGCGCCCCTGGTATGAAAGCCCGATCGGGCTGCTCGACGCGTGGGACACGTTCGGCCCGGCCGTCGTGCTGCTGCTCGCAGCCGTTTGCGCTGCGCTCGCGCTGGTCGTGAGCGCTGTGACCGAGCGCTCTCCCGCGCTGCCCGTCTCCACGGCGGTCTGGTGCGTCTTCTTTGGGCTGATCGCCGTCGTGTCCGCGGTCGTGCGCGTGCTCGAGCGTCCAGACCACGCGACCGCGCTGTGCGCTGGCGCGTGGCTCGGCCTCGCGGGCGCCGTCCTGATCCTCGCCGGGGCGTGGCAGTCGCTGCGTGACGAACGCCCTTCCATGTATACGCCGGCCGAGCCCGAGCCGCGGCGACCGTCGACGCCCTCGACGTGAGGTCGGCGCCGATCGGGTGGGGCGGGATACGGCTGTTGGATCGACTGGCTCGCGGGATCTGCCGCACGCGCCCACCGAGCGTGGCGGTAGGCCCGTAGAATGCCTGCGATGATCGACCGCGACGAGGTGCTGCACGTGGCGCGTCTCGCGCGCCTGCAACTGGCAGAGGATGAGATCGAGCCGCTGGCGCGCGAGCTGTCGGCCGTGCTCGCCCACATCGCCAAGATCTCAGAGCTCGACCTCGACGGCGTCCCGCCGACCTCACATGTCGTCGAGGTCTCCGGCGCGCTGCGCGCCGACGAGCCGCGCGAGTCGCTGCCGCGCGACGTCGCGCTAGCGCAGGCGCCCGCGGTCAGCGCCGACGGTTTCTCGGTGCCAAGCCCCCAAGCATGATCTTGGGCACGTATGGCTGCGCTCGATCGGCGTCCTCGCTCACTCGCGTGCATAGCACGCCACGCTCACTGCGTCCTTGCCCAGCTTGCCCTACGTGCCCAAGATGGCGCGAATCGATATGAAGGACATAATCGGGCTGTCGGCTGCGGCTGCGGCCCGGGAGATCGTCGCCGGCTCGCTGTCGGCGGACGAGCTGTTCGAGGCCTACCGCGCTCGCGCCGCGGCCGATCGGGCCGCCGAGGGGGACGGCTTGAACTGCTTCACCTGGGTGGCCTCGCACGCGTCCGCGAGCGGGAAAGAGGGGGCGCCGCTCGGCGGGGTGCCGCTGGCCGTAAAGGACCTGTTCTGCACGGCGGGCGTGCCGAGCCAGTCGGGGTCGCGCATCCTCGAGGGCTACCTGCCTCCGTACACCGCCACCGCCGTTTCGCGCCTCACCGACGCCGGCGCGACGCTGCTGGCGAAGACCAACCAGGACGAGTTCGCGATGGGCTCCTCCAACGAGAACTCCGCCTATGGCCCGGTCCGCAACCCGTGGGACCGTGAGCGCGTGCCCGGCGGCTCCTCCGGCGGCAGCGCTGCGGCGGTCGCGGCGGGGCTCGCGCCGTGGGCGCTCGGCACCGACACGGGCGGCTCGGTCCGCCAGCCCGCCGCGCTGTGTGGGATCGTCGGGCTGAAACCGACCTACGGCTCGGTCTCGCGCTACGGCATGATCGCGTTCGCCTCCTCTCTCGACCAGGCCGGTCCGCTGACGCGCGATGTGACCGACGCCGCGCTGCTGTTGCACTACATGGTGGGGCGCGATCCCTGTGATGCGACCTCGCTCACCTTCCCCGAGGAGATCGTCCTGCCGAGCGCCGAGCGGCTCGACGGGATCCGTATCGGGGTTCCGACGGAGCTGACGCGTGGCGCGTCCGGCGCAGGGGGCGCGGATGGAGGGGGAGACGCGAACGGGGGGATCGAAGCGGGCGTGCTCGCGGCTTTCCAGGCGACGCTCGCGCGCGCGGAAGAGCTCGGCGCGTCCGTGCGCGAGATCGCCCTTCCGCACGCGCCGCACGCGCTGTCGGCCTACTATGTGCTCGCGCCCGCCGAGGCCTCCTCGAACCTCGCGCGCTTCGACGGCGTGCGCTACGGCCTGCGCGCCGAGGGCGCCTCGGACCTGCTCGACATGTACACGCGCACGCGCCACGACGGCTTCGGCCCGGAGGTCAAGCGGCGGATCATGCTCGGCACCTACGCGCTCTCCTCCGGCTACTACGACGCCTTCTACGGGCGCGCGCAGCGCGTGCGCACGAAGCTCTCCGAGGACTTCGCCGCCGCGTTCGCCGACGTCGACTTCGTGCTCACGCCCACGTCTCCGACGGTCGCGTTCAGGCTCGGCGAGAAGACCGGGGATCCGCTCGCGATGTACCTGAACGACTACTGCACCGTGCCGATGTCGCTCGCCGGCATCCCCGCGATCTCGATCCCCTGCGGCCTCAGCGACGGGCTGCCCGTCGGCCTGCAGATCGCCGGCCCCGCGTTCAGCGAGAACCGCCTGCTCGACACAGCTCACGCGCTCGAGCGGGCGATCGGCTTCGACGGGAGTGCCGCGCGTGTCTGAGACGCCGTTCACCTCGCTCGAGCAGGGCATCGGCTTCAATGGAGTCACGGCCCGTGTCTAAGGAGCTGCGTACCCCTCCAGAGCCGCTTGGCGGCTCCCCTCAAAACAATTCTTCCTATGAACCCGTCATCGGCCTGGAGATTCACGTCCAGCTGCGGACCGCCACGAAGATGTTCTGCGGCTGTGAGCTGTCGTTCGGCGAGCCTCCCAACACGCGCACCTGCCCCGTCTGCCTCGGGCTGCCGGGCTCGCTGCCGGTCGCGAACGCGCGCGCGGTTCACTATGGGCTGACGATCGGCCTCGCGCTCGAGTCACAGCTCGCTCCGCGCTCGATCTTTCACCGTAAGAACTACTTCTACCCCGACCTGCCGAAGGGCTATCAGATCTCTCAGTACGACGAGCCGCTGTGCCTCGGCGGCCGGCTGGGGGAGGTGCGGATTCACCGCGTGCATCTCGAGGAGGACGCCGCCAAGCTGATCCACGTCGGCGCGAGCGGTCGCATCCACGGCTCCGATGAGAGCGTCGTCGACTTCAACCGCGGCGGCACTCCCCTCGCGGAGATCGTCACCGAGCCAGACCTGCGCACGCCCGAGCAGGTGAGCGACTGGCTGAAGCTCCTGCGCACCACTTTGCGCCGGCTCGGCGTGAGCGATGTGAACATGGAGGAGGGCTCGCTGCGCTGTGACGCCAACATCTCTCTGCGTCCCGTCGGTGCGAGCGAGCTCGGTGTGAAGACCGAGCTGAAGAACATGAACTCGTTCCGCTTCATCGAGCGCGGCATCCGCGCCGAGATCGCTCGCCAGGAGAAGATCCTGCGCGACGGCGGCAAGGTCGTCCAAGAGACGCTTCACTTCGACCCCGCCTCGGGCGCGATCACCTCTTTGCGCTCCAAGGAGGAGGCGCACGACTACCGCTACTTCCCCGAGCCCGACCTCGTCCCGGTCGCGATCGACGAGCAGATGATCGCGGCCGCGCGCACGGCCTTGCCCGAGCTCCCGGCGGCCCTCGCCGAGCGCCTGCAACGCGAGCATGGCTTGACCGTCGAGAGCGCGCAGACGCTCGCGTTCCGGTCCGAGCTCGGCGACTACTTCGAGGCTGCGCTCGCCGCCGCGGTCGACCCCCCGCCGCCCGCGCAGGCGCTCGCCAACTGGCTCACCTCAGACCTGCTCTCACGCCTTGAGGACGGCGAAGACCCCGCGTCGAGCCGTGTCGAGCCGCGGGCGCTAGCGACGCTCGTCTCCCTCGTCGCGGCCAAGCGCGTGAACGTCGGCGCCGCGCGCCAAGTGCTCGACCGGCTCGTCGCAGACGGGGGAGACCCCCTGGAGATCGTCGAGCGTGAGGGTCTCGCGGCGATGGACGGCGGCGGTGAGGAGCTATCCGCGATCGTTGCGGCAGCGCTTGCAGCCAACGGGGACGCGGCTGAGCGCGTGCGCTCCGGCAACCCCAAGGCGATCGGTCCGATCGTCGGCCATGTCATGCGCGAGACCAAAGGCCGCGCCGACGGGACCGAGGTCGCACGGCTGATCAACGAGCAGCTAGGGGTCTGATCGGCGGCCGAACGAAATCTGGCTATGCAAGCGGGCGTCCCGGCGGTCTACTCGTCGCGAAAGTCGTCGAAGTGATGGATGAACGCGGCGATGCAGCCGGCCATGCAGATCAGCACAATCACCCACAAAGGCGCGCCAAGAAGGAGGGCGCCCACTGCGACGATGGCCATCACCCAGGAGATAGCGAAGTCGTAGCGATCATAGAGGTCGAAGCTCGTCATGAGACGATCTTAACGATGAAGACAAAGAACGTCAAGAAGCCGAGCGGTATCCCGAGTAGAAACCCGAATCCCAGCCAGCGATTGATCCGTCTCGACAGGGCGTCCGGCCGGCCGGGAATGAACACGGCGACGGCCGCCGGCAATCCCGAGCAGAAGACGGTGCAGCCGCCCAGCACCGCCGCCCAGGCGAGCAGACCGTTGACGACGGACGTTCCCAGCGAGGGGTTGGTCTCGCAAAGGATGCGGATCGTGGCCGAGATCGACATGCCAACAACAGTAAGCCGCGCTTGGACGGTTTTCTTGATCGCGTGCCAAACGCCGATCTTCCGTCGCGAACGCCGCCTTGTGTTACACGCGCTCGTGGAACGGCGAGTGGCTTGCTGGAGCCGTACGCCGCTCGTAAGAGCAATGTCTGGTGCAGCCGTGTACGGTCCCTATTGACAAGAGTGTTTGGCGGGTGTATGTTGCGTTTAATGGCTTCCCTTTAGTGGGGTTGCCGAACGATAGGTCGGGCTTGGGTCGGTCTTTGTGGGTCGACTTTCAAGCGCTTTTGCACAGGGGATCGTCTTGGGAGAGGGCCGGGCCATATGAGAAGGGGTTGCTTTCGCGTGAGTTCGATGAGGACAGACGTGCCGGGGATCTATGGTGCCCAGACAGGGCCCGTAGCTAGATGCGTCAGCGTCGCTGACACATCTCTCTCTCTCTCTCTCTCTCTCTGCTCCTGATCTTCTAGGCAAACAGCCTGGCTTCGGCGTCTTTCGGGGCGCCCTCGATCACTCTCCAGCAGGAACCGTCCGCGCCCGAGAGCGCGGCGCTTGTCGTTCCCCCGTCGTTGTCGTCCCGTCGATGTCATTAGATCGAGGGGCGCTCCCCTCTGTCATAGAGGAGGAGACATGCCTGTAACTGTCCGCGAACGGCTCGCGCGCGCTCTCGGGGTCCTGTGCGCGCTGACCGGGGCGCTGATGTTGTTCAGCGCCCCCGCGGTGGCGAAGGAGGTGCACGTCTTCAGCTCCTCGTTCGGCAGCCCGGGATCCGGGCCGGGCGAGCTCAAAGAACCCTATGGCGTGGGTGTGAACGACGAGACGGGCGCGGTGTACGTGGCCGATATGGGCAACAACCGTGTCGAGCAGTTCGCGTTCGACTCGACGACGAAAGCCTATGAATATGTGGCCGAGTTCAACGGCGCCGCCGCGATAACCGGCGTGTTCGAATCGCCAGAGGCGATCGCGGTCGACAACTCCGCCAGCGCGCTGGACCCCTCCAAAGAAGACGTCTACGTCGCCGACGAGGGCCACGACGTGATCGACCGGTTCACCGCTTCCGGCACATATCTCGGCCAGCTGAGCGAGACCTCGGGCGGTTCCCCCTTCGGGGAACTGCAGGGGATCGCGGTCGACCCCGCGGGAAACGTCTTGGTCTATGAGAACGGCGGTCACGTCGACGAGTTCAGCGATACGGGGAGCTTTGTGAAAAGGCTCAACACCGAACGCGGTACACATCCGGGCTTGGCGGTCGACTCCAGCGACGACGCCTACGTGATCTTCCCCAACGAAGAGGTGGGCAAGCTCGACTTGGCGAGCGGGACGCAAACGGCCGAATTCGGCAGCTCGGCCAGCGCCTTGGCGATCGATGCCTCGACGAACGATCTGTTCGTCGAGCGTGGAAGCAGCATCGTCGAGTACGGGCCCTTCGGTGAACCGTCCTCCACTCCGGTCGAGCAGTTCACGACCGAAGGACTCGAACGAGCTTTCGGTCTGGCGGTCGACGGGAACACCGGCGCGGTCTACGTGACCCAGAATGGAGCCGGTGGGATACAGGTCTTCGCCGAAGTTCTCCAGCCCGACGTCAGCACCGGCGAAGCGAGCGGACTGCAGAGCGAAGGCGCGGCCACGTTGCATGGCACGGTCGACCCGGACGGCTTGGAAGTCACCTCCTGCAGGTTCGAATACGGCACCACCACGGCCTACGGCTCAACCGCGGAATGCTCCCCCAGCCCGGGGTCGGGCTCGGCTCCGGCCGCGGTCAGCACCGACCTGGCGGGGCTGATCGCGCCCGGCACGCTCTACCACTACCGGCTGGTCGCGGGCAACGTCAACGGCGAAGACCTTGGACAGGATCAGACATTCGTGGCGGGCGCCCGCCCGCTGGTCAGCGGCGAATCGGTCTCTGACGTGAGTCTTGGCGAAGCGACCGTGGGGGCTCAGATCAACCCCGGCGGCCTGTCGAGCACCTATCAGGTCGAATACGGCCCGAGCACCGCCTACGGTTCGCTCACGTCCGAAATCAGCGCCGGCGCGGGGACGGAAGCCTCAGGCGTACAGGTCCGCCTGAGCGGTCTTCAGCCGAGCTCTCTCTACCACGCCCGGATCGTCGCGAGGAACGAGTTCGGCGTGGTGCCGGGGGGCGATCTGACGTTCACGACGACGAAGGCTGGCGGCACGTCGGGTTCGGCGTTGCCGGACAACCGCGCGTATGAGATCGTCTCGCTGCCTGCCGACGCCGACGGCGAGGCCTACCACCCGTTCACCGGGCATGAACTCCCAAGCGGCCATCAACTGCGGTCGTCCTATGCGGTTCGCGCTTCTGCGAATGGCGACGCCGTCGCCTACGACGCCGAAGCGCCCGCCTCGGGTGGATCGGGGAGTACGGGCGACGGGGGCGGCAACACCTTCCTGGCGAGGCGTGGCACGAGCGAATGGAGCCCGACCGACATCATGCCGCCCGTACAGGCACGCGAAGTCTATGCCGGCTTCTCGAGCGATCTCTTGGTCTCCTTCCTGCAGGAGTTCGAACTGCCGTTGACGCCGGACGCGTCCGCAAACTGCGAAGTTCTCTATTCACGCACCAGCGACGGCGCCTACCGCGCGCTGTTCACGGCGGCGGATCACTGTGCCGCCTCGCCTCGATTTGCGGGTGTATCCACGGATGGCTCCTCGGTGATCTTCGAATCCCAGGCGCGCCTGACGCCGGAAGCGCCCGAAGGCAGTGAAGAAGCCGGCAATCTCTATGACTCCGTCAACGGACGGCTGTACCTGGCGAACGTGCTGCCGAATGGGATGCCTGACGCAGACGCGGCGTTCGGTGGAGTCTCGCAGGAAAGCGACGAAGAAACCGTGAACTCTCACGGCTACCACCACTACGGCCAGGTGATCTCCGCGGACGGCTCGCGTATCGTCTGGAGCGACCTGAGCACGGGTGACCTGTACGTGCGCAAGGATGCCGCGAGTCCCAGTGCAAGCACTGTTTTGGTCGCGATCGAAGGATATTATCGGGGGGCCAGCGCCGACGGGTCGAAGATCCTCTTTACGAGGGGAGGAGATCTTTATGAGTACGACGTCGACACCGAAGCGACGACCGACCTTGCCCCCGGCGGGTCTGTGCTTGGCTTGCTCGGCGTCAGCGCAGGCGCCTCCTATGTTTATTTCGTCGCCGACGGCGTGCTCGCCGGCAACGAAAACGCCCACGGCGAAAAACCCGCCGCGGGCCAGCCGAACCTGTATTTGGACGTTGCGGGCAATACGCGGTTCATCGCCACGTTGTCACCGCAGGATAACGAGATGGTGGGGGAAGAAAACGCGGAGTCTCCCGAACGGGGGGACTGGCGCGCCGCCCTGAACCTGCGCACAGCAGAGGTCACGTCGGACGGTCGGAGCGTGGTGTTCATGTCACGGCGCAGTATCACCGGGTATGACAACGAAGGAGGTTGTACGACTCCTGAAGCAGAACCGGCTGGATGCTCCGAGGTCTTCGTCTATGACGCGGACAGCCAGGAGCTCTCCTGCGCTTCGTGTAGTCCCTCTGGCGCTCCGCCGGTCGCGGCCCTGGGTCACGAAGGGAGATTCGTGGGCGGGGCGTTTCTGCAGACGCCCAACCGTCAGCCTGGCGCCGCGCCGGTGAGCGACGAGCCTTCCTATCAGTTGCGGGAGATTTCCGAAGACGGCAGCCGCGTCTTCTTCGATACCGCGGAGCCGCTTGTGCCGCAGGACTCCAATGGCGCGGAAGACGTCTATGAGTGGGAGCGCTCAGGGAGCGGCACGTGCCATGAATCGCGGGGTTGTGTTTATCTGATATCGGGCGCTCTCAGCAGCGAAGAAGCGGTTTTTCTCGACGCGAGCGCCAGCGGCGACGACGTGTTCTTCACCACTCGGGCGCAGCTCGTGCCACAGGACCGCAACGAACTGATCGACGTCTACGACGCGCGCGTGGACGGTGGCTTTGTGGAAACGTCGCTTGCGTGCACCGGGACTGGATGTCAGGGTGTGCCGTCCGCGCCGCCGACCTTCGCGACGCCGTCGAGCGCGACGTTCAGCGGTATCGGGAACTTCCCGCCGCCCACGCCGTCGAAGGTCAAGCCCAAGCCAAAGAAGAGGCCCGTGAAGTGTAAAAAGGGCTTTGCCGCAAAGCACGGGAAGTGCGTCAGGCAGAAGAAAAAGGCTGGGAAGGCGAGAAGGCCCAGTAAGCGGCACGTCAACAAGGGGAGGAAGTAGCGATGGCCCGTCCGAATTTCATCCTCCGCAGGATCGGTTTCTGTGGCATGTTGGCTGTTGGCGCGCTGAGCTGCTTCAGCTCTTCCGCCCTGGCGCAGTGCCCCGAAGGCTCCGTCTACACCGGCTGTGCTCCGGGGTGGGAGGTGACGGCGCATTCTCAGCCCTCCGAGCTGCCGCCCGGCGGCCGGGGTTTGATCTATCTCGACGTCCTCAATGTCGGCGCGGCCGCCACCGAAGGCCCGTTCACGGTCACCGACACGCTGCCCCCCGGTGTGACCGCGATCTACGCCGGGGCCTTCCGCCGACAGAATCCGCAGCAGTGGGACTGCACGGGAACATCTCTCGTGCGCTGCACCAACGACCCGGCGAACCTGCCGAGCTTCCTCGGCGGCGGCGGCGGCCCCGACGGGTTTCCGATCGAACCCCCTCCGACCCCGCAGATCGCGATTGAAGTGGCGATCGCGCCGGGGGCGCCCCGCACGCTTGTGAACCGGGTCACCGTCACCGGGGGCGGTGCGCCGACCAGCGCTTCGAGCACCAGCCCGCTGCACATCGGCTCGAGCCCGGCGGGCTTCGGAGTCGCCAACTGGGATGCGTGGTTCAGCAACCAGGACGGCACGCTGGATACGCAGGCCGGGTCGCACCCCTATGCGGCGACCTTCGACATGGAAGTCAACACGACTTTCGCGAGAGAAACCTCGGGTCCGCTCAACACGAACGACTTCGCGTCGGCCGGCGGGGAACTGCGCAACGTGGCCGTCGATCTTCCGCCGGGGTTCGTCGGCAACCCCACGGCGGTGCCCCGCTGCCCGCGTGACATGTTCGACGAGGGACCCTCCGACGAACTTCACTGTCCCGCCGACACCGTGGTCGGCACGGCGACCAGCATCACCGGGATACAAGGCTTTTTCGTGAATCAGGTATACAACCTGGTTCCGCCGCCGGGGGTCGCGGCCGAGTTCGGGTTCACGTTCGCGAACAACCCCGTCTTCCTGGACTCGAGCCCGCGGACGGGCGGGAACAACGAAATCGTGACGCACGCCAACAACGTGCCGCAGGGGCGCCAGGCCCTGGGTGCTGTGATAACGCTGTGGGGGGTTCCGGGCGATCCGAGCCACGACGCGTGGCGCTGTATACGATTCGGCTGCGCGTCAGGGGCGGGAACGGCGCCGTTTTTGACGTTGCCGACCGCTTGTGGGGCGCCGCAGCCTTTCTCGGTGCGTATCAGCCAGTGGCAGGATTCGAGCGTCGAAGCTGAAAAGACGGTCGTCTCGCACGACAGCGCCGATAGCCCGGTTGGTCTCACGGGTTGTGAACGTCTTGGGTTCGGTCCCACGATCACGACGGCGGTGGATACTTCTGAGGCCGATTCGCCGACGGGACTGACGGTCGAAGTCAAGCCGCAGGTGGGTGGCCTCTCCGAAGCGACGGGCTTGGGGACTTCCGATCTCCAGAATACGACGGTGACGTTGCCCGAAGGTCTGGTGATCAATCCCGGGCAGGCCGCGGGGTTGCAGGCATGCCCGCCCTCCCAGAACGGTGTTGGGACCGAAGATGCGCCGTCGTGTCCGCTGGCTTCGAAAGTCGGCGAAGATGAAATCCAGACGCCGTTGCTGCCGCACGCGCTGAAGGGCAACGTGTATGTCCTTCAGTCGGATCCTCCAAACCTCGAATTGCTCGTCGCGGCCTCGGGTGAAGGCGTGAATTTGAAGCTCGTCGGCAAGGTGCATCTCGACGGTGCGACGGGCCGGTTGACGTCGACGTTCGCGGGTACGCCGGAGCTGCCGTTCACGAACTTCAAGCTGTCCTTCAGTGGTGGCGCGCAGGCCGCGCTCGATACTCCCGCGCACTGCGGGACCTACAGCACGAGCGCCGACTTCGACCCGTGGAGCAGCCCGTTCATCTCCGACTTCCTTACGAGCGCGAGCCTGAGCACCACGAGCGGCCCGGATGGCGGCGCGTGTCCTTCCTCGTCGCTGCCGTTCGGCCCGTCGTTGACGGCCGGCTCGACGACCGATCAGGCGGGTGGGTTCACGAGCTTCTCGCTGCTGCTGCAGAACGGCGACGGCCAACAGCGCGTGGAAAGGCTGCAGTTCAAGGCGCCCGCAGGGCTATCGGGGATCCTCGCGAGCGTACCGCTGTGCGGGGAGCCGCTGGCCGGTAAAGGCGAATGTGCCGCCGGCTCGCAGATCGGCCATGCGACCGTGGCGTCGGGGCCGGGGCCCTATCCGTTGGTGGTGCCGCAGCCGGGCAAGCCGGAATCCCCGATCTACCTGACGGGGCCCTACGACGGCGCGCCGTTCGGCCTGTCGATCGTGACGCACGTCCTGGCGGGCCCGTTTGACCTGGGGACGATCGTGACACGTGCGAAGATCGACGTGGACCCGGTCACCGCCCAGATCACCGTCACGACCGATCCCTTGCCGCAGATCGTCCAGGGCGTTCCCACAGACCTGCGGCTCGTCGACGCGGTGATCGACCGGCCGGGGTTCATGTTCAACCCGACCAACTGCGGTCCTCAATCGTTCTCGGGCACCGCGTGGGGCACTCCCCCTCCGGGCGCGGGCGGGCCAGGCGTGAGCGCCGCTATCTCCACGCGGTTTCAGGTCGGGTCATGCCAGAGCCTGAAGTTCGCACCGAAATTCGCGGTCGCGACGGCCGGCAAGACCTCGAAAGCCAACGGCGCGAGCCTCACGGTGAAATTGTCCTACCCTGCTGGCTCCGTCGGTACGCAGGCGAACATCACACGCGTCAAGGTGGACCTGCCGAAGCAACTGCCGTCACGCTTGACGACGTTGCAGAAGGCGTGCACGAATGCACAGTTCGAAGCGAACCCGGCGGGCTGTCCGGCGGCGTCGATCATCGGCCACGCGATCGTTCACACGCCGTTGTTGCCGGTGCCGCTGGAAGGTCCTGCGTATTTCGTCTCGCATGGCGGGGAAGCGTTCCCGTCGCTGATCATGGTCCTGCAGGGCTACGGCGTCACCGTCGACCTTGTCGGGACGACGTTCATCAGCAAAGCGGGGATCACTTCCAGCACGTTCAAGACGGTTCCCGATGTTCCCTTCAACACGTTTGAACTGGTGCTCCCGCAGGGCAAGTTCTCCGCACTTGCGGCGAACGGGAACCTATGCGCGAGCAAACTGACGATGCCGACAGAATTCCTCGGCCAGAACGGGTCGAAGATCAACCAGTCCACGCCGGTCGTCGCTACCGGTTGCGCGAAGAAGAAGCCGTTGACGCGCGCGCAGAAGCTCACCGCGGCGCTCAAGACGTGCAAGAAGAATGGGAAGAAGGCCAGGCGCGCCGGTTGCGAAACACGGGCCCGCAAGCAATACGGGCCAGCGGTCCAGCGCAAAACCAAGACTAAGAAGAAGCGCTAGGGACCGGGTCTCGTGAGCCCTGTTCTAGCGATGGCACCCTCTGACAGAAGTGCTCGTGGCGCCAAGGAGCCGGCGCGTTCTCGCAAGCGCGCACGGCCTTCCAGCGTGGCGCGGGAGGGTGTGCGTGAGATTCAGCGCGCACGGCCTTTGAGTGTGGCGCGGGAGGGTGTGCGTGAGATTCAGCGCGCACGGATCTTGAGCGCGGCCGCGCAGGTCCTCGGCGACGATGGTTACGGTGGGTTCTCTCCGGCAAGGATCGTGAGTCGCGCGAGGGTCTCGAGGCGTACGTTCTATGACCTGTTCGAGAACCGCGAGGACTGCTTCCTCGCGCTGTTCAACGAAACCGTCGAGCGTGCGAGCACGATCGCGACCGACGCCGCCTCAGCGGAGTCGGCTTGGCGGGAGCGGGTCAGGGCCGGACTTGGCGCGCTGCTCGTGTTCAGCGGGGATGAGCCGGCGCTGGGATCGCTCTTGATCGCAGATGCGTTGCGTGCGGGACCGAACGTCCTTGCTCGTCGTGCGAACGTGCTCGAAGCGTTGCACGCGATCATCGACCAAGGGCGCTCACAGACGAAGGGCGGCAGGGAGCCGCCGCCGCTAACCGCCGAGGGCACAGTCGGGGCCGTCCTCGCCGTCCTTCACGCACGCCTGCTCGAACACGGCGGTCCACCGCCGGTCACGCTGCTGAATCCCCTGATGGGCATGATCGTCTTGCCCTACCTTGGTCCCGCCGCCGCCGCCCACGAGCTCGAACGACCCACGCCGAACACACCATCCGCACGCGGCAACGCAAAGCACGGTCTCGACGTACTGGAGGGCATCGAGATGCGCATCACCTACCGTACGCTCAGAGTCCTCGCCACGATCGCCCAACACCCCGGAGCGTCGAATCGCCAGATCGCAGACCAGGCCGGTGTCGCGGACCAGGGCCAGATCTCAAAGCTGCTCGCCCGCCTCGAGCGCCTACAGCTGATCCACAACACGGGCGAAGGACAACCACACGGCGAGCCCAACGCCTGGACGCTCACCCCCCGCGGAACCCAGGTCACACACACCATCGACACCGGCACGAGGAGCGGCCGGTTGAGGTAGGCTGTACCTCTATGAACGAGTCTGCGAAGTCGTCAAGATCGTTTGGCCAGACGGTCATCGCGGGACTGATCCTGCTGGTGGCGGCGTGGGTACTGCTGCACTTCGTGATCCACCTCGTCGTGTTCGTCGCGACGATCGTCGCGGTCGTGGTCGCGATCATCGCCCTGATCTGGGCAGTGCGCGTCCTGCTGTAAGGAGTTTGCGATGGCCTACGTCGTCATCGCCTTCTGCTTTGGTCTCGCGGGCGGGATCGTCGGCAAGCTGAAGGGCAGCTCGTTCCTGCTGTGGTTTTTGATCTCAGGGCTCGTGCCGTTCTTCGGTCTGCTCGCGGCGATCGCATATCGCTTCGAGCGCGACGAGCTCCGCCGCCAGTGTCCTAACTGCGGTCGCACGACGAAGATCTACGACGCGCTGTGCACGCGCTGCGGCGCCGAGCTCGACTTTCCCGACGTCGCGGTGGCGCCCGAATCCTGGCAGCGCACGCCGTCGCCCACCCCCTGATCCAAGCTTGCGAGGCGCTCGGAATCGCCGCGCGAGACGCGCTCGCACACGCGTGAAGTAAGGCTTGCCTAACCCGATTTCGGCCGACCTAATCCGGCGGTTGGCATACGCTGTCGAGGAGATGAGCACCCAGGCAAAGGCAGCAACCCCGGCCGACGACTCGCTGATCGCGCGGTGGATTCACCGCGCGGGTTACAAGGACGAGCCCGACTTCATCCTGCGCGTCGTGCAGCCCGCGCTGGTGGGGCTGATCGACGGCACGGTCTCCTCGCTCGCGCCAATCTTCGCCGCGGCGATCGCGTCGAGCTCCCACACCGCGCTGCTCGTAGGCTTCTCGACCGCGCTTGGGGCGGGTGTGAGCATGGGCTGGTCGGAGGCGCTGTCGGACACGGGCGAGCAGACCGGCCGCGGCTCGGCGATCGTGCGCGGCGCGATCACCGGCGGGATGACGACGCTCGGCGGGATCTTTCACACGCTGCCGTTCTTCATCTCAGACGTGCACAAGGCGCTGCTCGTCGCGGGCGCCGTCGTGGCGGTCGAGCTGTTCGTGATCGCCTGGATCCGAAACCGCTTTCTCGAAGTCTCGATGCGCTCCTCGCTGCTCGTTGTCACCGTCGGCGGCCTGATCGTCTTGGCGATCGGCGTCGCCATCGGTTCTTCCTGAGAGGGCCCCGGACCCGCCTCGTGGAGCCATGTCCGAGGCAGGAGCACGCACGGGCAGCGCGAAAACCCGCTGATACACTGGGATTTCCGCGTTAGCGCGGAGAATCTGAGCCCTGCGAGCGAACGAAAGGAGGTCGGTGATGGAGATGCGCGCGGTCGATGCCGTGATGGAGTGCTTGAAGGCGGAGGGCGTGGATGTCGTCTTCGGGCTGCCCGGCGGCGCCAACCTGCCGACCTACGACGCGTTCGTGACCGGCGGCATTCGCCACATCCTCGTCCGCCACGAGGCCGGCGGCGGCCATGCGGCCCAGGGCTACGCCAAGGCGACCGGGAAAGTCGGCGTCGCGTTCGCGACCAGCGGTCCGGGCGCGACGAACCTGATCACGCCGATCACCGACGCGATGATGGATTCGGTGCCGGTCGTGTTCATCACCGGCCAGGTGCGGACAGAGCTGCTCGGGACGGACGGGTTTCAGGAGGCCGACACGATCGGGATCACGATGCCGGTGGTAAAGCACTCGTTCATGATCCAGCACCCGCAGGAGATCCCCAGGGCGATCCACGAGGCGTTTCACATCGCGCGCACGGGACGACCCGGCCCGGTGCTTGTCGACATCCCCCAGGACTTGTCCCGCGCGGAGATCACATACGAGCCCGTGACCGACGTGCGCCTGCCCGGGTATCAGCCAACGGTCGAGGGCAACCAGAAGCAGATCCGCCAGGCCGCCAAGGCGCTCGCCTCGGCACAGCGGCCCGTGATCTATGCCGGCGGCGGCGTCGTCAACGCGAACGGATCGCAGGAGCTCGTCGAGTTCGTGACCTCCGACCGCTTCCCGGTCACCTGCACGCTGATGGGCCTCGGCGCGTTCCCGGCGCCGCACGAGCAATGGCTCGGCATGCTCGGCATGCACGGCACCAGGGCTGCGAACTACGCGATGGACGAGGCCGACCTGATCTGCGCCGTGGGCGCGCGCTTTGACGATCGCATCACCGGCAAGCTGTCCGAGTTCGCGCCGCGCGCGAAGTTCATTCACATCGACGTCGACCCGGCGGAGATATCGAAGAACGTGCCCGCGCACATCCCGATCGTCGGCGACGCCAAGCACGTGCTGGCAAAGCTCGCGGTCGAGTACCGCGCGCTCAAAGCCGACCCCGCACGGCTCGGCGCGTGGTGGGAGCGGATTGAAGGCTGGAAAAGCAAGTATCCGCTCGGCTACGAGGACTCGGCCGACGAGGAGATCAAGCCGCAGTACATGGTCCAGGCGCTGTATGAGGCGACCGCGGGCGAGGCGATCGTCGTGAGCGACGTCGGCCAGCACCAGATGTGGGCCGCGCAGTACTACGACTTCCCCGCGCCGCGCCGCTGGATCAACTCCGGCGGGCTCGGCACGATGGGGTTTGGGCTGCCCGCCGCGATGGGTGCGGCTGTCGGCTGCCCCGATCAGGTTGTGTGCTGCATCGCGGGAGACGGCTCAGTGCAGATGAACGCGCAGGAGCTCGCGACCTGTGCGGCGAACGACATCCCGATCAAGGTGTTCATCATGAATAACGGCTACCTCGGCATGGTCCGCCAGTGGCAGGAGCTGTTCTGGGACGGCAAATACAGTCATGTCGAGACGGGCGAGTTCCCCGACTTCGTCAAGCTCGCCGAGGCCTACGGCGCGACAGGCATGCGCTTTGAGAGCAAGAAGACGCTGGTAGCGGACATGAAGCGCGCGATCGCGACCGACGGCCCCGTGGTCGTCGACGTGCGGGTCACACGCGAGGAGAACACCTATCCGATGATCCCGGCCGGCCAGGCAGCGCGGGAGATGGTCGGATGATCGAGCGCCACGAGGGCGATCGCCCAAAGCAGACGAGCCGGCTGGACGCCGGCTCGAGGTGAGCATCGTGGGAGAGCCAGGCACGAAGGCGACGCTCAGCTTGCAGGAGCTCGAGGCCGCGACCAACTTCCGCACGGGTCGCAAGCACGTGCTGTCGATCCTCGTCGAAAACAAGTCGGGCGTGCTCACCCGCATCGCCGGGCTGTTCGCGCGCAGGGGCTTCAACATCGACACGCTCACGGTCGGCCCGACCGACGACGCGCAGATCTCGCGCGTGACGCTCACCGTCGACGGCGCGCTGCATCCGATCGACCAGGTCACAAAGCAGCTGCACAAGCTGATCAACGTGCTGAAGATCCGCGATCTCGAGCCGGCCGACACGGTCGCGCGCGAGCTCGCGCTGTTCAAGGTCTCAGCCGACGGCACGCAGCGCGGCGAGCTGATGCAGATCGCCGAGATCTTCCGCGGCAAGGTCGTCGACGTGACCAAGCGCGCGGTGATCGTCGAGATCACGGGCACGACCGAGAAGATCGAGGCATTCGAGAGCATGGTCCGCCCGTTCGGGCTGATCGAGATGATGCGCACGGGCGAGATAGCGATCTCGCGCGGACGCACCGAGACATAGGCCGAGTGCGTACCGGAGCACATTTTTCGGGGGAGACACGCGAGCCTGTCCCCGCGTACAGCCCTGTAGGCGCCGGTCATCACAGCCGATGACGCTGCGAAGGCTTAACGGCGAGCGGCGTGCAGCGCGAGTGCGCGAAGGCGACCTTGGCGGATTGACCCCGTTCGCGCTCGGCGAGGAGAGCCGGGAGAAGCTTGCGGCTCGCTTGGATCTGGCGTTGCGCAGAGCGCGGCGCAGCGGCCGCTCGACGCTCGCGACCAGCATGGTCGCGCTGCCTGCGGAGACCGACCCAAGCGCCGTCGTCTGTGCCTCGCGCCGCGCGCACGAGCCTTGGTTCGCGTTCGAGCAGCCCGATCGCGGTCGTGCCGCGCTGGCGGCGCTCGGCGCGGCGGTCGCGCTGAACGCGACCGGAAGGGGGCGCTTCGCCGATGTCGCCGACCGCTGGCGCGCGCTCGCTGCCACCGCGGTCGGGGACGATCGCGCCCAGATCGACCGGCGGGGGGGAGGCGGCCCGGTTGCGGTCGGTGGTTTTGCGTTCGCGTCGGACGGCGGCGGTGCGCACGCCTGGGTCGGTTTCGAGCCTGCGTCGATGGTCGTGCCCGAGGTCGCGATCAGGCGCTTCGCACGCGGGCACGGCCGGGGCGAGACAGAGTGCGAAGTGCACATGACGCTCGCGGCGCTGATCGCGCCCGACGACACCGTCGAGGAGCGGATGGCGCGGCTGGAACGGCGCCTGGGCGAGCTGCGCGAACGGCCGCTGCCGCTACTCGACCCGGCTCCCACCACGCGCGCGCGCGTGGCGAGCGCGATGCCACCCGAGCACTACGAGGCGGCGGTCGCGCGCGCGACGGAGCTAATCGGCGAAGGCAAGCTCGAGAAGATCGTGCTCGCCCGCGAGGTCCAGGCGCACGCCGCCCACGCGCACGATCCGGCGGCCGTGTTGGGCGTGCTGCGCGACGCGTTCCCCGGCTGCTTTTGCTTCTGCGTGGGGCGCGGCGATGCCACGCTCGTCGCCGCGAGCCCGGAGCTGCTGGTGCGCCGCGAAGGCCACCGCGTGAGCACGCTCGCGCTAGCGGGCTCGACGCGCCGCAGCGCCGACCCAGCCGTCGACGATCACCTCGGCGAGCAGCTGCTGCGCGACGCGAGCTATCGCGAGGAGCACGCGATCGTCGCGCGACGGATCGAGCGGATATTGCGACCGCACTCGGTGTGGGTGGCGGCCGCGCCGGAGCCCGAGCTCGTGCGGATCGCGAACATCCAGCACCTCGCGACCCCGATCAGGGCACAGCTCACCGCACCGATGGAGGCGCTTGAGCTGGCCGGCCTGATGCACCCGACGCCGGCAGTCGGCGGCGAGCCGCGCGATGTCGCGATACCGCTGATCCCGGCACTCGAGGGCCTCGACCGCGGCTGGTATGCGGGCCCGGTCGGCTGGACCGACGCGACCGGCGACGGTGAGTTCTGCGTCGCGCTGCGCTGCGCGCTGTTGCGCGGTCCCGTCGCGAGCTGCTATGCCGGCAACGGCATCGTGCGCGGTTCGGACCCCACGGCCGAGCTCGCCGAGACGGAGATCAAGCTCCAGGCGCTGCTGCCCCTGCTCGCGGGCTAAGAGCCCGCCAGAGCTTGTGCGACGGCGGCCCAGGCGGCGCGGTGCAACGCCACGTTCGCGCCGCGCTCGCTGCGCACATGGATCAGCCCCGGACGGGCGCCCGGCGTGAGCATCTGCTCGCACGCGGTGCGCAGATCGCGCGACGATGCGACTCGCACGTAGGCGAGGCCGTACAGTGCCGCTGCGGCCGCGAAGTCGAGGCCTGTGGGGGTTGCGATGTGACGCGTGTAGATGTCCTTGTCCTCGCGCGCATCGTTCACCGCGCCGGCCTGCCCGTCGAGGACAGTACGCGCCATCTGCGTCTGCGCCACCGGCAGGAAGTCGAAGATGCCGCCGCCCCCGTTATCGAGCAGCACGATCGTCAGCGCCAGATCGAGCCTGCTCGCCGCCAGCAGACCGCCGAGGTCGTGCGCGAGCGCGACGTCGCCGATCAGCAGCACGACCGGCCGCGGCGGCTCGTCGCGCTCGGACGCCACCTGCGCCGCATATGCCGCCGCGCCGAAGGCCGCCGAGACGGTGCCGTCGATGCCGTTGGCGCCGCGATTGCAGAGCACGCGCGGCGGGTCCGGGCGTGCCGGCCAGAATGTCTCGATGTCGCGCACCGGCATCGAGGAGGCGACGAACAGCGTCGCGCTCGACGGCAGCAGCACGCCGAGCTCTGCGGCCACGCGCGGCTCGGACAGCTCGTCGCCGAGCACCCCCAGCAGCGCCTGCGCGGCGCGCCCGTCCGCGCTGCGCCAGCCCGCCAGCCAGTCCCGCTCGGCCGCGGTCCAACTGCTGTCTGTTGTCTGCTGGGCCGAGTCTGCCGTCGGCTTGCCCTGGCCTGCCGGCACTGTCGTCAGCCCGGTCAAGGTCGCCGTGGGCTCCAGGGCGAGCGAGTCGCTCAATACCGAAGCCGGGTCTTGCCACGCGCTCTCCGGGTCGAGCGCGACCTGGCGCACGACGTCTTCAAGCCCGGCGAGCCACGTGCGCAGCGGCTTCGACACCGGCAGGTCGCCGACGCGCAGCACCAGATCCGGACGCTGCGAGTCTGCGAACGCCTCGTCGCGCAGCAGCGCGTCGTAATGGGCGATCGCCGCCTCGCCACGACGCGCCCCGGACAGCGGGTCGGCCAGCAGCGGCCAGCCGGCCGCCGCGCAGAACGCCGCCACGGCTGGCCCAAAGCCCCCGTCGCGCTCGTAGCGCCCCGCCACGACCACGCCGCGCTTGGACGCTGTCACGAGCTCGCGCAGCCAGATGTCGTCCTCGATGTCGATGCCGGCGTCGGGAACGGTCACAGGCGGACGTCGCACATAGGGCCGGTGTTCGGGACGGCCCGTCCCGTCGGCCGGCAGCGGCTCGTCGCTCACCAGCGGCTCGCGCAGCGGAAAGTTCAGGTGCACGACCCCGGGACGGCCCTCGAGCGCGGTCCAGTAGGCGCGGCACGCAAGCGTGCGCATCCAGCGCAAACGCTCCTCGCTCGCATCGTGCGTGCCCACCTCGAAGAACCACTTCGCCGCGTCTCCGTACAGCTTCACCTGGTCCACTGCTTGTCCCGCGCCGTTCTCGCGCAGCTCAGGCGGCCGGTCGGCCGTGAGCAGCAGCAGCGGCACGCGCGCCTCGTGGGCCTCGATCGCTGCCGGCAGCAGCTCGGCCGCGGCCGTCCCCGAGGTGCAGGCGACGGCCACGGGCAGCCCTGAGGCCTTGGCCAAGCCAAGGGCGAAGAACCCGGCGCAGCGCTCGTCCACATGCGAATAGCACTCGAGTCGCCGCTCGCGTGCAAGCGTCAGCACCAGCGGCGCGCAGCGCGACCCCGGCGAGGTGCACGCCGCGTGCATGCCACAGCGCGCGAGCTCATCGACGAACGCGCGCAACAGCAGATAGGTATCGGCCGCGCGGCCGGGGTGGAGCGCGCTCGGGCGCTCTGCGCTGGACGGCACGCCTACCCCTCCTGGCCGATATGCAGGGAGGCGGAGGAGGGGCGCCCGCTCAGGAGCTGCGGCAGCCACCAGTTGCGAGCGCCGAGGAGGCGCATCAGCGCCGGAACGAGGATCAGGCGGATGAGCGTCGCGTCCAGCCCGATCGCGAGCGCGAGACCGAACCCGAACTGCTTCAGTTCGAGCACGTTCGCCGTGACGAAGCTGCCGAACACGGCGACCATGATCGCCGCGGCCGCCGAGATCGGGCGAGCGGTGTGCTCGACCCCGGTCGCGACGGCGAGCCGGTTGTCGTGCGTCGCGAGCCACGTCTCGCGCATGCGCCGGATCAGGAACACCTCGTAGTCCATCGACAGGCCAAACAGCAGTGCGAAGATGCTGAGCGGCAGGTAGACCTGGATGAAACCGGTGCTCGTGAACCCGAGCAGACGCTCGCCGTGGCCGTCCTGGAAGACCAGGATCACCATGCCCACGGTCGCCCCGGTCGCGAGCAGGTTCATGATCACCGCCTTGACCGGCAGCACGAGGCTGCGGAACACGGCCATCAGGAACAGCAGCGACAGCGCGAGGATCAAGCCCAGCACGAGGGGCAGCTTCGCGTTGGTCTCGTTGGACAGGTCGACGATCTTCGCGGTTGCGCCCCCGACCGCCACTTCCGGCCCTCCGCCGGCGCGGATCGACGGCAGGAGCTTTGCGCGGATACGACGGACGAGCTGTTCAGAGCGATAGGAGTCGATCGCCTGCTTCGGCGCCACCGTCAGCAGGAGGGCGTCCTGGCCGTGCGTCACGGCGATTGCGGCGATGCCGTTGCTCCGAGTGGGGGCGAGCTCGCGTGCGAGCCGCGATGCGCGAACCACGTCCGCGCGGCTGAGCCCACCGCCGCCGAGGGAGCGACTGACGACGATCTCGAAAGGCGCGAGCGTACCCGCGCCGAACGAACGCGCAAGCACCTCCTGGCCACTGCCCGACGGGGTGCCCGACAGCGAGGAGATGCCGAAGTCCACGCCCGTGCGCAGGCTCAACACCGGGCTCGTCGCGAGGATCAGCACCGCGCCGATTGCGCCCGCGGCGAGCAGCGGCCTGCGCATCACCGCCAGCGCCCAGCGCGCCCACACGCCGTGCTCGTTCGCAACCTCGGGCCGCGAGTCCGGGGGCTGGATGCGGGCGGGCAGCGCGCCTCGATTCACGCGCGCCCCAAGCAGCGCGAGCACGGCCGGCAGCAGCGTGAGCGCGACGATCACCGTGCAGATGACGACCGCCACCGCGCCGAGCGCGAACTCGCGGAAGATCGGGGCTGGGATTATCACGAGCGTCGACAGCGCGAGCGCGACGACAGCCCCGGAGAACAGGACGGTGCGTCCCGAGCTCGCGATCGCAGCGCCCACGGCCTCCTCGACCCGCTCGCTCTCAGAGCGCGCGTGCTCGCTCCCGGGCGCCGGCCGGCGCGCGAGCTCCTCGCGAAAGCGACTGACGATGAACAGCGCGTAGTCGATCCCGATGCCCACGCCGATCATCGTCACGATCGTCGTCAAGAAGCTGTCGAACGTGAACGCCGTCGCGAGCACCGCGAGCAGGCCGTACGTCAGCAGCAGTCCGCTGCCGGCGATCGCGAGCGGAACCACCGCGGCGACCGCCGTCCCGAGGGCGAGTAGCAGCACCAGCAGCGCGATCGGCACGCCGATCGTCTCGGCCCGCTCGACGTCTTCGTTCTCGACCGTCGTGATGTCCTTCGCGACCGGCGAGTATCCCGTCAGCCACACGTGAACGCCGACACGCGCGAGCGGGTCCACCAGGCGCTGCAGGCTGCTGGCCCGTTCGACCAGCTGCCGTGGGTCGCCGGCGAGGCCGACCAGCGCGATCGCGGCGTGCCCATCAGCGGAGATCTGTCCTCGCGCCCCGCGATCGTAGGGACCGGCGACGCCCTTCACATAGCCCTGGCGACGCGCCTTCGCGAGCGCCTGGGCGACCACTTCGCGGTAGGCGGCTTCGCTCGCGCGCCGTCCGGGCGAGTAGAACACGAGCACGTCCTGCTCGGCGCCGTGCGCGGCGAAGCGATGTTCGAGCAGCTGCTCAGCGCGCGTGGACTCGGCGCCGTCGATCCCGTAGTTGGGGGCGCCAAGCGAATGCTTCAACCCTGGATACAACACGGCGCACGCGATCAGCAGGAGCACCCACAAGCTCAGCACGACACGCCGCCGGCGGGCGATCATGCGACCCCAACGGTGGGCCGCGGCGCTGCTCATCGCGGCGCGCCCGTGGTCATCGGCAGGTGTATGTGGGTGACAAGATGCACGAATGGTGGCGGGACGTGGAGATGCGAACGGCGACACGAACGCTATCCGGCGCTCGGGATACTCGCGTCGCGCGTCCGCCGGCGAGCGATCCGCGGGCGGCGTGGGTCGCTCGAGCGACGAGCCGCAGAGCCTCGTCCTGCTGCACGGCTTCGGTGGAACCCGCCGCGCGTGGGACGGCGTGATCGCGCGTCTGCCGCAGGAGCGCTGCCGGTCGCTGGCGCTCGACCTGCCAGGCCATGGCGAGATGGCCGACGCCGAGCGCCCGATCACGTTCGCCGGATGCGTCGATCACGTGCTCGCGCACGCACCCGAGCGCTTCGCGCTGTGCGGCTATTCGCTGGGCGGGCGCGTCGCCCTGCACGTCGCCCTGGCCGCTCCCGAACGCGTGACGCGTCTCGCTCTCGTCTCGACCACAGCTGGGATCGAGGACAGCGCCGGGCGCGCCGAGCGCAGCGCCGCCGACCATCGTCTCGCCGACGAGCTCGAACGCATGCCGTTCGAGGACTTCATCGAGCGCTGGCGCACCCAGCCGCTGTTCGCCGACGATCCTCCCGAGGTCGGCCGGCTGGCGCGAGAGGATCAGCGCCGCAATCGCCCCGACGCGCTCGCGGCCGTCCTGCGCGGGATCGGCAGCGGCGAGATGGGTCCCATATGGCGCAGGCTCGGAGAGCTGACGATGCCCGTCACAGTGCTGGCCGGCGATCGCGACGCGAAGTACCAGGCGCTTGGGCGAAGAATGGTCGAGCTGATCCCCGACGGTGAGCTGGCCGTGGTCGCCGGTGGTCACGGTCTGCCGCTGGAGAGCCCCGAGGTCGTGGCGCGGGCGCTGGGCTGACGAGGCGCGGCTGAGCCGTCGCTAGAGCGGGTCGACTCCCAGGCCAGGGCCGCTTGGCACGGTGATTTTCCCCTGTTTCGCAGGCAGTGGGTTCTCGATCCCATCGAACATTCCCAACGTCGCCAGGCCGCAGTGGGGAACGGGCCCGCGCGAGGCCAGCGCCGCCGCAGCGTGAACCGCTGCGGCTATGCCTAACGGACCGTCGAAGGTTGACGCCACGTATGCCTCGGCGCCTGACGCGCGCACGAGCGTCGCTGCCGCGATCAGGCCGGAGATGCCGCCGCAGCGCGAGATCTTCAAGCACACGGCGTCGGCCACGCCCGCGCCGAGCGCGCCGTGCTCCGCCGCCGTCTCATCGATCGCGACCCTCGTGCTCACGCGCTCGCGCACCTCCCTGACGTCTTTGAGTCCGTGCGTCGGCTCCTCCACGAGCTCGAGCCCAGCTGGGGCCAGCGCGTCGATCGCTCGCACCGCATCCTCCACGCTCCATGCGCCGTTCGCGTCCAGTCGCAGCGCCACCTCGGGGCCCATCGCCGCGCGCGCGGCCGCCACCCGGCCCCCGTCGTCACCAACTCCCACCTTCACCTTCACGCACCCAAACCCCTGGCTCGCTGCATCCCTGGCCTGCGCAGCCACGCCCGCGCGGTCAAGCGCCGTCAGCGTCGCGTTCACCTCCACCTCGAGCGCAGGCGCGTCCGTCAGCAAGCTCGCCACCGGCTTGCCCGCGCGCCTGCCGGCACGATCCCACAGCGCCAGGTCGACCGCGGCGAGCGCCTGCGGTAGGTCGTCCACACGTCTGCACGCGTCGAGCAGCTGCGCACCGTTCATACCGTCTCGCCACGCCGCCAGCACCGGCTCATACCCCAGCAGCGCGTGCTCCACGCGTGCGATGCTCACGCCGTCATAAGCCTCGAGCGGTGCTGCCTCGCCATGGCTGCACACTCCGTCCCCGTCCGTCAGCGACACGGCCAGCAGCTCGCGCTCCGCCACGCTGCCATAAGCGGTCTCCAGCGGGACGCGCAAGCGCAGCTTGCGTCGCTCCACGCTCAGCTTCACACTCCGATCCCACCGCTCGCAAGGATCCCGGTGGCATACAACAGGCAGAACACGAGCTGCAGCGCGCCTGTCTTTGCCAGCGCACCGTTCAGCGCCGGGCCGTCCGTTCGTGTCCGCACGATCTTCATGAGCCCCACCGCCAGCGGAAGTGCCACCCAGCAGAGCAAGAGCCAGGCGGTCATCGACCCAAACGCCCACGGCAGCGGCGCCGTCACGAACGCGCTGGCGATCATCGCCGTGTACAGGTCCCGAGTCCGTTCCCTACCAAGCCTGACCGCCAGCGTGCGCTTGCCCGCGCGTCGGTCTGTCTCTAGGTCGCGCACGTTGTTGACCACCAAGATCGCGCTCGCCAGCAGGCCGACCGGCACAGCACATGCGAACGCCTGCCATGGCAGCTCCTGCACCTGCACGAAGTACGACCCCGCGACGGCCACGATCCCGAAGAACAGGAATACGAACACCTCCCCGAGGCCCTCATACCCGTATGGTCGCGGGCCGCCCGTGTACAGCACGCCGGCCAGGATCGACGCGGCGCCCACCGCGATCAGCTCGGGCCCTGCCACTGCGACCAGGTAGGCGCCGCACGCCACCGCCAGCCCGAACGACACATACGTCGCGATCAGCACCTGGCGCGGCGGCACGAGACCGCCAGCGGTCACCCGCACCGGCCCCAGCCGGTCCTCGGTGTCCGCTCCCCGGCGTGCGTCGGAATAGTCGTTTGACAGGTTCGTCCCCACCTGAATGAGCATTGCGCCGAGCAGCGCGGCGACGAACGCGAGCGCACGGAAATGTTCTGCGCCCAGCGCCAGCGACGTGCCAACAAGCACCGGCGCAACCGCCGCCGGCAGCGTGCGCACGCGTGCGGCCATGACCCAGATGCGAACCACTAGTGTCCCGATCCAAAAATTCGGTCAGTGTCGGCCGGATGGATGGGCGTGATCTGAGGTTCGACGGTGTCGGGCAGTGTGCCGGTAGCGCATCGGCCGACGGCGGCGGACGTCAGGCGCGTCCAGGCGCCGGGAGACGCCACCGAATTTTTGGATCGGGACACTAGGCGCGCTTGGGGAAGCGCGAGAAGTCCGGTTTGCGCTTCTCCTTGTACGCATCCCTGCCCTCCTGGGCCTCCTCGCTGCCATAGAACAACAGGTTTGCGTCATGTGCCAGCTGCTGGATTCCGCTCAACCCGTCCTCGGCCGCGTTGAAGCTCGCCTTCAGCAGACGCAGTGAGAACGGCGACAGTGCGAGCATCTCCCTGCACCAGCCCACCGTCTCCTGCTCGAGCCGCTCGAGCGGCACGACCGTGTTCACCATCCCCATCTCCCGCGCCTCCTCAGCCGAGTACTGCCGGCACAAAAACCAGATCTCCTTCGCCTTCTTCGGCCCCACCACGTTGGCTAGCAGCCCCGCACCAAAGCCCCCGTCGAACGAGCCCACCTTCGGGCCGACCTGCCCGAAGCGGGCGTTGTCCGCCGCGATCGTCAGGTCGCAGACTAGATGCAGCACGTGCCCGCCCCCGATCGCATAGCCCGCGACCATCGCCACGACCGGCTTCGGCAGACGGCGGATCTGCACGTGCAGATCGGTCACGTGAAACCGTCCCACGCCGGCCTTGCCTGCAGCGTCGTCGTGCAGGTAGCCGGAATCGCCGCGCACGCGCTGGTCGCCTCCCGAGCAGAACGCCTCGCTGCCCTCGCCCGTGAGCACGATAACGCCGATCTCGGTGTCCTCGCGCGCGTCCTCCAGCGCTCTGGAGATCTCGACGATCGTTCTTGGCCTGAACGCGTTTCTAACCTCCGGGCGGGCGATCGTGATCTTCGCGATCCCGCTGTCCACGCCGGTCGACTTCTCGTAACGCACGTCGGTGTAAGGCTCGCTCGCGGTGTCCGCGGCGGAGATCCAAGTGGTGGTCATGGCGCGAAGGCTAGCCTGTGAGCCATGCTGGTCGAGGGATGGCTCACCCGCGCGGCGTCCGCCCACCCGGCGCGCATCGCGCTCGACACCCCAGACGGAAGCTGGTCCTACGCCGAGCTGCACGCTGCTGCGCGTCTCGGCGCGAGCGCACTGCGCGCGCGTGGCGCGCGCTCCGGCGAGCGCGTCGCGATCGCCCTGCCCCCGGGCTTGGCCTTCGCCCAGGCGCTTCACGCTTGCTTCTTGCTTGGCGCCGTCGCCGTGCCCGTCGACCTGCGGCTCGCGCCGTCCGAGCGTGCGCGGATCGCCGACGATGCCGCTGTGCTCGTCGACGGGCCTCTGTCTGCGGCCTCGTCGCGGACACCCGTGGCTGGGGAGCAGGTCCACGACCTGGATGCGATTGCCGCCATCATCCA
Organism: Solirubrobacteraceae bacterium; assembly: GCA_036501315.1. Lineage (GTDB taxonomy): Bacteria > Actinomycetota > Thermoleophilia > Solirubrobacterales > Solirubrobacteraceae > Palsa-744. The sequence goes on from DASYAM010000029.1 coordinate 36,272, forward strand.
CACCTCCGGCACGACCTCCGCGCCACGGCCGGTCGAGCTCACCTACGGCAACTTCCTCTGGAGCGCCCTTGGCTCGGCCGTCGCGCTCGGCCTCGATCCTCGCGAGCGCTGGCTGTGCACGCTGCCCGTCTCACATGTCGGCGGCCTGTCGATCCTCGTGCGCTCGACGATCTACGCCACTACCGCGGTCGTGCACGAACGCTTCGAAACCGATCGCGTGCTCGACGCGCTGCGCGAGCGCGACATCACGCTTGTCAGCTTGGTTGCCACAACGCTTGCCCGCCTGCTCGACGCCGGCCTTTCGCGTCAGACCACGCCCTCCGGGCGCGGTGCCCCGCTGCGCTGCGCGCTCACCGGCGGTGGTCCTGTGCCAGAGGTGTTGATCGCGCGTGCGCGCGACGCGGGCGTTCCGGTGAGCTTGACCTACGGGCTGACCGAGGCCTGCTCACAGGTCACGACCTCTCCCGCGGCGACTTCCGGCACGCAGGCGACCGCCGGTCCTTCCCTGTTCTGCACGCGCGTGCAGATCGCCGCGGATGGAGAGATCCTGGTGGCCGGTCCGACCGTCGCGCCGGGATCGCTCGGCGACGACGGCTGGCTTCACACCGGCGACCTCGGCGGGCTCGACGAGCATGGCTGTCTGGCCGTCACCGGGCGCAAGGCGGACACGATCGTCAGTGGCGGGGAGAACGTCGCGCCCGCCGAGGTCGAGGCCGTGCTTGAGGCGCATCCCGACGTCCTCGAGGCAGCGGTCCTTGGCCGGCCCGACGAGCATTGGGGCGAGGCGGTCACGGCGATCGTCCTTGCGCGACCGGGACGGACCCTCGACGGGGAGGCGCTGCGCGCCCATTGTGCGGGCCTGCTCGCCCCTTACAAGGTGCCAAAGCATGTGGTGCTTACCGGCGAGCCGTTGCCGCGCACACCGTCGGGCAAGCTGCTGCGGCGGGAGCTCTCGTGAGCGAAGACGAGACCGATCGCGATCCTCGCGCTCGGATCGCGACGGGCTTTGATGCGAACGCGCACCGCGACGCGAGCTTGCAAAACTGGGAAGAGGCCGCCGCCGGATGGATCCGCCGGGCGGAGCTGCTGCGCGAACTCGGCGCGCCCGTCTCACACTGGCTGATCGACGCGGTCATGCCCCAGCCGGGCCAGCGCGTGCTCGAGCTTGCGGCCGGCCTCGGCGAGACGGGCATGCTGGCCGCCGAGCTGGTCGCGCCGATGGGCGGGGCGATCATCTCCGACCAGGCCGAGACGATGCTCGCGGGTGCGCGCGCCCGCGCCGTCTCGCTGGGCCTGAGCAACGTCGAGTTCCAGGTGCTGAACGCCGAATGGATCGACCTGCCGGTCGCGAGCGTCGACATGGTGCTCTGCCGCTGGGGCTACATGCTGATGGCCGACCCCGCCGCTGCGCTCGCCGAGACGCGCCGCGTGCTGCGCCCCGGCGGCCGTGTCGCGCTGGCAGCCTGGGACACGATCGAGCGCAACCCCTGGGCGCTGCTGCCCGCGCGCGAGCTGTCCGAACGTGGGATCGCTGCTGCGCCGGACCCCGATGCGCCCGGACCGTTCGCGCTCGCGAGCGCTCACCGCATCACCGCGCTGCTCGACTCCGCCGGCTTTGCCGAAGCGCGGATCGAGACCCTCGACCTGAGTCGCCGTCATGCGAGCTTCGATGAGCTGTGGGACTCGACGCTCGACTTATCGCGCTCCTTCCACGACGCCGTGCTCGCCCGGCCCGAGGTGGAGATCGAGGAGCTCCGCGCATCGCTGGCCACGCGCTTTGCTCCCTACACAGCCGCCGATGGCTCGCTCGACATCCCCGGTCGCACGTTCGTCGCGGTCGCGAGCGCGTGAACGCACCGCCGATGTCGCGCCGCACGCAGGAGGAGCTCCGGCGTTCGCGGCCCGTGAGCGCCGAGTGGGATAGCCTGCGCCGACATGATCTATGACGACGACGCAGACCTAACGCTTCTCGACGGCAAGACCGTCGCCATCATCGGCTACGGCTCCCAAGGCCACGCCCACGCGCTCAACCTGAAGGACTCCGGCGTCAAAGTCGTCGTCGGGCTGCGCGAGGACTCGGACTCGGTCGCCAAGGCGCGTGAGCAGGGCCTCGAGGTGCTGTCCGTCGTCGAGGCCTCAAGCCGTGGCGACCTCGTGATGATCCTGCTGCCCGACGAGCGCCACCACGACATCTGGGAGCAGGAGATCCGTGATGGCATCGCCGCGGGAAACATGATCCTGTTCGGCCACGGCTTCTCGATCCACTATGGCGAGATCGAGCCGCCCCCCGGCGTCGACGTCGGCATGGTCGCGCCCAAGGGACCCGGCCACCTCGTCCGCCGCCAGTTCACCGAAGGCAGCGGTGTGCCTGGGCTGATCGCCGTCGAGCAGGACGCTACCGGCAACGCGCGGGCTCTCGCGCTGGCCTACGCCAAGGGCATCGGCTGCACGCGCGGCGGCGTGATCGAGACGACCTTCAAGGACGAGACCGAGACTGACCTGTTCGGCGAGCAGGCCGTCCTCTGTGGCGGCGCCTCCGAGCTCGTCCAGGCCGGCTTCCAGACGCTCGTCGAGGCTGGCTATGACCCGGAGATGGCCTATTTCGAGTGTCTCCACGAGCTCAAGCTGATCGCCGATCTGATGTACGAGAAGGGCCTCGCGGGGATGCGCTACTCGATCTCCAACACCGCCGAGTACGGCGACTACACGCGCGGCAAACGTGTGATCACCGAGGAGACCCGCGCCGCCATGCGCGAGATCTTGAAGGAGATCCAGTCCGGCGACTTCGCGCGCGAGTGGATCGCCGAGAACCGCGCCGGCCAGGAGAGCTTCAAGCGCATGCGCGCCGAGCAGGCCGACTCCCAAGTCGAGCACGTCGGCTCAGAGCTGCGCTCGCGCATGGATTGGATCAAGCCCTCGTTCTGAGCCATGTTGACGTGGTGATGGACCGGCCCCGGATCGGCGGATCCGGGACGGCGTTCGCTACACTCGCTCACGTCGTCGCGACTGGCGCTCGGGTGGAGTCCACCACCGGGAAGTGACGACCATCCATCGCCGCGCGCCTGGGCACCCTCAGATCATCGATATCCCTCGAGGTCCGACAGCGAGGAGCCCCACATGCCGCAGACCACAGCAGAGACACGACTTGTCATTCCCGCCGAGCTGAAGCCCGGCGACGGGCGCTTCGGCTGCGGGCCCTCGAAGGTCCGTCCGGAGGCGCTTGCACGCCTCGCCGACGCCGGCGCGGACGTGATGGGCACTTCGCATCGGCAGAAGCCGGTGAAGGGGCTCGTCGGCGAGATTCGCGCCGGGCTGGGAGATCTGTTCTCCCTCCCCGACGGCTATGAGGTCGCGCTCGGCAACGGCGGCGCCACCGCCTTCTGGGACGGGGCTGCGTTCGGGCTCGTCAAGGATCGCTCGCTGCACCTGATCTTCGGCGAGTTCTCGCAGAAGTTCGCCACCGTCACCGCCGGCGCTCCCTTCTTGCAGGATCCCGTCACCGTCGTGGCCGATCCCGGCGACGCCCCTAACCCGGCGCAGGTGGGCGCGGCCGCCGCCGCGGCGGCAGCCGACCTGATCGGTTGGGCTCACAACGAGACGTCGACTGGTGTCATGACTCCAATCCTCCGCCCGGACGGCGCGAGCGGGGCGCTCGTCGCGATCGATGCCACCTCCGGCGCCGGCGGCCTGCCCGTCGAGGTCTCCAACACTGACGCCTACTATTTCGCTCCGCAGAAGAGCTTTGCCGGCGACGGCGGGCTGTGGGTCGCGCTGCTGAGCCCCGCCGCGCAGGAGCGGATCGAGGAGCTGCACGCCTCCGAGCGCTGGATCCCCGAGTTCCTCTCGCTGCACACCGCGCTCGAGAACTCGCGCAAAGACCAGACCTACAACACGCCCGCCGTCGCCACGCTGTTCCTGCTGGCCGATCAGATCCGTTGGATGCTCGACGGCGGAGGTCTGCCGTGGTGCGTGTCGCGCACGAGCGCCTCCTCCGAGCGCCTTTACGCGTGGGCCGAGCGCACCTCCTACACGACTCCGTTCGTGACCGATCCCGCCAAGCGCTCGCTGGTCGTGGGCACGATCGACTTCGCCGATTCCGTCGACGCGGCGGCGGTCGCGGCCACGCTGCGCGCCAACGGGATCGTCGACGTCGAGCCCTACCGCAAGCTGGGACGCAACCAGCTGCGCATCGGCATGTTCCCGGCGGTCGACCCCACCGATGTGCAGGCCCTGACCGCGTGTATCGATTGGACCGTGGAAAGGTTGGCGGTATGAGCACCGCGACGCCCGACGCAGGCGCGCGCGCGAGGGTGCTCGTCAAGGAGAAGATCGGCGATTCCGGGATCGCGCTGTTGCGCGAGCACTTCGACGTCGACCTCGGCATCGACTGGAGCGATGAGCAGCTCGCGGAGCGCATCGGCGAGTACGACGGCATCGTGATCCGCTCGGCCACGAAGCTCACGGCCGAGCTGATCGATCGGGCGACCAACCTGCGCGCGATCGGGCGCGCCGGCGTCGGCGTCGACAACGTCGACGTGCCGGCGGCCACCAAACGCGGGATCGTCGTCGCCAACGCGCCCGAGTCGAACGTCGTCACAGCCGCCGAGCACACGATGGCGCTGCTGCTCGCGCTCGCGCGCAACGTGCCGCAGGCGTACGCGTCGCTGATCGCAGGCAAATGGGACCGCTCGAAGTTCTCCGGCGTCGAGCTGTACGAGAAGACGCTCGGCGTGCTCGGGTTTGGGCGCATCGGCCAGCTCGTCGCCGCGCGTGCGCGGGGCTTTGGCATGCGCGTGCTCGCCTTCGACCCGTTCGTCAGCGCCGAGCGCTATCGCGAGCTCGGCGTCGAGAAGGCCGACGGTGTCGAGGACCTCTACGCGCAGTCGGACTTCATCACGATCCACCTGCCGAAGACGCCGGAGACGGAAGGGTTCATCGACGCTGACGCGTTCGCGAAGATGCGCGACAACGTGCGCCTGCTGAACGTCGCGCGCGGCGGCTTGATCGATGAGCAGGCGCTGCAGGACGCGCTCGACTCCGGCAAGGTGGCGGGAGCGGCGATCGACGTGTTCAAGAGCGAGCCGATGACCGAGCACCCGCTGTTCGGCTATCCCAACGTCGTCGTCACCCCGCATCTTGGCGCCTCCACCGCCGAGGCGACCGACCGTGCCGGCTATCAGAGCGCCGAGCAGGTGGTTGCCGCGCTGACGGGCGGCGTCGTCTCGACCGCGGTCAACATCCCGGCGATCGCCGCCGAGGACATGGCGACGCTCGGGCCGTTCCTGCCGCTCGCCACCCAGCTCGGGCGTCTCGCGATGGAGCTCGCCGAGGGCAGCTCCGTAGAGCGCATCGAGGCCGCCTTTCTAGGTCGGATCGCCGATTTCGACACGCGCCTGCTCGGCCTCGCCGTGATCGTCGGGGCGCTCGAAGGCCGTACCGAGGAGCAGGTCAACCTCGTCAACGCACCCACGATGGCCCAGCAGCGCGGGATCGTCTTCGAGGAGAAGGCCGTCTCCGAGGCGCAGGACTTCAACGAGTTGATCCGCGTTACCGTGATCGCCGGCGGCGAGCGCGTGGCGGTGGCCGGCACCGGCATCGGTCCGAACGGCGTGCCCCACCTTGTCGAGGTGCAGGGCCGGCGTCTGACGATCGAGCTCGAGCCTCACGTCACGATCTTCCGCTATCAAGATCTTCCCGGCATGATCGGCCGTGTCGGCACGATCTTCGGCGCGCACGGCATCAATATCTCCTCAGCCGCCGTCGGACACACACCCGATTCCCCGTTCGGGGGGCAGGCGGGCCGGGATGGAGAAGACAAGCGCCTGGCGGCGATGGTCGTCACGACCGACGCGCCCGTGCCCGATGGAGTCCTGCAAGAGATTCTTGCCTCCGACGGATTTGTGAACGGCTGGTCGGTCAACCTAGTGTCCTGAGGCGGTCGATGGCCTTCGCGGAGCGGCGTCGCGGAGCGGGTATTCCTCACGAGCATGCTTAGGCGGGGATCGCGTCGATCCTCTAGTGTCGGCTGACACAGCGAGCGAGCGAGACGGGGGATAGGTATGAAGGCAGTCGTCATTACGAAGCACGGCGGTCCGAGCGTGCTCCAAGTTCAGGACCAGGATGATCCGAAGCTCGGCCCGGGCGAGGTGCGCATCGACGTCGCTGCGGCGGGGATCAACTTCGCCGACGTGATGGCGCGCATGGGCCTGTACGCGGACGCGCCGAAGACGCCGTGCGTCGTCGGCTACGAGGTCGCCGGCACGATCACCGAGGTGGGGGATGGCGTGCAGGGCCTCAGCCAAGGCCAGCGGGTTCTCGCGGGCACGAAATTCGGCGGCTACGCCTCGCAGGTATGCGTCCTTGCCAGCGATGTCGTGCCGCTTCCCGACGCGCTCAGCTTCGAGCAGGGGGCCGCGATCCCCGTCAACTATGGGACCGCGTGGGCCGGTCTGATCGGCTACGGCAGCCTGCAGGCCGGTGAGCGCGTGCTCGTGCACTCGGCCGGCGGTGGCGTCGGCATCGCCGCCACGCAGATCGCCAAGCGCTCGGGCGCCGAGGTCTACGGCACGGCTTCGCCCGGTAAGCACGCGCGCATCCTCGAGCTGGGCGTCGATCACGCGCTCGACTACACCAAGCCGGGCTGGGAGCAAGGCCTGCCCCAGTTCGACGTGATCCTCGACGCGGTTGGCGGCAAGAGCTTTCGCACGAGCTACTCGCAGCTGCGCGCCGGTGGGCGTCTCGTAGCCTTCGGCGCGTCCTCGGTCGTCTCGGGCGAGCGCAAAAACGTGGTCACGGCGCTGCGCACGGTCGCGCGCATGCCGCGCTTCAACATGATCAAGCAGATGTCCGCATCGAAGGCCGTCATCGGGCTGAACATGCTCTCGCTGTGGAAGGATCGTGGGACGCTTGAGCCGTGGATCACGCCGCTGCGGGAGTTGCTCGACGACGGCACCGTCGAGCCGGTCGTAGCCGGCGCGTTCCCCTTCGCTGAGGCCGGCGCCGCACAGAACATGATTACCGAGCGGCGCAACGTCGGCAAGGTCGTTCTGACGCCCTGAGGCGGCCGACGGCCTTCGGAGCGTTGTCCTTACCGATCGAAGATCGATGAGATCTCCGATCGGTCGGCACGCCTACGAACTTTTTGCGTCTCACGGCGCGGGTGCTACCCTGCGCTTTAGATGTCGTTTCAGTTCTCGCTTCTCTCGCTGCTTCTGCTCCCCCCTCGGGGGGAATAGCGCGTGGCGGCCGCGTAGCCGCATACCCAGCAGAGAGGAACGGCAAGCGAGATAGAGAAGGAGCACGACGACATGAGCACTCACGACGGACACGGTGATGGCGCGCAAGGCGGCATCGACACGCAGAGACCACGCAGCGATGCGGATCGGGTCCTGATCTTCGACACGACCCTGCGCGACGGCGAGCAGTCGCCTGGGATCTCCTTGAATAGACAGGAGAAGCTGGAGATCGCCCACCAGCTCGCGCGGCTCGGCGTGGACGTGATCGAGGCTGGCTTCCCGATCACCTCACCGGGCGACTTCGAGGCGGTGGAGGCGATCGCTCGCGAGGTCGAAGGCCCGGTGATCTGCGGCCTGGCCCGCACCTCCAAGCAGGACATTGATGCCGCCTGGAACGCGGTCAAGGACTCCGAGCGACCGCGGATTCACACGTTCATCGCCACCAGCGACGTTCACATCGAGCGCAAGCTGCAGACCACGCGCGAGGATGTCATCGGTCAGGTGCGGGCGGCTGTCGCGCAGGCACGCGCGTATACCGACGACGTCGAGTTCTCGCCCGAGGACGGCTCGCGCTCGGATGTGCAGTACATGGCCGAGGTGATTCAGATCGCGCTCGATGAGGGCGCCACCACGATCAACGTGCCGGACACCGTCGGCTACACGATGCCGGAGGAGTACGCGGCGATGTTCACCGAGCTGTACCGGCTGGTGCCGGGACTGGCGGGTGTGACGGTGTCGGTGCATTGTCACGACGACCTGGGCATTGCGGTCGCCAACTCGCTCGCGGGCGTGCGCGCGGGCTGCCGTCAGGTCGAGTGCGCGATCAACGGCATCGGCGAGCGTGCCGGCAACGCCTCGCTCGAGGAGATCGTGATGCTGCTGCACACGCGCGAGCCGAGCATGGGCCTGTGGACCGGGATCGACACGACCGAGATCGCCCGCACGAGCCGCCTGGTTTCGCGGTTGACCGGCTATCAGGTGCAGCCGAACAAGGCGATCGTCGGGCGCAACGCGTTCGCGCACGAGGCCGGCATCCATCAGGACGGCGTGCTCAAGGAGCGCACCACCTACGAGATCATGGACGCCACGACCGTCGGCCTGCGCTCCAACTCGCTCGTGCTCGGCAAGCACTCCGGCCGCCACGCGCTGAGCAAAGCCTTGGAGGAGATGGGCTTCCAGCTCGACGGCCAGGTGCTGAATACGGCGTTCAAGCGCTTCAAGGAGATCGCCGACCGCAAGAAGCAGGTCACCGCGATGGACCTCGAGGCGCTCGTCACCGACGAGCTGCGCAGCGAGGACGTCGGCGGCTACGCGCTCGACTGGTTCGAGGTCGAGGCCTCCTCGCGCCGCCCGCCGCACGCGCGCGTGTCGATCGTGCTGCCCGACGGCTCATCCGCCGAGGGCTCGTTCACAGGCGATGGTCCGATCGACGCCGTCTTCCAGGCGATCGACGTGGCCGCGGGTGTCGGCGCGAAGCTCAGCGACTTCACGATCGGAGCTGTCACCGAGGGCCAGGACGCGCTCGGCGAGGTGTCAGTCGTCGTCGAGGTCGACGGCGTCACGGGCGCCGGCCAGGGCGTTTCGACGGACATCATCGACGCGGCTGCGCGCGCGTATGTGCGCGCGCTGTCGGTCGCCGTCGCGCGCTCGCGTACGGGTGACACGATCGGTTTGCCGGAGACGGCGACACCATGACTTGCGGGTCAGCGGACGGAGACCGTGTCGCGGATGCGCGGCCGGTCCCGTCGCGGGCCCCGCTTCCGCTGACGGTCGAGTTGCGTGGCTATGGCCGATGAGCTTCTGTTCTGGCCACTCGCGCGAGGATTGCTGGGCGAGCGGCAAAATAACCCAGATGAGATTCGCCGGCTACGGTCCTTACTGACCTATCAAATTCTCTTTGGCGCCAAGATCGTAATCCGTGACAGCGACTACCTAAACAGCGTCGTCCTACGAAGCGCGTTGGTATCGACGCTCGACGGGCGCCCAGATGACAATGCCGCATTCTTCCGGGCTTTGGTAGATAAGGGGTTTCTGAGACTTGCTACGCGTCAAGAGCAATCCCTTGGGCAGGTTGCAGAACAGCTCGGCAGGGTGGGAGGCAGCGACCTGGTTCTCCCCGACTGGTATCGGTCGAGCACAGCGGATATTCGCTACTTGGAAGCGCTTCATGAGCAGACAGACTTTGTCGTTCCGTTTTCGGTCCGCGCCGCAGCCACTTACTACACAAGCGAGATTCAGCGGATGTTGTCCGCTCCGCTCGAGCCATATCTTGACGACTCCATCAGGCGGCGAGCCGCAGAGCGAGTGGAAGAGCAGATCACGGAGCAAGAAACCCTTGCATGGTCGTTCTTCGCGAAGAACGGCGATTTCTGGAAGGGCTTTTCCGAGGCTGACCGAGGCCGCTACGCTGACTTCTTCTACTACGTCCTCGGGCAGGCGCCACACGCCGGCTTCATACCAGACACCGTTGGAATCAGACCCATCTACATGCAGGACGCAGCTGAGGCGATCGCGATATGGCGCGGTCGGCATCTACGCACGAGCGAGCTTGTCGATGAGCAGACGATTTCACTCGGGGAAGGGTTCTCGTTCTCAGACTACATCGAGTACCTGTGTTTGCTCCCATTCGAGCGGCTTGCTCGGCTGCTCGAGAGTGAGGCGCGCGCGGAGTTTCGGCTCACATGCAGCCAGTTCACCCTGCACAAGGCGCGGTTCAACGATGTCAAGGCTGCTTATGCGAATTACCGAAGAGTGATCGATTCCGAACTGCTCAACTGTCGAAGGACGCTGTCTGCGTCGGGCAGCAAGACGGAGCTTCGAGCATTCTTTGGCACGGCCGAGGGCGACGCTGTCGACTTCGGCGTGGACATCTTGGCGCATGAGCTGATTGGCAGCACCGTGCCGTTCTGGCACCTCGGCCTAGCCCTCTTCTATCGAGTGGCTCGTGGCGAGTGGCCGATCCAACGCGAGCGACGGGTCGAGCGCGAAGCGACACAGGCTGATATCGCGGGTAAAATACAATTGCTTCAAACCAAAGGAAGCGCCGTAACGGCAGAGGTCATGCTGGGCGGGAAGGATGCTGACGTGCAAGAGATCAAGCTCGAGACGAGCATGGTGGAGGACATTTGCGTGGCCGGCACGCCCAGAGCGCCACCCAATCCAAGTGGAGCGAGTGGCAGCGCGGGATAGAGGCGCATCTCGGGAAGTTTCCCGCACCGCGCGCTCCTCGCACACTGTTGGCGCCGTCAGGCGAAGAGGTCGGCGAGCGCGACCCGCCAGCCGGGCACGGCGTCGCTCAGGTCGATCTCTCCGTCGATGACCTCGCGGATGTCGCCGCCCGCGCGGTACACGGTCGCCGAGCACGAACGCGGATGGAGTACGAGCACCGCGATCGCGCCCGCTTCCAGCCAATTCAGTGCCTTCGCGCGCACGTAGGGCTGGCTGTCTTCGGGCGAGACGACCTCGATCGCCAGATCCGGCGCTCCGCCGGCCCAGAAGCCAGGCGACGGGCCGACTGCGTCCGCGCGAGCCTGGGAGATGAACGCCGCGTCCGGAGCGCGCATTGTGTCGGGACCTCGCGCCAGGATGAATCCCGTCTCGGCGCCGAGCGTCACGCCGCTCCCGGTCATATGTACGTGGTTGCCCAACAGGCGGCCAGCCGTCATCGCGACTCGACCGTGCTCGAAGCCCGACGCGCACATCACCCGCAGCCGTCCTTCGATGAGCTCATAGCGCTTGCCCTCGCCCCTGGGCAGTTTGAGCAGTTCCTCGGCACTGACGGTCGCAATCGCATGCGTGCTCATGCCAAGAAGGCTAGCGCCATGCGTCGTAAAACGCATCCCGGATGCTGAACGTTGTCTGCATTGGTTGTAGATCGGTCTTGCATTGATTCCGTGTGTCGCTCGCTTGGGACGTTTTCCCTGTTTCGACCCGCTGTCTGTGATAGCGTACGCGCGTATGGCAACTGTCAAAGACCGGCCGAAGCGCGCGCAGCGCCGTGCGAGCGGCGCTGCGGGAGCCGTTGCCGCGAACACGGCCTCCGGGATGTCGCCGCTCGAGCAGCTAGATCCCGCTGTCATCGGCGCGCGGGTGAAAGCGCTGCGCGAGTCCTCCGGGCTGTCGCTGCGCGACCTCACCGAGCGCAGCGGCGTCAGCGCGCCGATGCTCTCCCAGGTCGAGCGCGGCGAGACCAGCCCCACGCTGACAGTCGCCGCGCGCATCGCCGCGGGGCTTGACCTGCGCCTGTCGCAACTTCTGCGCCTCGACGAGGCTGGAGCCGTCACGATCGTCCGGGCCGCCGACCGCACGCACGGAGGCAACAAGCGGCGCGGGCACAGCTTCGAGGTGCTCACCTCCTCCCAGCCCGGCCAGCGCGCCGAGCTCTCCCGCCACACGCTCGCTGCCGGCGGCGCCACCGGCGCGGCCGACGATCCGCCGATGCACGAGCCCGGCAGCCGCGAGACTGCGCTCGTCGAGCGGGGCTCGGTCGTGCTCGTCTGTGACGGTCAGCGCCACGAGCTGCTCGAGGGCGACTGCGTCACCTTCGACGCCGATCTGCCCCATCACTTCGAGAACCCCACCACCGAGCAGGCCGTCTTCCTGGCGGTCGTCTCCGCGGGACTGAGGCGCAGCTAGGTGAGTGCCACGTGAACGCCGACCCGGACCCCGGTAGGGGTCTCATAAAAATGAGATCCACAACCCACGAGCACGAGGACCGATGACCATGCCCAAGACGCTGTTCGAGAAGATCTGGCAGTCCCACGAGGTGGCCGACGGCCTCATCTACATCGACCTGCACCTCGTGCACGAGGTCACGAGCCCGCAGGCCTTCGACGGGCTGCGCCTCGCCGGGCGCTCCGTGCGCCGGCCCGACCGCACGCTCGCGACCGCCGACCACAACACGCCCACCGACGGCACGCCCGTCGCCGCGCGCATCAAGGACGAGCTCTCGCGCGTGCAGGTCGAAACGCTCGAGCGCAACTGCGCCGAGTTCGGCGTGCCCGTCTACTCGCTCGGTTCAGACCGTCAGGGCATCGTGCACGTGATCGGTCCCGAGCTAGGCGTCACGCAGCCCGGCACGACGATCGTCTGCGGCGACTCGCACACCTCAACCCACGGCGCCTTCGGCGCGCTCGCCTTCGGCATCGGCACCTCCGAGGTCGAGCACGTGCTCGCCACGCAGTGCATGGTGCAGTCCAAACCGCGCTCGATGCGCATCCGCTACGAGGGTGAGCTCGGCTTCGGCGTGACCGCCAAGGACCTGATCCTCGGCACGCTCGGCCAGCTCGGCGTCGGCGGGCTCACCGGCCACGCCGTCGAGTACTCAGGGCCCGCGATCGAGGCGCTCTCGATGGAGGGCCGCATGACCGTCTGCAACATGACGATCGAGGGCGGCGGCCGCGCCGGCATGATCGCCCCCGACGAGACCACCTTCGCGTGGTTTCGCGATCCCGAGCGGGAAGGCCGCCCGCGTCCCGGCGCGCCCCGCGGCCCCGAGCTCGAGGACGCGATCGCGCGCTGGCGCGAGCTCGCCACCGAGGACGGCGCCGAGTTCGACACCGACATCGCGATCGATGCCTCCGCCATCTCTCCCCAGGTCACCTGGGGCACCAACCCGGGCATGGTGCGCGCCGTCACCGAGCGCGTGCCGGCACCTCAGGAGTTCGACAGCCCCGCCGACCGCGAGGCAACCGAACGCGCGCTCGCCTACATGGATCTGCAGGGAGGTACGCCGATCGAGCAGATCGCCGTCGACCGTGTGTTCATCGGCTCGTGCACGAACTCGCGCATCGGCGACCTGCGCGCCGCCGCTGGGATGGTGGCAGGCAAGAAGGTCGCGCCGTCTGTGAACGCGATGGTCGTTCCCGGCTCCCAGCAGGTCAAGAAACAGGCGGAGGCGGAGGGCCTCGACCGCGTCTTTCGCGAGGCCGGCTTCGACTGGCGCGTCGCCGGCTGCTCGATGTGCCTCGGCATGAACCCCGACATCCTTCAGCCCGGAGAGCGCTGCGCGTCCACGTCAAACCGCAACTTCGAGGGACGCCAGGGGCGGGGGGGCAGGACGCATCTCGTCTCTCCGCAGATGGCCGCCGCGGCCGCGATCGAGGGTCACTTCGTCGACATCCGCGACTGGCAATAAGGCGAGTGATTGAACCCAGCAAGGCAGAACAAAGGCAGTTACAAGCCGGGCGCAGCCCGGCGACTACGGCCGGCAGGAGGCCGGCCGTCCCCATCAAACGCGAGCCCGGAAGGCTCGCGGACCACTTCAAAAGACGAGGCCATGCACCCAACAAGCACCTTCAAGGAAAGGCCATGAATCCTATAAGCGTCATTGCCGGAGCAGTAAGCCACCTCGACCGTGCCGACGTCGACACCGACCAGATCATGCCCAAGCAGTTCCTCAAGCGCGTCGAGCGCTCCGGCTTCGGGCAGTTCCTGTTCTATGACTGGGCCAAGGAGCCCGGCTGGGACCTACCCGCCAATCCGATCCTCGTCGCGGGTGAGAACTTCGGCTGCGGCTCCTCGCGCGAGCACGCGCCTTGGGGCCTTCAGGACTATGGCTTTCAGGCGATCGTCGCTCCCTCCTTCGCCGACATCTTCTACTCCAACTGCACCAAGATCGGGCTGCTTCCCGTCGTGCTCTCCGCCGAGGACTGCCACTCGCTCGCGCGTGCCGGCGAGGGCGAGGTCGACCTCGAGGCCCAGGAGGTGCGCTTCGCCGGCGAGCAGGTTCCCTTCGCGATCGACCACGAGATCCGCCACCGCCTGCTCGGCGGGCTCGACGACATCGCGCTCACGCTCACGCAGGAAGACGCGATCGCCGGCTACGAGCGCGCGCGTGAGGAACGCACACCGCCGATCTCCGTAACGACCTTGCTGTGAGTCACGTGTCCGTGTGGTTGCACGCCCGTGCCCTGAACTGCCCTGCTAGCGTCGCGCGACCATGACCCATCACATCGTCACCCTCCCCGGCGACGGCATCGGCCCGGAGATCATGGTGCCGACGCTCGAGCTGCTGTCGCGCTTCGGCGACTTCGAGTTCGAGGAGCACCCCTTCGGCGGCGCCTCGATCGACGCCCACGGCGTCGCGCTCACAGACGAGGTGCTGTCGGCCTGTAAGCGCGCTGACGCCGTCCTGCTCGCCGCCGTCGGTGGCCCCAAGTGGGACACGACCGATCCCCACAAGCCGCGCCCCGAGCAGGGCCTGCTCGGCCTGCGCAAGGGCCTCGGATTGTTCGCCAACTTGCGACCTGTCAAGCCCCTGCCTGCGCTGTATGAAGCCTCCCCGTTGCGCCGCGAGCGGATCGAGGGCACCGACCTGCTCGTCGTGCGCGAGCTCACCGGCGGCATCTACTTCGGCGAGAAGACCCGCACCGCCACCTCTGCCTCCGACGTCTGCGCCTACACCGTCAAGGAGATCGAGCGGATCGCGCGCGTGGCCTTCGGCGCCGCGCGCGCGAAGGTGTCGAGCGTCGACAAGGCCAACGTCCTGGAGACTTCAAGGCTGTGGCGTCAGGTGGTGATGGATGTGCATACGCGCGAGTTCCCCCACATCAAGCTCGAGCACGTGCTCGTCGACAACGCCGCCATGCAGCTCGTCTCCGCGCCGCGCCACTTCGACACGATCCTCACCGAGAACATGTTCGGAGACATCCTCTCCGACGAGGCCGCGATGATCACCGGCTCGATCGGCATGCTTCCGAGCGCCTCGCTCAGCGGCGATGGGCCCGGCATGTTCGAGCCTGTGCATGGCTCCGCGCCGGACATCGCCGGGCAGGGCATCGCCAACCCGTTGGCGATGTTCCTCTCCGCGGCGATGCTGCTTCGGCATGGGTTGGGCTTGGCAAGCGAGGCCACGGCTGTAGAATCGGGCGTTGAACGTGCACTCGCCGACGGCCTGCGCACGCCCGATCTCGGCGGCGACGCCGGTACGGAGCAGGCGACCAGGGCAGTGCTCGACAATCTCGAATAGGAGTATTAGTGAACGTGGAGCCCACCGACCTCATCTGGATGAACGGAGATTTCGTCGCCTGGGAGGACGCTCGGGTCCACGTCCTGACGCATGGCCTGCACTACGGCACCGGCGTGTTCGAGGGAGTTCGCTGCTACGACACCGTGCTCGGCCCCGCCGTGTTCCGCAACGCGGAGCACGTCGAGCGCCTGCGCCGCTCCGCCGAGCTGTTCTACATGGAGCTGCCCTTCTCCGACGAGCAGCTGCGCGCCGCCACGCGCGATCTCGTCGCGCGTAACGGCCTGCGCTCCTGCTACATCCGCCCGCTCGCCTACCGCGGCTACGGCTCGATGGGACTGAACCCGTTAGAGGCGCCGGTCGACGTGACGATCGCGTGCTGGGAGTGGGGCACCTACCTTGGCGAGGAGGGCATGCGCAACGGCGTGCGCGCGATGACCTCCTCCTGGCGGCGGATCAGCCCCGACTCGCTGATCCCGCACGCCAAGGCCTCCGGCCAGTACCTCAACAACGTGCTCGCCAAGGTCGAGTCGGTCAAGGCC
The DNA here is from genome assembly GCA_036501315.1 of Solirubrobacteraceae bacterium. GTDB lineage: Bacteria > Actinomycetota > Thermoleophilia > Solirubrobacterales > Solirubrobacteraceae > Palsa-744. Next base: position 52,015 of record DASYAM010000029.1, read on the forward strand.
GGCTACGAAGAGGCGATCTTGCTCGACGATCACGGCCACGTCTGCGAGGGCACCGGCGAGAACATCTACATCGTCCGCGACGGCGAGATCGCGACTCCCGGCCAGCACAACTCGATCCTCGACGGCATCACCCGCCGCTCCGTCATCCAGATCGCCCAGGACCTTGGCTACAAGGTGCTCGAGCGCAACGTCGCCCGCGCCGAGATGTACCTCGCCGACGAGGTCTTCATGTCCGGCACCGCCGCCGAGCTCGTGCCCGTGCGCGAGGTCGACAACCACAAGGTCGGCACCGGCAAGCCAGGCGAGATCACGCGTGTGCTGCAGGCCGCCTTCGACGACGCGATCCACGGGCGCTCCGAGCGCTACCGCGAGTGGCTCGACGTCGTCGACGCGAGCGACCTGGAGACGCCCAGCGGCGACGCGGCGGCAACGGGAGCGCGAATTACCGGGGCGACCGGCTAGAGGCCGCGGTGCGGCCGGTCGCTACGCCCAGCCGCTTCGCGAACCTCTGAGCTGAAAGGACTTCCCCAGATGAGCAGCACCACCAACCGCATCGAGCTATATGACGCCACCCTGCGCGACGGCATGGGCGGCGGCGGCATGAGCCTCACCGCCGCTGAGAAGCTGCGCGTCGTCCACTCTTTGGACGAGCTTGGCGTCGATCTGATCGAGGCCGGGTTTCCCTCGTCCAACCCGAAGGAGCTCGAGCTGTTCCGGCTACTGGCGAGCGAGACCCTCCACAACGCTGAGATCGTCGCCTTCGGCATGACGCGCCGCCGTGACGCCGCCGCTGCCGACGACGAGGGGCTGCGCGTGCTCGCGGACTCCTTCGCGCCCGTCTGCACGCTCGTCGGCAAGGCCTCGATCCTGCACGTCGAGAAGGTTGTTCGCGTCTCGCGCGAGGAGAACCTTGCGATGATCTCCGACTCGATCGCGTTCCTGCTCGATCGAGGCAAGCGCGTGCTGTTCGACGCCGAGCACTTCTTCGACGGCTTCGCCCTCGATCCCGGTTACGCGTTGGACTGCCTGCGCGCCGCCGCCCAGGCCGGCGCCGAGCGCGTCGTCCTGTGCGACACCAACGGCGGCTCGCTCCCGCCGCAGATCCGCATGGCGCTCGCTGTCGTGCGCGAAGCGCTCGGCGAGAGCGCTCTTGTCGGCATCCACTGCCATGACGACTCCGGCTGCGCCGTCGCCAACACCCTGTCAGCCGTCGAAGCAGGCGCCACCCAGGTGCAGGGAACCGTCAACGGCATCGGCGAGCGCACCGGCAACGCCAATCTGATCACGATCATCGCCGACCTACAGCTGAAGATGGGCTTAGACCTGCTTGCGCCCGAGCGTCTTTCGCGCCTGACCGAGACCGCCCACTTCGTCGACGAGTTGCTCAACCGCTCGCCCAATCCCGCCCAGCCCTATGTCGGCAAGCACGCCTTCGCGCACAAGGCCGGCTTGCACGCCGCCGGCGTGCGCGCCGACTCGCAAACTTTCGAGCACGTCGACCCGGCGCTCATCGGCAACCGCGCCGACGTGCTGATCTCCGAGCTCTCCGGCCGCGCCACGATCTCCGAGAAGGCGAGTCAGGCTGGGCTCCCGACCGGCGATGGGGCGTTCGCCGAGCGTGTCGTCGAGCGCGTCAAGGAGCTTGAGCACGCCGGTTTCCAGTTCGAGGCGGCCGACGGGTCCTTCGAGCTCTTGATGCGCAAGGAGGCCGGCTCCTACGAGCCGCTGTTCCGCTTGGAGTCCTGGCGCGTGCTCGTCGAGCAGCGCGCCGACGGCAAGGTCGCCACCGAGGCCACGATCAAGATCTGGGTTGACGGCGAGCGTTTCGTCCGTACCGCCGAGGGCAACGGTCCCGTGCACGCGCTCGACGCTGCTCTGCGCGACGCGATCGGCGAGATCCATCCCCACCTGCGCGACATCGAGCTCGTCAACTTCAAGGTGCGCATCCTTGACGAGACCAAGGGGACCGGCGCTGTTACCCGGGTTTTGATCGACGCCTCCGATGGGCAGGACGTCTGGGGGTCTATTGGCGTCTCTGAGAACCTGATTGCTGCTTCCTGGGACGCGCTTGTCGATTCGATTGAGTTTGGGATGCAGGGTGGTCGGCGGCCCTCGTCGGGAACGACGCTCCGCTCGACCGGCAGGGTGTAGTGCAGGGTTCGGATGTTGCGCCGGGCGTCGGCTCGGTCGAGCGGATGTCGTCCCGTCGAGAGCCGCTCGTCGGGAGCCCAGGTGGCGCCGACGTTGACGGTCCGATACCTCTTGCTCGACCTGTCTTAGGGGAGGCAGAGGAGCTTGCCGTGTTGGAGGTTTTGCGGTCCGGACAGCTTTCGCTTGGGCCGCTTGTGCCTGCGTTCGAGCGCGCGTTTGCCGCTTTTGTTCGGGCGCCGCTTGGGTGTGCGGTTTCGAGTGGCACCGCTGGGCTGCACCTGGCTTTGCGGGCTGTTGGGGTGGGGGAGGGCGATGAGGTCGTTACCAGTCCCTTTTCCTTCGTCGCCTCTGCGAACGTCGCTCTTTACGAGCGGGCTCGGCCTGTGTTTGCCGATATCGATCCCGTCACGCTCAACCTCCACCCCGACGCTGCTGCTGCCGCGGTCACTGAGCGCACCCGTGCGCTGTTGCCGGTGCATATCTTTGGCTATCCCGCTGATTTGCCCTCGTTTGAGCGGTTGGCGGAGAAGCGTGGACTGGCGATCGTAGAGGATGCCTGTGAGGCGCTTGGGGCTGTGCACTCGGATGGCACGCCTGTTGGTGGGCGTGGGCATCCCGCTGTGTTCGGGTTCTACGCCAACAAGCAGCTCACGACCGGCGAGGGGGGAATGGTCACGCTTGAAGATCCCCTGCTGAAGGACCGAATCGACTCTGAGCGCAATCAGGGGCGCGCGCCCGATATGGGGTGGCTCGATCACGATCGGCTTGGCTTCAACTATCGACTCTCCGATCTCGCCTGTGCGCTTGGGCTTGCTCAGCTAGAGCGGCTCGACGAGATGCTCTCTGCTCGCGCGCGTGTCGCTGAGCGCTATCGGGAAGCGCTTGCCGGGATCGATGGGCTCGAGCTGCCCTGTCTCGATCGGGACGGCGATGTGCGCGGGTGGTTCGTGTTCGTCGTTCAGCTTCCGCGTGGGGTCGAGCGCGATCGGATCATTCGGTCGCTTGTCGAGCAGGGGGTTCAGAGCAAGCCGTATCTGCCGGCCATCCACCTGATGAGCTTCTACCGCGAGCGCTTCGGACATCGCGAGGGGGAGTTCCCTGTGTGCGAGGACGTCGCTGCGCGCTCGCTTGCGCTGCCGTTCTTCCCGGAGATGAGTGAGACGCAGGTCGCGCGCGTGGCGGAGGCTCTGCGCACGGTGCTGGGTCGCTGACAGATCTCCCTCGCCTTGAGATCTGGCCCGTGGCCAGTCGCTCCGCGAGGGCGACGCGCCATTCGAGGAGGTGATAGCGGTGGACGGGCGACCTCCCCAGGGCTTTTACAAAGTCAGAAACGTTGATCTATTTCGATCTTCCTCAACGCTAGGGTGTCCGCGACCCAATCCCATTGAAAGGGGAGTTCAAGGTGAGACGAGTTGGAATCGTAGGACTATGTCTGATCGTCGTGCTCGCGCTCGGAGGAGCCGCGGCGTCGGGCGCATCGGCACATTCGTTTATCTGGAAGGTTGCGGGCGCCAAACTGGAAGCCGGCAAAACCAAGGAAATCACGGCGAAAGTCAAGACGGGATCGAGGTACATCCTGAAGGGCACCGCGATCGGCATCAAAACAGAAGTCGAATGCACGTCCCAGAAACTCAAAGCGGGCTCGACGATCATCGGCGGCACGCCGGGAACCTCCGAAGAGACGCTTGAACTGGAAAACTGCAAAGCACTCAAACCGAGCGGCTGTACGGGTGTGAAAGTCGCGGCCACGCCGGCGAAAAACGAAATCGTCGAAATCGCCTCGAACAAAAAACTGGGCATCCTGTTCAAACCGAAAACAGGGACCGTTTTCACGACGATCAGCTTTGAAGGGTGCCTGCTCAACATCAAAGCCGAAGTGACGGGCAGCGCGGTCGCGGAAGTGGGCTCCGAAGAAACGGAAGCCACGACCGGGACCCTGATCTTCCCGTCGACCCAGATCAAAGAAATCGTGAAATCGAATGGCACCAAAGAAGCCACCGGCCTGAAATTCGCTGGTAACGAAGCGACGATCGCCGGCGAAACGACGAGCGAACTGTCACCGTCGGCAGCGTTTGGCGTCTTCTAAGCGGGATCCATGAGGTAGCTGTGATGGGGCCACGCGACCGTCGTGGCCCCATACGCAGTCCTGGGGAAGGCGCCTGCTCGACCACGCCTCGGTCCTGCGCCGGACCGTCCGCGCCGATTCGCGCGTCCCTAGACTGTGCGCTCGTGTCCCGCTTTCGCGAGCCCCAGCATCCCGACTTCCAGCGTCTGAACTCCTCGATCGCCTTCGACCGGCGGCTGTGGCCGCAGGACGTCGCGCAATCGCGCGCACATGCAGAGATGCTCGCCGCGCAGGGGATCGTCTCCGCCGAGGATCGCGACGCGCTGATGGCCGGGCTCGACGCAGTCGAGCTCGAGCTGCGCGAGGAGCGCTTCCCCTTCCGCGAAGATGACGAAGACATCCACATGGCGATCGAGCGACGGCTAACCGAGCTGGCGGGGCCGGTCGGCGGGAAGCTGCATACCGCCCGCTCACGCAACGACCAGGTCGTGACCGACCTCGCGATGTTCACGCGCGAGCGCGCGGCACAGGCGCAGGCGGCGATCGGGGAGCTGATGGGCGTGGTGCTCGCGCGCGCCGAAGAGCACCTCGACTGGCCGCTGCCCGGCTACACGCACCTGCAGCGTGCCCAGCCCGTGTACCTGTCCCATCACCTGCTCGCCTACTTTTGGATGCTCTCCCGCGACCGCTCCCGCTTTGCCTTCGCCGAGCGCGAGGCCGGGCGGTTGCCGCTCGGGTCGGGAGCGCTCGCCGGGGTCAACTTCGACACCGACCGCGACCGGGTGGCGCGCGCGCTCGGCTTCCGCGAGGTCTCACACAACTCGATCGACGCGGTCTCCGGGCGCGACTTCATCCTCGACTACCTCGCGGCGGCGGCCACCTGCTCGACGCACCTTTCGCGGCTCGGCGCAGAGCTCGTGCTGTGGTCGAGCGAGGAGTTCTCCTTCTGCGAGCTGCCCGACGCGTGGTCCTCGGGCTCCTCGATCATGCCCCAGAAGAAGAACCCCGACGCGGCCGAGCTGCTACGCGCCAAGGCCCCACGCGTGGTCGCGCACCTCGCCGCCTTGCACGGCGTGATCCACGCGCTGCCACTGACCTACAACAAGGATCTGCAGGAGGACAAGGAGCACCTGTTCGACGCGTGCGACACGCTCGAGCTCTCGCTCGCCGCTGCCCGCGGGATGCTCGCGGGCGTGCGCTTTGCGCGCGAGCGGATGGCCGCCGCCGCCTCAGACGAGCTGCTCGCCGCCACCGACGTGGCCGATCTGCTGGTCGGGCTGGGTGTGCCATTTCGGGAGGCGCACGGTGTCGTGGCAGGGCTCGTGCGCACCGCACTCGACTCCGACCGGCAGCTGTCGGAGCTGACCGGCGAGGAGCTAGCCGCGCACAGCCGGACGCTGGCGGAGCACGAGTCGCAGTTCCGCGACACTCTTGCGCGGAGCTCATGGCTCGAGTCGAAGATCTCCGCGGGCGGTACCTCGACCGCGCGCGTGCGCGAGCAGATCGCCGCGGCCCATGCATTGCTCGATGCCAGCGCAGCCTGAGCCGATTTCGGCCGGCTTCTACGCGCGCCCGGTGCTCGAGGTCGCCCGCGATCTGATCGGCTGTGTCGTCGAACACGCGCCCGACGACGGGCCTCCCGTCAGCGGCGTGATCGTCGAGACCGAGGCCTACCACGACTCAGAGCCCGCTTGTCATGCGTTCGCCGGGCTGACACCGCGCACGCGCACGCTGTTCGGCCCGCCGGGCCGCGCTTATGTCTACCGCTCCTACGGCATTCACGCGCTGTTGAACGCAGTCTGCGAGCCTGTAGGCGTGGGTGCCGCCGTGCTGATCCGGGCGCTCGAGCCGCTCGAGGGGATCGAGACGATGCGCGCTCGGCGCTCGAAGGGTGACGTCGCGATGCGCGATGAGGACCTGTGCTCTGGCCCCGGCAAGCTCACGCAGGCGCTCGGGATCGAGCTGTCCGAGAACGGTGGCGACCTCTGCGACGGGCCTGTTCGCGTACTCCCGCGTGAAGCGGTGTGGCTAGAGCCAGCAGTGGTCGCAGGCACGCGCATCGGGATCACGAAGGCGGTCGAGCTGCCCTGGCGCTTCTGCGCGGTGGAAAACCGGCACGTGTCGTTACCGCGTCTGGGTTAGCGAGACAGCGTGTGACGGAATTGTGCCGAGTGTGAGTCAAACTTGCACATGCCCCTGATTCGGTGATAGGTGCTCATACAGTGTCGTCAACACAACGCCGAAAGGGGTAACGATGGGACTCAAGAGCAAGACGCGAAAGGCCGGGAAACGTGACGGACGGGCGCCGAAGATCAAGTTTGGCCGGCTCTATCGCGACGACCTGACCGGCTTTGAAGGTCGCTGCGCGGGCTTCACTTCCTATATCTCGGGGTGCGACCAGGTACTTCTCGTGCCGAAAGTGGATAAGGATGGTAAGCACCAGTACGGCCATTGGTTCGACGATGACCGGCTGATCGATGTCGAGCTCCAACAGAAGGTGGAGCGGACGAGCACGCGGGGAGGGCCCCAGCAGGCTCCATCTCGCGCAAGTTAGCCTCCCGGGCCGACCCCGCCCGTCGGTGAGGGCGAGGAGGGAGTCGCCGGCGCCGGCGAGGCCGGGGCGCTCGGGGTTTCCGGGGTGGGGGTCGCGGGTGTCGGCGTGGCTGTGTGTTCCGGTTCAGCGCCCGCTTTTGGCGCTCCAGGTGTGGCTTCCCCGTCGCCTCCCGGGGTGGCTGGTCTAGTGTTTTCCTTACCGGCTTCAGTACTTCCCCCAGGTTTTGGCGCCGTGCTTTGCGCCGGCGCCGTGGCCGTGCTCGTCGGCGTGCCGGATTCCGCTTCGCCCGTGCTCGAGGTCCCGGCGGCCCCTGTGCCCGCGGCGCCCTTGGGGCGCGCGGCGCGTTCGGCGCGCGCCTTTTCGACCTGCAGAGCCGAGACCATGAAGTTGTGCCAGATCAGCGCCGGGAAGGTGCCACCGAGCACCGGCCCGCCGTCGAAATCGGTCGTCATCGGGACCAGGCCGTTCGGGTAGCCAACCCAAACGGCGACCGTGTACTTGTGATTCCAGCCGACAAACCAAGCGTCGCCGTAGTTGGAGGTCGTGCCCGTCTTGCCGGCGGCGAATTCTCCGAGCGCGGCGGCTTTCGCGGTGCCGTACTCGAGCACGGTCTCGAGCACCGATGTCTCCGTAGTCGCAACTTCGGGCGGGAGAATTCGCTTGGTCTCGACCATGTTCGTATCGTGCCGCGCGCCGTCGGGCAGGGGTTGTCCCCCCGCTTCGACTTCCTGGATACCGACCGGGGCTTCGTCTCTGGCCATCGTGCCGCTGACCCGCTCGCCGCCGTGGGCGATCGTCTCGTATGCGTGCGCCATGTCCAGTGGCGTGACGCCGACGCTGAGCCCGCCGATCGTCATCGCTGGGTTGGTCGAGATCGGGGTCGTGATGCCCATCTTGTGGGCGAGTCGCGCGATCCGTTTGGTGCCGACTTTGAGGCCGACTTCGGCGTAGATCGAGTTGTCGGAGTAGGCGGTCGCAGCCGTGAGCGTGTTCGAGCCGGTATAGGCGCCTTCGTCGTTGTGTACGACGAACTTTTCGACGCCCCGCGGGCTGTGGACATAGAAGGTCTTCTCCTTCGAGGCCCAGACCGAGCTCGGCGAGATGCCGGCCTCGAGCGCTGCCGCTAGATCGAACGCCTTGAACGAGGAGCCTGGCTGGCGCTCGCCCTCGGTGGCGAGGTTGAACGGGCTCGCGTTGTAGCTGCGCCCACCGACCATCGCGCGGACCTCTCCGGTCGAGTTTTCGACCGCCACGAGCGAAGCGGACGGATCGCCTGAGTAGGCGAGGTAGCCGTCGATCGCCTGTTCGGCGGTGCGCTGCAGTTCGAGGTCGAGCGTGGTCTTGATCCGCAGCCCGCCGCCGAACGCGCGCGGCGCGCCGTAGCGTTCGATCACCTGCTGCTGGACCCAGCTAGTGAAGTAGCCGGCGTCCACTCCTTCGATCGTCTGCTCCTCCGGCGCCTGCACGTGCGCCGGGGCGGGCAGGGCCTGCTTCACGCTTTCTTCATACAGGGGTCTCGTCAGGTACCCCTGGTCGAGCATTTGACGCAGGACCACCTTGCGGCGTTCTCTCGCCACCTGTGGATGGTTCGCCGGGTCGTAGGCGGAGGGAGACTGGATGATGCCGGCTAGTAGCGCTGCCTCCCACGGCTGGAGCTGCTGTACGCACAGGGCGTGGTTCGGAGTGCCGCAGTTGAGATGGTCGGCGTCTTGACCGAAGTAGGTCTGTGCGGCCGACTCGATTCCGTAGGCGCCGTTGCCGAAGTAGATCGTGTTGAGGTAGGCCGCGATGATCTTTTCCTTCGACCACTTGTGCGAGAGCTGATAAGCCAGCGCCGCCTCGCGAAGCTTCTCGAAGATCGTTCGATGCGACTGGGCCTGGAGCGCGTTCTTGATGAACTGCTGCTCGATTGTCGAGGCGCCCTGCAGGTTGCCTTTGTGCTCGACGTCTTGCACGAACGCGCGGGCGATGCCACGGATGTCGACGCCGCTGTTGGTCCGAAAGCGCTTGTCCTCGATCGCGATCACCGCCTCCTTGACGATCGGCGGGATCTGCGCAGGCGTGACGATCACCCGGTTCTGCTGGCTGAGCACGCCGATCGGATGGCTGAGGTCGTCGTACAGGTAAGAGCTCTGCTCGTCCTTGAACTGCGAGAAGCGTGTCAGCGACGGCAAATCGGATGCGACGGCGACGAACATGCCGAAGACGAACGAGATCAGGCCGAGCAGCAACACGGCGAAGAGGATCAGCAGGAAGCGCAGCCTCTTCAGACGCGGCCGACCGCGGCGGGGCAGTGCGGCGGACTCCACAGAGAACAAGACTCTACCAGCGCGGGGGTGCGACGTTTTCAGTAGGCGACCGTCTCCGGTCGCCTACTGAAAAGTCCAACCCGCTTAGCTGATTGGATGGAGTTGAGCCTGATCGTCGTGCAATAGCATTGCCCTCGATGCCCGACGCTGCCGACGCGATCGCCGAGGAAGCCGCCGTCCTCGAACGTAACGCCGTCGACAGCCTGCCCGCGGGTGCGCTCGCCGCGAAGCTTCGGACTGCGCGCGCGGAGGGGCGCCCACTGCGGGTCAAGCTGGGGATCGATCCGACGGCGCCCGACATACACCTTGGCCATGCGGTCGTGCTGGGCAAGCTGCGCGAGTTCCAAGACGCCGGGCACAAGGTGGTGCTGATCGTCGGCGACTACACCGCGCTCGTGGGAGATCCGTCCGGACGATCGAGCCTGCGCCCGATGCTCTCCGGGGAGGAGATCGAGGCGAACGCGAAGACCTTCCGGGAGCAAGCATCGCGGATCCTCGACCCCGATCCCGAGCGCCTGGAGGTAAGACGCAACGGCGAGTGGCTGGACATGGCCCTGACCGAGCTGCTCGCGCTCGTGCGCACGACGACCGTCGCGCAGCTGCTCGAGCGGGACGACTTCGCCAAGCGCTGGTCGGCCAAGGAGCCGATCTCGGTGCTCGAGCTGCTCTATCCATTGCTACAGGGCTACGACTCGGTGGCGGTACGGGCGGACGTCGAGCTTGGCGGGACCGACCAGAAGTTCAATCTGCTGCTGGGGCGCGATATCCAGCGCGCCTACGGCAAGTCGGAGCAGGCGATCATGACGATGCCGATCCTCGTCGGGACCGACGGACGCAAGAAGATGTCCAAGTCGTTGGGCAATCAGATTGGGGTCACGGACGAGCCGGGGGAGATGTACGGCAAGACGATGTCGATCCCGGACGAGGCGATGGGGGAGTACTACGGGCTGTTGCTGCAAGAGGCTCAGCCCGGGCGGCTGCAACCCCGGGACGCCAAGCGCTCGCTCGCTCGCGGCATCGTTGCGTGGCTGTACTCCGAGGCGGCGGCGGAGCAGGCCGAGCGCGACTTCGACCGCGTGCACATCGAGCACGCGACGCCCGAGGAGATCGAGGAGGCGCGCTTCCGCGCCGGCGAGGACGGCAACGTGCACCTGCCCGGCGTGATCGCCGCGGCGTTCGACGTCTCCCGCTCGGAGGCCCGCCGCCTGATCGACCAGGGCGCAGCCACGCTGGGAGATGAGCTGCTGGCCAAGGGCGAGCACGACGTCCCGGCCGAGCGCGCCGACGGGCAGGTGCTGAGGGTCGGCAAGCGCCGCTTCAGGCGCTTGCGCGCCGTGTGAGGACGCGTTCTGAGTGGTCCGTCGGCCGGATCTACTATGCTACGCGGCATAGCGGCTTCGGTCGTGGTCGAGCGGCGGGCAACGTGCCTGTCCTCGGCTGGCTGTGAGCGCTATACTCCTCGGTCGGCCCTTAGAGCGCCCTTGGGCGTAGGGTCGGAGCGGTCTTCTC
>DASYAM010000030.1:0-9661 GCA_036501315.1 Solirubrobacteraceae bacterium
AGAGGAGGCTGAACGCGTGGGCTCTGACGTGATCTACTGGTCGGCGATTCACGCGCCGGCGGGCGAGCAGCGGATCGGCCCGACCGCGACGTACCTGCTCAGCCGGCGTCCCTGCAGGGTGATCATCGAGACCGAGAACCGCCCAGCGCGGCCGGCGCCGAAACGCGAGCAGACGCCCGCGCCTGCGTGAGTCGGCTGCAGGAGGAGGGCGGGAGGGGAGAGGCGGGAAGGCGAGGCGTAGAGGCGGGAAGGCAAGGAGTAGCGGCGAGAAGGCAAGGAGTAGAGGCGAGAAAGGAGAGGAGAGCGGAACGAATAGGGGAGGAGGAGTCGGGCGCGGGGCGCCTATCTGTCTTTCAACGCCGACTCGAGCGCCTCTTCGAGCTGTGGGTGGCGGAACTCGTAGCCGAGCACCAGTGCCTTGGCCGGCACGACGCGCGCGCCGGTCGTAACGACCTGGGCCATCTCGCCGTACAGCAGTCCCAGCGCGGCGCTCGGCACGGGCAAGAGCGCGGGCCGGTGCAGCACACGCCCGAGCGCGTGGGAGAGCTCGCGGTTGGTTATCGGCTCGGGCGCGGTTGCGTTGATTGGTCCGCTCCAACGCTCGTCTTCGAGCGCCGCCACGATCATCCCGATCTCATCCTCGCGGTGGATCCATGACACGTACTGCCGTCCGCCCGCGACCGGGCCGCCGACGCCGAGGCGGAAGGGGGGGAGCATCTTCGCGAGCGCGCCGCCTCGGCTGTCGAGCACGACCCCGGTGCGCACCGTCACGACGCGCACTTGCAGGTCGGCTGCCTGCTGCGCCTCTGCCTCCCAGTCGACGCACACTCCCGCGAGGAAGTCGCTCCCGGGCGGAGCCTCCTCGTCGAGTGGCTCCTCACCGCGGGCACCGTAGTAGCCGATCGCCGAGCCCGCGATCAGCGTGCGCGGGCGGGGCTGCGCCTCGAGCAGGCCGGCGAGCAGGTTGCGCGTGCCGACCACACGACTGTCGCGGATCACGCGCTTGGCCTGCTCGCTCCAGCGCTGGGCGACGTTCTCGCCGGCTAGATGCACGACCGCGTTGCGGCCGCTCAGCGCGTCGACCGGCGCGGGCTCGCGCATGAGGTCCCATGCGAACGCCTGCACGGGCGGGCCTCCGTCTGCCGCAAAGCGTTCGCGCGCGCGTGAAGGGTCGCGGGAGAGGACGGTCACCTCCGCGCCGCGCTCCTGCAGCTGTGCGACCAACCCGCGGCCGATCAGCCCGGTCGCTCCTGTGATCGTCACGCGCAATGCCATCGCCACCCTTTGTACTCCTACCCCGCCCGCAACGTCGCCGGCTGTGGTGACCGGCGCCGGCTACGTTGTCCGACGGGACCCGCTCACGTGTCTCCCAGAAATCGCGCTCCCGATCACACGCGACCCTCGCCTGGGGCGAACCCGACCTCCTGGCCCGCGAGCGCGGTGCCGGCGGCGCGCGCCTCCTCGGCGACCGCGGCCGCGACGGCGGGCGCCACGTCACGGTTGAAGACCGAAGGGATGACGTAGTCCTCGCGCAGCTCCGACTCCTCGACGATGTTCGCGATCGCGCGCGCGGCCGCCATCTTCATCTGCTCGGTGATGTCCGGCGCGCGCACGTCCAGCGCGCCGCGGAAGATGCCGGGGAAGCACAGCACGTTGTTGATCTGGTTGGGATAGTCGGAGCGTCCCGTCGCCATGATCCGCACGTACGGCGCGGCCTCCTCGGGGATCACCTCGGGGTTGGGGTTGGCCATCGCGAACACCATCGCGTCGTCGTTCATGCGCGCGAGCGCCTCGGCCGGCAGCGCGCGCGCGCCGGAGAGCCCGATCAGCAGGTCCGCGCCGTCGATCACGTCGGCGGGCCTCCCGGCGCGGCACTCCTGGTTGGTCTGCTCGGAGAACCAGCGCTTGGTCTTGTTCATCGTGCCGTCCAGGTAGTCCTCGCGCTCGACGTGCAGCGCGCCGCGCGAGTCGCAGCCGACGATCTGGCGCACGCCGGCCTCGAGCAGGATCTTCGTGACCGCGATCCCGGCCGCGCCAAGGCCGATGAGCAGCACGCTCAGCTCATCCAGCCGCCGTTCCGTCAGCTTGACCGCGTTCAACAGCGCCGCCATCACGACCACCGCGGTGCCGTGCTGGTCGTCGTGGAAGACCGGGATGTCGAGCTCCGCCTTCAGCCGCTCCTCGATCTCGAAGCAGCGCGGCGCGGAGATGTCCTCGAGGTTGATGCCGCCGAACGCGGGCGCGATCAGCTTCACGGCGTTGATGATCTCCTCAGGATCCTTCGTGTCGAGGCAGATCGGGAACGCGTCGACGCCGGCGAACTCCTTAAACAGGCAGCACTTGCCCTCCATCACCGGCATCGCCGCGCGCGGGCCGATGTCGCCGAGTCCGAGCACGGCGGTGCCGTCGGAGACGACCGCGACGGTGTTGCGCTTGATCGTGTACTGGAACGCCTTGTCCTCGTCATCGGCGATCGCCAGGCAGACGCGGGCGACGCCGGGTGTGTAGGCCATCGAAAGGTCGTCGCGCGTCTTCAGCGGATGCTTGTTGTGCTGTTCGATCTTGCCGCCCACGTGCAGCAAGAACGTGCGGTCGGTCGTGTCGATCACCTCAGCGCCGTTGAGCGCCTCGATCGCCGCGATTATCTCGTCCCAATGGTCCCGTCCCGAAGCATCTACCACGATGTCGCGCAGGCTGTTGCCGCCATCCACCTCGACCAGGTCGACGGCGCCGACCATCCCGCCCGCGGCGGCGATCGCGCCCGTGACCGCGCCCAGCATGCCCTGCTCGTCGTCGAGCTTCACACGGATGGTCAGGCGGTACTGCGCGCTGGGGGTGGCGCTCACTCGGGGCTCCTGTTCGTTGGGCGGCCCGGCATCTTATTTGTCCGCCTGCCTCACCGTCCCGCCTGCGGTCGTGCCTGCCGGTGCGCCTCGTAGAGTGAAGGCGATGGCGGCGAAAGCGAAAGGCGCGGGGGCGGGGGGCGGCGAGCAAGAGCGGCGCCTGTTCCTGATCGACGGGCCGAGCCTCGTATACCGCGCGTTCTACGCGCTGCCTGAGTCGATTGCGACCTCGACCGGGGTCCCGACTAACGCGATCTTCGGCTTCGCCTCGATGCTCGTCAAGATCGTGACCGAGTACGGCGTGTGTCCCACCGTGGTTGCTTGGGACGCGGGCACGTCGGGGCGCACGGAGCTGTTCTCAGACTACAAGGCCACCCGCCGCTCGCGCCCGGACCTGCTCAAACAACAGTGGCCGGCGATGGAACCGCTGGTCGAGGCGTTCGGCTACAGCAACGTGAAGGTCGACGGCTACGAGGCCGACGACGTGATCGCCTCGCTCGCAGAGCAGGCGCTGAAAGCCGATCCGCCGGTGCCGGTGATGATCGTGACCGGCGATCGCGACGTCTTTCAGTTGATCGACGACGCGGGCTTGGTCAAGGTGATGGCGACTGCGCGGGGGATCACGGACACGAAGATCTACGACCGCCAGGCGGTGATCGACCGCTACGGCATCCCGCCCGAGCTGATTCCCGACTTCTACGGGCTGAAGGGCGACACCTCCGACAACATCCCCGGGGTGCCGGGGATAGGCGACAAGACCGCCAGCGAGCTGATCCAAGGGTACGGTTCGCTTGAGGGCGTGATGTCGCACATCCGCGACATCAAAGGCGCCAAGCGCAAACAGAACCTGCTCGACCACGCCGAGGACGCGCGCGTGTCGAAGAGCCTCGCGACCGTGCAGCGCGACGTCGCGGTCGACTTCGACATGACTGCCGAGGCCGCGCGCGAGCCCGATCGCGCGCGCGTTCGCGAGGTGTTCCGCGAGTACGAGTTGCGCGACCCGCTACGTCGGCTGGAGGAGGCGCTCGGCGATCCGGAGACCGCCGCGCCCGCGCCGGCGGCGGAGGTGACGCTCCGTGCGCGCGCCCGAGCGGGCGCGCCGGCGGGCATCGCCAAGCTCGGCGGCGCGGACAGCGAGCTGTACGTGGTCGTGCGCGAGATGGCCCCGCCCGAGGGCGAGCTGTTCGTCGAGGGCCCGCAGTGGCGCTTCGCGGTGGCCGTGCGCGACGGGGCCGGGGCCGGCTCGCACGAAGCCGGGGCCGGCTCCAAGGGAGCAGAGGCGGGGGAGGGTGCCGAGCAGGGTTCGCTCTCGGCGGCGGGAGTGGAGGCGTTCCCGGTCGAGGTGCTCGCGGGCGACTGCGCGGGACCGGAGGAGATCGTTGGCGCGTGCGGTAAGCGTGCGGTTGTGGCGCACGACGCCAAAGAGCTGCGTGTTGTGCCCGCGGGGCTGATCCACGATACGCTGCTCGGCGCCTACCTGCTCGAGCCGGCTCGGCGGGGATACCCGTTTGGCGAGCTATGTGAGGAGCGCGGGTTGGCCAGCTCGCTCGAGGATCCGATCGCAGCCGACGCGGTGCTGCTCGCGGCGCTCGCGGCCTGGCAGCGCGAGCAGATCGCAGAGCGTGGTCTCGGGGGGGTGATGAGCAAGATCGAGCTGCCGCTGGTGGCGGTGCTGCGCGAGATGGAGCTCACCGGCGTGCGGTTGAACCTCGAGCGGTTGGCGGAGATCACGGGGCGCGTGCGCGAGGAGATTGCAGAGCTCGAACAGGAAATCTTCGCGCTGGCGAAAGAGGAGTTCCTGATCGCCTCCCCGCAGCAGCTGGGAGAGATCCTGTTCGAGAAGCTCGGCCTGTCGCGCAAGCGCAAGGGCAAGATCGGCTTCTCGACCGACGCGCGCGTGCTGCAGGCGATCCGCGAGGAGCACGTGATCGTGCCGCGGATCGAGCGCTGGCGTGAGCTCTCGACGTTCATCAAGACCTATCTCGACGTTCTGCCCGAGCAGGCCGACGCCCACTCGCGCATCCACACCACCTTCCTGCAGGCTGTCGCGCAGACGGGCCGTTTGTCGAGCACCAACCCGAACATGCAGAACGTCCCGATCCGCACCGAGCTCGGACGCGAGATCCGCGGCTGCTTCGAGGCCGAGGACGGCCAGACGCTGATCTCGGTCGACTACTCGCAGATCGAGCTGCGTGTGCTCGCCCATGTGGCCGACGACTCCGCGCTGAAGGAGATCTTCCGCCGCGGCGAGGACGTGCACACGGCGACCGCCGCCCAGGTGTTCCAGGTGGCCGTCGAGGACATCGACCCGGGGATGCGGTCGAAGTCGAAGATGATCAACTACGGCATCGTCTACGGCCTCTCCGACTTCGGCCTCGCCGACCGGCTGAACATCCCGCGCGAGGAGGCCAAGGAGTTCATCGACGCCTACCTCAACCGCTTCCCCCAGGTTGCCCACTTCATCGACGCCACGATCGAGCAGGCCAAGGAGGAGGGGTACGTGAAGACCCTCTGGGGTCGCCGCCGCCAGATCCCGGAGCTGCGCGCCCGCAACTATCAGGTGCGCACGCTCGGCGAGCGCTTGGCCGTCAACACGGTCATCCAGGGCACGGCCGCGGACATCATCAAGCTCGCGATGGTCCGCTGCCACCGCGCCCTGGCGGAGTCGAAGCTGCAGACCCGCCTGATCCTCACGATCCACGACGAGCTGCTGTTCGAAGGCCCCCCCGCTGAGGTCGCGGCAGCGCGCGAGCTGATCGAGCGCGAGATGTGCTCCGTATGGGACCGCGAACCCCCGCTGGCCGTGGACGTCGGTGTGGGGCAGAACTGGCTGGCGGCCAAGTGACCCGCACGCTGGCGGTGCTGCTGGGCGCGGGCGCTGGCTGCCTGGTGGGAATGCAGGCGCCGATCAACGCACGCCTGGGCCGGACCGTCGGGGCCGTGCAGGCGGCGACCGTGTCGTTCACGGTCGGCACGCTCGTGTTGTTGATCGCCCTGACCGTCGTCAACGGCGGCTTCGGCTCCCTCGCTCACATAGGGCGCGCGCCATGGTGGGCGTTGCTCGGCGGGTTGTGCGGCGCGATCTTCGTGACGATCGCAATCGTCACCGTCCGCACGCTCGGCGCGAGCGGCCTCAGCGCGGCGGCGATCACCGGCCAGCTCGTCGTCTCGGTCGCGATCGACCGCTTTGGTCTGCTCGGGATCGCCAAGCAGCCGATCGGCGCGTCGCGCATCGCGGGGCTGGTCCTGCTCGCGGCCGGGGTCGCGCTCGTCGTGCGCAAGTAGCCTTGGAGCCTCAGTCGAGGTCGAACGCGGCCCGGATGGCGTAGCCGAGAGCGGCCTCCTGATGGTCGAGCAGCACCCCGATCTGTGCGTCCAAGGCGCTCGTCGGGATCGTGGCGATGTTGTCGCAGCTCACTACGGAGGGATCCGCGAGTCCGTTGTTCGTATCGACTGGCACCTCGGTGGAGAGCCCGCGAATGGTCGTGGTGATCGGTGCAACCGTCACGGCGCTCAGGTGCGGGCGTACGAACTCGCGCGTGAGCACCAGGACCGGCCGGGTCTTGTCGAGGCGTGCGATGTGGATCGGCCGCATCAGTCGAGCTGAGAGGGCAGGCCGGCGGTGTGCTCGGCCAATCCCGCGAGCTCTGGATCCGGGCCGGTGCGAGCGAGGATCTGGGCATCCCGCGCGGCGAGGAAGCGCCGGTGTTCCCGCTCGAGCGCTCGGGTGACGACCGCTGCGCGGCTGCTTCCGGCGCCGGAGTGAACGATCTCGTCGACAAAATCCACGAGCTCATTCGGTAGTCGTACGGCGATCTGCTTGCTCATCCCATGATGGTACCAAAGTGGTACCGGGGGGCCTGTTCGACGCTGTGTGATGGCCATACCCCTATTCCGTCGAGCAGCGGGTGACGGGATATGTGACCTCGCTCTCACAGGCGCACCTCCTCGAGCGCCTCCCCCAACAGGCGCACCCCCTGCTCGATCGCCGGCTCTGACAGGTTGCCGTAGCCGAGTACGAGGCCGGGTGGGCCGCCTGTGGTGAAGCGATGCTGAGAGAGACCCTCGGCGCCCATGCCGCGCGTGGCGGCCGCGGCCAGCAGCGCGTGCTCGTCGACGCCCTCGGGCAGCTCGACGAGCTCGTACAGTCCCGCCGGCTCGCCCACCGCGCGCGCCTGGGGCAGCCAACGGGCGAGCGCGCCGAGCAGGGCCCCGCGCCGCTCCTCGTAGCGCAGGCGCATGCGCCGCACGTGGCGGTCGAGCTCGCCGCGCACGATGAAGTCGCGCAGCGCGAGCTGACCGACGACCTCCGAGCCCCCGTCCTCGACCGCCTTGGCCGCGATCAGCTGCCACGCGAGCCATGGCGGTATCGCCATCCAGCCGATGCGCATACCGGGGGTCAACCGCTTGCTCGCCGAGCCAATGTAGACGACGCGTTCGGGGGCGAGGCCCTGCAGCGCTCCGACCGCGCCGCGGTCGAAGCGGAGCTCGCCGTCGAAGTCGTCCTCGACGATCAGCCGCTCCTCGCTCTCGGCCCACTCGACGAGCTCGGCCCTCCGCTCGGGGCTGAGCATGGCTCCGGTCGGGAACTGGTGGGCGGGCGTGACCAGCACTACGGCAGCGTCGGTGCGAGCCAGGGCGTCGACTCGCAGTCCCTGTGCGTCGACGGGGATTGGGATCACGTCGAGTCCTGCCTGCTCGGCGATCAGCCGGTGCACGTGCCAGCCAGGGTCCTCGAGCGCGACCGACCCGGCGCCGAAGCCGGCGAGCAGGCGGCAGACGAGCGAGAAGCCCTGCATGAAGCCGCCGCACACCAGCATGTGCTCGGTGTCCGCGGCGGCGCCTCGCACGCGCGCGAGGTAGTCGGCGAGCGCTTCACGCAGTCCTGGCAGCCCGCGGGGATCGCCGTAGCCGAGCGCGTCGTGCGGCGACTCGGCGAGCGCCGCGCGCAACGAGCGCAGCCAGCGGTCGCGCGGAAAGCCGGCGAGGTCGGGCAGGCCGGGGTGGAAATGGTAGGCGAACGTCTCGAGCAGCGAGCGGGCGGGTGGACGCGGGGAGGAGGCGCGCACGGCGGCGGTCACCAGCACCGGCGCGCCCTGGCGCATCGTCAGATAGCCCTCAGCCGCGAGCTGGCCGTAGGCCTCGGTGATTACGCCGCGCGAGACGCCCAGCTCGCCCGCCAGTCCGCGCGTGGACGGCATGCGCATGCCGGCTGCCAGCCGCCCGGAGCGGATGTCGCGGCGGATCGCCCGCTCGAGCTGCTCGTGCAACGGGCTCTCGCCGTCGCGATCGAGCGCGAGCAGCAGTTTAGGTCCCGTGACTGGCCTTGAAAACCCCGGCACAACTGGAACTGTACACCGAGCCAGTTGCGATCTACCGTGGTAGGTGCAATCGACCTGGAGGACCATCGTCATGAGCCAGACCAGCGGTCAGATCACGGTAGTGGGGGGAGGGCTTGCGGGGCTTACAGCGGCGATCACGTGCGCCGAGCAAGGGGCGAGCGTGCGCCTGCTCGAGGCTCACGAATCGCTCGGCGGGCGGGCGCGCAGCGCCGACGGGCCATACAAAGCGAACCTCGGACCCCACGCGCTCTACAGCGACGGCCCGTTGTGGCACTGGCTGGCCGAGCGCAACCTGCTGCCCGACCACGTTCGCCCGCCACTCAGCGGCGCCAGGTTCCGCTGGCAGGGCGATCTGCAGCGCACCCCGCCGCTGGGCGCGATCCCGGCGATCCTGCGCCTACGCGGTCGCAAGGCCCCCGTCGACCTCGACTTCCGCACCTGGGCGGCGAGCCACACCGACGAGCGCACCGCCGCGATGCTCTCCTCCGCCGCCGGCGTCTACACCTTCCATCACGACCCCGGCGAGCTCTCGGCGGCGTTCGTATGGGAGCGCACCGTGCGCCTGTTCCTCTCAACGCCGCCGCCAACCACGATGGTCCGCTACGCGCGCGGAGGCTGGACCGCGCTGATCTCGCCGCTCGAGCGACGCGCGCGCGAGCTGAACGTCGAGATCGAGACGGGCCATCGCGTCGAGGTCCTTCCCCCGGGGCCCGTGATCCTCGCCACCGAGCTTCCCCAGGCGCAGAAGCTGCTCGGAGACGAGCCGCTGAACAGGCTGAGCGGACGGACCGTCTGCCTCGACGTGGGCGTCGCCCGCCGCCGCGGCGATCCGTGGATCGTCTCCGACCTCGACGAGTCCGGCTGGATCGGGCGCTACTCCACCTCCGACCCAGCGATCGCGCCCGACGGGCACGAGCTGATTCAGGCACAGATGCCGATCCGCCCAGGCGAGAGCGCCGATCAGGCGGGTGTGCGATTGGAGCGCTTCCTCGACCAGTCGCTCGCCGGGAACTGGCGCGAGCGCGAGACCTGGCGCCGCCGACAGGTGATGGACGGTCGCTCGGGCGCGCTCGACCTGCCCGGCTCCACCTGGCGCGACCGTCCCGCGGTCGCCCGCGGCGACGACGTGTACCTCGCGGGCGACATGGTCGCGGCGCCCGGCCTGCTCGCAGAAGTCTCCTGGGCCAGCGCTATCGAGGCGAGCAGCCTCGCGGTCGAGGCGGTGAAGACGACCAGGCCGCGGCTGCGGCGGGTCGCCTGAGGCGGACCCCGAACGCCTTCAGACGACGCTCGCCGCGACCTCGCGCGGCGACCGCGCCCGGCCCGCTCCGGTGTCCACGAACGACGGTGGAGCGATCGCCAGATAGTGGTTGAAGAGCCATGTCGCGAAGCGGGGGCTCTCCAAAGCGCGACCGAACGCCGCCACCGCCGGCACCGGCGTCGTCCAGCCGACCACGTGCTGAGCGTTGAGCAGCC
>DASYAM010000031.1:0-13378 GCA_036501315.1 Solirubrobacteraceae bacterium
ACCCCGGCAGGAACAACAGGTCCAACTTGCCCTCGCCCGCGAGCTGATAGGCGATCGTTGCATCGCCGCTGCGGACGTAGCGTGTAGTAGGCACCATCAGACGTCTTCAATCAGTGTCCGAAACGGCCCGGATGACTCGACTGTTGCGCCTATGGCCCGCACCCGTTCGGCGAGCCAGAGGTCAGACGTGACGACACGAACGGCGGCCGGCTCAGTGTCCGCGGCGACACGCCGTGCGATCTCGTGATCGGCCGAATCGCGACGTGGTCGTGGAGCGTAGGCGACCTCGATCACAGTAGAGCCGATCGGGGGCGATGGAGGCTGCTCGAAGACGACCGTGACCTGCTCGCCGCTGCTCGCGACCCACCGCTCAAGCATGCTCACGAGCTTAACCATCGACCCGTGGCGATCCTTCCACCATCCATCTGGACGCGTCCCGATCACATTCATGCCATCTATAAGCCAGCGCATTAGCAGCAAGCCTACGTCTTGGCCTGCAGATCGATGCCTCAACGGTCAATCGCCAATGCAGACGCCAGCCCATACTGTCTAGGCTGTCCCGAAAGCCGATGACCAGACTTATACGCGAGCGCTCCGGCGCAACCGCTCGGGCGCTATGAACAATTAGCCGGCTATCAACGGCAACCGGGCCGTGCGCTGTGAGACGCTGTGCGAGGCATTCCAGGCGACCGCGGCGCGCGTCCCGAACAGGCGCTGGTGGGATCGACTACTCCCGCCTACCATCGAGCACATGACAATCCAGCGGATGGACCACGTGGGCATTATCGTCGATGACCTCGCTGATGCTGTGGCGTTCTTCGTCGAGCTCGGGCTCGAGCTGCAGGGAGAAGCCCAGGTCGAGGGCGACTGGGTGGATCGCGTCGTCGCGCTCGACGGTGTACGGGCGCAGATCGCGATGCTGCAAACGCCGGACGGGCATGGACGAATCGAGCTGAGTAAGTTCCACACGCCGCCAGCCGAAGGTGGCTATCAGCGCGCACCGGCGAATGCTTCGGGGATCCGTCACGTCGCGTTCGCCGTCGACGACATCGATGCCACCCTCGCTCGCCTCCTCGCCCGCGGCGCAGAGCTCGTCGGCGAGCTGGAACGCTACCGAGACAGCTACAGGCTCTGCTATGTCCGTGGCCCCGAGGGAATCCTCGTCGAGCTGGCGGAGCAGATCGGCTGAACCGCCCTGTAGCGCCGGGCTCTCACGACGCGGCAAAACCTTGAGGACGGCCGCCGTGGTGTACGGCCTCGATGTTGTTGCTGTCGGGATCGAGCACGAACGCCGCGTAATAAGCCGCGTGGTAGCGCGGTCGCAGGCCTGGAGCGCCGTTGTCGCGTCCGCCCGCGGCGAGCGCGGCGGCGTAGAAAGCGTCGACCGTCGCCCGATCCGGGGCCGCCAAGGCGAGATGTAGTGGCGGCCCGGGCACGCCTTGCGCGATCCACAGGTCCTCGCTTCCCTCAGGCCCGTAGCCGAAGGCGCTCTCCATCTGGACCTCCCGCGCCCCCCAAGGGGCTAACGCCGCCAGGTAGAAGCGCCGGCTTGTCGGAAGATCGGCAACGTCGAACGCCACGTGATCGAGGAACCGAAGCCCGATGGGCACGGCCAACACACTACCGTCACTCGCCCGGCAGATCCCTTCCGTAAAGTGTCGCGGGATCGCCAGCCTTTCGCGCCTGCGCGCCCGCGAGCTCGAGCTTGGTCGCCACCAGGTTCCACGAGGCTGCCTCACGCAGGCGCTCGCGGGGGGACATCACGCTCTGCCTCGCCGGCCACCGGCACGGCTTCGATCTCGAGGCGCTCCCCGAGCACCATCAGCAGGTGGGTGAGCCGCTCGAGCGTTGGTGACTCCACCCCACGCTCGATGCGGCTGATCGCGTCCTGACTGGTCCCGGCGCGCAGCGCCAGCCGTCGCTGGCTGATGCCCTGCCGAGCTCTTGCTTCGCGCAGCAAGGTTGACGCCTTCGCATTACACCGCATACGGTGTCCGGATATCAGTGTCTCAGATCGCGAGCTGCCGGGTTGTTCACGAAGACCCCTCAGGTGAGCAGCCGCACGATCGCGAAGACGCCGACAGCGGCGATCAGCGCTCGCAGCGCGGCCGGCGGCAGGCGCCGCCCGTAGCGCGCGCCGAGCTGGCCGCCGAGGATCGACGCGCCGGCGATGATCCCCGCCGGCGCCCACTCGATGTGGGTCGCCAGGATGAAGTACACCCCGGCCACGCCGTTCACGAGACCCGCCAGAACGTTCTTCAAGGCGTTCGTACGGTGCAGGTCCTGCGCCAGCGCGACGCCGAGTATCCCCAGCAGCAGGATCCCCTGCGCGGCTCCGAAGTAGCCGCCGTAGACGCCCGTCAGGTAGACGGCTGTCAATGTCGCCACGCCCCCCTCGCGTGTGCGATCGATCTCGCGCCTTGCGAGCATTCGATTCAGGCGCGGCTGGAAGACGATCAGCAGGAGCGCGAGCGCGATGAAGACGGGGACGATGTCCTTGAACGCCGCGGCCGGCAGCACCAGCAGCAGCACGGCGCCGGTGATGCCGCCGAGCAGCGAGCAGGCGCCGAGTCGCACCAGGCGGGCGCCCTGCCCGACGAGCTCGCGCCGGTAGCCGATCGCGCCCGAGACCGATCCGGGCACGAGGCCGACGGTGTTCGACACGTTCGCGATTACCGGCGCGTACCCGAAGGCGAGCAGCACAGGGAACGTGATCAGCGTTCCGCTCCCCACCACCGTGTTGATCGTCCCCGCCGCCAGGCCCGCGAGGGCGATGGCGAGAACCTCGCCGACGCTCACTGCTCAGACCGGACACGTCGATCGAGTTCTACGCTCATCGCTCGTATCGTCGCATTCGGCGCTGCTGCCGCACGACTCGGCGGCGCTCCTGTCCCCTCCGCCACGATTCGACGGCTGCTCCCTACCCGCCTCCGGCACGGAGCGGCCGGTCCCTCTACCGTGTGCGTGTCATGGATCTCGAGCAGGCCGTCCGCACGCGCCGCACCCATAAGGCCTTCGGCCCCGAGCCGCTCGACGACGCGGCGCTTGCGGGCCTTATCGACCTCGCCCGCTGGGCGCCCAACCACCATCTCACCAACCCGTGGCGGTTTCGCGTGCTCGGTTCCCGCACGCGTGAGCGACTGATGCAGCTCGCGGAGTCCAAACAGCCGGGCTCAGCTGTAAAGCTGCGGCGCGCCCCCACCCTCGTGGCCGTCACGGCGCGGCTCACAGGAGAGCCGGCTCAGGATCGCGAGGACCTGCTCGCGAGTGCGGTCGCCGCCTACATCGTGCTGCTCGGCGCACATGCGCACGGCTTCGCCGGCTACTGGCGATCGGTCGCGCTGCTCGACGAGCATCAAGGGCGCGCGGCCCTCGGGCTGTCGACCCAGGAGACGCCCGTCGGGCTGCTCTATCTCGGTCGTCCCGTCCAGGAGCAGCGCGTGCCCGAGCGCGCGCCCGTCGCCGAGATTGTCACCTACCTCGATTGAGGCCGACGCCAATTCGCGGGACCAGGCGCTCCGCCCACAAGTCGAGGCCGGATCGCCGCCCACGACCCGACATCCCCCGACGGTCCTTAAGAATGTGACCCGACGCTAACGTTAGTCATCGCTTATACTGTCTAACCATGGAAGCCGTCCTCCGCGCGATCGCCGAGCCTCGCCGACGCAAGATCCTCCAGCTCGTCAGCTCACGAGAGCTGAGCGCCGGAGAAATCGCCGCGTGCTTCGAGGTCACGCGCCCGGCGATCTCCCAGCACCTGACCGTGCTAAAGCACGCGGGGCTGGTCGTCGAACGGCGTGAGGGCACACGCAGGATCTACCGGGCTCGGCCGGACGGCCTGGCCGAGCTGCACGACTTCCTGGACGAGTTCTGGGCCGCCGGGCTCGACCGTCTGAAGAGCGCCGCAGAGCTTGCCGAGAGAGCCACCCAAGCAGAGAAAGGACGCACACGATGACGACGCCTACCCCCGGGACGAGCTCGGTCGAGCGCGAGGTTCGTATCCAGGCGCGACCCGAGACGATCTTTCCGTTCTTCACCGATCCGGAGCTGTTCGGGCGCTGGAGCGGCGTCGCGACGCTCGATCCCAGGCCGGGTGGCATCTTTCGCAGTGACGTCGACGGCAAGAACATCGCCCGCGGCGAGTACGTCGCCGTCGACCCACCCCACAGCGTGACCTTCACCTGGGGCTGGGAAGCGCAGGACAGTCCCCTCCCACCGGGATCTTCGACCGTTCACGTCACGCTCACTCCCGACGGCGATCACACGATCGTGCGCCTCGTCCACAGCGACCTGCCGAGCGGCGAGCCGGCCGAGTCCCACGGCGCAGGCTGGGATCACTACCTCGAGCGTCTGCGCGTCGTGGCTGCCGGTGGCGACCCCGGGCCCGACTCGTGGGCGCAAGGCGCGACGGCAGACGGGGACGCCGCGCGCGCCGAGGCGTAGCAACCAAACGGACCGTCACACGCAGGACCCCGAGCAACCAGCAGAGCCAAACCAAATCAACGCAAGGAGAAAATCGCATGGCGAACTACGCACTGGCGTACAAGGGCGGGAAAATGGCCGAGACCGATGAGGAGCGCGAACAGGTGATGGCCGCCTGGGGCGAGTGGATGGGCGCCCTCGGCTCTTCACTCGTTGACATCGGCAACCCGTTCGGAGCCTCGGCGAACGTCACGAACGGCGGCACGGTCAGCGATGGCGCTGCCTCGGCGCTGACCGGCTACTCGATCCTTGACGCCGATAGCCTCGCCGCCGCGACGGAGCTCGCGAAGGGCTGTCCGGTGCTCGCAAACGGCGGCTCCGTCGAGGTCTACGAAACGATCAAAGTCATGTAAGGGCCCGCGCCAAGTCAATGACGGTTGAGGTGTCGGACCGTGGATGCTTTGGCGTGGGACTAAGGACTCAGCGGGGCACGCCGGGCGCTTGACATACTGCGCCCGGCGATGCGCCGACTGACCGTTACCCTCGCGCTCCTCCTCTCAGGAGCGCTGCTCGGTGCGTGCGGCCGCAGCAACCCAACCGCGGTCTCCACGGTGACGGTGGGGGAGGCTACGAGCGGGTCGCACACCGGAACACAGGCAGCACCGCCTGCCGGCGGCGGCGGGTCGGCCGCCAAGAGGCAGGCGCTCGTGTTCGCGCGCGCGGTGAACCTGACCTTGGCGGACGTGCCCGGCTTCAAGCCGTCCATCGAGCACCACGGCGAAACGGGCACCGAAAAGCGACGCCAGCGCGAACTGCAGAGCTGCACCGGGACAGGGCTGCAAGCGGGCGACAGCATCGCGCAGGAGAGCTCACCCGACTTCAAGCTGCAGCGTGGGATCCTCGACCTGAGCGTCAACTCCGAAGTCAGCGTCGCCCGCACCTCTGCGCTCGCGGCCAAGGAGCTCGCGACGATTCGCTCCAGTCATTTCCGCGCCTGCCTCACCAAGTACCTCAACCTGCTCTTCGGCGAACAGGATCGCCCCGGCACGACCGTCGGGCCGATCTCGATCGTGCAGGGCACTCCCCCAGCTCCCGGCGCGAGCGGCAGCTTCGGTTGGCGGATCACCGCCTCGATCACGGCGCGCGGGGTCAAACTGCCGTTCTTCCAGGACATGCTCGGCTTCGTCTACGGCTCCGCCGAGATCTCGCTCGTCAGCTCCGGCGCGCTGCGCCCGTTCCCGGCAGCGGTCGAGCAGCAGCTGTTCTCGTTGCTGCTCGAACGAGCCAAGGCACACCCCAAGCCGTAGTCGCGACCGATCTGCCCGAACCTGACGCTCGGACGAAAAGACGGTTGGATTCCTCGCAAAATGCGTTAATCTCCGCCGATGCGAGCGCATTCCGATAACGCGAAACCGGACGGTCCCGATCTCTTTGCCCGCCTCCCCCACCCTCTTCCCGGCGCTGAAGCCATCCGCGGACGTCTAATCGTCCCGCGCGCCAAAGCGCTCGCGATCGGTGTCGTTCTGGCGGTCGCGATCACCGCGGCCGCGATCGTGCTCGGGGGCGCTCATCACGAGGGTGGGCTGCTCGCCTCAGGGTCGGCCAGCGCCGCGTCGCCAACAACGCCTGCTGCGACACCGACGACACCCCTATCCCCCACGCGCCTGCTCACCGTGCCGTCGCACACGATCGCCAACCCGACCCAGCCGCTGACGGTCACACTGTCGGCGCCCCCCGCCCCCAGCTCGCCCGTGCCGATGCTCACACCCGCCGTCGCGGGCGCGTGGGCCACGGTCGGCGACTCCACCGTCTTCACCCCCACCTCCACCCTGCAGCCTTGCTCGACCTACACGCTCACGGTCTGGGCCGGCACGGTCTCCATCGGCCACGCTCCGCTTGGCAAGCGCAGGACGATCCCCCTGCAGGCGCCCTGCCCGCCGATCGTTGCCCTGCAGCAGGCGCTGGCTCGCATCGGCTACATGGGCGCCGCCTTCCACCCTCGCTACGACGTCCACATCGCATCCGGCCCCGAGACGCGCCGCGAAGCCGCCGAACACGCCTTTCACCCGCCGCGCGGCGCGCTCGTCCCGGATCCCTCAGACGCGCCCGCGATCGAGACCGGCCGGCTGGACGAGACGACCAAAGGCGCCCTCACGGTCTACCAGTCAGACCGCGGCCTCGACGCTACCGGCGAACCCAACTACGCCACCTGGGCATCGCTGCTCGCCTCCGAGACCGCCTACCGCCGTGCTCCCCACCCGTACACGTGGGTGACGGTGACCGAGTCCTCACCGGAAACGCTCCGCGTGCACGTCGGCGACCGGGTCGCGTTCAGCACGCCCGCCAACACCGGCGTGCCCGGCGCCGAAACGGCACAGGGGATCTTCCCGATCTACTCCCGCCTGACGTCCACGACGATGAGCGGCGAAGACGTCGACGGGACCAAGTACAAAGTCGAAGACGTCCCCTGGGTCAACTACTTCAACGGCGGCGACGCCGTCCACGGCTATGAACGGGGCTCCTACGGATCTCCCCAGTCCAACGGCTGCGTCGAGCTGCCGATCGCGGCGGCGCACACCGTCTACGGGATGCTCGCGCTCGGCGACATCGTCGACGTCGAGGGCTGAGCACTTCAGACGGCGCGTGCGCTGGTGCATGCGACCACGTGCACCAGCTCGAACGGACCGCTCGGCCGGCTCAAAAACCCTCGAGCGGCGCGCGCAGCGCCAGCAGCGCATCCGCGTAGATGCGCTGCTTGATCGTCTGAAACGTCGCCGGGTCCTTGTCGGCGAGCGCCGCCGCGCGCTCGATCGCCCGGGGCAGGACCTGATCCTCGGCGACAGCCTCCTCGACGATGGAGGCACGCACCGCGTCCTCTCCCCCGTAGCGCTTACCCGTCGTCATCGCCTCGTGTGCCGTGCGGCTCGGCAGCCGCGATGCGATCAACGCCGTCATCCCCGGGGTGAACGGGATCTTGATGTCGATCTCCGGCAGGCAGAAATAGCCGCGATCGGCGCGCATCACGCGCTCGTCGTGGGCGAGCGCGAGCATCGCCCCGCCCGCGAACGTGTGCCCCTGGAGCGCCGCCACACACGGAACGCCGAGCTCGAGCACGCGTGCCAGCAGCTCGTTCAGGCGGGTGACGAACGGTCTCACCCCGTCGCCCTGCTGCCCCAGCCAGTCGAGATCCAGCCCGATCGACCAGAACTTGCCCGTGGCGGTCGTGACCAGCGCGCGCGGCGCCGGGGCCGCTTCGACCTCGGCGAGATGACCTTCGATCGCCGTCAGCGAGTCGCCGTTGAAGCGGTTCTCGCCATCGCCGAGATTGAGCACGAACACATCGCCGTCGCGGGTCAGAGATGACGTCATCCGGTTTCTCCTTGGGTCAGGGGCCACCCTTCGGGTGTGGGCTCGCGCATCATGACGATCTCAATGTCTGCAGGTGTGGTGACCGGCGCCACTACGGTTGGACGCAGCTACCCGCCCACGCGTCTCCCACATCTTCAGCCGCCGTTCTCCCACGACGCTCACGCCTCCTGCGCAGCCGGAGCGCGCTCGCCAGGACGGGGCAGCGCCCGTCCCGGGCGCCACCAGTTGAGCTCGCCCAGCAGCGCAACGGTGGCGGGGACCAGCAGGCCGCGCACGACCGTAACGTCGAGCACGATCGCGAGGCCCATGCCGACGCCTAGCTCCTGGAACGGCACGAGCGGCGAGGCCGCGAACGAGAAGAACACCACCCCCATCGTGATCCCGGCGAGCGTGATCGAGCGCGACGATCCGATCAGCGCGCGCTTGAGGCTCGCCGTGTTGCTTTCGCCTTCGCGATGGTGCTCGCGCACGCGCGAGAGCAGGAACACCTCGTAGTCGGTCGACAGCCCGAAGATCGTCGCGAACAGGAACAGCGGCACGAAGTAACCGATATCTCCGGTCGAGCGGAAGAAGAAGGTCATGATGCCGAGCGCCGCCGACACCGACAGGAGCGTCGTCAACGCGGCCTTCAAGGCGATCAGCGGCGCCGCGAAGATCACGGTCAGGACGAGGATCTCGGCGAGCAGCACCACGATCACGACCAGCGGCGTGCGTTCGTTGATGCGGCTGATCAGGTCGAGCCCGACCCCTGTCGCGCCGCTGACGACCGCGCGCGAGCCGTACTCGCGGCCGAGCGTCGCGCGCAGGTTGCGAACGATCGTGTCCGCCTTGGCGCTGTCTCCGTACGCGTCGAGCGTGGCCGCCGTGCGCACCCATCCCTGCGCGCCGAGCTCCGCCGGGCCGACCTGCACGACGCCGGGCTGGGCCGCGAGCAGCGATCTCAGCTTCGCCGGCGGCCCGTGCGCGATCACGATCGCGGGTGTTCCCGCGCCCGGCCCGAAGCTGTCCGACACCTTGCCGGTCGCGACGCGCACGGGGTCTGAGCTTGGCAGCACGCTGATCGACTTCAACGTGATGTGCATACCGGCGATCGGCACTGACAGCACGACCATGATCGGCACGACCACCGCCACCACCGCGACCCGTCGGCGCACGACGAAGTCGGCGAGCCTGTGCCAGAACCGGCCCCTCTGGGCGGCGTTCACCGCCACTTTGATCGAGAGCCGGTCGAGTCGCCCGCCAAGCAGCACGAGCGCGGCCGGCGTCATCGTCAGGGCCGCGGCGACCGCGATCAGCGCTGCCCCGATCGCTCCGGTGGCCAGCGACTCGAACACGCCGAGCCCCGTCACGTACAGCCCCGCGAGCGCGGTCGCGACCGTCAAGCCGGACACGGTGATCGCGCGGCCCGTCGTCTGCAGCGCCTCGGTGATCGCCTGCTCGATCGTCGTACCCTCGCGCGCCATCGCCTCGCGTACGCGCGTGACCATGAACAGCGAGAAGTCGATGCTCAGCCCGAGACCCAGCACGAGCACGGTGTCCTCGACGAACACGCTCAGCTGCACGATGTACGAAAGCAGATACAAGAACCCAAACGTCACGCCCACGCACACCGCCGCGAGCCCCAGCGGTAGCATCGCCGCCGCCAGTGACAGGAACGCGATCAGCAGGATCACGAGCGTCACCGGGAACGAGATCAGCGAGGAGGTCTGCAAGCTCTTCTTCGACTGCACCATGTAGCGCTGATAGATGCCGCTTTCGCCGACCAACAGCGCCTTCGCGGAGCTCAGCCGGGCATGTTCGAGCGCCGCGTCGACGTCCGGCACGCGCGTCTGCGCATAGCCGACGTCGCCCGCGAACACGATCGCGAGCAGCGCGGCACGGCCGTTCGCCGCGATCGCCGGCGGGCCGACCTGCTTGACGCCCCGCACGGAGCGAACCGTCTGCGCCGCGAGCGCAACGTCGTGCGGTGACAGTCTCGCCGCGCCGCGGTCGGCCAGCACCGACAGGTATGCCTGAGGCGCCGCCGCCGCGTGCTTGAAATACCGTTCTCCGAGCGCGACCGCCCGCTGGGACTGGGACCCGGCGGCGACATATCCCCCGTTCTGCACCCGGTCGCTCAGTTTCGCGGCAAACCCGCCACTGAGCAGCAGCACCACCAGCCAGAACCCCAATATCTTGCGGGGATTGCGCAGTACGAACTTGGCCAGCGCGGTCATTGCGGCTATGCCTCCCGCGCCGCCGGCTGCTTGAGATGAGCGTTCGTCGTAGCGATACGCACATTCTTTTGCCCGCTCTAGGTCCTATGTGTGCGTTTGCGCACACAAGCCCTTTCTGGGCTCAGTGGAGGAGCGGACGAAGCTCGACCCACTCCTCATATGCGGCCAGGGTGATCTCGAACTGATCGAAGAAACCGGTCAGCCCCAGCAGGCCAAAGGCCGGGTGCCATGGGTCGCAGAACCAAACGGGGGCGCTCCAGCGATGGCTCGAGCCTTGGCCCGAGACTTCCAGAGTCACCTCCGCCGAGCGTCCTGTGACGAGCGCGCCGCCGACGGCGAGGCTCATCCGCGATGCATCCTCGAGGTCAAGGCCGATCAGCTCGGCGACATGCACACCCATACGCACAGCGCTGGCGCCACTGTCCAGCAGGCAGGCTTGGGGAGCGAGCTCCAATCCCTCCACGACAACGTCGATGATCGGGCGCGCACGAGCTCTGCTCCCAGAAGCATCCGGGATCTCCCGAAACTCGAACCTCAAAACACGTCTCTCACAGCGGCGCGAGGCCGCTCGATGCCAACTGATCCTCGGGCACCCTGAACATGCTGTCGGCGCGACGATCGTGTTGCGCGAGCCAGCCCACCACCTCTCGTGGAGTGGAAGCGGCGACCAGCAGTTCATCGTCCTTGACTGCCACCCACTGTCCGATCAGCGCCCGCAACGTCTCGACAAGCTCCCGCTTGCGATTATCTGCGATACCCACTACCGGCGGTGGCATACCAGGTTGCTCCTCGTCACTCCGCTGGACTGCAACAGGCATAAGACGACCAGCGGGAAAGCCGAGTCCCATGAGGATCCGGCGAGCCTGATGCGATGTGAAGTCGGCTCGGTCTAGACCGGTGAGGAGGCCAATGACTTGCTTGGGCGGATAGCGTCGCGGGCCGATGGTCACGTAATGGCTCGAGATCGGCTCCGGCAGGACGCCACGCATAGCTCGCTCAACCTGCTCGCGGCGAAGCTCGAAGCGCTGCTTGGCCACGGTGACTGTCCGCGGCGATCCCTCAGTCATGGGCGTCTCCGATCCAGTTTCTCTGCTTTGTCTCTGGACCGTAGCATGTTGCCCGGCGCCTATCCCGGCGCGCTTACTTGACCGTCAGCGTGCCTTCCATCCCGGCCATTCGGTGGCCTGGAACCGAGCAGTAGAACTTGTACGTCCCGGGTTTGAGGTTCAGCGAGACCGTCTTGGACCCCCCCTGGAAAGTAGGTGTGGCGCCCACGACCGCACCGGAGGACGAGGCGATCGTCACGTTGTGGCCGACCGGCGCCGTGTTCGCGAAGTCGATCGACACCTTCCCGGCTTTGGCGCTGAGCGAGGTCGTGTCGTACTTCAGCTGGCCTTCCGGGTTCGCTTCCAGGCTGAGCTTCTGTTCGGCCCCTTCGCTGCTCGCGGGCGCCGGCGTCGAGGAGGCGGCGGAGCTCGACGTCGTCGGTGTTTCGGCGGCGCTTGCCGGCGTCGACGCGGAAGAGCTCGTGCTGTTCGACGAGCCGCCGCAGCCGGCCAGCGCGAGCAGGCCGACGGCCAGCGTCAGCGCCGAGAGCTTGGGCATGGAGCTTCGCGTCTTCAGTAGATCTGCTGCTTTGAGCCTCACGAGTCGATCCTCCGTTGTCGGGGCCATCGGTCGTTAGGACGCCGCCCGCGGCGGATCCTTCCCGGTATACAGGTAGTAGACATGATCCCCGCGCACCAGGCGTACCTGCTGCAGGCGCGACAGATGCAGGCGCTGTCGTTCTCGGTGCACATCCCCCTGGTCTGTTTCGGGATCGCCTTCCCGGCGATGATCTTGCTTGTCGAGTGGCGCTACCTGCGCTCCGACGATGAGTTGTACCGCACGCTGGCGCGGCGCTGGACACGGATCATGGTGGCGTTGTTCGCGGTTGGCGTGATCACCGGCACGATCCTCAGCTTCGAGATGGGCCTGTTGTGGCCCAACTTCACCTCGACGTTCGGCAGCGTGTTCGGGCTGGGCTTCGCGGTCGAGGGCTTCTCGTTCTTCATGGAGGCGATCTTCCTCGGCATCTACGTTTATGGCTGGGACCGCCTCTCCCCCCGCGCGCACTTCCTCAGCGGCATCCCGATCGCGATCGCGGGCTTCACCGGCTCGCTGATGGTGATCGCGGTCAACGCCTGGATGAACCATCCCTCGGGCTTTCGCCTGCAGGGCGGCAAGGCGATCGACGTGCACCCGCTCGCCGCGCTGTTCGGCAACAGCTTCCTGTGGCCGGAGCTGATCCACATGTACATCGCCGGCTACATCGTCACCGGCTTCCTGCTCGCGGGCGCCTACGCGATCGGTCGGCTGCGCCGCTGGTCGCTCCCGCCCACCCGCTATCAGCGCATCGCGCTCACGATCCCGCTGACGATCGCGGCGCTCGCCTCGCCCGTGCAGGTGCTGATCGGCGATTGGGCCGCGCGCGAGGTCGCCGTCTCCCAGCCGGTCAAGCTCGCCGCGATCGAGGGCCTCGCGAAGACCACGAACGGCGCGCCCGAGCACCTGCTCGGCTGGTACACGGGCGAGGAGGTCAAGTACGGCATCCGTATCCCGAAACTGCTCTCGCTGCTCGCCTTTCACAACCCCGACGCGACCGTCAAGGGCCTCGACACCGTCCCGGAAAGCGAGCGGCCGCCGGTCAACGTCGTGCGCGTCTCGTTTCAGCTGATGGTGGGCATCGGCACGATGCTCGCGCTGCTCGGCGGGCTGTGCCTGTTCGTGCTCTTCAGACGCAAGCGCCTGCCGGAATCGGTCTGGTTCTACCGCGCGCTCGCACTCGCCGGGCCGGCCTCGGTGGTCGCGCTGATCGCCGGCTGGGTCACGACCGAGGTCGGCCGCCAGCCGTGGGTCGTCTACCACGTGATGCTCACCTCCCAGGCGGTCACCGGCGCGCACGGGATCCCCGTCGGCTACGCCACGCTGGCGCTGGTCTACCTCGGCGTGGCTGCAGGCGTCGTGTGGATCCTGCGCCGGCTCGCTCGCGCGCCGCTGGACGCAGGCGATGACGGCCTCCCGCCCGCCTCTGTCTCGACCCCGGCACCGGCGGTCTGACGCGCGATGCGCCTGTACGAGCTGCCGCTGATCTTCGTGCTGATCGGCCTCGTCCTTTACACGGTGCTGGCCGGGGCGGACTTCGGCGCGGGCTTCTGGCAGCTCTTCGCCGGTCGTGGCCCGAGCGGCGTGCGCGTGCGCGATCACGCGCACGACTCGATGGCGCCGGTATGGGAGGCCAACCACGTGTGGCTGATCTTCGTGCTGACCGTCACCTGGACCGCGTATCCGACGGCGTTCGGCTCGATCGCCTCCACCCTGTCCGTGCCGCT
>DASYAM010000032.1:0-68005 GCA_036501315.1 Solirubrobacteraceae bacterium
GATGTTCTCGCGCTTGTAATAGCCGGCGGCCAACCCGCGGTAGATGCCGGCATGGACGGCATTGGGCGTGAAATCGAGGATCAGTGTCGCCTGGGTGGGATGTCCGAGCCGCGCCGGCACGACATGAACGGGAACGCTCGCAGTGCTGCTCGTGCTCGAAGAGCCGCACGCGCACAGGCCAATCGCCAGCAAGCAGGCCAACCCCCAGACGCCGATAGCTCTCCGCGCCCGCGAAGACAGGGAGCCGAAACCCCGGATGGGTAGGCGGTATCGTCCAATCACTTGAAGGGATCCTCCTCAGCGCAGGTTGCGGGACAGCACGCGGCGAGCCACGAGGCCCGCACGCTATCGGGCGAGGCGGTCCGCGAGCTTTACACGCCCGATGACCTGCGGGGCGGCATCGGCGATCCCGCGCACGATCCGATCGGCAAGCCGGGCTCCTACCCATTCACGCGCGGCATCTATGAGTCGATGTACCGGGGCCGCCTGTGGACGATGCGCCAGTTCGCCGGCTTCGGCACGAGCGAGGAGACCAACGAGCGCTTCCACTACCTGCTCGCCCACGGCCAGACGGGCCTGTCGACCGCTTTTGACATGCCCTCTCTCATGGGCCACGACTCCGACGACAGCCGCTCCTTCGGCGAGGTTGGCCGCGAGGGCGTGGCGGTCGACACGACCGAGGACATGCGCACGCTGTTCGCCGGCATCGACGTGGGCGAGGTATCTGTCTCGATGACGATCAACGCGCCGGCGGCGATCATGCTCGCCTACTTCGTCGTCGCGGCAGAGCAGGACGGCGACGGAGCCGGCGGTGCGGTCGCGCCCGAGCTGCTCTCCGGCACGATCCAGGCGGACATCCTCAAGGAGTACATCGCCCAGAAGGAGTGGTGCTTTCCGATCGACCCGGCGATGCGCCTGTGCGGCGACATGATCGAGTGGTGCACGCGCCACATGCCGCGCTGGCACCCGATCTCGATCTCCGGCTACCACATCCGCGAGGCCGGCTCCACCGCCCAGCAAGAGCTCGCGTTCACGCTCAAGGACGGCCTCACCTACGTCGAGCAGGCGGTCGCGCGCGGCCTCGACGTCGACGAGTTCGCGCCGCGCCTGTCGTTCTTCTTCAACGCCCAAATCGACTTCTTCGAGGAGATCGCCAAGTACCGCGCCGCGCGGCGCATCTGGGCGCGCGAGCTGCGCGAGACGTTCGGCGCGCGCAACCCGCGCTCGTGGCAGATGCGCTTCCACACGCAGACCGCCGGCGTCTCGCTGACCGCGCAACAGCCGCTCAACAACATCATCCGCACCACGATCGAGGCGCTCGCCGGCGTGCTCGGCGGCACCCAGTCGCTGCACACCAACTCCTACGACGAGGCGCTCGCGCTCCCCACCGAGGAGGCCGTCCAGATCGCGCTGCGCACCCAACAGGTGATCGCGCACGAGTCCGGCGTCACCGCCACCGTCGACCCGCTCGGCGGCTCCTACTTCGTCGAGGCGCTCACCGACGAGATGGAGCAGCGCTGCTATGAGTACTTCGCCAAGATCGACGAGCTCGGCGGGATGGTCGAGTCGGTCAAGCGCAACTACCCCCAGCGCGAGATCGCCGACGCAGCGTTCACCCTCCAGCAGGAGATCGACGCGGGCGAGCGGGTCGTCGTCGGCGTCAACCGCTACACCCGCGAGGACGAGCAGCCGATCCCCACGCTGCGCGTCGACCCCGCGCTCGAACGCAAGCAGATCGACCGTCTGCAATCCGCGCGCGCACACCGCGACGGCGCCGCCGTCGAGCGAGCGCTGGCAGCGCTGCGCGAGGACGCCGCGCACGACGATCGCAACCTGATGGGCCCGCTGCTCGCCTGCGCCCGCGCGCACGCCTCCGAGGGCGAGATCGTCGAGTCGCTTCAGCAGGTGTTCGGCGACTACACCGAGACGCCGGTTTTCTAAGCCTCTCCTAACCCGCCTGCGCCCAGCTCTCAAACAGCGTCTTCACAGCTTCTTACGCCGGTAGCACATCCTGGCGCGGGTGATCCGTGTTATCCGGACGTTAACGTTCGTCGGCCCCGCGGCTCACAGGCTCCCGGCCTGCGACCGGCCGTGCCACGCTCCGTCCCCGTGACCAATCGCCGACTAGCCCACCGTCCCCACCTCCACAGCGCGCATCGGCTGCGCCGAGCGCTCGTGCTCGGCGCCCTGGTGGTCGCGCTGTCGAGCGCGGGCACGCTCGCGTTCGCCTCGCGGCGGATCGTCGCCGAGGAGGCCGCCTACCGCGCTCCGGCCGTCGGGCGCTGCACGCCGAGCACGCTCAATCACTCGGCGACGCTTCCCGGAACGAGCCTCGCGATCTCACCGCTGCCCGACTCCTACTACGCCTCCGCGCACACGCAGATCTCCCTCCTCGGCGCGTCCAAAGGCGACCTCGGCGACGTGCGCGCGAGCGGCTCGGAGACAGGCTCGCACCCCGGCCGGCTGCACGGCTACTCCCAAGGCGACGGCGCGAGCTTCGTGCCGTCCACGCCGTTCCACGCCGGCGAGACCGTGACCGTGCGCGGCAAGCTGAAGACCGGATCGAAGACGCAGCCGTTCGCCTACCACTTCACGGTCGCCACGCAAGACACGCTCAAGTACGTGCCGCCCGCGCATCAAGCGGCGGCCAGCAGCGGAGAAGCTCAGCGCTTTCACTCCGCCCCAAGCCTCGTCGCCCCGTCGCTCGACGTGACCGCGCACTCGCCCCTGTCCGCCCCCGGCGACATCTTTACCGCACCCGACGCAGGACGGGGCCCGAGCGGGCCGACGATCTTCGACGAAGCGGGCAACCTCGTGTGGTTCGACCCGCTTCCCGCGGGCGTCGAGTCGACCAACCTGCAGGTGCAGCAGTACGACGGCAAGCCGGTGCTGACCTGGTGGCAGGGCTACATCCCACCGCAGGGATTCGGCGAGGGCGAAGAGATGATCGACAACGACTCCTACCGGCGGATCGGCAGCGTGCACGCGGGCAACGGCTACAAAGCCGACCTGCACGACTTCAAACTGACCGGCTCCGGCACGGCCCTGTTGACGGTGTTCGACCCGATTCGCTGCAACCTCTCCGCCGAGGGCGGGCCCAGCGGCGGCGCGGTCACGGACGGCATATTCCAGGAAGTCGACCTGCGCACCGGGCTCGTGCGGCGCGAGTGGGACAGCCTCGACCACGTCCCCCTCGGCAACTCCTACAGCCCGGCGACGGACACCAGCACCGAATGGCCGTTCGACTACTTCCACATCAACTCGATCGACCAGCAGGCAAACGGAACGACGCTGATATCCGCGCGCAACACCTGGGCGCTGTACGAGCTGAACACGCTCACCGGCCAGGTGCTCGCGCGCATCGGCGGCAAGAGCTCGACGGTCAAGCTCGGCTCCGGCGCGGCCACCGCTTTTCAGCACGACGCGACCGTCCAGCCGAACGGCACGATCACGGTGTTCGACAACGGGGCTGTCCCCGTCGTCCATCCCCAGTCGCGCGCGCTCGTGCTGTCGATCGATCCGCAGACGCACACCGACACGGTCCTCGCCCAGTACGAGCACCCTCCGGCGCTGTCCTCCTACAGCCAGGGAGACGCACAAGCGCTCCCCAACGGCGACATGTTCGTCGGCTGGGGCGCCGAGCCGTACTTCTCGGAGTTCAGCTCGAGCGGGCAGCTGCTGTTTGACGCCCACCTGCACGGCTCCTACCAGACCTATCGCGCCTACCGCTTCCCCTGGACGGGCGCCCCCACAAACCCGCCCACGATCGCGGCGAGCACGAGCGCGGGCGGCAAAGGGCCGACGACCGTCTATGCAAGCTGGAACGGAGACACCCAGACAGCGGCCTGGCGTGTGCTCGCGGGACCGTCCGCGAAACAGCTCACGCCGGTGGGAGGCGGCCCACGCGCCGGCTTCGAGACGGCGATCTCGACGCCCGGGCCCGAGCCCTATGTCGCCGTGCAGGCGCTCAACAGCGCCGGCGCGGTGATCGGGACATCCCCGGCGATCAAGTCCTGAGTTAGGCTCCCCTTGGAACGCCCACGCGTTCGTCAGGGGTTGACGGGGAGAGATCGTTTGATACTCTGAGTTGGCTCGATGTCAAACGGAGGTTTTCTATTATGGCTGTGCGCGGAGCCAGACCCAAGCCGACGAAGCGGGGTGCTCCGTCGCGCGATTCTCAGCAACAGCCCGAGGAGCGCTACCGGCGACTGCCCACCGGCGCGCACGGACTGGACCCCAAGGAGGTCCAGCGCGACCAGCGCGAACGACTGCGCGACGCGCTGATCGAGCTGATCGCCTCGCACGGCTACCAAGCCGTGCGCATCCTCGACCTAACCAAGCTCGCACGCGTCTCGCGTCCGACCTTCTACAGCCTGTACGCGGACAAGGAAGAGCTGTTCCTCGCCGCCTACGACGACATCGCTGCGCGTACGGCACAGACCGTCCTCGAGGCCTACGACATCGACGGCTCCCAGGGCGAGCGGATGTGCGCGGCGATGCGCGCGTTCGGCGAGCTGGCAGCGACCAAACCCGACTCTGTATCGCTGCTCGTGCTGGGCGCGTTCGGCGCGGGAGCGAAGGCGCTCGAGCGGCGCAACCGCACGCTGCAAGCGCTGGAACAGAGCATCCGAACGAGTCGCGACCGCGCCTCGGCGAGCGCCACACGCGCGCGCGGCCGGCGAGCGCCCAAGGCGAATGACGACAACGACCTCACGGTGAAGATCGTCCTCGGCGGGATCCGCGAGGTGACCGCCGCGCGGCTGCGCGAGGGCCGCGCCGGCGAGCTGCCCGGCCTCGCCGATCAACTCACGGCCTGGGCCGCGTCCTATCCGGTCAAGCTCCCCGCCGGGCTCGATAGCTCATCGCCCGCGTCACGGCGGCGCGGCAAGGGGGAGCCGCCCGAGCTCGCCTCCGAGCGCGCGCTGCGCGCCGAGGGCCGCCTGCCGAGCGGGCGCCACGACCTGCCGCGCCAGTTCATCGTCAAAAGCCAGCGCGAACGGATCGTCGACGCGACCGCCGCGATCGTCGCCGAGAAGGGGCTGGCCGGCCTGACGATCCCCGAGATCGCACGGCGCGCGAGCGTCTCCCATCAGACTTTCTATGAGATGTACCCCACCAAGCACGACGCCTTCCTAGGCGCGCAGAAGGTCGGCCTGCACCAGGCGCTGCTCGTCACCGTCGAGGCCTACGAAGCCCACAAGGACAACTGGCCTCATGCGGTCGCGGCCGGCCTGCGCGCGCTGATCGACTATCTCTCGGGCGAGCCCGCGCACGCACACCTCACGCTCGTCGACACGTTCGGCGCAAGCCCCGAAGCGATCGAGATCCGCGACGCCGCCCTGCACGGGTTCGCCACCTACCTGAACCCCGGCTACGAGCTTGCGCCGGCCGGCGTCCACGTACCCAAGATCACCGCCGAGGCGATCGCCGGAGGCATCTGGCAGGTGCTCCACCACTACATCGAGGACGACCGCATCTCAGAACTCCCCGACGCGACCCCCCAAATCGTCTACATGGCGCTCACCCCGTTCCTCGGCCCCAAAGAGGCGGCCAAAGCTGGGCGCTGGATCGCCGCGCGGCGATAGCCAGGACCCTCTCAAATGCCGGCTCTACGGTGAGGACGAGAGCGCGTAGGCGGTCTTGCCTGCGCGCTTGGTCTGTGTGACGGTGCCTGCCTGCACCAGACGGCGCAGGTTGTTGCGGAGGTTCTGCGTAGACATCGCCGTCACGATCGCCAGCTCGCCCACCGTGTGCGAGCCGTGCTCGAGCGCCGCTACGATCGCCTCGGAGGCCGCGCCGCGGGGGGCGCGCTCGCGCTGGGCGCCCGGTGGGGAGGCCCGGTTGACACGTTGCACGGATGGCTTCGCCGCGCGCGTGCCCGTGCGTGCGCGCGACGCAACGCCGCGGGCCGCTTCAGCGGCGAGCGTCTCCTCGACCGCGAGCAGCTCCTCGTACTCGTCCACGAACGGGCGCAGCTCGCGCATACGCGCCTCGATCTCCCGCCCCACCCGCTCCGGCAGGTCGGACGCCTTCGGAACCGGCCGGATCAACTCAGCGGCGCTCCGTGTAGGCCGCTGGCCGCTTGCTCGCGCTGCTCCCACCACTCGTTCAACACGCCGAGCGCGCCGCCGATGATGCCCTCCTTGAACGAAGCCGTGTCGTTCACGCGCGGCAGCGGCTCAGCCGGGACGTCCACCTCAAGGAACTCGCACAGCGGCTCCCAGCCTTCGCGCGGGTCCCACACGAGCAGGCGCTCGGCCGCCACCGTGCTCTTGACCTCCTCGTTCCAGCGATTCATCACCTCAAGCAGACCGGCGTCGCTGTAGGTATCCCCGGCCAGCGCTCCCGTCTCCTCATCCCAGTTCATGCGATTCATCAGCGCGATATACCGGCGCCAAAGCGGATCCACGACGGTCTGCGCTTCGCTGACGTAATGAATAACCGAGTCGCCGTGAAAGATCCCCCACACGGTCTCACGCATGCTGCGCACCCAACCCTCGCCCTCGCGCACGCTCAGCAGCACCTTGGCCTCGGGGTAGTAGTCCATCAGCTCGCGGTAATACCGAGCCGAGGGCCA
The DNA here is from genome assembly GCA_036501315.1 of Solirubrobacteraceae bacterium. GTDB lineage: Bacteria > Actinomycetota > Thermoleophilia > Solirubrobacterales > Solirubrobacteraceae > Palsa-744. The sequence continues at coordinate 6,578 of DASYAM010000032.1, forward strand.
GTCAACCGTCGAGCGGGCCTCGCCGAAGATCGCCTCCCAGTCCTGGTCGCCCTCGATCGCCCGTTCCCACAGCGGCAACCCCTTCTCCAGGTCACCCAACAGATCGCGCATGTGGTAGCACGGCGCGAACCCGAGCTGCTCGAGCGCGATCATCTGCGTGGTCGTGGCGGTACGCGGCAATCCCGCTCCGATGACCTTCATAGCTGCCTTCCACCGCCCTCTTTCTCGCTTGCCGCCGTCGTCCGGCGCGTGGCTCGGCTTTCTATCAGGTCCGGTGCGTGCCCGCCCGCCACGCCGTGACAGACCATCTCCTACGGACTTCACACCCGGCGCCGCGCGACGTCCCAACAGGTTCTCACGACGGCTCCAGCGCCGGCCCGAAGCTGACCTTCAGGCGGGCGCCACCGCCCGCGGCGTTCTCGGCCTTCGCGTAGCCGTTGTGCGCCTCGGCCGCCTGGCGCACGATCGCCAGCCCCAGCCCGCTTCCCGGCAGCTTGCGCGCGTCCTCGGCGCGATAGAACCGCTCGAACACGTTCGCCAAGTCTCGCTCCCCAAAACCCGGCCCATGGTCGCGAACGCTCAACACGCCGCCGCTCAGCTCGACCTCGACCATGCCCCCGGCGGGACTCCACTTGCGCGCGTTGTCGAGCAGGTTCGACACTGCCCGGCTCACCCCGCCGGGCTCGCCGCGGATCACCGTTGGCTGCAGAGCGACCTGAAAGCGCACATCGCCGCGGCGGCGGGTGCGCTCGACCGCCTCGCCCACGATCTCGTCCAAGCGCACGTCGTCGACCGCCGCCGTTCCGCCGCCGGCGCCGCGCGCGAGCTCGACCACGTCGCCGACCAGCGCCGTGAGCTCGTCGAGCTCGCTCACGATGTCGCTACGCAGGCTCTCGCGATCCTCCGGCGCCAGCCGCTCCGCCTCCTGCAACGTCTGGATGTTCGCGCGCAGCGACGCCAGCGGCGTGCGCAGCTCGTGGCTCGCGTCGGCGATCAGATGGCGCTGCGCTTCCACCGCGCGTGCGAGCGCGTCGAGCGTCGCGTTGAAGCTCACCGCCAGCCGCGCCAGCTCGTCGCGTCCCGACACCTCCAGCCGCTCGGACAGGCTCAGGTCCTCCGCGAGCGTCTCCGTACGCCTGGTGAAGCGCGTGACCGGCTGAAGCGCGGTGCGCGCCACCAGCGCGCCCAGCAGCGCCGCGAGCACGATCCCCGCGACCCCGACCACGACCAGAATCAGCAGTATCCGGCTCAGCTCGTGGTCGACCTCCGTCAGCGGCAGCGCGATCAGCACCGCCCCACGCGCGCCGCTGCCGACCGTCAGCACGCGCAGATGAACCCCCTTCACCGTCCTATCGCTCAACGCACGTCCCGTCCCGCGCGCCGCGATCGCCTTGTCCGTCGCACTGGGAGGGACCTGCGGGGAGGAGCCCTGGCCAGCGGGTACATCCAGCGTGCCCCGCGCAGAGATGAACTGCACATACCCCGACGCGCCCCCGAACCTGGCCGGCTGCACCACCTTGGGAAAATCGCGCCGTCCATCGGGTGGCTCACCCCCAGGGAAGCCGTCGGGCCCGCCTGGGACCCCGCCGGGAGGCATCGAGACGAACCCCTGCGCGCGCTGAGTCAGCGAGTCGTCGACCTGTCCCCGCAGATCGGTGCGCACCGCGACGTACAGACCGATCGCAGCAGCCAACACCGCGAGTGCGACCGCGAGACCGGCCGCGGCGGCTATGCGCGCGCGCAAAGTCATATAACCGGCGTTCCCAAAGTCATGTGACAGGCATTCCCATAAGCAGCAGCGTCGCCGTCGCGCTCGCTCTTACGGCTCGCGCAGCACGTAGCCGACACCGCGCACCGTATGGATCAGCTCGCGCGCGCCAAGCATCTGCAGCTTGCGCCGCAGATAGCCCACGTACACGCGCAGCGCGTTCGACGCCGGCCCGAAGTCATACCCCCACACACGGTCATAGATCAGGCTGTGCTCCAACACCCGCTTCGGGTTCAGCATCATCAGCTCGAGCAGCTGATACTCGGTCCGCGTCAGCTCCGCGAACTCGTCACCCACCGCGGCGCCGTGGCGTGCGCTGTCGAGCCTCACCTCGGCGAACGACAGCGCATCCGGATCTCCCTCCGGCCCGGCGCGGCGCAGCAGCGCGCGCACGCGCGCCTTCAGCTCCTCCACGTCGAATGGCTTCACCAAATAGTCGTCCGCGCCCGCATCCAGCCCGTCGATCCGGTCGCTCACCGCGTCGCGCGCCGTCAACATCAGGACCGGCACGCGATTGCCCAGCCGCCGCAACCGCCGGCACACCTCCAGGCCATCGATCCCCGGCAGACCTACATCGAGCACGACCGCATCCGGCACCGCCTGCGCCACCAGCTCGATCGCCTGCTCGCCGTCGGCGGCCCCCTGCACCTCATATCCCGTCAGCGTCAGCACGCGGCGCAGCGCCTCGCGCAACGCCCGGTCATCGTCCACCACGAGGATTCTCATGCGCCGATCTTTACGCACCGGCGACCGTCGCGGGCGTGATTCCTACATTCGGCTTAGAGACGGTCTCTCCCAGGGACGTGCCCTATACGCCCCCGCCGGGGCGCGAGCTCTCACGCCCCACGCGCAGATACGCCAGCACCGCGAGCACCCGCCGGTGATCGTCGTCGCAAGCCGGCAGGTCGAGCTTCTGAAAGATGTTCGTAATGTGCTTCTCCACCGCCCCCGGCGTCACCACCATGCTCTCGGCGATCGCCGTGTTCGAGCGCCCCTTGGCCATCAGCTCGAGCACCTCCCGCTCGCGTACGGTCAGAAGGCTCAACACCTCCGGCGCCTCAGCGCGCGGCTCGAGCGTCTGTGTCGCCGTCTCCGTCCCCGCGCCAGGCACCGCCTCGCCAGGCACCGCCCGGCCAGGCGCCGCCTCACCGCCGCCGAGGAGCCGCTCAAGTGTATCCAGGCCCGAGCGAATGTTCACGATCCTCGACCGCGCCATCCCACGTCCGCGATCGAACAGCACGCGGTCGTGCAACGCGATCAGCGAATAGGCGCTGCCCACCGTCGCAAGACCCAGCAGCGCCCACGCCGGCCAGAACTCGTGCACCCCCGCGAGCAGCCACGTCAGCAGCCACGTCAACATCAGGATCGTCCCGGCCACGCCGATCAGCGCCCACACGCATGCGACCCTCCGCACCGCCCCGCGTTCGTGCCGCCAGGCCCAGCCCGCGGTGAAGTCGAGCAGCACCGGCACCGCCAGCCCCAGCCAGGCCCACGCCGGCCAGAAATACCCCTGCCCCGTCAGCGCCCAGATCGCGCCCAGCAGCACCGCCGTCAGCGCGGCGATACGCCGCACGAGCGAGCGTGCGTACTGGCCCAGCGACAGCCCCGCCGCCTGCGTCGGCATCCACCGCCGCGCCGGCGCCGTTTGCCCCGATATGCGCCTGGCCGGCCGCGCCCGTTGCTCGCTCATATGAGCAATCCTCCCACGGCAGGCGCCGTCGCGGGGAACCTCAACGTGAATGAAACTCGCGCGAACCTAACAGGCTCCTCGCCGCGAGACTCCTCGCCGCATCTACCAACCTCTCGCCGCGCCTACCGGCCGATCGCCTTGGCGGCCTGGCGCTCGGGGGCGATCCGACGCACGTCCCATACGAGCCCCGCTCGCTCCATCGCCCCAATCGCCAGCCCCGAGAGATCGAGCTCGCGTCTGCCCAGACCGTGGATCGCCGACGTGGGAAACGCGTGATGGTTGTTGTGCCACGCCTCGCCAAACGACAGCGGCGCGAGCCACGACAGGTTATGCGAACGGTCGTCGGTCTCGAACCGTCGGCGCCCAAAGAAATGGCACAGCGAGTTGATGCTGTACGTGACGTGATGTAGCACGAGCATGCGCACTGCTCCGCCCCACAGCATGCCCTCGAGCCCCGCGTCGACCGTCCCGCCGATCAGCATGCCCAGCCCAAACGGGATCGCCAGGCCGAGCAGCGACCACCACACGAACGTCCTATCCACAAAGCTGACCACCGGGTCGGCGAGCAGATCGGGAGCGAACCGTTCGCGCGCGCCGCGCTGCTGATGGTCGAACAACCACCCCACGTGCGCGTGCGCGAGACCGCGCAGCGCCCCGCTCAAGCTCCCGCCGTGGCCGACATGGGGGCTGTGCGGATCACCGAGGCGATCGGAGTAAGCGTGATGCTTGCGATGGTCGGCCACCCACGAGATCACCGGGCCCTCGACCGCCATCGTCCCGAGCACCGCCAGCAGCCCCCGCATCCACGGCGAGGTCTGAAAGCTTCGATGCGTCAGCAACCGATGAAAGCCGATCGTGATCCCCAGCCCCGTCGGCACGTACATCATCGCGAAGATCGCCACATCGCGCCAGTGCAGCCCGTGGTTCCACGTCAGCCACACCGCGAGCGCCAGCAGCAGCGGCGGCGCCACGGTGATCAGGCCCGTCACCGCCCGGTTCAGGTTCTCAGTCCCTTCCAGCGGCTGGATCTCCTCCGGTGACGGTCCCTCCGCGGGGCCGGCCTGCATCTCCGCGAGCGACGGACGATCTGCTCCTGCGGGCGGCTTGACGACAACGCTCATACATCGAATTGTCCCCGGCCGAACCGTCCCTGTCGCTGTGGCCGGCCACCCAGCCGCAACAGGCACGCCCCCGAATCGGGTGTAGGGATACCCCCCGGTAGAGATCGGAAACTATGCGATATGCAGGTAAATTAGCTGTCCGATAATCGAGAGGCTCCTACCGGGTCCATGTTCGAACAGGCGCTCAGTCGCCGCGCACATCGAGCACGACCTTGCCGGTCGCGCGGCGCTCGTCGATCGCTTTCAATGCGTCGCCGGCGTGGTGCAACGGAAAGCGCTCGCCGACGATCGGCCGCACCACGCCCTCGTCCACCATCCGACTAACCGCCGCACCGATCTCGCGGTTCACCTCGGGCTTGCCCATCGCGTACGCGCCCCACCCGGCGCCCACGACCTCGGTGTTGCCGAGCAGCAGCCGGTTGACCTTCACCTCCGGGATCGACCCGCCGGTGAAGCCGACCACGACCAGGCGCCCACCCTCGCGCAGCGCGCGCAGGCTGTCCGTGAACCGATCTCCCCCGACCGGATCGATCACCACGTCCACACCACCACCGGAGATCTTCTTCGCCTCATCCTTCCACTGCGCGTCGGCTCGCACCACCGCGTCGGCGCCCGCCCGCTCGGCGACCCGCTGCTTCGCCTCGCTCGAGACAACCGCGATCGTGCGCGCGCCCAGGCCGCGCGCGACCTGCAGCGCCGCCGTCCCGACCCCGCCGGCGGCGCCGTGCACCAAGACCGTCTCGCCCTGCTTCACACGCCCGCGCAGCGCGAGCGCGAAATAGGCCGTGTGGTAGTTCAGGATCAGGCTCGCCCCCTGCGCGAAGTCCAGCTCCGGCTCGAGCGCAAACGTGAAGAACTCCGGCGCGACCGCCGTCTCGGCGAAGCCGCCCAGCGCGCAGAACGCGGCGACGCGATCGCCCTCCTTCACCTGCGCGCCGGCGGGCGCGCTGCGCACCACGCCCGCGACCTCGCTCCCGGGAACGAACGGCAGCGGCGGTTTGAGCTGGTACTCGCCCCGCGTCTGCAACACCTCCGGAAACGAGACCCCGGCCGCGTGCACGTCGATCACGACACCCGCCCCCGGCGTCAGCATGTGGGTGGCCTGCGGCTCGGGCAGCTCCACCAGCGCGAGCGCGCCCTCGGGACCGGACAGGGAGACGATCTGGATGGCTTTCATCGGCGGATTATCCCCGACGCTCCTCCCCGCGGCGATTTGACGGCTGTCGGAACCCGGTGCGAGAGACGTCGGCGGTCCTTACCGCCCGCTTATGCGACCGCCCGCCGCGGCCGATACGGCTTGACATGACGGCGTTCCCGACCGACGACGATCTCGGCACGCCCGTTGCGCGCGGAGTCGGTTTCGGCATCGACATCGTCGGCGCGAGCTTCGACCCGAGCCTGATGGCCCGAGCGCTCGCCTGCCTGTTCGCGGCCGGCGCAACCCTCGTGCTCCTCACGGTCGCGCTGCCTCACTCCCCGCGCGCCGACGTGCTCGCCCTGCTGGCGATCGCGGGCAACGCCTACCTCGTCGCCTCCGTCCTGGCCTGGCGCGCTCGCGCCCTCCCGGCACGCTTCCTGCCGCTCGCGCTGGCCTGGGGTAGCACCCTGATCACGGGAGTCGCCTATTTCTCCGCGGAGAGCCCCAGCCCGCTCGTCTTCTTCTACCTATGGGTCTTCCTCTACTCGGCCTACTTCTTCACCACGACCGAGATGGCCGTGCAGATCCTCTACGTCGGGCTCGCCTACGGCGGGCTGCTGATCTCGCGACCGCCCTCGAGCGGGGTGCCGGCGTGGTGGCTCGTCGGCATGGGCACGCTGCTGGTCGCCGCGATCCTGATCCGCTCGATGCGTGAGCGGGTCGAGCTGCTGATCGCACGTCTCTACGACGCCGCGCGCACCGACCCCCTGACAAGACTGTCCAACCGGCGCGGCTTTCGCGAGCTGCTCGACCTCGAGCTCGCGCGGGCGCGGCGCGCGGAGACGCACATGACCGTCGTGGTCGGCGACGTCGATCATTTCAAGGAAGTCAACGACCGCTCCGGCCACCACGTCGGCGACGCGACCCTGCAACGGCTCGCGCGGCGCCTGGAAGCCGGCAAGCGCCAGATCGATCAGGTCGCGCGCGTCGGCGGCGAGGAGTTCGCGCTGATCCTGCCCGACACCGACGACCACGGCGCATTCGTGCTCGCCGAGCGCCTGCGCTGCGAGCTGCACGAGGAGTTCGCCGCCGACACGGTGCCAGTGACGATCAGCTTCGGCGTAGCCAGCTACCCCCAGCATGGCGAGACGGCCGGCTCGCTGCTGCGCGCCGCCGACGAGGCTCTCTACGCGGCCAAGCAGAGCGGGCGCAACCGGACCGTCCTGCACAGCCCAGCGCTGCGCGAGGTTTCGCGCGCGAGCGACGGCGCCCGCGACATCGAGGGCGAGCGCTTCGTCGCGGTCGTGCTCGACCTCGCGGAAGCGGTCGACCTGCGCTTCAGCGGCAGCGCTCGCCACTCCGAGACGGTCGGGCGCTACGCCGAGATGATGGCCCGCGAGCTCGGTCTCTCGAGCGAGCAGACCGGCCGTGTGCGACTCGCCGGCCTGCTGCACGACATCGGCAAGGTCGGCGTCCCCGACAGCATCTTGAAAAAGCCGGCCAAGCTCACCGCCGAGGAGTTCGACGCCATCAAGCGCCACCCCGAGCTCGGCGCGCAGATCCTCGAGCACCCGAGCCTCGCCGACGTCCGCGCGTGGGTCGGAGCCCACCACGAGCGGATCGACGGCGAGGGCTATCCGCGCGGATGCTCCGGCGCGGATATCCCCCTGGAGGCCCGCATCCTCGCGGTGGCCGACGCCTACGAGGCGATGACCAGCGACCGCTCCTACCGCACCTCGATCGGGCACGCCGCCGCTCGCGCCGAGCTGCGCCGCTGCGCGGGAACCCAGTTCGATCCGCGCGTCGTCGTCGCCCTGCTCGCCGTGCTCGAGCGCGAGGCCGAGCAGGCCAAAACGGCGCTCGTGCCCGCGTGAGCGCCACGCTCGAGCTCAGTCGACGCGCAGCACGGCCTTGCCGGCGATGCGGCGCTCCATCAGCGCGGCGATCGCCCCCACAGCGCCGCGCCAAGATCCTTCGAAGTCGACCGAGCAGTCCAAGCGCCCGGCGGCCACTAGCCCTGCCAGACGCTCCAGGTCGCGCGCGCCGGAGCGCTCGCGATGGAGCTCCGCAAACAGGAGCAGCCCATACAGCCGCGCGCCGGGCGCGCGTCCGAAGAGCTCCCGCGTCGGGAACTCGACGGGCGACTGATCGCTGGACGCGAACGACACGATCGTGCCCTGCGCCGCCACCCGCCGGATCGCGGCTCCGAGGCTAGCTCCGCCAACCCCCTCGACGATCGCATCGAACTCCGATCCAGTCGGCTCGAGCCCTGAGATCACCGCATCCGCACCGAGCTCCGTCAAGCCTCGCGCCCGCTCGGCGCCCGCCGACACCCCCGTCACGTGCGCTCCGGCGAGCTTTGCCAGCTGTATCGCGAAGCGCCCGACCCCGCCGCTCGCGCCCGTGACGAGCACGCGCCGGCCGAGCACCGAGCCGAAGATGTCCATCGCCTTCAGCGCCGTCAGTCCCGCCACCGGCAACGTCGCAGCCTGCGTGTCGGAGACCCCGTCGGGGAGCGCAGCGAGCACATCCGTGTCGACCGCCGCCAGCTGCGCCCACGCGCCGCGACCCATCAGACCGACGACGCGTGTGCCGGCAGGCGGGCCCGAGCCGTCGGCGGCCGCCTGCTCGACCACGCCCGCGACATCCCAGCCGGTCACCTCACCGTCCTGCATCTCACTCAACCGCCGCACCTCACCGCGGTTCAACGAGAACGCGCTCACTCGCACGAGCGCCTCTCCGGGCAACGGCCGTGGGTCGGGAACCTCGCGCAGCTCGACGTTCCCCTCGGCTTTAGGCGCAGCGGTGAGGGCGAGCATTGCGCTCAGGGCTCCAGCGCGGCAGCGTGCTCGCGGCCCTGTTGCTCTTCCTGGCGCGCCCGCCGATACTCGTTGACGACGATCTCCGTCAGCTCCTCCACGGAGGTCTCGGCCGTGGGCTTGTCCAGCGCGATCACGCCGTCCTGGATCATGCTCACGCGGTCGCATGCCTCCAGCACGTGGACGTAGTTGTGCAGGATCATGATGATCGAAACCCTGCCCTCCGCCTTCAACCGTGCCACCAGGTCGAGGATCTGTGCTCCCTCTTTGGCGCCCATCGCCGCCAGTGGCTCGTCGAGCAGGATGATGTCGGCGTCGGAGTTCACCGTGCGGGCGACCGCGATCGCCTGGCGTTGGCCTCCTGACAGCCGTGCCACGGACACGTCGATGCGGGGGATGTTGATCCCGATCTCGTCGAGCGCCGCGCGTGCTTCGCGCTTCATCTGACGGTTGGCAAGCAGCGGGATCGGATGATGGACGCGCTCCTTGCGCAGGAACAGGTTATGGTAGACGGAGAGTTCGTCGATCAGGGCCAGGTCCTGGTAGACGGTCTCGATGCCGTTCGCGCGAGCATCGTCCACGCTTTTCGGCGCGTACGGCTTACCGTGCAAGAACATCTGACCCGAGTCCTGCTTCTGAAAGCCGCACAGGATCTTGATCAGCGTCGACTTGCCCGCCCCGTTGTCGCCGAGCAGCCCGAGCACCTCACCCTTCTTCAGATGCAGGTTGACGTCGCGCAAGGCGGTGACGGGACCGAAGCGCTTGGCGATGTGCTCGACCCGCAGCACATCGTCCGGCGAGCTGCTCGGAGCGACGACCTGCGGATCTGGGGTGCTCTCGTCAGCCACTGCCGTGCCCCCTTCGCGCCCGCCCCACGTAGACGTTCGCCGTCATCGCCACGATGATCGCGAGGCCCGTGTAGAAGAGCAGGTAGTTGGCGTTGACGCCCTGCAGGATCAGGCCGTCTTCGAGAATGCCCAAGAACAGGGCGCCGATCAGCACCCCCACGACCGTGCCCGAGCCGCCTGACAGCAGCGTTCCCCCGATCACCACAGCCGCGATCGCCAGCAGCAGGATCTTGTTCGGTCCCGACGGGTCGGGCTGAATCGTCTGCGAGCGGACCGCCTCGAAGATCCCTACAACACCCGCGAGCAGCGCGCTCAACACGAAGTTGCGCACGGTCACCAGCTTGACCTTCACCCCGGCCTCGGCCGCGCCGAGCTTGTTTGAGCCGATCGCCACCGTATAGAGACCCCAGCGGCTGAACGTCAGCACCACCTGCAGCACGACCACGATCACCACCGCCCAGATCAGCTCCGAGTAGACGCCGGCACCGAAGATTTTCGCGAACGTGCCGACGTGGTTGACGGTTTCCGGCAGCGTGATGTTGTGGCCGTTAACGACGTGATGAGCCTGGACGGTGGTCTGATGGACCTGGGCCCCCGGCGTCGCCACGGGAGTGCCGTGCGAGAGGATCAGGCTGAGCCCCTCGAAGCTGAACAGCTTCCCGAGCGTGGTGACGAACGAGCTCACCCCCAGCAGCGCCACGAACGCGCCGTTGGCGGCGCCCACGACCATGCAGATCGCCAGCGCGACGATCACCGACGGGACCAGCCCGAGGCCTGCTGTGTCGAGCTTGTAGAAGACGATCGGCGCGAACATGTACATCGCTCCGATCGAGAGATCGATCTCCCCCAAGATCATCACGAACACCTCGCCCGCTCCCAAGATCGCCAGCGGCGCAAAGTACGGAAGCAGCGTCTTGAAGTTCGCTCCCGTCAGAAAAGTGCTGGTGTTGGCGGAGAAGTAGATCGCCACGACGATCGTGACGACGATGATGCTGCCCTCGCGCAAAGCGAGCAGGCGGCTCAGCACCTCGCGCCCGCCCGGCAGCCCTCCCCGCCGACTCTCCACATCCCGGCGGCGATCCGGCCCAGTCGAGCTCGAGGAGGGACCGCCGCTTCCGGCGGTGCTCGGCGCCGCGCTGGCCACGATCCCTCCTCCGCTCCCCGCCTATTTTCCTAGCTGACTACCGCTGCGGTGGTCGATGTGCCCTCGTAGCGCGACTTGGAGCTCACATAGGGCTTCACCGTTTCTTTGCTCAGGAACTTCAGCCCGGTGTCCACTTCCGCAGGGCCGGTCAACGTGCCCGACACCTTGTACTGGAACAGCTGCAACACCGGCAGGAAGCCCTGCAGGTAAGGCTGCTGATCAATCGTGAATTCGATGTTGCCTTCCTGCAGCAGTTTCTGCGTCTGTTCGGTCAAATCGAAGCCGCCGGCCTTGATGCCTTTGGCCGCGAGACCCAGCTTTTGCATCACTTTCGCGAGGCTTTCGGTGCTGCCGCCATCGACCGCGTACATGCCCTTGGCGCTCTTGTGGCTGAGGTACCACGCTTCGATCGCAGACTGCTCCTGGGCGACCGCGGCGCCGGTCGCGACCGAGTGTGAGGTGATCGACTTGCCCGAATCCTTGATCGCCTTTTCGGCACCTTCAATACGCGGCTGCAAGTTGGCCGAGCCAGGTGTCGCGATGAACAGGCCAACTTCGCCCGAGCCGACCGCCGCGACGATGCGTTTGCCCATTTCTTCCCCGGCCTTGAACAGATCCTGGCCGACATATGAGAGGCGCGTATTGCCGGCCGCATCCGCGTTGTAGGCAATGACCGGAATACCCGCCTTGATCGCCGCTTCCACCGGAGCGTTGAACGCGTGCAGATCGATCAGCGCCACCGCGATGCCGTCGGCCCCGCTGGTCACAGCGGTGTTCAGCGCGTTGACCATCTGGCTCACGTTGCTGTTTTCCGAGCCCGTCCACTGGTAGGAGCAGCCGAGCAGCTTGCAGGCATCGGCGGCGCCGTACTGGGTGGGGGTGAAGAACGGGTTCGTGGTGACGTGGTTGACGAACACGAATTTGTAGCCCTTATGCGAGCCGAACACACTATTCGACCCCCCGCTCGACCCGCTGGAGGCGCTCGATCCGCATGCGCTCAGGATCGTGCTGACCGATCCTGCCGCAACGCCGGTCAGCGCCGTTCGGCGCAAGAACGCGCGCCGATCGATCTCGGGCCAGTGAATCCCGGCCCCCTTCTGCTCCCCGAGCTGCTCGTGAGACTCGTACGCGCGATCGTCCTCCGACATCGGTCTCCTCCTCCTACTGGATTCCATATGCTGTGTCATGCCGGCACAGCTGAATTACTACGTTCTGACCCTACAGCCTCTCCGATCATCGCGCCGGCCCCCCGGCGCACCCTCTGAGCAAACCCTGCGATCCGCCGCAGGTTCCTGCACCATCGCCATCCTCCCGTTGTGACTGGTCGTCATGCAAAGTGGGTATACCCTCGGAGCATGGCCCGGAAACCTTCCGAGCCGTCGCCAAAGTCGACGGGCTCGAGGACCGTCGACGACGATCGGCCGGCCAAACAGCCGGCGGCCGAGCGATCCCAGGTCGCAGGGGAAGCCCAAGCAGCGGGCGAGTCCCGATTCAGGGCTGAGCCCCAGGCCACGGACGAGCCCGCCGGGCCGGACGAGACGGCCGGCCCGCTCATGCTAACCCGCCTGCGCAAAACGGACGGGCGCGCGCTGATCCTCTACACCGCCGCCGGTGATGGGGCGTGAGCGAGCTGCGCTTCAACGAGCTGCGCGGCGAGCAGGTCGCCTACGCAATCCGCCGCCAGGACCGCACCTTCCTGCCCTCCCGCGACCACTGCCCGCTATGCCCCACCCGCCCGGGCGGCCCCGCGACAGAGATCCCCTTCCCGGCCTATGAGATAGCCGTGTTCGACAACCGCTTCCCCGCCTTCGAGACGCCCCGCGGCGCGGCCGAGGTCGTCGTCTACAGCGACGATCACGACGCCTCCTTCGGCACGCTCGCGCCAGCGCGCGCCGAGGCGCTGATGTGGGTCTGGCGTCACCGCTATCTCGAGCTTGGCGCGCGCGCGGACGTCGAGTACGTGTTCATCTTCGAGAACCGCGGCGTCGAGGTCGGCGTCACCCTCCACCATCCCCACGGACAGATCTACGGCTATCCGTTCCTGCCACCCGTGCCGGCGCTCGAGCGCACGGCCGACGCGCGCCTGGGCGGCTGCGCGCCATGCGCGCTGCTAGCGCGCGAGCGCGCCGACGGACGGCGGATGCTCTACGCGAACGACGGCGTGCTCGCCTATGTCCCCGAGGCCGCCCGCTGGCCGTACGAAGTGCACGTGACGATGCGCGAGCACCGCGCGAGCCTGCTCGACTGCAGCGCCGCCGAGCTACGCTTGCTCGCCGACGGGCTCCAGCGCGTGGTGCGCGGCTTCGACGCGCTGTTCGCGCGGCCCTTCCCATACGTCATGGCGGTCCATCAAGCGCCCACTGCAGCGGCACGCGCGCCTAACGGCGAGCCCGGCGGAGTCAGCCCACGCGCCGAGAGCACCGCGAAGAAAAATGTGAACGGACACCTCCATGTCGAGTTCTACCCGCCGCTGCGCACCGCCGAGAAGCTCAAGTACCTCGCCGGATCCGAGCAGGGCGCCGGCGTCTTCATCTCCGACGTGCTGCCCGAGGAGTCCGCCGCCGAGCTGCGCGAGGCGATCGCCCGTGGCGCGTAAACCCGGCGGCGAGCACAGCTCTTCAATCGACCGCAAGCACGTCGTAGCGTTTGCACCGGGGCGCGTCAACCTGATCGGCGAGCACACCGACTACAACCAGGGTCTGGCGCTGCCGTTCGCGATCGCCGAGGGAGTCACCGTGCACGCAACCGCGACGGCCTCGACGCCCGGCTCGCCGGCTGCCGAGCGCATCCAGGCGCACGCCCGCGATCTGCGTGAGCACGACGAGTTTCCCCTCGCGCACCCCACACCCGTGCCCGGCTGGCGAGCGTTCGTGCGCGGCGTCGTCGCCGAGCTCGTCCGCGCCGGACACCCGCTCGTGGGCGCTCGCCTGGAGATCTCAGGCGACTTGCCGCAAGGCGCCGGCCTGTCCTCCTCGGCAGCGCTCGAGGTGGCGCTGTGCCTCGCGTTGCTCGCCCTCTGCGGCGAAGATCGTCCAGGCTGGGCCGATGATCGCGATCGCCTCGACCTGGCCAAGCTGTGCTCACGGGTTGAGAGCGAGTGGGTGGGCGCGCATACCGGCCTGCTCGATCAGATCGCCTCGCTAAACGGCGCGCCGGACACGGCGCTGAGAATCGACTTCCGCAGCCTCGAGATCGCTCCCGTGCCGTTGCGGCTGCCGGCCGGCTGGCGACTGGTGACGCTCGACTCGGGCGAGTCGCACGCCAACGCGAGCTCCGCCTACAACGAGCGACGTGAGGAATGCGCCGAGGCATGCGACCTATTGGGAATCGAATCGCTGCGCGACGCAAGCGCGGAGGACCTCGGACGACTGCCGGAGCCGCTGCGGCAGCGAGCCCGTCACGTGCTCGATGAGAACATCCGTGTCGATGCGACCGTCGCCGCGCTACACGGCGATGACCTGCCCGCGGTGGGAGCGTTGCTGAACGCCTCCCACGCGAGCCTGCGCGATCGGTTCGAGGTCTCCTCCCCGGCGGTTGAGATAGCCGTCACGGAGCTGCTCGCCGCGGGCGCCAGCGGCGCGCGAATCATCGGCGGAGGCTTCGGCGGCCACGTCCTCGGCCTGCTGCCCTCGGGCGTTCACGCGCCCCACGGCGTCCGCGAGGTGCTGCCCGGCCCGGGCGCGCATCTGCTCGAACGTTGACGACACCGAGCTCCGCTTGCGGGTCAAGAGGCCATCAGCGGCTACGGCCTCCCTCTGGCTGCGGCCTCCGCTCGTCCGCAAGTGACCGCCTGGCTACGGGCGTCTGTCGCGCGGGCTCATCAGCGCAACCGGGATCGCAAGGCCCGCCGAGCGGCGCAGCGGCGCGATCCGGCGGCCCGGCTGAACCGCCGCTCGGATCGAGCCGGCGCGCGAGCCGAGACCCTCCACCGCGCGATCGAGATCGCCGGCCACCAGGGCGAGGCCCCACAGACGAGCCGGCCGCGCTGACCCGCCGCCGCGCTCGACTGCGTCCGGCGGCTCCTGCACGACCTCGAGGATCTCGGCGCCCAGCCGGAAGAACGCCTGGCGCGGCGCGCCGGCCGGAGTGGGCTGCTCGCGGACCCGGCGCAGATCAAGACCGGCGCGCTCGAGCGCGCTCACGGTGCGATCCAGCGCCGGCGACATCGCGACGACGTGATCGATCGCTCGGATCCCGTTTGGATGGACGGGCGCAGGCTTTCGTACAGGCGCGATCGAGCCGGCCGTCGGCAGCCCGTCGAGATCCCCGTCGACAGCTCCGCGCAGCGACCAACCGATCAGCCCGTCGCCGGCCTCACGTCCAGCGAGACGCACACGGACGGCGCCAAGCTGACAGCAGCCGTCGACGACGGTGAACCCAAGCGCCGTCCAGCTGCCGGGCTCATCGGCGAGCACCAACTCGTCGATCGTGGGCGCCGTGAGGCCGTCCGGTCCGTTTGCGTCGCCTTCGTCCATCGCCGCAGCATGCCAGGTCGCACTCGGGACGCGAAGGACCCGTTCAGAGATTCCAGCCATTGATCCGTGCAGCCGGGATTCCAGCCATTAATCCGTGCAGCCGATGACGCGAGAGAATCCGTGTCCTACGATCCATTAATGGCAACCGCCTCGGCTTACGGTAACGCTGCGTCGAATCGACGTAGCTGGAAACGTGTCCTGGTCGGCATGGCAGCGACGATTGCCTTGATCGTGGTGCTAGCGGCGGTGGCCGCGCTGGTGTGGTCGGGCGTGACCCTGGCGGGGGATGCGACGGCGCTCGCGCGCGTCACCGTGCAGCCGTTGGGCGGCAGGATCGAGCGCGTGCAGGCATTCGATCCGGCCGGTAAGAGGGTGCCGCTCGCCGTCGCCGGCGAACGCTTGACGCCGCTAAAGCGGCTGACCCCGGGCGAGCAGGTATCGATAGATGTTGAAGTCCGCCGGCCGGGCTGGCTCGGCTGGGCGCTGGGCAAGGTGCGCAAAGAGCGACTGACGCTGCGCGCCCCCGTCGCACACCTGACGGAGCCGTGGATGACCGTCGACCACGGATCCGCCGTGCGGGTCGACTTCGACCGGCCCGTCAGCACGGTCGCCTACGCAGGCCCAGCCGGCCTGACACACCACACCCTGGGAGCCGCTCAAAGCTCGATCTCACTTGGAACGCAGCCCGCCACCGGCACGACCGAGATCGCCGCCGCCGCGCGGCCGTGGGAGACCGTCGGCGCTCCGATGCAGGTGAGCTGGTTTCCGCCGTCGCGCTCTCCGGTGATGGTCAGTCTCCCCGCCGCCAGCACGCACATCGCTCCCGCCACGAGGATCCACCTGACGTTCTCAAAGCCCGTCAAGGACGTGCTCGGCTCGAATCGGCCCCGGCTGTATCCGAGCACGCCCGGGCACTGGCATCAGACCAACAGCCACACGCTTGTGTTCGTCCCGTCCGGCGAGGGCGCCGCGCTCGGCTCACAGCTGCACGTGCAACTTCCGCGCGCGGTTGCCGTAACGGCCGGCTCCGGCGGCGGGTTGCGCACGACCAGCCAAGTCGAATGGACGGTGCCCTCCGGCTCGACGCTGCGCCTACAACAGCTGCTCGCACAGGCCGGCTACCTGCCGGTCGACTGGCAGCCGTCCGGCGCCGAAGTGGCGCGCACGCCCGGCGCCGAGGCGCAGGCGGCGGTCGACCCGCCAGACGGAAGCTTCAGCTGGCGCTACCCCAACACGCCGCACCAGCTGCAGGCGCTGTGGACACCGGGACAGGCGAACGTAATCACCAAGGGCGCCGTCATGAAGTTCGAGAACGAAAACGGCATCACCGTCGACGGGCTCGCCGGAGCGGCCGTGTGGCACACGCTGCTCGGCGACGCGATCGCGGGCAAGCGCCTGAACAGCGGCTATAGCTACGTGTACGTGCACCGTGAAGTGCCCGAGCTGATGACGCTCTGGCACGATGGCCACACCGTCATCAGCTCGCCGGCGAACACCGGCATCTCCGGCGCGGAAACCGCACTCGGAACGTTCCCCGTGTTCGAGCACTTGCCGGAAACGACGATGAGCGGCACGAACCCCGACGGCTCGCACTACGAAGACCCCGGAATCAAATGGGTCAGCTACTTCAACGGCGGCGACGCGCTGCACAACTTCGACCGCTCCTCGTTCGGCTCTCCGCAAAGCCTCGGCTGCGTCGAGCTACCGCTCGCAGCCTCCGCTGAGATCTATCCCTACACGCCGATCGGCACGCTCGTCACGATCGAAGCCTGAGAGCTCGCGTATAGAGTCTCCGCGGCACGATGAGCGAGACGGTCCCATATGCCAACTACCAGTACGAGATCTACCTGCGCGGAATGGCGGGCAAGCGTCCCGCGCGATCGCTCGACTGGCGGCAGCTGGAGCACGACGCGCTGAACCTGCTGCAGCGAGGCCCACGGGGATACATCGCGGGCGGCGCCGGCCTCGGCGAGACGATGCGTGCGAACCGCGAAGCGTTTGACCATTGGCGCCTGCGACCGCGAATGCTGCGCGACGTCTCCGAGCGGAGTCTCGCGCGAACCGTGCTCGGGACCGACCTGCCGGCGCCGGTGCTGCTGGCGCCGATCGGGGTTCAGACGCTGGCGCACCCCGAGGGAGAGCTGGCGATGGCGCGAGGCGCCGCTCAGGTCGGAGTGCCCGTGGTCGCCAGCTCGGCCGCCTCGCACACGATCGAGCAGATCGCCCAGGAGGCCGGCGAGCTCGCACGCTGGTACCAGCTGTACTGGCCACGAGACCGAGAGCTCGCGCGCAGCTTCGTGCAGCGCGCAGAGCGGGCCGGGTACGGCGCGATCGTCGTCACGCTCGACACCTGGCTGCTGGGCTGGCGCCCCGCGGATCTGAGCGAGGCGTTCCTGCCGTTCCTGTGGGGGGAGGGCAACCGCAACTACCTCGAGGACCCCGTCTTTCGCGGGCTGCTGCAGGTGACGCCCGAGGAGGACATGCAGGCGGCGATCGGGCAGTGGGCGTGGCAGTTCGCCAACCCTTCGGTGACGTGGGCAGACCTGGCGTTCCTGCGCGAATGCACCGAGCTGCCGATCGTGCTGAAGGGAATCGTCCATCCAGACGACGCGCGCCTGGCGCTCGAGCATGGGGTCGAGGGCGTGCTCGTATCGAACCACGGTGGACGGCAGGTCGATGGCGCGGTCGGCGCGCTCGACGCCCTCCCTGGAGTGGTGGAGGCGGTAGACGGTCGGTGCGAGGTGCTCTTCGACAGTGGGATTCGCAGCGGTGCTGACGCGCTCAAGGCGCTCGCGCTGGGCGCCCGCGCGGTGCTGCTCGGCCGGCCCTACATATGGGGCTTGGCGCTCGGCGGCGCCGAAGGAGTCGCCGAGGTGCTGCGCAGCTTCCTCGCCGACCTAGACCTGGCGATGGCGTTGAGCGGCTACGCGAACATCGACGAGGTCGATGCGAGCGCGCTCCTCGCGCAAGGCTCCCGCTGAGCTTCCGGATCGTCTTCGCTCGGCAGGCGGCGGTTAACGCTCACCGTGGAGCTCGTCCAACGGCTCACGCTCCCCACGTAGGCTCGTCCAGCGCCTCACGCTCCCCACGTATGCTCGTCCAACGCTTGTCGAATCGGACCGCTGATCCTGCCACAGCTCGCTTCACTTGCCGAGACAGATCCCGGCACGCGATGCAGAGGCAGATACGACTACTTCGACAGCTTGTGCTCGACTCGCAATACGCGGTCGACGAGACGACCGTGGCCGAGGCGATCCTCGCCCGCGCCACCGCGCGGCGAGCGGTCGTGGGGATCGCATTTCGAAACGACCTCCGCACAGCGACTCCTCGCGAGGAGGAAGCGCCAGAACCTCAGGTGCGCTCGTTTCGTCCCAGCGCCCACGCCCGGTCCTTCCGCCCGTGCAACCCCCGGAAGTCGCAAGAAGGCATTCTCACGATCCCTCCGGGGCGCCGCCCATAGCGGCACGAGCGGTTTCGGCATGACGAGCGAGCAGACAAGACATCCCGCTGGTCGTGTGCGCCTACACCGCAGATGGATGGTCGGCCTTGCCTCGCTGGCGTTGCTCGCGTTGCTCGCCATGCTGACCACCGCGATCCTCTTTCTCCCAGGATCAGTCACGGTCGCACATCCTGTCGACATTTGAGCTGCGCGCGACGAGCTCAGCGAAGTTCGTATCGGAATTCCTAAATCAGCAGGCCGCACGGGAGCAGCAGACCGCCGCGCAGTTCCTCTCCAGCCGGCGGCCGTCAGCCGAGCAGTTCCAGCTCGTCGTCGCCGCGTTCGGCAGCAAAGCCGCCCTCACAGGGCTGCTCAACCGGCGTGCCCTGAACGAGCACCTGACGCGCTCAAGCGCCCACGCCCGCCGGCGCGGAGAGCACCTGTCGGTGATGATGATCGACCTCGACCGCTTCAAGGAGACCAACGACCGCTTCGGCCACGAAGCAGAAGACCAGGTCTCTGCGGGATCGCCGACTGCATGCGCGATGCGCTGCGGGCAGACGACACATACGGGCGCTGGGGAGGCGATGAGTTCTTGACCTCGCGCGGCTTTCCCGCAAACCGGGGCAGCGTGGCACCGAAGCGGAACAACGGGGGGGGCCGAGCCCGCGATTGTCACCCGCGGATTGAGATCCGTCTGTAGCCAGGCGAGCCGTGTCCATGCAGCGTTGCAGGTGGCAGACTGAGCGGTGGCCTGGAATAAAGATGGCGACCAATCGGCAGCCAGCGGGACGAAGGACAGTGTCTACATGCTCGACAAACGCTCAGGCACCTGCTGGAGTAGAACAGTTGTGTACGGCACCGCACCTCTGCGCTCATAGAGCCGTTTGGCTTCGGTGTTGGTCGTGATCACGGTGATGGCAAGGTCGCGTATGCCTTGCCGCTGCAGCTCGGCGTTGGTGGCATCCATGAGCATCGCTCCGACGCCGCGGCCTCGCAGCTCGGGCAACACGGAGAGCACAGTCAGATCGGCGTAGGGATTGGAGATCGTCCAGGACACGGCAAGCTTCTGGGCGACGATCCGCACGAATGCATAGCCAACCAGGCAACCGTCGATCTCAGCGGCGAGTACGAAGCTGCCGGGCTCCTTAGCGAGCCACTGGCGCTCGAGCGCCACGTGATCCCGCCACGCATCGCTCAACGATCGTGCACGTGAAGCCAGGTGCGGCGTCAGCGACTGATGGTGCTCGTACAGAGCGCTCCACAGCGGCTCCAGCTCGTCCAGACGCTCCGCAGGCAAGCGCACAATCTCTACGTACGGATGGTCACAGTCGCTCACGGGCCTAAGGCTGCCACAAACCTGGTCTTTCTTCGCGGACCAGCACCAACCGACAGCGGAAGAGGCGGGGGTAAATGACGGGAACGACGGGACTCGAACCCGCGTTTGTCACCCCGTGGATTGAGATACGGCTGTAGCTCAGCCAAGGCCTAGCGAGAACTCTGTGGGCATCTCGATCAGCCGGCTGACGCCGGGAAGATCCGTGAGGTCGCGATCTCCTGAGATAGGGGCACCGACTTGCCGACGTAGAGGTGCCCAGGTCTTCGCCCACTCTGTAATCGACGGCATCCTGTAAGGAAGCGATCCACCGCTTCTTGACCGTCCACGTCCCGCACTTCGGGCAGCAAGCGCCCCTCCGGCGACCCAACGGCATTTGGTCCGCATGGGCGAATAATCCGAGTCTGCGCCAAACGACTGTGATGCCCAGGCAATATGATCCGCACATGAGCACCTTCTCAGATCGCTTCACCGCCCTCGAGCTCTTACTCGGCGCGCGCAAATCCAACGGAGGCTGGCCCCAGAAGCTCGCTATGGACAAGGCCCCTACGACAATCGTTGCCACCGCGCAGGCGCTTGAGATCCTTCGCATCCGCGGCCTCGAGTACGAAGATTCGCAGATCCAGGAGGGCTTGCGCTACCTTGCCGAACAGGTCTGCAAGCAGACGCAGCCGGTTTCTAGACCTGGCGGGCGCGGCGAATGGACGAGGTTTCCGGCGTACGCTCTCTGGGGCTTGATGCGCTATCCCGCCTCGCGGCACAACGAGACGCTCAAGCCTGGCATCGTGTTCTGTTACAAGTGGCTGCGCGCAAACCGCCTGCTTGCAGGAGGCTGGTCGCAGAGCCCTGAAGCCGGCCAGCTCTGGCTCCCCGGGACAATGGTGGCCGTGCATGCGCTCGACCGGCTTGGCGTGTACAGCAACTCCACTATGGCCCAGCAAACTCAGGATCTTGTGGACAGTGCCCGTGACCATATCGTCGAAAATGCGCAGCGCAAGAACGGTGATCGCCAGCAGTTCTGGACTCAGACTTTGGGCGGTGAACCGTGTCCGGGAGCCACTAGCATGGCGATTCTCACGCTGGCGCGTGGATCGGATAAGCACCGGGGCTGCACGTGCGGGCATTAACTGGCTTGGCGCCAATCGCGAGCAGTGGACACAGCGGGTCAATGGCGACAACCAGGTCGAGACGCGCGTTTGGCGCATACTCAGCTTCAGCCTTGGCCTTCGCGCCTTGATGCACCCCTGCGGTGAGCGCGACATCGGTGACCCTGCTGTCGCCGAAGTCGCGCAACATATCGACTCGCTTTGGCGCGATGATCAGCAGGGGTGGGTGGAGCTTCCGGGACTGGACGCCTCCACCTCGGGGGGCTATGCCGTAATTGCCGCGATTCACACACTTAAGCGAGTGTGGCCCTTCGATCCATTCGAGCAACTCGGCCTGCGTGTGCAGCGTCGCAACGGACGGGGAGGTGCGCCACGCGCGCACCGAATCCTGCACGTGAGCGTGTCTGAACGAGGCATTCGCTTAGAGGACAGTTCTGAAAGCCTCATCCTTCAAACGCAGATCGAGGGCCCGTCCCAGTGGACGATCCTCATAACCTTGGCCAAGCGGCACTACGAGGCCGTGAGCAGGGGTTCTACCAACCAGACGGAGATGACCGTCTCGCTCAATGACTGCGCCCAGATCCACGCCAACGGAAGACGCTCGAAACCAGAGTCCGTCACCCGAGCACTCCATCGCCTTAACGAGAAACTCCGGGCGGAGGCGAGCAAGCAATCGAGACGGGCGTTCGTTGAGCTGATCGAGGACCACGTTCCACCCGGCACGATCGAACGGCGGCTCGCACTCGAGGAGATCGAGGTCCGCTTTACAGACGAGCTCCCGGGTATGTCGTCTACCTAGTTGCAAGGATGTCCGCCGGACAGCGCCAGCGAGGCGTCCGCGGACAACCGGCCGACGTAAAACACCTCAGACTCGCTGCCCGAGCGATCAGCATGGCGTCTGGGTCGGCCCTGAATCCAACCGGCCGGAAGGCGCCTCGCCTCGCGCCGGACTGTTTCGGACGATCAACCGTAGTGTCTACGGACAGAGCCACTGGGGAACAGCGCCCAGACCCTCTCTAATCCCTTCTCAAAGCACGAGGCGATCCTCGAGCTGATGAACGATTTACCACCGACGGAGGGGGTCTGAGATGTCCATGCTTCTACGCCCGTACTGGTCAATACTGGCATTTGTCGAAATGCAGCGCCTGAGATTCTCCGCGTGGCGTGGAGCACGCATGGAGGGTCGCACCCAAAACCCGTACGCCAGCATCAACAGCAGCGACCGCGAGACGATCGAGATAAGACCGGCTGCCTATCAACAAGCCCTTGCGAACCAACTCATTCAATACGCCCGACACAAGTCCTTGGCCTGCAATGGTCCACTCGTGCACGCTCGTGACATCCTCAAGCGCCGCGTGCTCAAGTACGAAAAGTTGTCCTCAGAAGTCGACTCGGCAAAGCAGCGCTGTCCAGCCAGCGACGATGCCGCGATTATTGGGGCACTAGGGGCGTTGGGGCTGAGCATAGGTGTCGCCATACCACTTTCATGGGGCTTTATTCAAGAATTCGAATGGTCGTTTCTTTTCAGCTTGGTGGCGTGTGTCGGCCTGAGCCTGATCGACGCTGCGGTCTCACACATAGGCGGACGCTTGTACTCGATGCTCGTTTGGACGAGCGTCGCACGCCGTTCGAGCTGACGATCAAGGAACGCACTAGTACCAATATTATGCTCGGCCTCGCGCTGTGCATTGCGCTCGGTCTCACCACCGTGTTCGCAGCCTTCCGTAGCGGCAACGGTAGCTCGATTTGGCTGTGGCTACTCGTGGGCTTGGCGGCGCTCCTGATCGCGGCTTGGTCCGGTTACGTCAGCTACCCAGCCTCACGCGTGCTTCGACTCCGGCGCTTAGAGCGACGTCTCGCGCGATCGGCGCGACGAGTCAGCAAGGCATTCGATGCGCTTGAGCTGATCGTGCGAGGCATGGCGGCGTCCGCGGAGCGGATGCGTCGCCGGCTTATCGACGTGGACCACCGCGCCAGCATCACGTTCGTACGTTCATACCGTCGCCACCATGCGGACGAGACCCTCCCGCCGACGGTCCCAGATCCGGGGTTCATATCCGAAAACCAGTTGCTGGAGCATCTGCTTAGGCCACTGGGAGATCTAGACATCCACGCCGCTTTGGGGACCGACCCGCGCGCCAACGACGGAGTGCTAGGTGATCGACCAGCCGGCCATTCTCCGCCACGCCACCTGCCCACCGGTGCAACTCGCCTGGTAAAGAGCACGACCGGGACCGCGACGACCACAAGGCTGCGTGAATAAGCATGAAATCCATCCGCTTCAGAATGCTCGTGACTTTGGCCCTCTCCGCCACCGGATGCACGGTCGCGGGCTGCGCACTCCCTAGCCAAACGCAAGGTCAGCATGGCGGGACGACGGTGATGCTAGTGGGACTTTGGGCTCGGGAAACCAACGATCAGCACGCCACAACGCTCGGGTGCGCTAGGGAAACAATCGCGTGGGCCGCGAAGGAGGGATCTGAACTCGTCATAGCCCCCGTCGGGCTTCCAGGCGAGGAGCAGTGGATAACCGCCAACTTCGCGCTGCAAACCAGCGCGCAGCGGACTAACCCTTTCGCTGCCAAGCGCTGGCAGGGGAAGCAGCGGTCGGTCGCCGAAAATGGCCTCATGACGATGGAGCGTCAAGCGTCTCAGGAGGAATCGCTGGATTTGCTCGCAGCCGCCACGGACGGCAGTCGCCTTCTCAACTATCGACGCGGCCCGCGCGTGCTCATTCTGTGTGCATCCGCACAGCAAGTCTCACCCGAGTTCACCATTGGTAATGCGCCGATGTCACAGCATGCGATCCAAAGGGCGCTATATAGCCTTGAGTCGAAGCTTGAGCCGATGCGATTGACCCGTGTCGTGTTTGGTGCTGCCGGCGACGCGGAACAAACGGGTCAGTCCTTCACCGAACAGGCGACACATGAGGCGTTCTGGCGCGCCTGGGCCCATCATGAGGGAGCTATTCATTTCGCCTGGGGGCCTATTCCACACTTTCCGTACTGACGAGAAGGTCGATGTTCGGCGCCGGCATGAAGTGCTGCGCGCACGGACGCAGACAAAACGTCGTCGCCGAGAGCTTCTTCGCCACGTTGAAGACGGAGCTTGTGCACCGCCACCGCTGGAAGACACGCGTCGAACTGGCCGGTGCGATCCACTACTACATCGATCTGGCACAATGAGCCGGCCTGACATCCCTTCGCTGGCGAAGTGGTGAGTTTCCAGGGCCTCGACTTGTACGCGCGGCTCGTATCGTGCGTCGTCCATATCGGCTTATAATCGACGCGCCGTGCTGTACTGCGCCTCGGCTGCTTGGTGTTCCGCCTTGTGCCTGCCAAGGCCGGTCGAGAATCGCGTCGTCGCCAAAGATCTCGCCCCATGCGCTGAATGGCTCGTTGGAGGTGACGATCAGGCTCGCGTGCTCGTAGCGGCGCAAATCTGAGGCGCGGCCCGAGTTTCAGCGCCTGATGGCCGACGCGGCCGAGGGCCGCTTCGACGTGGTGCTCGTGTTCCACACCTCGCGTTTCGCTCGCAGCCAGGTCGAGTCACGGCGCTACAAGCAGCTCCTGCGCGAGCGGCTCGGCATCCGCGTCGTCTCCGTCACCCAGCCGATGGGTGAGGACCCGACCGATCCCTCCTCGTTCCTTGCCGAGTGATTCACGAGATGTTCGACGAGTACTACTCCGTCTCGCTGTCCTTCTGGACCCGCAGCGGGCTGCACGAGAAGGCGCGACAGGGACATCTCGTCGGGATGCTCCCGTGGGGATACCGTCGCGATCCCGACACCAAGCTCGCCGTCCACGACCCCGAGCGCGCCCCGCTCGTGTGCGAGCTGTTCGAGCGCTACGCCACCGGACAGGAGTCAGACCGCACGCTCGCCGCCTGGCTAAACGCCAAGGGCGTCCGCAGCAACCGCAACCGCCAGTTCGGCAAGGACACCGTCCGCGAGATGCTCTGCAACGCCGCCTACGCCGGATACATCACCGGCGGGCGCAGCCGCGACCGCTCGATCCCCGGCCTGCACGACGCGATCGTCACTGACGAGTTGTTCGACCAAGTGCAGGAGATCCGCTCCTGGCGCACCCGCGTCGTCAAGCCCGGCCGACCCTCCGAGGAGTACCTGCTGCGCAAGTTCCTCCACTGTGAGCGCTGCGGCGCACGCATGCACGGCACCCGCGGCTCACGCGCCGGCATCCGTCGCTACCAGTGCTCCACCCGCCGCCACCACGGCGACTGCCAGCAAACGATGGTCAAGGCCGAGGCCCTGGAGGAGCAGCTCGTCAGTTGGCTGCACGCCTTTCAGCCCGACCCCAAGCTCCGCACGCTCGTCCTCGACGCGATCCGCTCCGGCACGCAAGCGCACCCCGGCGAAGACCAGGACCGCCGCCGTGAGCTGCTGTCCCAACTCGATCGCCTCCAAGACCTCTACGTCCTCGGCGACCTCGCCAAGCCCCACTACGTCATGCGCCGCCAAGCCCTCGAGGAAGAGCTGCAACGCCTCGCACCACCCGCCGACCCGCAACTCGACCTCGCCCAGACGATCCTCGGTGACTTCCCCCGCTTCTGGCACGCTGAGCGCGACCCCGCTGAGCGACGCAAGCTCATCAACAGCCTCTTCGATCACGTCTGGCAGGACAACGGCTCGATCGTCGCCGTCAAACCCCGACCCGCCTTCGCGCCCTACTTCAAAGCCCTCGACGACACCCGGCGCAAATCCCCAAAAGCCGACCGGAAACGCGGGGTGACAAAGCGGGAACGACGGGGGTTCATCCCGTCATTTACCCCCGGAGCACGAGATCGAGATCTGGACCGCCCCGCCACACGATCACTCAGCGGCCGGGTAGGTAGAACACCTTCTCGATCAGGTCGCGCATTGGGAGGAAGTTCGCCGCGCTCTCAGCGGTGGGCGGACGCGGGCACCGACTCACCGAGCAGGTGGGCCACCGACTCGCCGGATACGAGGCGTTGTGCGGCCTCGCCGAGTTGCTCGGTCGCGATCGTGCCCTCAGTCCAGCGGTCGAGATCCTCGACCCGCGCTCCGCCGTGAACGACCAGCGGCATCCCAAACGCCCGACGCGGATCGACGAGGAGAGTCACCGGGGGGAATCGCACCCCCCGGTGTTCGCAGAACCCGGCGTAAACGTCTCCGCTCACCGAGCTCCCATCGTCCGACCGTCAGGGCGCACGCCAAAGCGCCGGTGCGCGAACAGGCCTGGCTGACGTCTTGCGATCTCAGCTATGAACCTGTACGCCCTGGTCTTGTGGCGGTGCAGTCGCTTGTAGTGGGCCCTGTCGTGGCACGAGCCGGCCGCGGGCGGATTCGGCCTGCAGACCGTCGCGATCACGCTCGACACCGTCGACTCTGACTCGATCGCTCCTACGACAGCGCAATCGAGCGCGATGCATCCTACGGGCTGCCGAACTCCTTGCCCTGCTTGACGAGCAGGCAGAAGTCGTCGTAGATCGAGATCGCGGCGTCGCTTTTTCGCGCGATCTCGAGGCACGGCACCTCGTCGCGGTCACGGCTCGAGAGATACATGGCGGTCAGCAGTGTGTGCTCGTTGCCGACAACGGTGTACGGCAGTGGGGCGTGCTCGGGCAGAACCGAGATGACGAGCCGCGCCTTCTGGTCGGCGTCGAGCTTGGTTAGCAGCTTGTGCAGGAAATCACGGCTCTCCTCGACCGCTTTCGTGTAGTCCCTTCCCGTTGCCAGCTTGAGGCGCTGAAGCTGTGGCGAGTCAGTTCCGAGCGTCAGCAGTGTCACTTTTCCGTGCTTCGCCAGGATGCGGATGATGTCTTCTCCGAAGCGCTCTCCGTGCGTCCCGCCGCACCATTTCCCGAGGGAATGTCCGGCGAGGAAGAACTCGTGGTCGGCCTCGTCCATTAGCTTCCACCACTCACCAGGGGTTACGTCGGTCTTTGGCAAGACGCGGATCAGCCCGGGGATCGAGACCTGGGAAGCCGAAACCTGCGAGGCCGTCTCCTGTGGGTCGCGCTGGCCCTGCAGGACCGAGGCAGACAAGCTCAGCACGCCACTCGCGACCAGGCTCACGAGTACACCGATTGCCGTCTCCGAGCCGAGTGCATCGTAGTTAACCGTGAAAAGCCCGAGCGCGACGAGCGACAGCACTGCAATCAGCACGAGAGTCGCAGCCGATGTCCGGTTGGGGTTCATCACAGCGGTCAGAACAGGGCGAGCGAATCACCGTGGCCGGGCTTCGCCGTTTCGCGCTGATCGAGCTCTACAGGCCAGTCGAGCCGGAGCACGAGGGCGGAGTGGTCTGACAGCTCGGCCTCTCGGGCCGCGTGGTCGTAGTCGCATGCCTCGATCCGGCTGGCCAGCCCGGCGCTCAGGAAGACGTGATCGAAGCGGTAGCCGCTCCCCTGGTGGTCGACCCAGCTGTATTCCATACCCTGAGGGTGGACTTGGCGGTAGGCGTCGATGTAGCCGCAAACGACGAACTCGTCGTAGAAACGGTACTCCCAGTCACGGAACGTCCCATAGTGTGGGCGGTGCACCGGCTCGAGTACGTTCAGATCGCCGATCACCACGCTGGCGGCGGACGGCGCCGCAGCGAGTCGTGCCGAAACCTCAGCGCAGAAGCGGCGCTTGCGCTCTACCTTCTCGCGCGAGTCGTCGCGGGAGGGCACGTACAGGCCGATCACGTCGAGGCTGTCGATCGTGAGCTGCTCCGCCCGCCAGGGAAGGTAGTCGACGAGGCCGCGGACGCGGGGCGAGGCGTGCAGGCTAGTCGCGATCGCCACGCCTCGCTCGCCGTCAGCCGGCCCGGTGGTGCGCACGTCCCATCCAGCCCCAGCGAGCCGCTCGAGCAGGCCGCGCGTGCCCTGCCCCGTTCCCGTCTCGGTAAGGACCAGGACCTGCTCCTCTCGTGCGCTCAGCCAGTCGAGCAGACGCTCAGCGCGGGCCGCAGAAGGGTTGGCGATGTTAAGGGTGAGAATCCCGAGCCTCATTTCTCCTCGAGGATCATCGCGGCAACGCTCGCGCCGAGCGCGTCAGCATGTGTCAAGGACGTGTCAATCACGGTCGCTGGCAGCCGCTCGCGGCTGATGAGCAGCTCGTCGGCCTGCGCATACAGCTCAAGTTCGCGCTCGGTGCCTGCGGTGCGCTCAAAACGGCGGCTGGGGTCGGATGGGCGCTCGGCCAGGCGGGCGGCAAGCAAGTCCGGCTCGGCGAGTAGCCGCATCCGCGTGGTCGGGCGTGGGATACCCGCATTGATCGCGAGGATGTACTCGGTCTCGACTCCGTCGAGGCGTTGTAGCACCAGCGAGGACTCGACATAGCGGTCACAAATCACCGTGATCCCTTCGGCGAGCCTCGGCGCGATCTCCGTGGCAGCCTGGTGGTGGCGGTCGCCGGCAACCAGACAGGCGAGCGCGCGCCCGCCGACCGTCGCCTCGGCTTCGCGGATCTCGTCACCGAGACGCGAGGGCGACGGCTGGCAAGTGCTGTGCACATCCAGCCCCGCAGCCCGAAGGTGCGCGACCAGAGCGGCGACCAGCGACGTCTTGCCCGATCCGTTGGGGCCGTCGATCGTGATCAGCTGACCCGCCGTGGGAGTCTCGCCGAAGAGGCTCATGCTGCGACCTGCGCCGCGTCGGGAACCGGACACTGCTCGCGGTCGCGTTCGCCGAGCTGCCCCCCCGCGGCGATCACCGCCGCCGGACAGCCGCGCCCACAGCCAGCGGACATCGCGCAGCTTCCGCAGGTGCGATCCTCGACTCGTGCCCGATCGTACAGCCGGTACCGATCGAGGCGCGCGGCGATGTCGGCGTGCTCGAAGATGTTGCCGACGATGAACTCCCCTGGTTGATGGCGCGACTGCGGGGTGCGGGCAGCGAACACAAGGTACGGACACACGGTCAGGTCACCGTTCGCGAACACGTAGACGATCGTGCCCGCCTCGCAGCCCGACAGCGGGCGCTCGTCGTTGGGGAAGCGGATCCGCACGATATCGAGGTCGCCCTCGAAGGCCGCGACGCGCTCCGAGAGCGCGCGCATGAACTCGTCGGAGGCGCTGAGGCGCCGCAGGCCGCGGACGCCGCGTCCCATTGGCGACAGCGGGTTCAGGAGCACGTACTCTGCACCGCAGACCTTCGCGTAGCGGCAGAGTTCCTCGTACTCCTCCAGCGGCGCGAGCCGGTTCGGTGTGACCAAGACCCCCTTCAAAAGGCCACGCTCACCAATCGAGCGCAGTGTCCTCTTCGTCACCTCGAACGAGCCCGGGGAGCCGCGGAACCGGCCGTGACTCTCGCGCGAAAAACCGTCGAGGCTGATATTCAGCCTGATCCCTCCAAGATTTGCGAACGCGTCGATGGCCCCGTCATCGATCAGCGTTGCGTTCGTGCACAGCGTCACCGTCATCTCCAGCGCTCGGGCATCGCGCACGATGTCGACCACATCGGGATGCGCGAACGGCTCCCCGCCGGTCAGCGTGAGTCGCCGCACGCAGGCCTCCGCGAGGCGTGGCAGCACGAGGTCGCGAATCTTCTCGCGGGGGATATCGATGCCCTCGCGGATCGCGGACACGAAACAGTGGGCGCAGTGCAGGTTGCAGCGCTCGGTGATCTGCACGAGCGCCTTGCGCTCGGGCGCAACCGTGGACGTGCGAAAGTAGCAGGAGGCCGCGACGCCGGGGGCAGCAATCGCCCGCCGGGAACTCATCGGTGACCCCTGCATGCAGGGGTCACCGCGCAGGTGGCGAACAGGTTCGCCTCCCCGGCGGACGCGGGCCGTCCGTCCCGTGGCCGCGCTATCCCATGACCACGCTCCTCGAGACCAGGCCCAGGGCCACGAAGCCGCGCCAGCTGGCACGGAAGCGTACCGCGCTTCCAACGTCGCGCGGGCTCCGTGTGCTGACATTCAACATCGGCGCGGCTGCACCGGAAAGGGCCGCCGCGATCCTGCGCTGGCTGCGCTCGCGGGGCGAGGACGTCATTGTCCTCACCGAGACCAGCGCGGGCGCCGGCACGCGACTCTTGGCCGAGGGCCTCGCCGCAAACGGCTTCGACGTGCTCCATACCTCGCACCCTCGGGAGCGGGGCGTACTGCTCGCCAGCCGGCTTGCGAACACGCGCGTCCGCACCGTATCGCTCGACGTGACACTGCCGTGCCGCGCAGCCGGCGCCACGTTCGAGCTCGACGGCGGCGCATTGACCTTGATTGGCGTGTACGTCCCCTCCCGCGACCGCAGCGAGGCGAAGGTCGCGCGCAAGCAGGCGTTCGTCAGCTCGCTGCTCAAGGAGCTGGGGAAACTGCCGTTGCGGGCGCGCGAGCGACTCGTGCTCGCCGGCGACTACAACGCCGTCGCGCGGGGCCACGAACCGCCGCTGCCAGGCTTCTTCCCTTGGGAGTACGCCCTGCACGATGAGCTGGAGCGCATCGGCCTGCGTCCCGCGCACGAGCTGAGCGGTGCCACCGCGCACCCACACAGCTGGATCGGGCGCACCGGCATCGGATACCTGTACGACTACGTGCACCTCGGCCGCGCCCTCCACGGCTCGCTCGGGCGCTGCGACTATCTGCACGGGCCACGCGAACGGCGGCTCTCCGATCACGCGGCGGTATCGGTCAGCCTGCATCTCACTTAGCCCCGTCGCTGAGTGCAAGCTCCTTGACGAGCGCGGAGTCGAGGCGGTCGAGCTGGTCGAGGTCGACGTGGCGAGCGAACTGCCGAGCCACCAGGTTGCGCGCACCTGCTTCGCCCTTGGCCTCGTTGTTGGCCGAGCCCCACCGGTCCTTGGAGCCCGCGACGTCGGGCAGTCCAAATGCCGCGACGAGCAGCACCAAAGGCTCGTTATAGCCGCGCGCCGTCGCTGCATCTTTGGCTCTCCACTTGAAATCTTCGTGTGCTTTCGGTCCCTCCGAGCGTCGGCGGATTTCGCGCAGCATTGACACGTGATCGGGCACGAGTAGGTTCAACGCGAACTCGTTGGCCTGCTGCTCCTGTTCGTCGTCGCTGCATTTAGTCGCGCTGTCGATGTCGACGACGCCGTCGCTAACCACGTGGCCAAGGCCCAGGTGGCCAAGCTCGTGGGCCAATGCGAACACCCAGTAAGCCGAGTAGTCAGGAGCCTCTTTGATCACAGCAACGGGCTGGTCGCCGAACATCCAGGCGGCTGCCGAAAACCCGCCCTTCGCTGCCATCGGCGCGACTACGACCCCGGTCTCCCAGCACCAGCGCAGCAACGGCTCAAGCGTGACGCTGCCGCTCCCAGCGCCCATCGCATCGCGGATTAGTTTCGGGTCGTTCGGGACGCCGCCTGCATGCTCGCGATACGCGAACGCTGCGCGCCGAGCCAGCGACTCGGCCAGCACAATCAACCCGGCCGAGCTCTCGCCCGCGGTACCACGGTGCTTGAGGACCGCGTGTGCCGCTGGCAAAGGAGAGAGAACGCCTTTCGTGACGTTCTGTGGAGCCCAGCCGAAAACACGATCAAGGAGGTCGGCCAAGTGCTGCGGGCCAAGTGCCGCACCGAGACGATCAACGATCTCGCGTGGCACGCCGAACCGCTCAGCCTCTTTGCCAAGTTTTTTGAGGGACACCTCCGGCGCATGGGGGCTTGCGACGTCGGCAAAGCTCGCGTTCAACGCGCGGAGGATGCCGCGCAACGTCGAGATGCGCATGTCCGTCTCGCCCTGTTCGAGCTTCGCGAGCTGTGGCGAAGACATGCCCGCCTTAGCCGCCGCGTCCTTCTGCGTGATCCCCCGGTTTTCGCGCAGGGCACGCAGGCGCCGGCCGACTCGGTGCGCCTCCTCAGCATCACGCTGGCGGAGCTCACGCGCGAAGTCCGGATCGGAGGCGGATCGCACCACCATCCAGTCGACTTCACGCTCGCCCTCGGGGGTCTCGACGAGGACGGCCGCGCCGCCCTCGGCTGACCGCGCCTCGAACTCCCACGTGAGTCCGAGCGGACCCGGCTCGAGCAGCACGACGTCACCCGTGGCAAACGTCACCTCGAGCAGCTCGTCCCGGCGTCTAGCCGCGACAATATCGCTGTAGCCCTCCTGCTCCCACGGCGGACGACTCATGGGTTCAAAGCCTCCCATGCTTCGATTAGCCGCTCCTGGTTGTTTCGGATCAGATTCATCAGGTCACTCGGAACTGCGTCGATCTCGATGAGTGTCTCAAGCGTTACAAGGTGCACCGAGGCAATCCGCCGCCCTCTCTCCTTGATGTGGGCATGGGGACTGTGGTGACGCTCGCCGCGCTCATCGGCGATGTAGACACCGTAGTTTCGGAGATGCAGAACACGGACCATTAGGGATTTGCAAATAAGTTAAGGTCGTCGGATGGTAGCGCGCGGTCGGACGGAAGTAGATCACACGGCGAATTCTGAAGTCTGGAAAGCAAGCGAGCATGTCGAGCATGCGTGGCCATTCGCGTAGTGGTTCGCTGATTGGTGGTTGCGCCGAAGGCGACATCTCACGGACCCCGACCGCAGCGATTCCGACTCCGGTCCGCCGACATCGGGCCCGCCTATCGAAGCTCAAGACTGAGAACCGATCGCCTACCTGCAACTCCCGGAAACCCTGGATTTACAGGAAACTCCGCAAGCCTGGTCGAGACGATTCGCGCCTCGATGCTCGCTGGGCCTACCGAAAGACGCCATTTATCCCCGGAGCGTGAGATCGAAATCTGGACCACTCCCCCACACGATCACTCAGCGGCCGGGTAGGTCGGGCACTTTCTTGATCAGGTGGCTCAGGCGATTCGTTCCGACAGCCATGCCAGAATTTCCTTGTGCTCAACTTGACCGGCGGCGATCCGCTCGACCATCGGCACATCGACATCGGGTAGAGCGCCATGAAGCGGCGAGCCGTTGGCCTCCAAGAAGAGACCCGTCAAGAAGAATGCGGTGCGCTTATTGCCATCAGGCAGGGGATGGTTCCGTACCAGATGTTCCAGCAGAATCGCGGCCTTCTCCAGGATCGTCGGGTAAGCCTCGACATCGCCAAAGCCGGCGCGCGGTGCGCCAAGTGCTGACGCGGCAAGACCGACGTTTGGGAGGCGCGCTATCTGCTCAGGCGTCGTCCCGAGAATTTCTGCCGCGACATCACAGAAGTCGCCCAACTCCGGGTAGCTGACCGCCACGGCCTACTTGCCCAAACGGCGAAGCGTCTCGCGATGCTCCTCGGCGAACCGGCGACGCTGCTCAGCGCGCTCGCGGTCGGTACCGGGAAGCCCGCGTGCGAGATCCTCGCGTTTCGCCGACGACGGACTCGTCTTTGGCGAGCCTGTGCTCTTGGGTCTCGTGGCGCTCATGCTCGGATTGTAGCCCGGGCTGAAGCGATCTCGCTGCTCTAGCCGTCTCGGCCCATTCTCCGAGACAGAGAGAGTTCGCAGTCAAGCTCTTTGGTCCGACTATTGCACGAGCCTCGATGGTTGGCCCTCGACTGGCGGTTTGAGTACTAAGCAGGGCACTTGGTAGGGCGGTTTTCAAAGCTGTCTCGAGCACAGGAGCGGCGTTTGCAACCTTCCCGCGTGGGCTTCCGAAACGAGCCAACCACCACCGATGGATTGCCCCGAGCGACTCAGGCCCGGAAACGGAGTCATTCGGCGGGCAGTCGTCCGGGTGTTCGCTGATGGCCAGGAGCGGCGACTGGGAGAGATCCACGGTGCTGTAGCAACACTGCTCGACAGGCATGTCTCCTACGAGCCCATGAGCTGGCGTCTACGCACGAACTCCCGCAAGGAGAAGCCGATCTCTGCTCAGCCGACCCAGTCGGCCCCACGCGACCCGGCCCAGATAAGATCGCCCGGATGCGCTATCGCCCTCGAGTCTTCAGCGTCAACGACCTCTACGCATGGCATCAGAAGGAAGAGCTTCGCCTCAATCCGTTCTTCCAGCGACGCCCCGTTTGGAGCGCACAAGCCCGTTCCTACCTGATCGATACGCTTCTCGAGGGTTTTCCGATACCAGCTATCCAGATCCGCCAAATCATCGACGTAAACAAGCAGGCAACGGTACGTGAGGTCGTCGACGGGCAACAGCGACTTCGGGCGATTTTTGACTTCCTAGAAGGCAAACTCCGTATCCTTGAGTCTCAAAGTGCAGAGTTCGGTGGCATGCGCTATGACGACCTAGATGACGATCAGAAGGACGCACTCCTCGACTACGAGGTACCCGTGGCGATGCTTTCCGGAGCTTCGGACGCTGACGTACTCTCAGTTTTTGCGCGCCTCAATACCTACACGATCGTCCTAAACGCCCAAGAGAAGCTTAACGCCAAGTTCTTTGGCCGCTTCAAGCAAACGGTTTACGGGCTTGGAGCGGAGCATGTCGAGTTCTGGAGGCGAAACCGAATCTTCACGCCGCGCGCGATCACTCGTATGGCAGAGGCACAGCTCGCGTCAGAGCTGACTGTCGCGATGATTCGAGGCCTCACGGACGGCAGAAAGGCCATTGAGCCGACTTACGAAGAGTTTGATGAAGAGTTCCCAGATGGACCGCGTATCGTCAAGACGTTTCGGGGCACCATCGACCTCCTTGATGGGATCTTCGGCGACTCGCTCAAGGACACGGAGTTCCGGCGGACGCCACTCTTCTACAGCCTCTTTCTCGTGTTCTACGACGCGCAATATGGTCTGCCCGGCTCAACGCACGACCGGCGATCGATAACCCGAAGAGACCGGTCCGCGCTCGAGGATGCGCTGCTAACGCTCGACGAGCAACTGACTCTTGAGGAGCCGCGTGCTGCGTATCTGCGTTTCCGGGAGGCATCTGCTCGACAGACCGATAACTTGCGGCCCCGACAAACTCGTCATGAAGTGATCTGGCGGGAGTTCGACCGCCACCTCAACTAGTCGATCAGGGTTGCGCCGTGGCGACCACCGCCAAGCCCCTCGCGACGCTCAACGAAGAGCTTGCGAAATCCGTGGCCCTCCTTGAAGCCGTGCGCGCCCTGCGACTGCCGGCGCAGGTACCCGGTCGCTTCCGCGCGCTGCCGAATTTCCAGCTGGCACTCGTCGCCGAGCTTGCCTTCCTCCGCTGCTTCCTCAGCTGGGAGATCTTTTTGGAGGAGTGCTTTCTTGCGTACGCTTCCGGGAGCGAAACCCCATCTGGGACGACGTACACTTGCTTTCTCGCCGCACCGAATCGCGAAAGCACAAAGGCCATCCTAGTGGGGGAGCGGAGAGCATTCGCTACTTGGACGAACCCCAAAGATGTCACCCAGCGCGCACAGTTGTATTTCGAGAAAGGCGAACCATTTGCCAGCGCCCTGGCGACCGCCGGAGGCGCCCTCGCAGATATGGTCGTCGTGCGGAATCGTATTGCTCACCGTTCTGGGACGGCCGCGCAGAACTTCTTGTCGCTGATTCGCAGACGGTACGGAAGCGTCCAGCCGGGCATGTCGCCCGGCCGATTTCTCCTTGGTCCAGCGCCCAACCCGGTTCGTCGACAGATCGACGACTACGTCATCGTTCTCAAAGCTGCCAGCCGTCAGATCGCCTCATAGCATCCAAGGATATGGGCCAAACGGGCGAGGCGTCCACGTCGGGGACGCTCGCGCCGACGTCAGACGACTGGTGCTCCGATCCATGCTGGCAGCTGGGAGCCTCGGTGCCTTCCGCTCCACGAATGGGAACACCGCGCGCCGGGGCCACTGCAAGCCGCCGCGCCCAGCGGACGCAACCACAAGGGAGTCGAGGGCCGAACCGCACGCACCAACGCCCGCACGTAGCCTTCCGGTGTTTACGTGGGCCACATAGACACGCAAGGTTCGGGAGGACCAGCGCAATGAGCCTCAAGCTACTGGCACTAATCCTTGCCATCATCGGCATAGTCGTCCCAGCGATACCGTCCTGGGCGGGCCAGATGCGGGTCGAAGCGTTCGGGACCAGGGTTCGAACAGTTGGCATGCGTGGGCGGGAGATGGTCGAGAAGGCCGTGCCACCTACGATCGGTACGCTCCTCATCCTTGCTCTGGTCTTTTTCGTTAGCGGTGGGGGCAGCCCGGCCGGGCTCGAACTAATCGGGAAAGGTCATCACAGCTTCCTACACGTCGTCCACCTGGTGTTCTTAGGCCTATTGCTCTTTCCGGTCGCCCTCGTCGCCCTGGCGCTCGCGCTCGCGCTCGTATTTGGGATTGTGTGGCTTGTGGCGTCCATCGTCGCGAGGATTCCGACTGGCGCGCGCACATTCGTCACTGCGGGGGTTCTGCTCGGTGTTGTAAGCGTAGTCATCACGTACGAGATCACCTAGCTTCGACCGGGCCAGGCGCGCCACGATCTCAACGTGGCTGGCGGCGAGATGAAGGTATGAGAACTGGCGGTTACCGCTTGCGCGCGTCGCACAAGCGGCATTCTTACTATTGCGAGCCCGCCCGTGCTTGGGTGTTGAGCCAGAGCCAGAAGCCCGACACAGCGTCGACGGACGCTCTTGCCGACTCCTCGTCAATCGCCTGTCCTCCGTGGACGACGGCTCGGCGACGCTTACATGAGCCATGTAGTCGCCCCAACCGGGATAGTCCTTGACCCTCACGCCGAGTAGCGCATCAAGGATGGCTTCAACGATACGATCGTGAGGCGACCATGCTGGCCGCTCTCTGAGTATTAGGGCAAGCGTCTTTTCGGAGCCCGCCTCGATCGCGGTTTCTACGAGAACCCGCACCTGGATCTCCAGGTGAATCTGGGACGCGACAACAGCCATCTCGTACCGTTTATCACCGACGAGGTACTCGGCTTCCGAGAGGAACCGGAGACTGCTCGGGTGGTCGTCAGAAAGAGGAGCGACCCATACGGCAGGCGCGAGCCGTCTCGATAGCCCCGCAACCCTCTGGAGTTCGCCAAGTATGTGCTGACATCGCACCCTCGCATCGTTCGCGTTTGCGCCGTCAACCTCGATCGTGAATGTGCCCGGCTCATCGGGCTCGTCTAGCGGACCTCGACCGATCGACATGCCATGAATTTCCGGTCTGAACGCAGCGTTGACGACACTGCTGATCGGCCCAGCTTCGCCTTCATCGAGAGAGAGACGCACGGACCATCGTGAGAGCGCCATCAAGCAAGTTTGACAGAGGTCAATCTCTGGCCTCGCACCGCATGCTCGCCGCTCTGCCTATCACCCTAGGAGAGCTTCCGTCAGCAACGCTGACTCCAGCGCGCTCCGATCCGGATCGGATCAGCGGCGTCCTTTCATCCTCGGCTTGTAATCCACCGCTCGACATCCTCCCGATGCCACAACCGCGCCCCGCGGACCACGACGACCGGCGGTGGGAAGTCTCGGGTCTTCTGGGCGTCGAGGAGGCTCTTGCGGGTCTTCCAGCCGACCAGCTTCAGGATCTCGCCCGCGCCGATGAGATCGGCGGGATCGACCTGCTCGCGCTTGGGCCAGCTCGTCACGGCCCGGATTATCGCCGTCCGGGCGCTCTTTCTGCTTGACCTTGACATCGACTAAACGGGCGTTTAGCCTATCTGCTGTGTCCGGCTCACTCCTCGACAGCTCCCAGCCCAGCCTTGCTGGGTCGCTGATGCTGCTCTCCTTGCGTCTGGCGACAGGGCTCTGTCGGCGAGCGATGCCGGACACCTATCCACGTCAAGCGGCCCGGCGGTGCTGTGAACACCCCGGGCCCGGCACCGAAGTACGGACCTTCGATGCGCGAACAACGGTAACCCCTGCCACGGGATCGCCGTCGCGTGCCTCAGAGCCCTTCCCTCGGTGTCGAGATCCGAAAGGAACCCGACATGAAAAAGATCATCGCCACCGTCCGTGTCCGAGCGCTGCGGATGGCCATCCTGATACTCGCCCGCGCTCTTACCGCCTGCTCGCGCGGACTGTTGACGCCAAGCGCGACCGACGCGATTCTGACGCTCGACGGCGATGCCGACTTCGGCGAGTACGAGAACATCGTCGTCGAACGTCTGCTCGTACTACAGGTCCTTGACCGCGACGAGCCACGTTCGCGCAGGGAACTCCAAGCCGCGCTCTCAACCGTTGAGCCTTTGGCGATCGAGGAAGCGCTGCGGGCGCTGGAGGAGAAGAAAGTCATCATCAGGCTCGGTGGACACGTCTATGCCTCGCAATGCCTGCTGCGCCTCGACAAGCTTGGGCTGATCTCGATATGAGCGCCCTCGCTTCCGGTGCGGATCTGGGCCAGGCGATCCGTCGCCTGCGGCGAGCCCATCGCGTCACCATCGACGATCTCGCCGCCGCCGCCGGGATGCACCCCACATACCTCTCAAGCATCGAGCGCGGGCATCGCAACCCGACCTGGAGCAAGCTCTGCGGCCTCGCCGACGCCCTTGACATGCCCATCTCCACACTCGCAGGCGAGGCCGAACACGAGGCCGCCGTCGCACGCATCGCACGAGCCGCACGAACACGCCTGAGCCGACCCACACCCGAGATCCGCTGACCCGTTTTCGGAGGCTTCGGTGCTTAACAAGCATGCGGCCCCTCACGACAATGCGACTCCTCGCGACGCGCTCGGCAGCCTCGTGACCTGCACGAGTACGAGCACAGAAATCTCTTGGCCGGTTTCGGGGTTTCGCGGTCAGTGATCGTGCGGACCCCAAATCCGTTGGCACTTTCGGGGTCCAGCCCGGATTCATCAGACATGAGCCTCCATCAAAAACCACCCGACACGAGCATCTCCTGCGTCCTGTGGGCCTTTGCCGTTCGGTCGTTCCCGATCGGCAAAGCCTCACACCGCGAACCTGGCGTTCCCATGCGGTATTCGCGCGATCGTTGCGCGCCCGACTCTCTCTACCTCCCTCTCCCTGTGTGTCCTTGTCGTTCGTTGTGTTGTGGTCAGGCCGTCCGAGAGCCCAGGTCTTCTGCCCATGATCGATAAACGCTCCCGCCGGCCGGATCGTGTCGTCCGAACTCGTCGCTCCTCCTCCCCTTCCGCGACGGCCATGCTGGCCGACATCGACCGGCGGCTGCTCGACGTGCTCTGCACGCACCGCGTGGTGCGCCAAGACCAGCTCTGCCGGCTGTTCCCCAACATCCCCGAGCGGACCCTGCGCTACCGCACACGCCGCCTGCACGACCTCGGGCTCGCCGGACGCAGCCGCCCCTACCGCGAGCACGGCTCCGCACCGAACCACCACTGGCCGACACGCCGCGCTGATTGCCTCATGCGCGGCGAGCCCGCGCCTCGCGGCGGTGAGCGCCGAGAACCCAACCCGCTCTTCCTCGCGCACGCGGCCGCACTGACAGAGTTCTACGTAGCCGTCTACACGACCGCTCGCGCCGCCGGATTCAAGGGGTATCGATACGCGCGGGAGGGCGAGCACGCGAGACCTTCAAGGACGGCGCACGCGAGCGAGCGCTCGCCCCTGACGCGACGCTCGCGCTCATCGACGAGCAGGATCGCAACTTCCGTGCGTTCGTTGAGATCGACCTCGGCACGATGTCCCACACGCGCCTACGCGCAAAGGCCGAGCTATACGCCGCCTACGTGGCCTCCGACGCTTGGCGCACACGTCACCCGTACCTACCCGCCCTGCTGTTCCTCACGACCACCGACATCCGTGCGCGCAAGTTCCTGAAAGCTCTCGCCCGCTCGCTCTCCCACGGTCCGCGCAGCAACACCCGCCGCGCGTTCGTCGCCGCTGCCGCCGGGATCGTCTGGGCACCCCGCCACCTGCTCAGCGAGTCCTGCTTCGCAGACCTGGACGGACACACCGGCCTCACGCTCCCACACATCCTCAATACCGCACGCGCACCGTACGAGCAAGCGCTCGCCCACCAACGAGAACGGCAAGCCGCCAGCGAAGAGCGGCTGCGTGTCCTGCGCGATGATCCCTCGGCGATGCGCGAGCACCTGCGCCGCGGCGAGCATCGCCTGGGCTCCTACCTCCAGGCTCTTGAACCGGCGGCCTTGCAGGCGATCAAGCTCCTGCTGGCCTCGAACGCAACACCGCCACGGCCGCAAGAGCGCGCGGTGCTGCGCACCATCGCGCGCGATCTCGGCGAGGCGCTGCTGGAACTCCAGCCATATACCGGCGACCCGCCCGAGCCTTCTGTGATCGGCGAGGTCGCGCTGCTCGTCGAGGACTACCGCGCGAGCCAAGCCGAGCAGGTCAAAGCGCTGATCGCCCGCCACGGCGATGGACCGACCCTGCGCCGAGCCGAAACCTTGCTGCACAACGGCGAGCTGCTCGACCCGTCCCCCTTCGATGGCCTCGAGCGGGACGCCGAACACGACGTCGAC
Organism: Solirubrobacteraceae bacterium; assembly: GCA_036501315.1. GTDB lineage: Bacteria > Actinomycetota > Thermoleophilia > Solirubrobacterales > Solirubrobacteraceae > Palsa-744. The sequence continues at coordinate 46,645 of DASYAM010000032.1, forward strand.
GGTCGCCGAGAACAGCACGAACGGCGCACGGTCTACCTGGTGTGGCGCGAGCAGGCCGCGCGACAGCTCGCACGCAAGGCCGGTCCGCTCGGGCGGCTCACCCATCCGCCCACGGACTTCTACCCGCAGCTCGACCGTGAACATCTGAAGATCTGCGGACGCTGCCAGGAGACGATCTACCCGCGCGCCCGTCGAGACGGCGGCTACGGATCTCCACCCCCGCCGTCCTGCCCACTACTGCCGCCAAGCGCACGGCGTCAATCCATGCGACCCAACCCCTACCGCCAGCGAAGAAAGCGAGGCGTACCAGTGAGCACTCCCGAGGAGCAGCCGAACACAGACCCGCGCGCCTGCCCGACGCCGGGTAGACGCCGAGCTACATCGGCGCGCACGAGCACACGATCGCTTCCGGCACGGTCCAGGGACGTGTGCACCGCGCGACAGCGGCTGCTCGACCCCGAGCACGAGGCGTTCGTCGACTGGTTCGTCGCGTACTGGCGTCGCCGCGGCGCGCAGCTGTTCGCAAGCCACGCCACCGAAACGGAGGCATAGGAATGTCAGAACCGGAGCAGACCCGTCGCGCCGCCGCGTACATACGCGAGTCCACCGAGGAGCAGGGTCGGGGCTACTCGCCCGACGGGCAGCGCCAGGCCGTCGCCCGCTACGCCACTGAGCACAGCATGACGCTGATCGAGGAGTACCTCGACTTCGAGACCGGCCGTCACGCGGACAAGCGCCCCGGCTTCCAGCGCCTGATCGAGGATGCGATGGAGCACCGCTTCGACGTCGTGCTCGTCTTTCACACCTCGCGCTTCGCGCGCAACACAGTCGAGGCCAAGCGCTACAAGAAGCTCCTGCGCTCACAGCTCGGGATCGACGTCATCTCCGTAACCCAACCCCTCGGCACCGATGCCAACGACCCCGCCTCGTTCCTCTCGGAGTCCGTACACGAGATCTTCGACGAGTACTACTCCGTCTCGCTGTCCTTCTGGACCAAGATGGGACTGCGCGAGAAGGCCCGCCAAGGACTGCTCACCGGGATGCTGCCCTGGGGCTACCTGAAGAGCGGAGACGGCATCGCCCAGCCCGACCCCGAGAAGGCGTCATACGTCCGCCAACTCTTCGAGATGTACGCCACCGGCCAGCACACCGACCGCACCCTAACTGCGTGGCTGAATGTGAACGAGCAGCGCACCGCCCGCGGGCGCGCGTTCGGCGTGGACACCGTCCGCGAGATGCTCTGCAACGCCACCTACGCCGGCTACGTCTCCGGCCACCGCGACACCAGCAAGGCGATCAGAGGCCTGCACGAGCCGATCGTCGAAGAGGCGCTGTTCGACCGCGTGCAGCAGCTCCGCCGCCAGCGCGCCCGCACGCTGAAACCCGGGCGGCCGTCGCCCAACTACCTCCTGCGCGGGCTCGCGCGCTGCCGCCGCTGCGACGGGCGCATGCAGGGCACCACAGGCGGCCGGCGGAACACGCCCCGCTACTACTGCGCCACCCGCCGCGCCGACAACTCCTGCGACCAGCCGATCATCCCAGCCGAGCAGGTCGAGCGCCAGCTTGCGCGCTTCCTCGCCGGCTTCGCACCCAACCCCGCCATCCGCGAGCAGATCCTGCACCGCCTCTCCGCCCACACACCCGAGACGAACGACACCGTCGTGCGCCGCGACACCCTGGAGGAGCGCCTGCACCGCACGCGCGACCTCTACGAGCTCGGCGACCTCACCTGCCCCGAGTACATCGCCCGCCGCGACGCGATCCACGCGGAGCTGGCCTCGCTCACACCCGAGCCGCTCCCCGGCCTCGACCAGGCAAGCAAGGTGCTCGAAGACTTCACGATCTTCTGGGCCGCCGAGACAGACCCCAACGCCAAGCGCCAGTTCCTCAGCCTCGTCTTCGGCGGCGTCTGGCTCGACCACGACCGCATCGTCGCCGTCCAACCCAAGCCCTCGTTCCTGCCCTTCTTCGCGGACCAGCGCCCACGGACAGCGGAAGAGGCGGGGGTAAATGACGGGAACGACGGGACTCGAACCCGCGACCTCCGACGTGACAGGCCGGCGCTCTAACCAACTGAGCTACGTCCCCGCGCTTGCGCATCGGCAGCCACCAAGACCGTCCTGCGCCAACCAAGTATGCCAAGGCTCCCCGGTCGTCCGTCTTGCCGTCCCTCCGCTCCGCCTCCGCTGGGCATCCCCACAGTCATCTTCACGCGCGCGCATGCCCCTCATGCACGGTGCTCCACGACGCCCGGGCGCCCTCCTCGCCATCCCTCTACGACCAGACTGGCCAGCCAGCCAGTTTTCGACTACGCTTCGTCTCGTGGCGCTCATCGGCCCCCCACCGCTGCTCGACTCCAACCCTCTCGCGGCGATGTTTGGCGATCTGCGCGACGAGCGCTCCGCCACCGTTTCCTTCCCGCCCGGCGAAACCCGCTTCTCGCTCGCGCGCACACGGCGCTTTGCCGACGATCCGCTGCCACTGCTGCTCGAGGCCTACGAGCGCTTCGGACCCGTCTTCACGCTGCGCCTGTTCCACGGCAACGTCGTCTTCATGCTCGGGCCGGCCGCCAACCACTACATCACGGTCTCCCATGCCTCCAACTTCATCTGGCGCGACTCCCACTTCCGCGACCTGATCGGCCTGATGGGCGACGGGCTGCTCACGATCGACGGCGACTTCCATCGCCGCTCGCGCATGATCATGCTCCCCGCCTTCCACCGCGAGCGCATCCTCGCTTCGGTCGACACGATGATCGAGGAGACCACCCGCACGCTCGAGCAGCTCACGCCCGGCCGTACCGTCGACCTCTACTCGTGGACCCGCCATCTGGCGATGCGCATCGCCCTGCGCGGGCTCTTCGGCCTCGACCCCGACGGCGGCCCTGCGCGCTCGATCGACGCAGCCGGGCTGTTCGAGCACGCCCTTGCCTTCTTCTCCGCCGAGTACGCCCTGCGCATCCTCCGCGGCCCTTTCACGCCCTGGGCGCGTATGCAGCAGGCCGCCCGCCAGCTCGACGCGCTCATCTACGCGGAGATCTCCTCGCGCCGTGCCTCCGGAGCCCGCGGGCAGGACATCCTCAGCCTGCTGCTCGACGCCGAGGACGAGGACGGCAACACGCTCACCGACCTGCAGGTCCGCGACGAGGTCATGACCCTCTTGTTCGCCGGCCACGACACCACCACCTCGACGATCGCCTTCATGTTCTATGAGCTGGCCCACCATCCCGCGATCGTCGAGCGCCTGCGCGCCGAGCAGGACGCCCTGCTGCTCGACGGCCTGCCGAGTGCCTCCCAACTCGCCACCGGCGCCCTCCCCGAGCTCGAGCTGGTCCTCGACGAGACGCTCCGCAAGTATCCCCCCGCGTGGATCGGCCCGCGCCGCTCGATCGAGCCGTTCGAGTTCGAAGGCCACTCCGTGCCCGGCCGCACCTTCGTCAACTACTGCTCGTGGGCCTCCCACCATCTGCCCGAGATCTTCAGCGAGCCCGGCGAGTTCCGCCCCGAGCGCTTCACCGCCGAAGCGCGCGCCGCGCTACCCAAGGGCGCCTACGTCCCCTTCGGCGGCGGTTCGCGCACGTGCATCGGCATGCGCTTCGGCCAGCTCGAGGTCCGCACGATCGCAACGCTGCTCCTCTCCCGCTTCGACCTCTCCCTGCCCGCGGACTTCACCCTCACCATCCGCCAGATGCCCACGATCAGCCCCAAGCAAGGCCTCCCCATGATCATCGGCCGGCGCACCCCCGCCGTGTCGCCGCGACCTCGCTCAGATCTCTCGCCGGCTGTCTGAAAACGCTGTCTCTTCGCCACCCAGCCGCGGACGGACCCGGCCTTCGTCACAGCTACTACCGCAGACTCGCCATCAATCCCACGCGATAGACAGACGCTTCGCCGGGTTCCGCGCTCGCGCTCACCGATTCCACGTAAACGTGCGGCGCATCAAACAGCGTCAGCTGTAGCGCTTCGATCAGAAACCCTCGTGGGCGCACCGTCAGCTTGCCTTCGCTCGCGCTCGCCACTGCGTTCACCGTCGCGCCGATGCCAAACAGGGCGCCGCTCACGCTCAATTCCACTTCCCCGCTTTCGCTCTTGACCAGGTGCGCGTCGAACCCTTCCGGCAGCGCCTGGCGTACATCCGCGTCGGTCATCCGCCCCCGCACGCTCAGCGCGCTGCCACGCTTACTGAGGCTCACCTTGCTGAACGCCAGCTGGCCGACCTGGACGCTCGTCGCGGTCAGCTTCATGTCGCTCAGCCCGCGCGCTTCCCACAGCAGCGCCGCCGTCTGTTCCTGGCTGCCCCGCAAGCTCTCCGCTCGCACCGTCACCGAATCGGCGTCCCCCCACAGCAGCTTCACCGCCGGCCATGCCTTCACGCTCACGCTGTCGACCTTCCCGTAGCGCCCCACGCGCGAGGAGATCCTGCTCGCGACGATCCCCGGCAGGAACACTTGGGCCAGAATCAGCGCCAGCACGACCACGCCCACCAGCGCCAAAGCGACCCTGGTCGTCCTCCCTCTCCCGCGTCCGCGCCGCATCTCCGCAAGCATTGCAGAGATGCGGCGCGCGACGTGCGAGTGGCTCAGCCCAGGCCGTTGGCCTGCAGGAACTTCTGCGCGACGCTCGCCGCCGACTGCTTATCGAGGCTCACCGCCGCGTTCATCTGCTGGATCGCCGGGATCGTCAACAGCGCGCTCACCCTGTTTAGCGTCTGCGCAAACGCCGGGCCCTCGGCCGCGAGCAGACTCTGCTTCACGACCGGCGCCACGTTCTGAAACCCGAACACGTGCTTCGGATCCGCGAGCACCTTGAACTTGCCGCCCAGCAGCTGCCCGTCGGTCGTGAACACGTCTTGCACGTCCACCTGCCCGCTTTCCAGCGCCTTGTACGACAGTTCGATCGCGATCGGCGTGAACGTCGGGTTCACCCCGTATTCCTGCTTCAGGCCGAGCAGCCCCTCAAAGCGCGTGGCAAATTCCGGCGCCGCGCCGAGCTTGACGCTCTTGCCGAGCGGCTTCATGTCGGCGACGCTCGACAGGTGGTTCTTGCTCGCATAGCTCGGCAGCGTTGCCAGCGCGTCCGAGTCGTAGAACGGCGTGTAGCTCAACAGCGTCAGCCCGTGTTGCTCGGCGAACGCCTTTGCGGCCGTGTACGCGTCCGCCGCGCTCGTCGGCGCCTTCGTCTGGTTGGCGACCGCCGACAGCAGCGTGCCCGTGTACTCGGGATACAAATCGATCTGACCCGAGGTCAGCGCCTTGTAGATGATCTCCGAGGAGCCCACGTTGTCCTTCAGCCTCACCGTGTACCCCTTCGCCGCCAACGCCTGGCTGTAGAGCGCACCGAGGATGTTCTCCTCCGCGAAGTTCTTGTCGCCGATCGTCACCGCCGGCTTGCCCACGCCCGGCCCGCTGCTCGCGGCGGGAGTGGTGCTCGCGGCCGTCGTCGCCGCCGGAGCGCTGGCCGTGGTGCTCGACGAGCTCGACGAGCTGCTTTTGCTGCTGCTTCCGCACGCCGTCAGCACGACGGCCAGCACCGTCAACATCGCTATCGGAACGACCTTCAGAATGCCTTTCATTTTGAAAGACGTTCTAAACCAGACCTTGCCTTGCATACGCTGCCTCCTGTTTATATGTTTTTCTATCAGAATTATAAGGAATCCCCTTTGACGATCTCAGCGCCGGCTCACGAGGCGCCCTCGACCACGGCGTCGCCCAGCGCCTGCGGTCGCTCGCGCAACGTCCGCTGCGCCAACTTCAGCCCCCTGGGAGTCACCAGCCGCTGCACGCCGGCGAGCACACCGTCGATGATCAGCGCCAGCGCAGCCACGCAGATCGCCGCTCCCAGCACACCGGAGAAGTGGTAGCTAGTTTCGTTTGCGATCACGTCTCCGAGACTCCCACTGAACCCCACCAGCGCGGCGAGCGTCGTCGTGCTCACGACGAACACCGACGCCGTCCGCACTCCCGCGAACAGCAATGGCACAGCCAGCGGCAGCTCCACCCGTCGCAACACCTCCCAACCGCTCATCCCCATCCCCCGCGCCGCGTCGACCAGGTCTCGGTCGACGCCATCCACAGCCAGGTATGCGTTCGTGACCATCGGCGGCACCGCGAGCACGACCAGCGCCAGCTCCACAACGACCAGGCCCAACCCGAGAAACGCGTCGCCAACCGCCAGCACCACGAGGCTCGGCAGCGCCCGGCCGAGGTTGCCGACGTTGATCGCCAGAAACGATCCCCGATGGATGTGCCCAAGCCACACGCCCGTCGGGATCGAGATCACAAGCGCAATCGCCACGCCGATCGCCCCCACCCACAGGGTCTCCAGCGCGAGCCCGCTCAGACTGGGCAGCTGCGGCGCGCCCGCCACCGCGCCGTTGTGCGCGATGAACTTAAACGCATCTGCAAATTCACTCACGCGCGTGCCGCCCGCACCCACGGTGTCAACAGCCGCTGCACGCCCACGAGCAACCCATCAGCCACCAGCGCCAGCACGACCGCGAGACCGCCCGCCGCGATCAGCTCTGTCTTGAACGGACCCTCCCCGAGCGCGTTGTGCACCGGCAGGCCGAGACCGCCGGCGCTCACCAGGTAGGCGATCGTCGCCAGCGAGATCACCGTCACCGTCGCGATCCTCAGCCCCGCGACGATCGCCGGCAGCGCCAGCGGCAGCTCCACCCTGCGCAGCACCTGCGCGCGCGTCATGCCCATCCCCTCGGCCGCCTCGCGGACCTCGTCCGGCACTTCACGCAACCCCGTGACGATGTTGCGAAACAGGATCAGCAGCGTGTAGGACACCAGCGCAATCTCAGCCGTCGTCGTGTTCAGTCCCACGGGCGCGACCAGCAGCTCGAACAGCGCAAGCGAGGGAATCGTGTAGAGGATTCCCGTCACCACCAGCGTCGGGCGCTCCAGCCAGCGCAGCCGGTGCGCCGCGAGCGCGAGCGCCAGCGAGATCGCAAAGCCGATCGCGACCGCCACAAGCGTCAAGTAGATGTGCTGGCGCAGCGCCGGCCACAACACCGTGCCCCAGTTGTGCTTTACCCAGTCGAAGCAGAAGAAATCGTTCTCCACGACGCACTTCGAGCTCTGCGCCGCGTAGTTCGGGATCACGGGCCCCGTAGCGAGCAGATTCATGGCTGTGCTCGCTCGTCCAGCAGCTCGCTCACGGTCTCGAGCGTCAGCAGGCCCGCCACGCGCGCGCTCCCGCCGTGACCGTCCTCATCTCCGTCCGTGACCGTCAGCGGCCGTCCACCGTTGCTCAGCAGCAGCGACAGGGCGTCGCGCACCGTCGTGCTCAGGGCGACCGTATCCCCGTTCGGCTGGGCCCCATTCGGCTGCGCCAGCTCGATCTCCGCGAGCGTGCTCAGGCCCAACCGCTTGAGCGCGCGGTCGGCGCCGACGAACCGTGCGACGAAATCGTCAGCAGGGTTCGTAAGGATCTCCCGAGGTGAGTCGTATTGCGCGAGCACGCCGCCCTCGCGCAGAATCGCGATCCGGTCTCCCATCTTGATCGCCTCGTCGATATCGTGCGTGACGAACACGATCGTCTTCTTCACGCGCGCTTGCAACCTCAGGAACTCGTCCTGCAGGCGGGCACGGTTGATCGGGTCGATCGCGCCGAACGGCTCGTCCATCAGCATCAGCGGCGGGTCGGCCGCGAGCGCCCGTGCCACGCCGACGCGCTGGCGCTGGCCCCCGGAGAGCTGCACCGGATAGCGATCGCGCATCTCCTCCGGATCGAGCCCGATCAGGTCGAGCAGCTCGTGCACACGCGTGGCCGTCCTCTGCTTGTCCCAGCCGAGCAGACGCGGCACCGTGGCGATGTTCTGCGCGACGGTCTCGTGCGGGAACAGGCCGATCTGCTGGATCACATAACCGATCTCCCGCCGCAGCTCGCGCGGGTCGCGCTCGAGCACGCTCTCGCCGCCGAGCAGGATGTCGCCACCCGAGATCTCGATCATCCGGTTGATCAGCCGCATCGCGGTCGTCTTGCCCGAGCCCGACGGCCCCACCAGCACGCACACCTCGCCCGCCGGCACCGTGATCGACAGCTCTTTGATCGCGGGCTCGCGCGCTCCGACGTAACGCTTGCTTACGTCACGCAACTCGAGCTCGGCTGCCTGCGCGAACGCCGACGGCCCCTCGCTATGGGCGGTGTCTGCGGTATTCAAAGGCGAATCCCCGGCCGGGGGCGCCAATGTTAGCGCCGGCACACGCGTGCACTGGTGCACGCGACCGGAAGTTCGATGGGGAGTTGGTGCGTGGATGGGCGTGGATGGCGTCGCACGGTGGTCGTCCGCGTGTTGGTAGCACGCGGACGACCACCGGGTGGCGTCAGGCGCGTCCAGGCGCGTGCCAAAACACACCGAACTTCCAGCCGCGTGTACTAGCCTGTTGAGCCCCAATCGGGGCGCGTAGCTCAGTTGGCCAGAGCACCTCGTTTACACCGAGGGGGTCGCCCGTTCGAGTCGGGCCGCGCCCATATGACCACTGAGGACGCACCCATCCGCATCGCCGTGATCGGCTCCGGGCCGGCCGGCTTCTATGCCGCCGGACACCTTTTGAAGGACGGAGCGGGCGCCCATTCCATCGACGTCGACATGATCGAGCGCCTGCCCACCCCGTGGGGCCTCGTGCGCTCCGGCGTCGCGCCCGACCATCCCAAGATCAAGTCCGTCACGCGCATCTACGAGAAGACCGCCGCGCACCCCCGCTTCCGCTTCTTCGGAAACGTCTCCTTCGGCGAGCACGTCTCGCGCGCAGAGCTCCTCTCCCACTACCACGCGATCGTCTACGCGACCGGCACGCCCGTCGACCGGCCGCTCTCGATCCCCGGCGAAGACCTCCCTGGCTCTCACGCCGCTACCGAGTTCGTCGGCTGGTACAACGGCCATCCCGACCACACCGACCTCGAGGTCGACCTCCGCTCCACCGAGCGCGCCATCGTGATCGGCAACGGCAACGTCGCGATCGACGTCGCCCGCATGCTCGTGCTCGCCCCCTCCGAGCTTGCGCCCACCGACACCGCCAACCATGCCCTGGAGGTGCTCGCCTCGAGTCACGTCTCGGAGGTCGTGATCCTCGGCCGCCGCGGCCCCGCCCAGGCGGCCTTCACCAACCCCGAGCTGCTCGAGCTCGGCGAGCTCTCAGGCGCCGACGTGATCGTCGATCCTGCCGAGCTCGACCGTGCGCTCGCCGTCCACGATCCCGCGGCCGAGGAGAACATCACCTCCCGGCGCAACATCGAGATCCTGCGCTCCTACGCTGAGCGTCCCCCCGCGGGGCACCCCAAGCGCATCGTCCTGCGCTTCCTGCTCTCGCCTGCCGCCCTCCAGCCCGACGAGCACGGCCGCCTCGGCGCGGTCGAGCTCGTCCGCAACGAGCTCGTCCGTACGCCGGACGGCTCCCTGCGTGCCAAGCCGACCGACGAGCGCGAGACGATCGCCGCCGGCCTCGCCTTCCGCGCGATCGGCTACCGCGGCGTCCCGCTCCCCGACGTGCCCTTCGACGAGCGCGCCGGCACCATCCCCAACGACGAGGGCCGTGTGCTCGCCTCGCCCGGCGGAGCCCCGCTGCCCGGCGAGTACGTCGTCGGGTGGATCAAGCGCGGTCCCTCAGGCGTGATCGGCACCAACAAGAAGGATGCGCAGCAGACCGTCGATGCGATCCTCGCCGACTTCTCTCCCAACGGCGACGCTAAGAGCGCTCCCTGCACGCCCGACCCCGACGTCGCCGCCGACTCGGCCAAGATCGAGGCGTTGCTGCGCGCGCGCCAGCCGGCCCTCGTCACCTACGAGGGCTGGTCCTCGATCGACCGCCACGAGCGTGCCCTCGGCGAGCCGGCCGGGCGCCCACGCGTCAAGCTCACCACGATCGAGCAGATGCTCGAGGTCGCGGCCTCCGAGCGCTGAAGGCGTGCGCCCTAACCCGTTTTCCCCGACTCGCGGAACCATCTGGCAGACTGTCGCCCGCGAGCCCCGTTAGCTCATCTGGTAGAGCGCCGGACTTTTAATCCGGTGGGGCGGGTTCGAGTCCCGCACGGGGCATGGCGCAGGCGAAGCATGCCCACACTGCACCAACGTTCCTACCGTTTGCAAACGAGGCATCGTGACCGATCGGAAACGTGAGAACGCCCCCGTGGCGATTCGTGCTGTCGCACGCGGCGCGGTGCAAGGCGTCGGGTTTCGCGACGCGGCCGTAGCACGCGCGTGCGAGCTAGGATTGACGGGCTGGATTCGCAACGAAGACGACGCCACCGTGCAGGTTCACGCCGAGGGAAACGCGCGGGCGATCGAGGAGCTCGTCGCGTTCCTGCATAAAGGCCCGCCGGCGGCGCGTGTTACCGAGGTCATAGTCGACCGGGTCGCGGGCGAGGGGCACGAGCAGTTCGCGATTCGCGGCGTTAGCGCCGGGGTGTTCGTGGTGCAAGAGCACGCGGCGACGGCGCATCACTTCGACTTTCGTCTGGAGGTCGGCGGGATGATGCGCTCGTGGGCCGTTCCCAAGGGGCCGTCGCTCGATCCCGCCGTCAAGCGACTCGCGGTCGAGGTCGCCGATCACGCCATGTCGCACAACACGTTCGAAGGCGCGCTCGGTACAGGCGGTGTGATCGTCTGGGATCGCGGCGTCTACGAGCAAGGCGGGCGTGTCGCCTGGCCACAGGCGCTCGACCGTGGCCACGCCGTGTTCGTGCTCCACGGCGAGAAGCTGCGCGGCGGCTTCGCCCTGCAGCGCACCCGTCCGGGCACAAAGCCGCAATGGCTTCTAATCAAGCGCCGCGACGAGCACGCCCAACCCGGCTCCGACGTCGTCGCCGAGCACCCCCGCTCGGTCCTCAGCGGCCGCACACTCGCCGAGCTGCTCGGATGAGTCGGACTCGCTCACAATGGATAAGCCAGCCCCGGCCTCTCCGTTAGTCTGACCGCCGTGGAGCATCACCGCATCGCGATCGTCGGCGCCGGCTTCTCCGGGTTGGGCGCTGCCATTCGCCTAAAGCGGCGCGGCGAGCACGACTTCGTGCTGCTCGAGCGCGCCGATCGGCTTGGCGGCACCTGGCGCGACAACAGCTACCCGGGCTGCGCCTGCGACGTACCCTCGCACCTGTACTCGTTCTCGTTCGCGCTCAACCCCGACTGGACGCGTTTGTGCTCTCCGCAAGCGGAGATCCAGACCTACCTGGAACGCGTCGCGACCGAGCACGGCATCCCGCCACACATCCGTCTCGGCCACGAGATGCTCGAAGCCGCCTGGAACGAGCAGCGCGTCCTGTGGGAGATCCACACCTCGGCCGGCGACTTCACGGCCGAGATCCTGATCAGCGGCATGGGCGGCCTCAGCGAGCCGGCGGTTCCGCAGCTAGAGGGCCTCGACTCCTTCCAAGGCACTACCTTCCACTCAGCCCAGTGGGATCACGAGCATTCGCTCGCGGGCGAGCGGGTAGCGGTGATCGGCACCGGGGCATCCGCCGTCCAGTTCATCCCCGAGATCCAGCCCGAAGTCGGCGAGCTGCAGGTCTACCAGCGCACCGCGCCGTGGATCGTGCCGCGCAGCAATGGCGATATCGACCCGCGCGTGCGACGCCTGTTCCGGCGCTTTCCCCCGGCGATGAAGCTGGTGCGCGGCGTGCTGTACTGGAGCGCCGAGCTGCTCGTGCTCGGCCTCGCCAAGGAGCCGCGGCTGATGCGCCTGCTCGAGCGCGTCGCCAAGAAGAACCTCGCACGCCAGGTTCCCGACCCCGCGCTGCGCGCGAAGCTCAAACCCAGCTTCCGCCTCGGCTGCAAGCGCATCCTCTTCACCGATCAATACCTGCCGGCGCTCACCAAGCCAAACGTCGAGGTCGTGAGCTCTCCTATCCGCGAAGTGCGCCCACGCTCGATCGTCACCGCCGACGGCGCCGAGCGAGCGGTCGACACGATCATTTTCGGCACCGGCTTCCACGTTACCGACCAGCCGCTGATCGACCGTCTGCGCGGGCGTGACGGGCGACTGCTGGCCGAGCACTGGGACGGGACGATGTCCGCCTTCAACGGCACTACGATCACCGGCTTCCCAAACCTGTTCGTCCTGCTCGGCCCCTACACCGGCCTCGGTCACACCTCGATCGTGATCATGATCGAGGCCCAGATCGAATACATCATGAAGGCGCTCGACGTGATCGACACGCATCGCGGCGCAGCGATCGACGTGCGCCCTCAGGCGCAGAGGGCCTTCGTCGCCGAGATGGGCCGCATGGCGGAGGGCACCGTCTGGACGGCCGGCGGCTGCAAGAGCTGGTACCTCGACTCCCACGGCAACGCCTCGACGCTCTGGCCCGACTTCACCTTCCGCTTCCGTTCGCGCACCAAGCGCTTCGACACCTGCGACTACGAGCTCATCCCGCGCACACCGAGCAGCGGCGATTCGGATCCAGTCACGGCCACTTCAACTGCGTCAGCGTCGGTCGCGGCCACGTCCACCCCGACTACGGAGAACAACATGCGCGACACAACCAAAGAAGAAGCCCTCCCCGCATGAGCCGCAAGCGCACCCCGCCGTTCGACCTCAACGGCCGTACCGTCTTCATCACCGGAGCCGCGCGCGGGATCGGCGCCGCGACCGCCAGACGGCTCCACTCCAAGGGCGCGAACGTCGCGCTCGTCGGTCTCGAGCCCGGGCGCCTGGAAGAGCTTGCGGCGCAGCTCGGCGAGCGCGCCGTCGCCTTCGAGGTCGACGTCACCGACTACGACGCCCTGTGTCGCGCCGTGCGCGCAACGGTCGAGCGCTTCGGTGCGCTCGACGTGGCGATCGCGAATGCCGGCGTCCAGTTCAATGGGGCACTCGCCACCACGCCCGTGGAGCAGATCGAGCGCACGCTAGCGGTCAACCTGCTCGGCGTGTGGCGCACCGACCGCGCCGTGATCGAGCACATCGTCGCCCGCCGCGGCTACCTGCTGAACATCTCCTCGCTGTCGGCGATCGCCCACGCGCCGATGCTCGGCGCCTACTCGACCGCCAAGGCCGGCGTCGAGGCGCTGAGCGATGCGCTGCGCCTGGAGACGTTTCCATCGGGCGCTCGCGTCGGCTGCGCGTACTTCGGCTTCATCGACACCGACCTCGTACGCGGCGGCTTTGCCGGGCCTGCAGGCCAGGCCGCGCGCGGGCAGATGCCGGGCTTCATCGGTAGGCCCGCGCCTCTTTCGAAGGCGATCGACGCGATCGAGGCCGGCATCGAACGCCGCGCCGCGCGCATCTGGGCGCCGCGCTGGGTCGGCCCGATGCTGGCATTGCGAGGCCTCGTGCAACCGATCATGGAGCGCAGCGTTGAACGCGACGACGCGCCGCTCGCCGACAGCATGCGCCTTGCCGAGTCGCCTTCGAGCGATCTCCCGGAGCCGGACCCCCTGCTCGGAGTCGCTGCCACGGTGATCAAATCAACGCCCTAACGACCAAGAACCCCGGCGAAACATCGGCTCCGCCTGGGTCTTCTCAGTCAGCCGCTTAGAGCCTCGATCCACCGCTGTGATGCCGCTCGGTGGATCGAGGCTCAGGCGATCGGTCGGCGGTCACTATGCCTCCGTGTCGGAGGCCGCCTCTGGATCGCCGTCGGCGAGAATCCTGTACAGGTCTTTCCTCGTCGTCGTCAGCACCTTGCGCGCCTCGCCCATCTGCGCCTCGCTGCCGGTCTTCACGATCTGTGTGAAAGCGGAGGCGACCTCGCGGATCAGCCTGCCCAGCTCGTGCGCCTGGTCTGAGACATCACCGCTCATCTGCTCCCACGGCGCCGGCTTGTCCTCGCCGCGCTCCTTGATGTAATCGCGTCCCGCGTCGGTCAGCTGAAATAGCTTGCGACCGTCCAGCTCCTGCGCGCGGATCAGGCCCTCGTCCTCCAGCTGCTGCAGCGCCGGGTATGTCGAGCCGGGGCTCGGGCGCCAGACGCCGTCTGAGCGCTCCTCCACCTCCTGCATGATCTGATAGCCGTTTCGGGGCTCCTCCGCCAGCAGCAATAGAGCCGCCGTGCGGATGTCGCCGCGGCGCGCCTTGCGACCGCGCCCCCGCGGACCGCCGGGACCAATGCCGCCGGGACCAAAGCCGCCGGGGCCGAAGCCGAACGGGCCGCCGCCGAAGCCCCCGCCGCGGGGGCCGTGACGATGGCGATGGCCGGGGTGGTGGTGGCCGGAGCAGTGACCCGGATCGCCCGGATCTGTGGTGTAAGTCCTATTTCCAAACATGTCTTTCTCCTATCGTGAACTATCTTCGTAAGCTCACGATATATCGTGATACGAACTCTGTCAAGTCCTTCGATCGCAACGACAGTCGAGGCGCGGGCAAACATAAAGAAGCGCCGGCTATGGTGCACCTTATAGAGTCAGTATCACTATAGTTATACGGCCTCTACGAAGTACGCACTCCCCCTCGCCGCCCTTATCTTCTCGTCACACCGGCGACGCACTTTCGTCACGCCCGTTTTACGAAAGTGATCCCGTGTAACCGCCAACCCCCGGCGCGACCGTGTTAGTGACGAAAGTGCCGACGGTCTGTCGCCACCATCACCACGCCGGCCGCGTCGGCTGCGGCGACCACCTGCTCGTCGCGCACCGACCCACCGGGCTGGATGATCGACGTCACGCCCGCGGCGATCGCCAGCTCGGGGCCGTCGGCGAAGGGAAAGAACGCATCGGAGGCGAGCGCCGCTCCCGCGAGGAGCTCGGGCCGGTTTGCCTGGGCCTTCTCGACGGCGATTCGCACCGAGTCGACCCTGCTCATCTGCCCCGCGCCGATCCCGATCGTCGCGCCGCCGACGGCGAGCACGATCGCGTTCGAGCGCACACGCCGACAGATCTTCCACGCGAACAGCAGGTCCTCCCACTGGGCCTCGCTCGGCTCCCGCTCGGTCATCGCACGCATCTGCTCGCGTCCCTCGGTGACCGCGTCCCGCGTCTGCACGAGCTGACCGCCGAGCACCGGCTTGGATTCGACCTCTGCGCTCGGCTCCGGCCAGTCCGCCAGCTCCAGCAGCCGCACGTTCTTTTTTCCCGTCAACACCTCGAGCGCATCCTCGTCGTAGCCGGGCGCGAGCAGCACCTCGATGAACTGTCCGTTCATACTTTCGGCACAGACCCGATCGACGCGGCGGTTGACCGCGATCACGCCGCCGTAGGCGCTTTCCGGGTCGCACGCGAAGGCGCGCTCGTAGGCATCCTTGGCGCCCTCGCCGAGCGCGCAACCGCAGGGGTTGTTGTGCTTGACGATCGCGCACGCCGGCCCCGTGAAGTCCTCGACCAGCTCGCGTGCGGAGCCCAGGTCGAGCAGGTTGTTGAACGACAGCTCCTTGCCGTGCAGTTGCTCCACGCCCTCCAGCAGATGCGTCGGCGCGCCTACGCGTGCGTAGAAGGCGGCGCGCTGATGAGGGTTCTCGCCGTAGCGCAGGTCGCTCACCTTCTCATAGGAGTCGTTCCATGTCGGCGGGAAGCCCTCGTAGGTGGGCACCGCGAACCAAGTCGCGATCGCCGCGTCATAGCGCGCCGTGCACGCGAACGCCTTGGCCGCGAGCCGTTTGCGGCGCCCCAGCGACAGACGCCCCTCCGACTCCCGTAGCTCAGCCAGCACGATTTCGTAGTCGTCGGGGTCCGTGATGACCGCGGCATAGTCGCTGTTCTTTGCGGCCGCGCGGATCATCGTTGGACCGCCGATGTCGATGTTCTCGACCACCTCCGCCTCGCTCGCGTCGCCGCGCGCGACGGTCTGCTCAAACGGGTACAGGTTCACGCACACCAGGTCGACCTGCTCGATCCCATGCTCCGCGGCGGCTCGCAGGTGCGCGTCGTCGTCGCGCCGTGCGAGCAGCCCGGCGTACAACCGCGGGTGGAGCGTCTTTACCCGACCGTCCATCATCTCGGGAAAGCCGGTGAAGTCCTCGACCGATCTGACCGTCACACCCGCCTCGGCGAGTGCGCGCGCGGTGCCGCCGGTGGAGACGATCTCGACGCCCAGCTCGGTCAGGCCACGGGCGAAATCGACGATGCCCCGCTTGTCGGACACCGACAGCAGCGCCCTACGCACGCGCGCCTCGCCGGGCGTCCCCCGCTCCAGCCCGGAGGGTGTGGTCTCGCTGTCGCCGGACACTGACACAGAGCCTATCTTTCGGCCACGATGCGTCGCGGGTTATGAGGGTCCGCTTTGAGCGCGCCGTGCGCAAACAGCCGCACCGCCTCCGTCAGCAGACCGTGCTCGAGCGGGCGCAACGCCGTCAGCACCTCGTCCGGCTCGCGCGCGTTGGGCAGCTCGACCGCGCGTTGCAGGATCACCGGCCCCGAGTCGACCCCGCCGTCCACGAAGTGCACGGTCACCCCGAACACCTTCACCCCATAGCTCAGCGCCTGCTCGATCGCGCCGAGGCCGGGGAAGGCGGGCAGCAGCGACGGATGCACGTTGATGACCGCACCGGGGAATCGTGCGAGGAAGGGCTCTCCGAGCAGCTCCATGTACCCGGCGAGCACGACCAGCCGCACGCCGCTCCCCTTCAGCCAGTCGGCGAGTGCCGCATCGCGCGTCGCGCGATCGGCGTAGGCCGCGCGCGGGAACACCGCCGTCGGCACACCGCTGCGCACGGCCCTCTGCAGCGCGGGCGCGTCGGCCACGCTCGACGCGACCGCGACCACCTGCGCCTCGCGGCCGTGCACGGTGTCGAGCAGCGCCTGCAGGTTGGTGCCGGCGCCGGAAACGAGCACCGCAATCGGAATGGGCACGGCCCGCACGATAGCTGTGACGCACCTCACAGAGAGCGCCGACCGCGCGCGGTTCAATAGTCGGTGTTCTGAGTCATAAATTCGGTGAGTGTTTTCCGGATGGGTATGACTCAGGACACCAGGTGGAGAGGACCCACCATCGAACCGATAGGAAGAAACATGTTTTCAGCAATCGTCATCACCGTCGTCGTCGTCGGCTCGCTCGGATACGCGCTGCGGTCGGACCGCGACGGCGAGCTGATCGTTCGCCGGCCGTACAACAACCGCTACAACGACGCCTCCGGCGCGCGCGACTACGCCCTCTGGAAGTAAGCTCGCGGCGCGCGGCTACGCGCGCACGAGCGGCAGCGCAGGGCCCGTGACGGGCTCCTCCAAGGAGTACTTCCCCGCCGCCTCTTCGCTTCCGCTGAGCGGATATTCACCCGTGAAGCACGCGTCGCAATGCGTGCTCCGCTCCGCGCGGACCGCCTCGTAGACACCCGCGAGCGACAGGTAGTGCAACGAGTCGCAGCCGAGCTCGGCGGCGACCTCCTCGGTGCTGCGGCCGTGGGCGATCATCTCCTCGCGCGTGGACATGTCGATGCCGTAGTGACAGGGATGCTTGATCGGGGGCGCCGAGATGCGCATGTGCACCTCGCTGGCGCCCGCGTCGCGCAGCATCTGCACGATCTGGCGAGTGGTGTTGCCACGCACGATCGAGTCGTCGACGACGACCAGTCGCTTGCCTGCGATCACGTCGGGTAGCGGGTTGAACTTCAACCGCAGCCCGTGCTTGCGCAGCTCCTGGCCGGGTTGGATGAACGTGCGCGCGACGTAGCGGTTCTTGACGAAGCCGTCGTCCTGGGGCAGTCCCGCGGCACGCGCCAGGCCGCGAGCCGCGGGGTTGCCGGAGTCCGGGACCGCGATCACGAGATCGGCCTCAACCGGCGCCTCGCGCCACAGGATCTCGCCCATGCGCCCGCGTGCGACCTGTAGCACCTGCTCGTTCATGCGCGAGTCCGGGCGGGCGAAGTAGATGTACTCGAACACGCAGAACGCGCGCCTTGCGCCGGGCGTCACCATGCGCGCCTGCAGGCCGTCCTCACTGAGCGTCACCACCTCGCCGGGCTCGACGTCGCGCAGGTATTTGGCGCCGATGATGTCGAACGCGCACGACTCGCTCGCGACGCAGTAGCGGACCTCCTCGTCCGAGCCTTCGGCGGGCTCTAACGCGCCGATCGCGAGCGGGCGCAGACCGTGGGGATCGCGAAACGCGACGACGCGATCCTTCGTCATCGCCACGATCGAGAACGCGCCGCGCAAGCGGGGGAGCACCGCGGCGATCGCATCCTCCAAGCGCTCGGCCGGATGTGTCGCGATCAGGGCGGCGACGATCTCGGAGTCGGAGGTCGAGCTGAACGTGACGCCACCCGCGAGCAGCTCCTCTTGCAGCTCGACCGCGTTGATCAGGTTGCCGTTGTGCGCGAGCGCGACCTCGCGGCGCGAGCCATTCATCCCCTGCGAGCGCTGCACCGGCTGGGAGTTCTCCCACGCGTTCGAGCCCGTCGTCGAGTAGCGCACGTGCCCGATCGCCAGCTCGCCGGCGAGCGTGGAGAGATCGTTCTCGGAGAACACCTGATTCACAAGCCCGAGCTCGCGGCGCGTGATGATGTGCCCGCCGCGGTCGGCCGCCGCGATGCCGGCCGACTCCTGCCCACGATGCTGCAGCGCGTACAGCGCGAAGTACGACAGCCGCGAGACCTCATGGCCGGGTGCGTATAGGCCAAACACACCGCACTCGTCGCGCGGTCCGTCGCGATCCTCCAATTCGAGCCCGGCGGCTCTCACATCAGCCATCGCTGCTTCCACGCTAGCAGGCGTCTCACGGGAAGAGAGCGCCAAGCGCGGAATGGGCCTCGGCCAGCTCGGCGAGCGTCGCGGCGAGCGTCTCTCCGGCGAGCTCGATCCGCAGCGTATCGCCCCCGACCGTGCCGATCCGCCGCACCGCGGTGCGCTCGGCCAGCCCGCTAAGGACCTCCTCGGCCCCGCTCACCACGAAGCCGCCGGAACCCTCACCGTAGAGCACTGTCCGCGCCCACTCGGCATCCTCGCCCACCCCGTCCTGCGCGCCTGCGCGGGCGGCGGTCACACGCGTTGAGGCCGGCGACACAGACCCGTGACCCGACGTGAGCAGCGCTGTTGTCTCCCAAAGATCCTCTCCCAGGCCCACCTCCGCGCCCAGGTCTCCGCCTAGGCAGCACTCGGCCAGCGCGACCGCGAGCCCGCCCTCGGCGATGTCGTGCGCGCTCGCGAGCACACCCGCGCGGACCGCGTCGCGCACGGCCGCCTGCGCGGCGGCGACCGCGGCGATGTCGATCTGCGCGAGCCCGTCTGGCAGCCCCTCACCGCGCAGCTTTGCGAGCTCGCTCGCCGCGAGCGACGCGACGAACGGTCCGACGAGCGCGATCGCATCGCCCGCGCGCGCGAAGCCGAGCCGACCGGCGCGGCGCGCGTCCGGCAAGCGGCCGACCATGCCGATCACCGGCGTCGGGTAGATCGGGCCGGTCGGACCCTCGTTGTAGAGAGAGACGTTGCCGCCGACGATCGGTGCACACAGCGCCCGGCAAGCGTCGCCGAGGCCGCGCACCGATTCGGTTAGCTGCCATGCGATATGTCCCTTCTCGGGGTTGCCGAAGTTGAGGTTGTTCGTCGTGCCTAACGGCTCGGCGCCGACGCAGGCGAGATTCGACGCGCACTCGAGCACCGCCTCGACCGTGCCGGTGTACGGGTCGGCGGCGACGCGACGGCCGTTGCAGTCGATGCTCACCGCCAGCGCGGGTACCGCCGCGCCATGGCGTGACGGAGCGATCGCGAGCACCGCGGCGTCTGACTGCTCGGGGCGGCGGACCGTGCGCGATTGGACGATCGCGTCGTACTGCTCGAACAGCGGGCGGCGCGAGGCGATGTTCGGCGAGGACAGCAGTGCGAGCAGCGCCACGCGCGGCGAGGCGTCCGCGGGAAGCGTGGCCGGCGGCGCAGGGTAGAGCGGTGTGGTGGGCTTCTCCGGCTGCAGGTCATACAGCGGGCAGTCGTCCACCAGCGCCCTGACCGGCATGTCGCCGACGAGCGTGGTCCCGGCGAAGATCCGCATGCGGCCGGTGTCTGTGACCGAGCCGATCGCCGTGCCGTGGACCTCCCACTTGACGCACGTGTCGAGCACCGCCTGCACGTCGGCTGGGGCGACCACGCACAGCATCCGCTCCTGGGACTCCGACACCATGATCTCGAATGGGGCCATGTCTTGCTCGCGCAGCGGGATCGCCGCGACGTCGATGTCGATCCCGACCTCGCCCTTCGACGCCATCTCCGCGGCCGAGGACGTAAGCCCGGCGGCGCCGAGGTCTTGCAGCGAGATGAGCAGGTCACGCTCGAGCAGCTCGAGCGAGCACTCGAGCAGCTTCTTCTCCTCGAACGGGTCGCCGACCTGCACGGTCGGGCGCTTGTCGCCGTCCCCCTCGCCGAGCTCCGCCGAGGCGAGCACCGAGGCGCCGCCGATCCCGTCGCGGCCAGTGGCGGCGCCGAACAGGATCACGATGTTGCCGACGCCCGCGGCGGCGCTTCGCATCAGCCGCTCGCGCGGAGCCAGCCCGAGCGCCATCGCGTTGACGAGGCAGTTCTGCTCGTATGGCCCCTCGAAGTAGACCTCGCCACCGACGGTCGGCACGCCGATCGAGTTGCCGTAGTGTCCGATCCCAGCCACGGCACCGTCCAGCAGATAGCGCACACGGGCGTGTCGCGCGCGCGCGCGATCGGGCGCCGGAGAGGCATCGTCACCCGGCGTCGCCATCGGCGCCGGCGCATCGACGAGCTCGCCGAAGCGCAACGAGTCGAGCACCGCGATCGGGCGCGCGCCGATCGCGAAGATGTCGCGCAGGATGCCCCCCACGCCGGTGGCAGCGCCCTGGAACGGCTCGACCGCGGAGGGATGGTTGTGCGACTCGACCTTGAACGCGCACACCTGCCCGTCGCCGATGTCGACCGCGCCGGCGTTCTCGCCCGGCCCCATCACGACGTGCTCGCCCTCGGTCGGCAGTGTGCGCAATAGCTTCTTGGAGTGCTTATACGCGCAGTGCTCGCTCCACAGCAGCGAGTACATCGCGAGCTCGACCTGATTCGGGGGCCCGCCCTGCTTGTCGCATACGAGCTCGTACTCGGCGCGCGTCAGCCCCAGCGCGAGCGCGTCCTCGAGCGTGGGCGGCGCAGCGATGGGGGACGTCCCGTCAGACACGTTGACGTTGGCCCGCCGCAGGTCGCTCGGATGGTGGCCGGACAGATCGGGCGGCTGCCGGGATGTCTGTATCTCTTGTTGGAGCCTGTATAGCCATCGCTATACGCGCTGCGCGGAATGTATTCATACGCGCGCGCCCTCGACGGTCAGGCGCATCGACTCGAAGATCTTCAGCCCGTCGGTCGAGCCGCCGATCAGCTCGTCGACGGCGTGCTCGGGGTGGGGCATCAAGCCGAACACGTTGCCGCGCTCGTTGCACACGCCCGCGATGTCGTGCACAGAGCCGTTGAAGCTCTCACCGGGTGCATACCGCAGCACGATCTGACCGGCGCTGTCCATCGCCGCGAGCGTCTGCGGATCCGCGTAGTAGCG
>DASYAM010000033.1:0-18480 GCA_036501315.1 Solirubrobacteraceae bacterium
GCGGGCGATCTCGTCGAATACCAGGCGCAGCTCCTCCTCGGCGCCCTCGGCGGTGCGCATCTCGATCACGTGGCGCAGCGTGCGCGCGTTCGCCGTCCAGACGATGTCCGTCGACAGGCCGATCGGGGCGAGGCGGCGCAGCGCGGAGGTGACCTCCTTCTTGACGTGGAACGGCACGCCCTCGGCGTCGATGCCCAGCTCGGCGGCGGCGCTGACCTGGAACTCCTCGAGCTGCTCGACGATCTGAAGCACCTGCTCGCGCACGGGCTCGAGCGCGGGGGGGACGCGAAAGCCGATGTCGGCGAGGCGCACGTAGCGCAGGCTCTCCTGGCTGAACGCCGAGCCAGCGCGATGTCTAACGAGCTCGTGGGTATTGCCCGACACCACGGGTTTGCCGTTCCGACGTACGAAGAGCAGGCCATTGGGAACCTTGACGCAATAAATCTTCCCCTTGTAGTACTGCCACGAATCGTTCTTGGCGCCGTTGTGATTGACGAGGGGATGGGTCCGCGTCTTGACGAGCGAGACGATGTAGCAGGGGCGAGCGTTCTTGAACCTTTGGCCGGTTGGCATCACGCGCTCCAAGCCGGTCCTATCGTCGACCCGTATGTTGGCCGACCAGCCAGCCTTAATCGCCAGCACCTGCAGTTCGTCGGCCATCTCCTGCGATGTCGTATAGATGACGGTGTGCTTGCTGTCTTTGCGACGGCTACCGTCGCCGTCCGCGTAGGCCTCAAGGAACACGCGCAAGATCTTGGGGCCCCAATGATGGACGTAGCTGGGGATGCTCTTCTCATGTGCACGTCGCCCGCACGCAGCGAGAGAATCGCGCAAGGCGACATTTTGTGTCTTGACTGCGCCGTGACCGGTGGCAACCTTGTAGGCAGGAAGACCTAATGCCTGAATGTTCTGAGCTATGTCGTCCAATCGCTCGCCGCGGTTCTGGGCGATGCAGATCTGGTGGCCGTTCAAACTTCCCTCTGCGAGCCAATGGCCGAGGAAGCGGGCGAACTCCTCAAGCGGGAACTCCGAGCCAATGTAGTGCCGGGTTGTGTCGGTCGTGCGGTTGTGTGCCCTCCAAACACGCTTGGTGCCTGGAATCTCGACTGTGCCTGACTCCTGTCCGTGCCATATGGCGGTCTTCTGGTAGGCGACGCGTTTGCCAATGATCTCGCTTGCCAGTCTCACTCGATAGGGCTCTTCGCCACGCTTGTTCGCCTGTGTATCGTGTGCCTTCACCCACATCCTGTGATTTGGTGTCACGAGTAGGTCGACCTGCTCCGAACGAACTCGATACATCTCTCCTTCGTAGTCGCCGACGAAATGCTCAGTCGCTGGTTGGTACTCAAGACAGCCGGTGTCTGGATTGACGGTTGCGAAGGTCTCCGATCCGGTCACGTCGGGCCATCTCTTCCATCCGTCGTCGGTCAGCACCTCGGTCTCTGCGTCGTAGCAGAACACTCGCGATACGTTCCGTAGCGCGAACGAGTAGTTCGCGTGCTCGAGCACGCTGCCGTGACCACTGCGCAGGATGTTGGCGAAGTACTCTCGCCGGTCGGTGCGGATGCGGGTCACGTTCGGGTTCAGGCCCGGCTCCCAGCTGCGGTAGCAGGCGCGGCCGCCGAACTCGAGCAGCAGTTCGCCCGCGGTCGGACCCTCCTGCTCGCCCTCGCGAAGGTCGAGCCACGACTCTCCACCGACCACCTCCAGGTATGCGCGCATACCTGCGACGTCGATCGAGGGACGCGCGATCAGGAAGACTTGCGGGGTGGTCTCGTGCATCGGGCGGACGATGCTAGGGCGTCTTCCGGACGTCGCAGAGCGCGCCGGCGAGGCGCCCATATCTTGTTGTTACAGGTGCCGCGCGTTCTCCCTAGACTGATCCCGGTGGATCTACCAGCCGCCCAGAACGGCTCTCAGCAGAACGGCTCTCAGAAGATCGTCGAGGCCGAGGATCTTCGCCGTCGCTACGGCGAGGGCGAGGCGGCCGTCGATGCTCTCGCGGGCGTGAGCGTCGGGTTTCCTACCGGCCGCTTCGCGGCGATCATGGGCCCTTCGGGCTCGGGCAAGTCGACGCTGATGCACACCCTCGCCGGTCTGGACAGGCCCACGTCGGGCACCGTCCGCGTCGGCGGGGTCGAGCTGACTGAGCTCGACGACAAGGAGCTCACCCAGCTGCGGCGCGAGCGGATTGGGTTCATCTTTCAGACCTTCAACCTGCTGCCGGTGCTGAACGCCGAAGAGAACATCCTGCTGCCGCTGTCGATCGCGGGGCGCAAGCCCGACCGCGAGTGGTTCGACCGCCTGATCGACACGATCGGGATTCGCGACCGCCTCAGCCACCGCCCCGCCGAGCTGTCCGGGGGACAGCAGCAGCGCGTTGCGGTGGCGCGCGCGCTGATCTCGCGCCCCGCCGTCGTGTTTGCCGACGAGCCCTCCGGCAACCTCGACTCGAAGTCCTCCAACGACGTGCTCGAGCTGCTGCGCCACGCGGTCGACGACTTCGACCAGACGGTCGTGATGGTCACCCACGACGCCCATGCGGCGTCGTTCGCCGATCGCCTGCTGGTGCTCGCGGATGGGCGCATCGTCCACGACGGCGACGCCGCCACCGTCGAGCAGGCGCTCGATCTGATGAAGGACATCGGCTGATGGTGGTGGGAGCGATGCTCGCGGTCGTCGCACGCTCAGCGGAGGGCTGAGATGCTGGCGCTGGTGCTGCGCGGCTTCCTGCAGCGCAAGCTGCGGGTGCTGCTGACGGCGATCGCAATCGCCCTTGGGGTCGCGCTGATGGCGGGCACCTACATCCTCACCGACACGATCAACCACTCGTTCGCGAACATCTTCTCCACCGCCTACAAGGGCGACGCCGTGGTCGTCAGCCCGGCCGAAACGCTGGGGCGCGAAATCAGCTCGGAAACCTCGCCGATCAGCGAACGCACGCTCGCCACGGTGCGGTCGGTGCCGGGCGTCGCCGCGGCCAGCGGGGGGATCTTCAGCGAAGGCACGCTGCTCAACCCCCACGGCAAGCGACTCTCAGCGGGAGGAGCCCCGGCGTTTATCGGCTCGGTCGAGCCGAAGCGCTTTGAGTCCTATTCCCCGGTGCAGGGCCGCTTTCCTGAGAACGCGAGCGAGGTCGACGTCGACCAGGGAACCGCCAAGCGCGAGGGGCTGAAGCTCGGGGGGCAGCTCGTGGTGGCGGGCTTGGCGCCAGCGCGGCGCTACACGATCGTCGGCATCGCGAAGTTCGCCGGCAGCCAGTCCTTTGGCGGCGCCGGCACGGCGCTCCTCACGCTGGGAGAGGCCCAGCGAGTGATGAGCAAGGTGGGGCAATACGACGAGATCGACGTCGCCGCCGCTGCGGGCGTGAGCGCGGAAGCCCTGCGCGCGCGGATCAGGGCAGTGCTGCCTCCCACGATCAGCGTGCGCACCGGCGCCGCGGAAGCCGCCAAGCAGACCTCCGATCTCGAATCGAGCCTGGGCTTCCTGCGCACGTTCCTGCTGGTCTTCGCCTACGTGGCGCTCGTCGTGGGCGCGTTCATCATCTTCAACACCTTCTCGATCACCGTCGCCCAGCGCACCCGCGAGCTGGGACTGCTGCGAACGCTCGGGGCCTCCCGTCGGCAGGTGCTGAGCTCGGTGATCTACGAAGGCCTGATGCTTGGCGTGGTGGGGGCCGTGCTCGGGCTGCTGCTCGGGCTCCTGCTGGCGCCGGCGCTAAACCAGCTATTCATCGCTTTTGGAGCCGAACTCCCCACCAACGGCACCGTGCTCGAGGCGCGCACGGTGATCGTCTCGCTGCTTGTCGGAATCGTCGTGACCGTGCTCGCCGGCATCTTCCCGGCGGTCCGCGCCACGCGCGTGCCGCCGCTGGCGGCGATGCGCGAGGGAGTGCAGATTCCTCCCCGCCCGCTGCCCTCCCGCAAGGTGCTGATCAGACGGTTCGCGGTCCTGTTCGTGCTCGCCGTCGTCGTGTCTGTGATCAGCGGCGCCGTCGGGTTCACGCTGATCATCGTCTTGGCAATCAGGCTGGCGGTGCTCGTCGCGCGCATGAAACGGGCCGGACAGCCCAAGCGCTACCGTCTGGTGCCGGCGCTCGGCAGCGCGATCGGCCTGCTCGTCAGCTGGCGCGGCATCACCGGGCGCCTGGCGCGAGAGAACTCGATTCGCCAGCCGGGGCGTACGCTCGTGACGGCGCTCGCGCTGACCGTGGGGCTCGCGTTGGTGGCGTTCATCTCCGTGCTCGCGGCCAGCACGAAGGCGACGATCAACCAGGCCGTCACGCGCTCGTTCGCCGGCGATCTGATCGTCGAGAACTCCTCATCGGGCAACCAGCAGGGCATCCCGCCCGAGGTCGCGCAGGCCGTTGCGCGCGTTCCGGGGGTCTCGAGCGTTACCCCGATCTCCTTCACGATCGGACGAGTACGCGACCTCTCGAAACCGTCGGCAGCGCCGATCGCCGAAAAATCCTCGATCACCGCGATCGAACCGGCCTCCTTCGCCAGGGTTTACCGGGTCGAATGGGAAAAGGGATCGAACGCCACCCTGCTCGGGCTGGGTAGCACGGGCACGGTGCTGACGAAGAGCTTCGCCAGCGCCAACCACCTGAGGGTCGGTAGCAGGCTGTCGGTGCTGACACCGTCGAACCGACACGTCCCCCTAACGGTGATCGGCATCGCCAAAGACAACGCGCGGCTGCTCGCCAACCTCACGATCAACCGCGCGCTCGCGCAGGGCTCCTTCGGGCAGCGTGAAGATGGTGTCGACTTCGTCTCCTACGTCAAGGGCGCCGATGGTCATCGGGTGCAATCCTCGGTAAATCGGCTGCTCGCGAGTCAGTTCCCGCAGGCGCGCTCGCGCACGCCCGCACAGTTCAAGAAAGACCAGGAGGGCAAGATCAACCAGCTGCTGCTGCTGATCTACGTGCTGCTGGCGCTATCGGTGATCGTGTCGCTGTTTGGGATCGTCAACACGCTGATCCTCTCGATCTACGAGCGCACGCGCGAGCTGGGGTTGATGCGCGCGATCGGCACCTCGCGCCGGCAGGTGCGCCAGATGATCCGCTACGAGTCGATCATCACCGGCCTGATCGGCGGCGTGTTCGGG
The DNA here is from genome assembly GCA_036501315.1 of Solirubrobacteraceae bacterium. Taxonomy (GTDB): domain Bacteria; phylum Actinomycetota; class Thermoleophilia; order Solirubrobacterales; family Solirubrobacteraceae; genus Palsa-744. Next base: position 5,107 of record DASYAM010000033.1, read on the forward strand.
CTCGTGATCGGGACCGTCGGCGCGGTGCTCGTGAGCACATTCGCGCTCTCCGGCTCGGGCTTCGTCCTCTCGATCCCCATCGGCACGCTGATCCTTTTGCTCGTCGTCGCGGCGCTCGCTGGCCTGATCGCCGCCCAACTCCCCGCCCGCCGCGCGGCGCGCCTGGACGTCCTGCAGGCGCTCGCGGGCGAGTAGGCTCTGCGTACGGCTAAGCTCCGACGGTGGCCACCACATCCCCCACCGAGCCCACCGGCGACCAAGAGCTTCAGCAGACCGCCTGGGACCTCGAGCCGCTCGTCGACGGGGAGGGCACGGAGGGTGTCGAGCGCCGGCTGACCGACGCGCTCGCGCGTGCGAAGACGTTCGCCGCGCGTTATGCCGGCAAGCTCGACGGTCTCGACAGCCCCGGTCTGGCGGCGGCGATGGAGGAGCTGGGCGCGATCTCGGACCTGCTCGGCCGCGCCGGCTACTACGCGGCGCTGCGCTTCTCGACCGACACGGCAGACCCGGCGAACGGGGCGCTGCTGCAGACGGTGCAGGAGCAGGAGACTGCGATCGGGACGGTGCTGGTGTTCTTCGAGCTGGAGTGGGCGGCGCTGCCCGAGGAGCGCGCCGAGGAGCTGCTGGCGGATGACGGGCTCGACTTCTGTCGCCACCATCTGCGCAGCGCGCGCCGCTACCGCGAGCATCTGCTGTCGGAGCCCGAGGAGAAGATCCTCACGGAGAAGGCGCTCACGGGCGCGGGCGCGTGGACGCGGCTGTTCGAGGAGCTCACCTCGGCGATCGAGGTCACCCTGCCGGGCACAGGCACGGGCACAGACGCAGACGGCGCGAGTGCGGAGGGCACGGGCACAAACGGCGGCGCGGGTGCGGGCTCGGGCGGCGGCGAGAAGGCTCCCCTCGACGTCGCGCTCAGCCGCTTGGCGCTGCCTGACCGCGACGTGCGGCGAACCACTGCCGAGGCCGTGACCGCGGCGCTCGCGCCGGGACTGCGCACGCGCGCGTTCCTGTTCAACACGCTGCTGGCGGACAAGGCGACCGACGACCGCCTGCGCCACTACCCGAGCTGGCTGGCGGCGCGCAACCTCGCAAACGAAGCGAGCGACGAGTCGGTGCAGGCGCTGGTCGAGGCGGTCCGTGCGCGCTATGAGATACCGCGTCGCTGGTATCGCCTGAAGGCGAAGCTGATCGGGGTGGAGCGGCTGGCCGACTACGACCGCATGGCGCCGGTGACCGCGGACCAGGTCAGCTTCACGTTCGCAGAGGCGCGCGAGATCGTGCTCGACTGCTACTCCTCCTTCTCCCCTGAGCTGGGAGCGGTGGCGAAGCGGTTCTTCGACGAGCGCCGAATCGACGCGCCGGTGCGGCTGGGCAAGCGCGGCGGCGCGTTCTGCGCGTCGGCGGTGCCGTCGGTGTTCCCGTACGTGCTGCTCAACTTCACATCGCGCCGGCGCGATGTGCTCACGCTTGCCCACGAGCTGGGACACGGCGTCCACTTCGCGCTCGCGGCCCGTCAGGGCATCTTCCAGCAGGGCACTCCCTTGACGCTCGCCGAGACCGCCTCGGTGTTCGGCGAGACGGTCGTGTTCGGGCGGCTGCTCGACCAGGACTCGACTCCCGCCTCGCGCCTTGCGCTGCTGGCGGAGAACCTCGAGGACACGATCGCAACGGTCTTCCGCCAGGTCGCGATGAACCGCTTTGAGGACCTCGTCCACACCGCCCGGCGCGAGCAGGGCGAGCTGTCGGTTGAGCGTTTCGGCGAGCTGTGGATCGAGAGCCAGGAGGAGCTCTTCGGCGACACGGTGGCGCTGACCGAGGGCTACCGCAGCTGGTGGTCCTACATACCGCACTTCATCGGCAGCCCCGGCTACGTCTACGCTTACGCCTATGGGCAGTTGCTCGCGCTTTCGGTGTACGAGCGCTACGAGCAGACCGGCGCGGAGCTCGTGCCGCGCTACCTCGAGCTGCTCGCCGCGGGCGGCTCGCGCAGTCCCGAGGAGCTCGGCGAGATCGTCGGGGTGAACCTCTCGGACCCGGGCTTCTGGGATGCGGGTCTGGACCTGGTCGAGCGCCAGCTCGAGGATGCGGAAGCGGCGGCGGAGGCGGCTGGGCGCCTCTGAGCAGCCTGCTGCGGCTAGTGGAAGTCCGGCCTCGAGTCGCTCGAGGCGTAGGAGATGCCCTTGGCGTCCAGCAGCGTTAGGTGAACCATGTAGTCACCACGCTCGGGGGGCACGGGTACCCAGAACGTACCCGAAAGGGTCTCGTGGTTCACCGTCGGTTCCACGTGCGAGACGACCACATCTCGCCACCACGGCCTGGGTAGCGTCCTGCCACTTGACGCCGCCAAAAGCGACCACTCGAGCGTCTCCTTGCTGTGGGCAAACCCGTCTAGCTTGAGCGTGTAGCTGATCATCGCTCCGATCGGATAGATCCGCTTGCCCACTCTTTCCCCGCGGGAGTCGTTGAACACCGCGGCGACCGCTTCGGCGGCCTTGATCGGATCCTGGTCGTATGTCGCCGCATGTGCGATCTCCTGGATCTCCCCGCACTGGGCATGACAGGTCTCTGAGACTGCCGGGAGGACTGGAGAGCCTCCCGGCTCAGATGCGCTGACACGCGGCAGCGTTTTGATGACAGCAGCCACATCGCGCTTGGAAACCCCGGCGCCTTCGGTGACCAGCGCGCCGGCCACATGATGAAATGCCTGGCGGGGCGGCGAGGCGACCGATGGTGCGACCCGCACCGGCCGTTCCTGCGGGTATGGGACTGCGAGTTTCACGGTCGGGATCTTCCCGCCGGGGCGACTGGGATATTTGCGTTCGACGCTCTCTTTGCGCAGATTTTCTATGGCGATCGTCGGCGGGGGCGGGGTCACTTTATTCGTCGGCGAAACGGGGGCGATCGACGTTTTGCTCGTGTCTGCTGCCAGAAGGTAGGTGACGGTGCCCGTCTCGACCCGCGCGGGCGAGCCAGTCACCACATTTCCCGGGCCCGCGTTGGCGTCGTAGTGTTGCAGGGTGATTTCCGGATAGGCAGAAATGCTGCTAAATGCGGCTTCGCGCGGTGGTTCTGGAATAGGGGACGGCAGGAGCGCTTTGACCCCGCCGATGGCGGTCACCACGACACCAACCGCGACCACGAATGCCATGATGCGCCGCGGAATTATGGACAACAGACCCCGGGCTTTTCTCAATATCTCTGTCTTTTTGCGTGGCGCCATGCCCCCGGATTCTCTCTCGTGGCGGGTAAGCCGACCAACCGTAAAGAGATCAGCTTATAAGAATTTTTCCGTGATAGCAAATTCACGGATGATGTTGACGCCACATCCAGTCGGCAACACGCGCGGCCGAAAGTGGTCCCCGCTGAGGACCGAATCGAGGGCTCTAGAGCAACCCGAGCGCGGTGCCGACGTGGCGAACCAGGTCGAACAGCGGCTGCGGGAACACGCCGAAGAACAGCGTCGCCGCTCCCGCGAGCACCGCGATAGACACGGCCTCTGGCTGGGTGCGCGTGAGCGGCTCTGCGTCCAGCTCCTGCGAGCCTCCCGCAAGCGCGGGTAGCGGTGCGGCGCTGGTCGTGGGGGGCGCAGCGCGAGCCGCAGGCGCCTCGCGCATCCACATCGCGGCGATCACCGGCAGGTAGTAGCCGAGCGAGATCATCGAGCCGATCACGATCGCCACGCCCAGCCAGGTGTAGCCGCCGGAGACGGCCGCGTCGATCAGGTAGAACTTGCCGATGAAGCCCACGGTCGCGGGGATGCCCGCAAGGGCGAGCATCGAGATCGTCATCGGCCACGCGAGGTACGGGCGCTCGCGGCCGAGGCCGCGCAGCGCTTCGATCGAGTCGCCCAGCTCGGTTTCGCGCTCGCGCGCGACGATCACCGCGAAGGCGGCCATGTTCATGAGGACGTATACGGCCAGGTACAGCACGGTCGCCTGCACGCCGAGCGCGGTCGCGACGACGACGCCCGCGAGCATGTAGCCGGCCTGGGCTACAGAGGAGTAGGCGAGCATCCGCTTCAGCGAGGACTGGCCGAGCGCGCCGACGTTGCCGACCAGGATCGTGATCGCCGCGAGCACCGCCACCGCCGGGCCCCAGCTGGCGTGGGCTTCGATCAGGGCGACGTCGAAAAGGCGCAGGAACACTCCGAGTGCGGCGACCTTCGTGGCGACCGCCATGAACGCGGTGACAGGCGTCGGCGCGCCCTCGTAGACGTCGGGCGTCCACTGGTGGAACGGGGCCACGGATGCCTTGAAGCAGAGGCCGGCGACGCACAGCGCGATGCCGGTCAGCGTCAGCGGGTCGCTCGCGAGGCCGCCGCTCGACAGCGCGGTCGCGATCGCGGTGAAATCGGTCGCGCCGGTTGCGCCGTAGATCATCGCGAGGCCGTACAGCAGCGTGGCCGAGCCGACCGAGCCGACGATCAGGTACTTCAGCCCCGACTCGAGCGAGTGCTCGCGGCGCATCTCGGTGGCGCACAGCACGTACAGGGGGATCGACAGGAGCTCGAGGCCGACGAACAGCGCGACCGTGTTCTGCGCGCTCGCGAGCAGCGACATCCCGCCGATCGAGCTGAGCAGCAGCGCGTAGAACTCGCCGTGGCCCGATTCGCGCGCCGCCAGCGAGCGCCACGCGAGCAGCACCGTACAGGCGCCGCCCGCGATCAGCACGACGTTCAGCACGAGTGCGAGCGAGTCGATGCGCAGTGCGCCCGCGACGATCGACTGCTGCGCGTGCCACTGCCAGATCGTGAGGCCGAGCGCAGCGCCGAGCACGGCGAGCGTGAGGGCGGGGACGACCTGAGAGCGGATCCAGCGCGCGCCGAACAGGCCGACGAGCAGCACGATCGCCGCGCCGCCGAGCAGGCTGATCAGCGGCGAGAGGCCAGCGAAGTCTACGTGCGGGCCTTTGAGATGGACGGTGGCGAGCAATGGAGTCACCGTGCGGATCTTTGGGTCGTCGCAGGCACGTTGTAGCCGGGGTCGACCGTAGGATCGCCCGCGATGGGACGGGTCGTGCCGGCGAAGTAGTGGAGCTTGGCGTGCGAATTGGCCGCGAACGCCTGCGCGGGGAGTACGGCGCTCTTGACCGAGCCTTCGCTGCGGTGCAGCGCGAACTGGGGGTACAGCGCGAGGAACACGATCACGGCGCTCAGCGGCACGAGCACCGCGCCGTCGCGGATCGAGATCTCGCGGGAGTCGACCGCAGAGCCGACGCGGTTGTGCATCGCGCGGATGAACAGCCGCAGCGCGTACACGCTGGCCATGACGACGCCGCTGAAGGCGATGATCGCGATCGCGAGCTTGGCTTTGAAGACGCCGAGCAGGATCAGGAACTCGCCGACGAAGTTCGACGAGCCGGGGATCGCGAGTGTGGCGAGCGCGACGATCAGGAACAGCGAGGCGAGCACGGGCGCGCGGAACGCGATGCCGCCCATCTCGCGCACGTCCTCGGAGCCCCCGGCGCGCTTGGAGAGGAGCAGCACGATGAACAGCAGCGGTGCGACGACCAGCCCGTGGTTGACCATCTGCAGCAGCGCCCCCTGGGCGCCCTGGGCGTTCAGCGCGAAGATGCCGAGCGTGATGAAGCCGAGCTGGGCGACCGAGGAGTACCCGGCGATCAGCCGCGCGTCGGTCTGCGTGAAGGCGAGCGCCGAGCCGTACACGATCGAGGCGAGCCCGATCAGCAGCATCAGCGTCTGGAAGTGCGCCGCGCCCTGCGGAAACAGCGGCAGCACGATCGCGAGGAAGCCGTAGGCGCCGACCTTCGAGAGCACGCCGGAGAAGACCATCAGCACCTCGATCGGCATCGCGCGATAGCCGTCGGGCATCCAGCCGTGCAGCGGGAAGGCGGGCATCTTCACGAGGAAGGCGGCGGCGAAGAACAGGAAGATCCACTCCTGCGACCCGCGGCTCAGCGGCAGGGCCTGCAGTGAGGAGAGCACGAACGTAATGTGGCCGCCGCCCTGCTGCGCGGCGAGCACGCCGGTGGCGATCGCTGCGGCGAGCATCAGCAGCGAGCCGACGAGCGTGTAGATCACGAGCTTGATCGTCGCTTTGACGCGCTCCTCGCGCGTGCCGTGGGGGTGGGCGGGATCCCAATCAATCCCGGTGAGGAAGTAGAACGGGATCAGCATCAGGTCGAAGAACGCGACGAACAGCGCGAGGTCCTGGGCGAGGAACGCGCCGAGGACGGCGGACTCGGCGAGCATGAAGAACAGCCAGTACAGCCGCGGGTTGGCCGGGCGCGAGCGGTCGTCGCGAAAGTTCGTCGCGAGCGCGGCGGCCGCGAACAGCAGCGTCGTGAGCCCGACGAGGAACACGTTCAGGCCGGTGATCGCGAGCTTGTAATGGATGCCGAGCGAGGAGATCCAGACGACGTTGGTGACGTGCTGCAGGCCGCCGCCGGATTTGTAGTCGGCGATGTAGCCGATCGCGAGCGCCAGCGCGAGCACCGAGCCAACGAGTGCGAGCGCGCCGGGGATGCGCGTGGCGCCACCCGCCCCCGAAGGCTCCGCCGCGCCCCTTGGGGGCAAGGGCGCGACGGAGGGCTTTGAGTCTATGACAGTTGTCTGCGGTGCCGCGTGGGCGCGGCCGGCGAGCGTGCACAGGATCGCGCCGAGCGCCCCACACGCGGCGGGCAGCCAGACGAGGATCGAGAGCGGCATTGCGCTAGCTCCGCTCGGTGGGGAAGGTGGAGAGCATCCGAGCGGTTTGCGATGTCATGATTGAAGGAGGAAGTAGAAGCTGACGGCCGTCACACCGAGCACCAGCAGCGCGGCGTAGTAGCGCACGAACCCGCTCTGCGCGGCGCGCACGGCGGCCGAGCCGGCGCGGACGAGGCCGGTCGTGCCGCCGACGAGCGTGTCCTGTACAAACACGCGCTCGAACGTGCTCTGCGCGAAGCGGCCCGCGGTGGCGACGGGGCGGACGACGAGCAGGGCGATCGCCTCGTCGAAGTACCACTTGTGCACGAACAGCTCATACAGCGGGCGCAGGCGCGCGCGCGCGTCCACCGCGATCTGCGGCTGCTTTATCCAGACGCGGTAGGCGACGGCGATGCCGGCGAGACCGACGAGGGTGCCGAGGATCAGGCCGAAGACGAGCAACCCGTTCTTGGTGTGCGGTTCATACAGCGCCGAGCCGGTGAAGCTCGGGCGCAGGAAGTCGTCGATCACGAAGTCCACCTTCGGGATCTGCAACAGGCCCGCGCCGACCGCGCCCAGCGCGAGGAGCCCCATCGCCACCCGCATCGGCAGCGCGCGCTCGGCGATCGTATGGTGCGGGCCGGGGAAGCCGACGTCGGTGTCCTCCTCCTCGCCATTGGCGGGATTGCGCGGCACCTCGGCGTGATGCAGGTGCCCGCTTTCGAGCTCGCGCGCCTCCGCCACGGGCTCGCCGTGGAAGGCGCGGAAGATCATGCGGAAGGTGTAGAGCGCGGTCAGGAACGCGCCGAGGTAGCCGGCGACGTACAGCGCCCAGTGCCAGCCGCCGAGCTCGCCCGTGTCGAGCAGGATCTCATCCTTGGAGAAGAAGCCCGAGAACGGCGGGATCCCCGACAGGGCGAGGCCGCCGACGACGAAGCAGCCGTAGGTGAACGGCAGCGCCTTGCGAAAGCCGCCCATCCTCTCGAGCGACTGCTCGCCGCCCATCGCGCCGATGATCGAGCCGGCGGCCATGAACAGCAGCGCCTTGAAGAACGCGTGCGTCATCAGATGGAACAGCCCGGCCGCGTAGGCGCCGACGGACACGCCCATGATCATGTAGCCGATCTGCGACATCGTCGAGTAGGCGATCACGCGCTTGATGTCGGTCTGCGTGACCGCGATCGTGCCGGCGACGAGCAGCGTCAGCGCGCCGATCCCAGCGCCGACATCCTGCGCGGCGGGCGCCAGTTCGAACAGCGGGTGCATGCGCGCGATCAGGTACACGCCGGCGGTGACCATCGTCGCGGCGTGGATCAGCGCGCTGACCGGGGTCGGGCCCTCCATCGCGTCAGGCAGCCACGTGTGCAGCGGGATCTGCGCGGACTTGGCGAACGCGCCGACGAGCAGCAGCAGGCAGCCGGCGGTCAGGTCGCCGCTGCCGCCCGCGCCGCCGCCGGCGGTGTGGCCGAACGCGCCCGCGCCGACGGCGTGGAACGTACGCAGGAAGTCGAGCGTGTGGGTGTGCTTGAAGATGAAGTACGTGCCGAGCACGAGCCCGACGTCGCCGACCACGTTGATCACGAACGCCTTGATCCCTGCTGCGGTGGCGGTCGTGCGCCGGTACCAGAAGGAGATCAGCAGGTAGGAGGCCGCGCCGACGAACGCCCAGCCGACGATCAGCAGCAGGAAGTTGCCCGCGAGCACGAGCAGCAGCATCGCGAAGACGAAGAAGTTGAGGTAGGCGAAGTAGCGCGCGAAGCCGCGGTCCTCGTCGAGATATGCGGTCGAGTAGAGGTGGATCAGCGTGGAGACGCCGGTGACGATCAGGATCATGAACACCGACAGGGGGTCCACCAGGATCGACAGCTGCGCGTCGATCCCCACGGTGGAGGCGTAGTTCCACAGCGAGGACACGATCTGGCGGTGCGCGGGGGAGTGGCCCTGCAATGCGATCAGGGCGCCGAGCGCGGCCAGGAACGCCAGGAAGATGGCGCCCGTGCCGACCCAGCCCGCGTAGCGGCCGGGCAGCGAGCGGTAGCCGAGGCCGATGACGAGCGTGCCAAGCAGCGGGAACAGCAGCACGAGCCAGCCGTAGGTAGTGGCAGTCATGCTCGCGCCTTCGTCCGGTCGGCGCCGTCGAGGGGGGCGACGGCCTTCCGACCGAAGCCGGGAGACGTTCCCCTACGGCGAACATCCCCGTTTCGGCCAGCCGTGATCGGGCCTTCGGTCCTCATCCCTGCAACTCCCTCAACTCATCGACGTCTATGGGCAGGTGGCGGCGGTAGATCGCGACGATCATGCCGAGCCCGATGCAGACCTCGCAGGCGGCGACGGTCATCACGACGATCGCGAGGATCTGCCCGTCGCCGTTGCCCCACATGCGCGAGAACGCGATCAGCGCGAGGTTTGCGCCGTTCAGCATCAGCTCGAGGCAGAGCAGCACGACGAGCGGGTTGCGGCGTGTCATCACGCCGACCGCGCCCAGCGTGAACACGATCGCCGACACGGCGAGATACCAGGCGATGCTCATGGTCGGCGACCTACCCCCTCGGCGGTGGTGCCGGTGCCGGCGGGGCGGATCAGGTCGAGCGGCGTCAGCGCGAGCGGCTTGCGCTCGTCGTCGCCTTCCTCCAAGCCGGCGCGGCGGCGCGCGAGCACGACCCCGCCGACGGCGGCGATCAAGAGCAGGAAGGAGGCGACCTCGAACGCGAGCAGGAAGCGGGTGAGCAGCAGCTTGCCGATGTAGGCCGGGGTGCCGAACGTCTGCGGGCCTGGCGCATAGCCCGCGCCGTAGCCGTTGACGGCCTCGAGGCCGGTGCCGAGCAGCGCGATCAGCAGCTCGACGAGCAGCGCCCCGCCGAGGATCGTGCCGCCGACGCGCAGCCCCGAGCCGACCGAGCCCGCCCCGCGCAGTCGCTCGCCGATCGTGTCGCCCTCGCCGCCGACATAGGCGACTACGAACACGTACAGCACCATCACCGCGCCGGCGTAGACGACGACCTGCACAGCGGCGACGAACTCCGAGCGCAGCAGCAAGAACAGCACTGCGAGCGAGATCAGGTGGCCGACGAGCGCGAGCACGCTGTAGAAGGCGTCGCGCAGGACGACGACGCCGACGGCGCCCGCGATCACGCCGGTAGCGGCGATGAAGAACAGGACCGCGCTCACTCGCCCTCGTTCCTCAGCGGCGTGCGCTCGAGCGGCTCCGCGAGCAGCATCTCCTTGGTGAAGATCAGGTCCGTGCGGTCGTAGTCGGAGAGCTCGTAGTCATGGCCCATCGTGATCGCGTCGAACGGGCAGGCGACCTCGCAGTAGCCGCAGAAGATGCAGCGTGACAGGTTGATCTCATACACCGCGGCGTAGCGCTCGCCGGCGGAGACGCGGTGCTCGGGCGTGTTCTCGGCGGCGACGACACGGATGCAGTCGGCCGGGCAGGCCGCGGCGCAGAGCGAGCAGCCGACGCACTTCTCGAGGTGGGAGTCCTCGAAGCGATGGAGCTTGTGGCGACCGCGGAAGCGCGGATAGACGGGCGTCTTCTCCTCCGGGTATTCGAGCGTGACGACTGGTTCGGCGAGGCGGCCGAAGGTCGTCATCAGGCCGCGCACGGTCTCGCGGAATGTGCGCCAGGTGCCGCGTGCGGCGCCCGGTGCGGGCGAGCGCTTCACCTCGATCACGTCCTCGCCAGGGTTCCAGGCGGTGATCGCGATTGGCCCCGTGGAGGTGGGCGGCTGAGGGCCTTGAGCGGTGGCCGCACCGTCGGCGGTGGACGGTTGGTCAGCGCCGGTGGAGGACGCGGCGGCGTCCGCCGGCTGGGTGGTGTCGTCGTCGGGGGTCATGTCAGTTTGCCGCCACGACGACGATCGCGGTGACGAGCGCGTTGAGGGTGGCGAGGGGGAGGAGGATCTTCCAGCCGAAGCTCATCAGCTGGTCGTAGCGCAGGCGCGGCAGCGTAGCGCGGACCCAGATGAACAGGAAGGTGATGATCGACATCTTGAACAGCACCACGAACGGGTCGACGAAGCCCGGTGGGTGGATGCCGAACGGCAAAAGCCAGCCGCCGAGGAAAACGGTCGTGACGATGCCGGAGACGACGAGCACGTTGAGGTACTCGGCGAAGTAGTAGGAGGCGAAGCGCCCGCCGCCGTACTCGGTGTTGTAGCCGCCGACGAGCTCGGCGTCGGCCTCGACCAGGTCGAACGGGGCACGGTTGGTCTCGGCGAAGCTAGCGGTGAGGAAGATCAGGAAGCCGAAGAACTGGGGGACGATGTACCACATGCCTTTCTGGGCGGTGACGATCCCGGTGAGCGAGAGCGTCTGCGCTGTCATGATCACGCCGACGAGCGCGAGGCCTTGAGAGACCTCGTAGGAGATCAGCTGCGCCGCGCCGCGCATTGCGCCGAGGAACGAGTACTTCGATCCGGAGGACCAGCCGCCGAGCATGATCCCGTAGAAGGCGACCGCGCCGAACGCGAACAGGTAGAGCGGGCCGATCGAGACGTCGACGCCGTACAGGCCGACGCGCGTGCCGAAGATGTGCTGGACGTTGCCGAACGGGATCAGCCCGAACGCCGCGACGGCCGTGACGATCGAGATCAGCGGGGCGACGGCGAACAGGAAGCCGATCGAGGTGCGCGGGCGGAACTGCTCCTTGGTGAGCAGCTTGAGGATGTCGGCGAGCGGCTGCAGCGCGCCGTAGGGGCCGACGCGGTTGGGGCCGTAGCGCGACTGGAAGCGCCCAAGCACCTTGCGCTCGGCGAGCAGCACGACCGGCACGAGCTGCAGGCCGACGGCGAAGATGATCAGCGCCTTGAGGATCTGGATCCACCACGCCTCGTAGAAGCCGACCGTGGCGAGTGTCGTCGTCATCACGCCGATGCTCTCCACGTCGTGAGCCGCGCGGAGTCTTGGCTGGGCGGTCTCCGTGAAGTGTTGTATTCCGTGGAGACCGTATAACCATGGCTATACGGTCTCCACGAAGCATTACATACATCGGAGAGGGCGCGGGGTCGCACAGCAAGAGTCATACGCGCTCCTCGGTCGGATACGCGCCCGCCGCATCGCGCTCTTGCCAGCGCACGCCGCGACCGCCGATCTCCTCGAGCGTCAACTCCGCGTAGAACGGCACGGCGTCGATGAGCTGCCGCGAGGCCATGCTCGGCGTGAGCACGCCTAGGTCTAGGTCGAGACGGGCGGCGACGTCCACGAGCACGCTCCAGCCGGCGCGCGTCGAGCCCGGGTGCGCGATCGCCTGGCGCAGGCGCTGCAGGCGGCCGTCGGGGTGGACGATCGTGCCCTCCTTCTCGCCGTAGCTCTCGGCCGGGAAGACGACGTTCGCGTGTGCGCGAACGCCGCTCGTGAGGAACGTCGCGTGGGCGATTACCGTGCTCGCGCGCTCGAGCGCGCGGTCCCACAGCTCCGGCTCGGGCAGGTCGAGCAGCGGGTCGGCCTGCAGCAGGTAGACCGCGGCCAACTCGCCAGCGGCGAGACTCTCGGCGATCCCGTGTGCATCGAGCGGGGTGTTTTGGGGGGAGACACTGTCGCCCGTGACCTCGACAGCGTTGTCGGCGCCGGTCAACGCAGCCGGCACGCAGAGTCCGGGGCCGCCGTTCGGCAGCACGCCCGCCTCTCGCAGTCCGCGCCCGTTCGAGCCAGACGGGATTTCCAGCAGGCCCGCGCCGTCGACCGAGGCCAGAGACAGCGTCTGCGCGAGGTCGAGCAGCGCCCGGGCAGCCGCCGCGCCGTCGGGGCCGGCGGTGACCCGCTCGTGCCACAGGATCACAACCTCCTCGCCTGCCTCGTTCAACTTCGCGATGAGCTCGCGAACACCGTTCTCGGTGAGCAGCTCCGCGGCGGTGGCGGCGACGAGCTTCACGGAGTTGCGGCGCGCGCCCTTGCGCAGGCGCAGGTCGAGGATCGGCGCGTCGGCGATCGGGTCGCAGTCGAGCACGAGCACGGCGTGGGCGAACTCGAGGTCCGTGACCTTTGCCTGCAGGCGTGGGTCGTTCAGCGCGCGGTGGAGATCGAGCGGCAGCGTGCCCGCCGCGCGCGAGTCGATGTGCGGGGAGGAGAGGCCCTCGCGCATCAGGCGCGCGAGCAGCAACCCCTCCTCGTTCGTGGCCTGACCGCCGGCGATCGCGCCCGCGCGCTCACCGGCGCGCTTCAGCCCGGCGGCGGCCTCCTGCAGGGCGCGCTCCCACGAGACGGCGCGCAGCTCGCCGCCGTCGCGGACCATCGGCTCGGTCACGCGGTCGGCCGGATGCGCGGCGCCGGAGGAGCCGTTGATCGGGGCGACGCCGCCGAGCGTGGGGTAGGCGAAGCGGCCGCGGTCGCACAGCCAGCCGTCGTCGACCTCGGGGTTGTCGCGCCCGAGCACGCGCTGCGCGCGTTCGTCGCGCACCGTCAGCGAGACGTTGCACTGCGACGGGCACAGCGTGCAGACCGACCCTGAGTCCTCTACGTCCCACGGGCGCGCGCGGAAGCGGTAGGCGCGCGAGGTCAGCGCGCCGACGGGGCACAGCTCGACGATGTTGCCGCTGAACGGCGCGACGTACGGGTGGCCGTCGAACGTCGATACGTAGGAGTGCGCCCCGCGCTCGAGCAGCACGAGCTGGTTGTCTTCGGAGATCTCCTGCGAGAAGCGCACGCAGCGGTAGCAGAGGATGCAGCGCTCGCGGTCGATCGCGATCGTGGGAGAGAGGGCGAGCGGCTTGACGAAGTGGCGCTTGGGC
>DASYAM010000034.1:0-17218 GCA_036501315.1 Solirubrobacteraceae bacterium
ACCCCCCCCCCCAACGCCTGGTCTGAGTGATAGTCGGAGGTGTCGGTCGCGGTGAAGCCCTTCGCTCGCACCACCGCCTCGGCGCCGCTCAACCCTTCCCCGCCGGCTTCCGGCTTCGTAAACGCCGGCGCCGGCGCGGTCCGCGTCTGGGCGGATGTAGGGCCGGACGTACCGCCGCTCGTCGTCGTCTGCGCTCCCGGCGCGGTGCTCGTGGGCGTGGTCGCGGTGGACGTAGTAGTGGTCGTGTTCGTCTTCCTCGTCGAAGGCGCGGCCGTCGTCGAGGTCTGTGCGGGCGCCGGCGCGTTGGCAGCGGTCACGGTCTTCGTAGCGCCCCCGCCGCATCCGACCAGCAGCAGTCCTACCGTCAGCGCGGCCGCGTATGGCAAGCTCCACCTGCTCCTTCTACTGCTCATCCGTCGATGGTATTCGCCGTTGGCCTCCCGCTTCCTCGCTCGTGCGATCCACGTCGCGCGCTGCCCGGGACCGCCGCCGGGCGACCGCTCCCTGCGCGATCCGGCGGCCGGTAGGCCGCTCCTCAAAAGAGGTCTTGCAAAAATTCGCGGCGCTGCTAGGCTGGCATGCAACTTAGCAGTCACTAAGCAAGGGAGTGGGAGAATGGGCGAAGTAGAGCGTAGTCGCAAGTGGACTTTGGGGATCGTGTCGGTCGCGCTGTTCATGGCTGTGCTCGACAATCTCGTGGTCAGCGTCGCGCTGCCCACCATCCACCGCGATCTGCACGCTTCGATCCAGTCGCTCGAGTGGACCGTAAACGCCTACGTGCTCTCCTACGCGGTGCTGCTTCTGACGGGCGCCGCGCTCGGCGACCGCTTTGGGCGCAAGCGCATGTTCGTCTCCGGTGTGGCCATCTTCACGGCCGCCTCCGCCGCGGCCGCGCTCGCGCCGAACACCGGCCTGCTCGTCGCCGCGCGCGCCGTGCAGGGTGGGGGCGCGGCGATCGTCACACCGCTCACGCTGACCCTGTTGGCCGAGGCGTTTCCGGCCGAAAAGCGCGGCATGGCGATCGGCGTCTGGTCGGGGGTCAGCGGCATCGCCGTCGCGATCGGTCCGCTGATCGGCGGCGCTGTCGTGCAGGGCATCTCCTGGCACTGGATCTTCTGGATCAACGTCCCGATCGGCCTCGTCGTGATCCCGCTCGCCCTGCGCTGGCTGAACGAGAGCCACGGGCCTTACGGAACGCTCGACCTGCGCGGGCTCGCGCTCGCCTCGACCGGCTCGTTCGGGCTCGTGTTCGGGCTCGTACGCGCCCAGTCGCTGGGCTGGACGAGCGCCACGGTCCTCGTCTCGCTGATCGCCGGCGTGCTGCTGCTCGTTGCGTTCGTCCTTTGGGAGTTGCGCACGCGCGAGCCGATGCTGCCGATGTCGTTCTTCGCCAAACGCTCCTTCGCCGTGACCAACGTCGTATCGCTGAGCATGTACTTCGGGATGTTCGGCTCGATCTTCTTCCTCGCCCAATACATGCAGAACGTGCTCGGCAACACCCCCCTGCAGGCCGGGTTGAAGCTGCTTGTATGGACCGGCGCCACGATGCTCGTCGCGCCGTTCGCCGGCGTCTTCTCCGAGCGCTTCGGCAGTCGCCCGTTCATGGCCGGCGGCCTTGCGCTGCAGGCCGGCGGCCTCGCCTGGATGGCGCTGATCACCGCGACCCACGTCCCCTACACGCATATGATCATCCCGTTCATCATGGCCGGCGGCGGTATGGCGCTCGTGTTCGCCCCCGCCGCCAACGCCGTGCTCGCGTCCGTGCGCACCGAGCAGACCGGGCAGGCCTCAGGTGCTAACAACGCGATTCGCGAGGTCGGCGGCGTGCTCGGCGTGGCCGTGCTCTCCTCGATCTTCACGGGCTCCGGCGGCTACGCCACACCGCAGGCGTTCGTCAACGGCCTGATTCCCGCGATGTGGGTCGGGGTGGGCGTGCTCGTCGCGGGCGTGCTCGTCGTTGTGGCGCTGCCGTTTCGCACGCGCACCCTTGCGAGCCTCGACGTCACGGACGGCGCGCTGGGAGCGGTCGCCGGAGACACGGCGTGATCGAGGCGAGCGCGCCCACTCGCCGCCGCGTCCCCGCGGCCGAGCGACGCGAGGAGCTGATCTCAGCTGCCGTGCACGAGTTTGCTCACGGCGGTCTGCACGGCACTCCGGTCGAGCGCATCGCGCGCCACGTCGGCGTCGCCCAGCCCTATGTCTTCAGCCTGTTCCCCAGCAAGCGTGACCTCTTCCTCGCGGCTTTGGACCGGAGCTTCGAGCGGGTCTCCGAAACCTTTCGCACCGCCGCAGCCGACTACGCGGCGGGACACGCGCCGGCTGAGTGCGAGGACGCGCTGCAGGCGATGGGGCTCGCATACAAGAGCCTGCTCGCATCAGACCGCGACTACCTGCTGCTCCAGCATCAGTGCTACGCCGCCTGCGAGGACGAGGTGGTGCGTACGAGCGTGCGCCACCGCTTCGCACAGCTAGCCGAGCTTGCCCGCGAGCTATCCCACGCCGAGCCCGACCGCCTCGACGACTTCTTTCGCCACGGCATGGCTCTCAACGTCGCCGCCGCCCTTGGCGTCGATGAGCTGTCGGTCGGCTGTCCCTGGGTGCAAGCCGAGCTGGGATCGCCAGGCGACGTGGGGGAGCGCGAGCCGGCGAGCTGAGGCAGCGCCGAGCCCACGCTCCGACGCCGTCACCGAGCCCATGCCTGAGCCGTCTGGATTTCCCTCCTCGGCATAAGCCGTTAGGATCGATGAATGTCGACTCCGGTGCATACACCGCCGGCACGCGCCCAAAAGCGCAACCGACGTGAGATGGCTCGTACCGGGGCGCTCGTCACGCTCGCCGTCCTGATCACGCTGTTCGCGGTCTTCAACCTCGACAAGGTCAAGGTCCATTGGGTCTTCGGCACCGACGAAGCCCCGCTGATCGTCGTGATCGTCATCTCGCTGCTGGTCGGCATCGTGCTCACGCACTTCGCCGAGCGACGCACCGGCAAGCGGCGCTGATCTCAGGCGTCGATCGCCAGGTCGTCCGTGACGACCTCGGCCGCCGCCTCGGCGCCGATCAACGGTGCGAGCACGACATAGCTCAGGTAGTCGGCCAGGGCCGGCAGCAGATGGATCTGCCCGCTCGTCACCTGACAGCGGACCGTGTGCCAGATCGCGCCCGCGGCCCCTTCCACCGCGAGCTCGCTCTGGATCGTGTCGGGGGCGCCCTCCGTGAGCAGCGTCGCGATGCCGTGCGCCAGCTCGAGGTTGCGCTCGACCGTCTCGGGCCCCGCGGCGAACGCCTCGGCGGCGATCGTATGCGCGTATAGCGGGCGCTCGGCCAGATGGCGCATCAGCCTCGCGATCGTGCGGCGAACTGCCGCGGGCCACTCGGTGCAGACCAGATCGGGATCGGCGACGAGCAGCAGCAGCTCGTCGCTCAGCTGATCGAACGCCGCCAGGTAGCACTCGTCGCGCCCAGGGAACAGCTCGAAGAAATCCTCGATCCCCACCCCCGCCTCCTCGGCGATCTGGGGCGCGGTGAGCTCCTGATAGTCGTCGACCACCGCGAGTCGCAACACGCTTTGCAGCAGGCGCTCGTGAGCGTCCCCGCTGCCAGTTCTCGCACTTGCCGCTCCGCGCCCGTCCGACGGGGGCCCTTGCATCATCGCCGGCACGCGCCTCGCCAATTGGGTAGCCATGCGCTCGGTGGCCTGAGCCTGGAACTGCAGCGTCCATCCCAGCATCTCCTCGGTCAGGACGGGAACGTCCCCGACCTGCTGTTCGCGCAGGCGCGTGGAAGCGGCTTCGTGCAGGCCGCCGACGATCCCCCTGATCACCGGGACCGGCAATGGAATCGCCCCCGGCGAGCGCGCGAAGCTGTCGGACAGCATCCGCTCGAGCGTCGCGGTCGCTCGGCGCAGGCGCAGTTGCCCCGCGGCGCCGGCCGTCTGCGCTTCGACGATCGTCAGCACCGCGCCCTTTGGGTTCGTCGCGATCTCTTGCGCGCACGCCGCAAATGCAGCCCGCAGGCGGTCTTCCAGATTGCCCTCCGCGGTCCGGTAGGCCTGATTGATGCGTGCGACTCCGCGCGAGGCGATCAAGTCGAAGGTCGCCAGAAAGCACTCCTCCTTGTTCGCGAACTGTTCGTAGAACGCCCGCCTCGAAACGCCCGCGAGTCCGATCACCTGCTTGACGCTCGTCCCGCCGTAGCCGCTGCTGGACACCGCCTCGACCATCGCCCCGTGCATGCGTATCCGTTGATGGTGCGCAACCGCCTTCGGACCCAGCTGATGGGGACCGCGCGGCAGGCGCTGGTACAGCGGGGCGACCGCTCCCGCTCCGTCACCCGACATCCCCTTGCGTCGCTCCGATACCGACATTCTACCTCCCCAAACGGATCTACACACCCAGACGCTGTCATGGAATCTGGTAAACAGGATTATTCCATGTCAGCAATTTTTTGTCTACACAGAACCGATGACCGCGCGCGTCGAGCCCGTCGGATCGATCGAGTGGATCGGTGTTTTCCCTGCTCTCACCAGGTTTTCGGGAGTTGGAACTTGTCTGGCGGTCGCGCCTTTTTTTCGCGCGCAGTTCGACGCCCCCGCCGCTCGCGGCGCGCTTGGAGCCTTAGAACGCCTTTCAAAAGAGCGGCACGCCGGATGCGTCCCTGGACACTGCGCTGGACGCCACGTGACGTCTCGCACGTGCTACCAACACGCGCTTCACCGCCCCGCGACGCCCCGCTTGGTTCAGAAACGCCCCACCGCACCGCTCTGTTGAAAGGCGTTCTTAGGCAGCCTCTTTGCGACAGCCTGCTAGCCGACACGGGTTCTCGGGGACGTCGAGCCCGGTTTGAGAGCGGTCTCGTGAAGAGCAGCGCTGTGAGGAGCGACCCCGCCGCCGGCGCGCGGCGTCCGGACGTAGGGCCTTAGTGCAGCAGGACCTTCAACGCGAGGATTCCCACGCCCATCGTGACGCCCACGCACACCTCGAGCGCCAGCTCTCGCCGTGTTGCCCCTGAGCGCACGCCAGCAAGCAGCTCGAACGCGATCAGGCCCGCCACGGTGCTCCACAGCGCCGCGCTGACGGCCGCTTCGCGCCCGGCGCCCAACGCCCATCCGAGCAGCAGCGCCAGCAGTGGGATCGCCGCTCCTCGCACGATCGCCCAGTCGTCCAACAGCGCGCGCCCCAGCGCTCCCGCGGTGAGACGCTCGTGTGTGACCAGCCGCTGTCCGAGCACGCTCGCGTAAGCGTGCGCGAGCCAGTACAGGCCCAACGCGATCAGCGTCGAGCCGACCGCATCGGCATGGCTCTCGTACCGTCCGCTCTCCGCAGCCAGCAACGCGCCGATCACGATCATCCCGTACACCGTCCCGGCGGGATTCTCCGTCGGGACCAACCACTCGACGGCTTGCATCGCGCGTGCGTGTGCGTGTGCGCGCGTGCGCGCGTGTCCGCGCGATGAAGCGCTCGGCGATGAAGGGTCGGAGGGCACGTCGCCTGCGTAGTCTGTCGGGGGAATCGCAGACCGTCCTAACCCTGGCTCGCGTGTGGTCAGCACGTCGTCCTTTCGCGGGGCGGATGATACTGCGATCGACTCCGATCTCAGTAGGATCCTGAGGTCATGCCGACGTAGCTCAGCTGGTAGAGCACCTCCATGGTAAGGAGGGGGTCCGGGGTTCGAGTCCCCGCGTCGGCCCTTCCCAGCCTTAGTTTTGTTGTTGGAGGGCTCATGGGGGGAGCCTGCTCCCCCCATGCTTCAAGGTTGGGGTCCGGGGTTCGAGTCCCCGCGTCGGCCCTTCCTTTATTCGATGCCCTCGAGCAGCTCTCCCGCTGTGGCCAGGTCGAGGCCGCGAGCCAGGATCGCGATTGTCTCCAGGCGCGGCGAACGCTTGCAGCGCTCCAGCAGGCTGATCTCGGTGCGATGCAGGTCGCAGATCTCCGCTAGCGCCTCTTGCGAGAGTCCTACCCGCTCGCGGTGATGGCGAAGATTGATGGCGAACTGCTTGCGTACGTGTTCCACGTTGTCCACGCCCTCAACTCTCGCGATGCGCAGACGGAAGGTCTACAGACGACTCACCGCCAGACAGATGTCTATCCGACGGCTACCCGCTCCTCCCAATTGGATCGGGCTCCCGCACAGTCGCGATCTTAGATAGAAACATTAGCTTATCTTTTGTCAACAAGCGAATCGTCCTCTGATGGAGTCACGGTCGTGACAGGCAGGCCCAGGCCTGACACCTTGCTCGGCAGGTCGAGCTTTAGCCACCGCGACACACGGCTGGGGAGCGTCGAGACGATCACCTCGTCGAAGCCCTGCAAGTTGACGGCGTCCTGCACTGCGACGCTCGGGTCGGACGAGCCCACGATCGCGTTCACGGGAGTGCCGGCCGCCTCGCTCAACAGCGGCGCCGCATGGTCGATCACCCCCTGCGCCTCGCTCGACCCTTGATCCTCGGGGTCGACAACCTTGTGCAGGCCGTGCGCCGCGTTGGGCACTAGCAGCGTAAACGTGCACCGGCTGCGCTGTGCCCGCGCCGCCACGGCATCGAGCAGGGGCTGGGTCGCGGCGGTCTTGTGCGCCACGACAAGCACGCGCGTGGGGGCCTCGCTGGACTCCATGATCCGACCTCCCTTTCTGACTGATCGAACTCTCGACTCGATGATCCCACTCGCGAGTGGGGAATGCCAGTCGAATATCCTTCCCGCATGCGCGTGCGCCTAACCGACGACTCGGTTGAAGTGCTGCTCACACCGTGGGAGAAGGCGCTCGGCCTGCTCGGCAACATCACCGTGCCGCGCGCCGACGTGAGTGATGTCCGGGTCGTGGAGGACCCCGTGCGCGAGGCGATGACCACAGGTCTCAAGGCCGGGTTGCGCCTGCCGTGGCTCTACTACGTATGCCGCACGATCCGCCTCGACCAGGCGTTCGTCGTGCGACGGGGCGTGCCGGGACTGTCGTTCGCGGTGCGCAATCGCCGCGCGTTGCGCCGCGTGCTGGTCAGCACGCCTGAAGCAGAGTCGCTCGCGCAGGTGCTGGGAGGGGAGTGAGCGGGCAGCGATCGGCCTGCGTGGGGCAAGCGACGGCCTGAGTGGGCAGCGGAGCCTTAGCGGGCAAGCGAGGCCTGCCGTAGTAGTCGTCGCGCAAATGGCTACGCACGCGCGGGTGCGCGCACGTGCGCGACGAAGCGGCGCGAGGAAGGAAGATGGTGGGGGCAGGATTCGAACCTGCGTAGGCAGAGCCAACGGGTTTACAGCCCGTCTCCTTTAACCACTCGGACACCCCACCGGGGGCGGCCGTCAGTTTAGGGCCTGCCCGGCGAGATCCGCACGTCCCTGCCGGACGGCTACGCGTGCGCGCTAGGAAGCCTCGCGCAGCTGCTGGGCGTCGGGCAGCGTCTGGAGCTTCTTCAGCGTGCGGTTCTCGATCTGGCGGACGCGCTCGCGCGTGATGTTGAACGCGCGGCCGACCTCCTCGAGCGTGCGCGAGCGCCCGCCGACGATGCCGTAGCGCATCTCGATCACCTCGCGCTCGCGCCGCGGCAGGCAGGCGAGCACGCGGGTGATGTTCTCGCGGCGAAGCGCTTCGGAGGCGATCTCGAACGGCGATTCGGCGGAGACGTCCTCGATGAAGTCGGCGAGGGCCGAGTCGTCCTCCTCGCCCACAGGTTTCTCGAGCGACACAGGCTGCTGAGCCATGCGCATGACGTCGCGCACCTCGCGCACCTCGCATTCGAGCTCTGAGGCGATCTCGGCGGCGCTCGGCTCGCGGCCGAGCTGCTGGATCAGTGACCGTTCCGCGTGCAGCAGCTTGTTCAGCCGCTCGACCATGTGCACGGGAATCCGGATCGTGCGTCCCTTGTCGGCGATCGAGCGCGTGACCGCCTGGCGGATCCACCAGGTTGCGTAGGTCGAGAACTTGTAGCCGCGCCGGTAGTCGAACTTCTCGACCGCGCGGATCAGCCCAAGCGAGCCCTCTTGGATCAGGTCCAGGAAGGTCAGCCCACGGCCGATGTAGCCCTTGGCGATCGACACGACCAGACGTAGGTTGGCCTCGACCATGTGTTGCTTGGCGAGGATATCGCCGCGCTCGATTCGCTTGGCGAGGGTCACCTCCTCCTCGGCGGTCAGCAGCGGGACGCGGCCGATCGATCCCAGGTACAGGCGCAGCGAGTCGAGGCTCGGCTCGACGGTCAGGTCGACCTCGGTGCGCTTCAGCCCCTCCAGGCGGGCGCGTAGAGCGTTGGCCTGGCTCGCGCCTTCTTCGTCCTCCTCGGCGTCCTCGAGCGGAGCTTCCTCGCCGCGGGCGACGATCGCGTCGTCCTCGTGCGCCGCGACAGATCCCGCTTGGCCGTCCGCCTCGAGCTGTGGCTCTCCCTCGGCCTCGTCGGAGCTGACGATATCGACGCCATGCTCCTCCAGATAGCTGAGGAGGTCGCCGGCCTGCTCGTCGCCGAGCCCGGCCTCCTCCAGCGCCGCGGCGACCGTCTCGGCGGCCAGGAACCCACGCTCCTGACCTTCGGCGATCATGCCCTGCAGCTCCTCAATCTCGACCACGGCTGTGTCCGTGGCAACCGACAGACCCTTCAGCTTTGCGCTCAACTCTGGACCCCCGCGATCCATCCGACTTCCCCGTCGGAGCGACCCGCTCCGACCTCCCCTGCCTTACGCCGAGCCTCCTGTGCGTTGCAGTTGTTCACTTGGCGGTTCCGTGCCCTAGCCTTTCGTTCCCTTTGACCAACCCGACCCGACTGGCTAAGTGCGAAGTGATACCAGAATCCGCGGCTCAGGGATGTCGGTTAGCCGCACGCTAGGCTTGATCGTGGTGCAGGCCACAAGTGCCACCGATTCCCTGTCTCCGACAATCGATGACGTGCAAGCGCGCGCTCCGAGTGTTCCTGTAGCCCTCACACGGGTGGGGGTGACGGGGGTCGAGAAGGTCGTTCGTATCCGCGAGGAGCTGTTTTTCGCGCGCCTGGAGTGCTTCGTCGACCTCAGCCGCGAGCAGAAGGGCGCGCACATGTCCCGCTTCGAGGAGGTCGTCAACGAGGCGATCGGCGAGGTCGTGCTGTCGGAGTCGCCGTTTCGCGCGGAGACGCTCGCCCAGCACGTCGCCGAGCTCGTGCGCGAGCGCCAGAACGCGGAGCGGGCCGAGGTGACGATCGCGGCGCGCTATCCCGAGCACAAGCCGGCGCCCGTCTCAGGCGTGCAGACACAGGAGATCTACACGCTGCACGGTCGCGCTGTGGCGTTCGCGCACGGCACCCGCCGCACCGTCGGCGTGTCGGCGACCGGGATGACCGCGTGTCCCTGTGCGCAAGAGATCGTGGCTGCGCGCGCGCGCGAGCGGCTCGCCGCGGAGGAGTTCTCCGCGGAGCAGATCGAGCTGATCCTGCAAAGCGTGCCGGTCGCAACCCACAACCAGCGCGGGTTGGCCACGCTGCACATCGGCTTCACCGAGGAGGCGACCGCCGAGATCGAGGCCACCGCGCTGCTGGAGATCGCCGAGGCGAGCATGTCCTCGGAGATCTACGAGCTGATGAAGCGCAGCGACGAGGTGGAGGTGGTCGAAAAGGCCCATCGCCGGCCGCGCTTCGTCGAGGACTGCGTGCGCGAGATGATCGCCGGCGTCGTGCGCGCCTTCCCACAGCTGGACGGCGCGAGCTTCGTGTCGGCTCGGCAGGAGAACCTCGAGACGATCCACCAGCACAACGTCATCGCCGAGCGTCACAGCCTGCTCTCGGAGCTGCGCTCGGAGATCGAGTCGGGCAGTCCCGCTGCACGGCAGACAAGCCTCGAGGAGTGGCTCGACGCGGGCGCGCGGCGGATCGGCGTCTGAACATCCTCCCTGCTGAGCAGGTTGCAGAGTCGACCCGTCGGGGAAGGGCTCAGCCGCCCGGCGTGGGGAAGGGCTCAGCCGCCGGCGCGGGCCTGTGCCTGCTGCATGCGGCGGCGCAGCCCGAAGAAGTAGTCCAGACCGGAGAGCACGGTCACGAGGACGGCCAGGTAGAGCAGCGCCGAGACCCACAGCGGCTGGCCGTGGACGGCGATGACGGCGAGGATCGCGGCGATCTGTAGGCAGGTCTTGACCTTGCCGAACATGCTCGCGGCCATCACCACCCCCGCTTGGGTGGCGCCCATGCGCAGCACGGTGACGGCCAGCTCGCGCGTGATGATCACCATCGCGATCCACGCTGCGAGACGGTGTAGCGAGACGAGCGAGATCAGCGCGGCGACGATCAGCAGCTTGTCGGCAAGCGGGTCCATCAGCTTGCCGAACGTGGTGATCGAGTCGCGCGCACGTGCGAGGTAGCCGTCGACGAAGTCGGTGAGCGAAGCCAGCGCAAACACGATCGCCGCGAGCACGTCGCCGGCGGGCGTGTTGCCGAGCAGCGCCACCACCAGCACAGGCACGAGCATGATCCGCAGGACCGTCAGCACGTTGGGAAGGTTCAGTGGAAACATTGCGCGTCCATTATGCCGGCGGCGCGTCGTCTCATGCCGGCGACGCGTCGTCTTATGCCGGCGATGCGCGCCGTCCTGCGAGGGGCCGGGGGATGCGTGCCCATTTGACCTCGCGGTGGCGGCGGCGGTCTCGCTTGGGGCGCACGGCAAGGGGTCCTAGTATCGGTCTCACGCCCGCAACCTCCGACCCTGAAGAGGAGACACGATGAACAGACGAACCCTGGGAGCGAACGGCCTGGAGGTCTCCGCGATCGGGCTGGGCTGCATGGGAATGTCCGCCTTCTACGGCTCCGCCGACGAGGATGAGGCGATCGCCACGATCCATCGCGCGCTCGAGCTCGGTTGCAACTTCCTCGACACGGCACAGCTGTATGGCCCGATGACCAACGAGCAGCTCGTCGGCCACGCGGTCGAGGGGCGTCGCGACGAGTATGTGATCGCGACTAAGTTCGCCCGTCGCACCGACGGGGCGACGCCCGGAGACATGTCGACGCTCGGTCCGCTCGACGGTTCCGCCGAGCACGTCCACACCTCGGTCGAAGGATCTCTCAAGCGACTGAAAACCGACCATATCGACCTCTACTACCAGCACCGCGTCGACCCGAACGTCGAGATTGAGGAGACCGTCGGGGCGATGGCGGAGCTCGTCGAGCAAGGCAAGATCTTGCACATCGGCCTGAGCGAGGCCGCGCCCGAGACGATCCGCCGCGCGCATGCCGTACACCCGATCGCCGCGGTGCAGACCGAGTATTCGCTGTGGACGCGCGATCCGGCCGAGTCGGAGGTCCTGCCGGTCTGCCGCGAGCTCGGGATCGGCTTCGTGTCCTACTCGCCACTCGGGCGCGGCTTCCTCTCGGGCCGCTTCTCCTCGCCGGAGGAGCTCGACGCGAACGACTTCCGGCGCCACGGCCCGCGCTTCACGGGCGAGAACCTAGACCAAAACCTGAAGCTCGCGGCGAAGGTGCAGGAGATCGCAAACGACAAGGGCGTCACGCCGGCGCAGCTGGCGCTCGCGTGGGTGCTGGCACAGGGCGAGGACATCGTGCCGATCCCAGGCACCAAGCGCCGTAACTACCTCGAGCAGAACATCGCCGCGGCGGACGTCGAGCTAACCGAGGAGGAGCTCGCCCGGATCGACGCGGAGCTGCCGCAGGCAGCCGGCGATCGCTACGACGAGCAGGGGATGCGCGCGGTGAACATCTGAGGAGTTGCGGTTTTGACGAGTCACGCGCTGGACTCGGCTACCCGAGCCGAGCGCGAGCGGCGAGGGCCCCGTGTTATGTATCGCTTTGAAGAGGGCGTATAACCATCGCATTACGCCCTCTTCAAAGTACAACAACAACCACAACTACAACCCCACCGTCTTGAAGTTAGTACCCGACGGAGTAGAAGCTGATGTGGCGGCAGGACTTCCAGACGCGTGTACTAGGGTGGGGCCATGCCGCTGATCCCGATGGTCATAGAGCGCACAGCGCGAGGCGAGCGCGAGTTCGACATCTACTCGCGATTGCTGAACGAGCGCATCATCTTCCTCGGCACGCCGATCGACGACCAGGTCGCGAACCTGGTGGTGGCCCAGCTGCTGCACCTCGAGAGCCAGGACCCAGACAAGGACATCTCGATCTACATCAACTCGCCGGGCGGCTCGATCTACTCGGGGCTGGCGATCTACGACACGATGAACTTCGTCAAACCCGACATCCACACGATGTGCGTGGGCGTGGCGATGTCGATGGGCTCGCTGCTGCTGGCCGGCGGGACGAAGGGCAAGCGGGCGGCGCTGCCGAACTCGCGCATCCTGATCCACCAGCCGTCGGCCGGGTTCGAAGGGCAGTCGACGGACATCGAGATCCACGCGCGCGAGATCCTCAAGGTGCGCGAGCGGATCGACGAGATCTACGCGTCGCACACCGGCCTGTCGAAGGAGCAGGTGCGCCAGGACATGGAGCGCGACCGTTTCTTCAACGCCGAGCAGGCGCTCGAGTACGGCCTGATCGACCGGGTGCTCGAGAGCCACTGATCGCCTCGCCGGGCGAAGGGTTCGGTTCCTTTTGAGTTTTGATGGGCGGCCTACCGGCCGCTCGTGGAGTTCGCGTGGCGGACCCGGGGTTGGCGGGCCGGCCGTTTTGGTGTGACGAACCCTTGGAATGGGGGAGCCGGTGGCCCGTAGGTCGCTCCGCTCGGTCAGGCGATCGAGTGCTCGATCGCGCCGAGGCGCTCGATCTCGATGCGGACTACGTCGTCGGAGACGAGGAACGCAGGAGGGGTCTGCCCGATGCCCACACCGGCAGGAGTGCCTGTGAGGATCAGATCGCCGGGCGCGAGCGTGCAGGTCTCGGAGATGAACTCGATTAGCTCGGGCACGGAGAAGATCAGGTTGGAGGTGTTGGAGTCTTGGCGCAGCTCGCCGTTGACCCACGTGCGTAGCGCAAGGGCATGCGGGTCGGGGATCTCATCGGCGGTGGTGATCCACGGGCCGTACGGGCAGAAGCCGTCGGCGCCCTTGGCCCTGGTCCATTGCGGCTCGCGACCCTGCAGGTCGCGGCCGGTGACGTCGTCGGCCACGGCGTAGCCGGCCACCGCCCGTCCGGGTCCCATGACGACAGCCAGCTCGCCCTCGTAGTCCAGACGTCTGACGGCTCGCGGGCAGTGCACCGGCGCGTTGGGCGCGGCGGCGGAGGAGGGCAACTTCATGAACACAAGCGGCTGCTCGGGCGCCTCGCCGCCGGTCTCGCGCACGTGGTCGGCGTAGTTCAAGCCGATCCCGAAGATCGCCCGGGGCCGCGGCACGGGCGCGAGCAGGGTCACCTCCTCGAGCGTCCACGACGGTCCCTCCACAGGGGCCGCCTCCGGGTCGGCGAGACGATCGAGCACGGTCAGCTCCTCGACCGCGTGCGCGAACACGCGCTCGCGGCCGGGCTCGCCGCGCACCTCACCCGCGCGGGGAGCGGTCGAGCCGGGGGGTAGGAAGGTGGCCAGGCGCATTCAAGATGCAGCCTATATGGGCGTGAGTGAGTCCGTCCAAGCACGCGGAGCTCGCCGGGCGACGCTTGGATGAGGCGGCCGGAGCCAGCTGTAGGCTGTCTCGCTGGTAGGAACTGTGTCGAGAATGGGATGGCTATGAGCAAGGTGATCGAGATGCCTCTCGCCGACGGCGGGTCGGTGCTGGTTGAGACGTACGACACGTCCGGCGTCCAGTCGAGCTCAAGCGCCGGTACCGCCATGCGTGGTGGGCAGCCTGCGAGGGGTCCGTTGACGCGTGGGCTGGGACACCGCAAGCCGCTGATCGAGCGGGGGACTCAGACGCTCGAGCAGAGCGTGGCATCGATATCGCCGGCGCTTCGCGCGGTGCTTGAAGAGCTACGACGGATCTCCACGGATCTCACACAGATTGAGCTTGAAGTCGGCTTGAAGCTGACAGGGGAGGCGGGTATGGTGCTCGCGCGCGCCGGCACCGAAGCCAACTTTCAGGTGCATCTCACGTGGAAGCGTTCGCCGGGTGGGGACTCCGCGGCGCGGAGGTCCGGAGAGGGCGGCAAGGACAGCGCGACAGACTGATGGAGTACCTGACGCTCAACGTGAGCTTGCAGGAGCTCGACGGCGGAGCAAGCTATGAGGCGGTCGTGCGTGGACCCGCAGGCGACGGGCGCGCACGCTTCGAGTTGCCCTTCGGCGGGCAGGATCTGGATGCGATCACCGCATCGTCAGTCGTCCACGCGCTAGCAGACGCCGCATCGAGACGGTGCAGTCAGCGCAGGCGCGTGAATTCGGTTCGCGGCTGTTCAAGCTGCTCTTCCAGGGCAGCGCTCGCGATGCGCTCGTCACCTCGATGTCGAGCGCGCTGAGCACCGACGAGCGTGGTCTGCGCGTGATGTTCGACCTCGAGGGCGCGCCGGCGCTTCGCAACGTTCCGTGGGAGCTCTTGTGGGACAAGCCGGACTTCATCTCGATCTCGGCGTACACGCCTGTGCTCCGCTACGTGACCCCATCCCTGCGTCGCCCGCCCGTCGCCATGCATTCGCCGCTTCGCATCCTTGGGATGGTCAGCAGCCCGGGAGATGTCGAAGCGCTGAACGTGGAGGATGAGAAGGAGCAGCTGACCAATGCCTGCCAGCACCTTAAAGATCGCGGTCTGCTCGAGATCGAGTGGGTGGGGGAGGCGAATCTCAGCGGTCTGCTGGAAGCGCTGAAGCGCGGTACCAAGTTCCACATCTTCCACTACATGGGCCACGGGGACTTCGACGAGCAGAACGAAGACGGGGTGCTCTTGTTCGAGGGAGCGGCCGGGCGTAGCCAGCGCGTGCCCGGCGCGCGATTGGGCACGATCCTGCGCGACCATCACACGCTGCGGCTGGCGGTGATCAACGCCTGCGAGGGTGCCCGCACGGCCAACGATTCCAGCGGGGTTGCCTCGAGTCTCATGGAATATGGACTGCCGGCGGTGATCGCGATGCAGTTCGAGATCAGCGATGTCGCCGCGATCAGCTTCGCGCGCTGCTTCTACGGATCGCTTGCCCGAGGCAACGCAATCGACACCGCGCTCGCCGACGCTCGCCTGGGAATGTTCGCGGACGAACACGCGCTGGAGTGGGCGACGCCGGTGATGTTCACGAGCGTCGACGACGGTCAGCTGTTCGCGTTGCAGAGCGACATCGGCATCCGGGTGGAGCGCGACCGCGAGGAGCAAAAGCAACGCGAGCGCGAAGCACGCGAGCTTGAGGAGCAGGCGCAAGACGAGCGCGCAGAACGTGAGAAGCGCGAACGCGGGGAACGTGAGAAGCGTGAACGTGCAGAGCGCGAACGCAGGGAACGTGAGAAGCATGAACGTGCAGAGCGCGAACGCGCGGAACGAGAGGAACGGGAACGCGAGAAGCGCGAAGGCGAGCAACCGGCGCCGTCACCGCCGCGCAGGTACGCGGGGTTCTTGCCGCGCTTCTGGGCGGCGATCGTTGACGGGTTCTTGTCGCTGTTCATCCTCGGCGCTATCGGTGCGATCGTGGAAGAAGGCCGCGAAGCCAACCAGGGTCTCGCCGTCGTACTGGCACTGATCGGAGCTTCGTCGTACTACATAATTTCGGAAGGCCGCATGGGGCAAACTCTCGGCAAGCGATTGATCGGCCTGCGAGTCCTGGACGCCGACAGCGGCAGGCCGATCGGGTACAGGCGCGCGCTCATACGAACCCTGGGACGTTATGTGTCATCGATTGCCCTCGGCGCCGGCTACTGGACAATGATCAACGACCCCATGAAGCGGTGCTGGCACGACAAGCTGACGAGGACGGTGGTCGTTTCCACAAGGAAAATGTAGGTTCGCCGGTTCGAGGGCGTCATAGCTGGCGGCTATGGTCGCATGCACCACATGGCCAGCCTTTCCCTCCAGGAGCGCTCAGCTCTGCTGGCGATCGCCACGCTCACAGCGCTCGCCGGCGTCGCTAACTACGAGGCGTGGGCGGCCGTTCCCCGCTTCGCCGCGGCAACGCTCGCGCTTGCAGGCCTAGCGTGGATGGTGTCGTTCGCGACCGAGCAACTCGGTGAGCGGTTCGGGCCGGGTGTGACTGGGATGATGCAGTCGACGCTCGGCAACCTGCCGGAGCTGTTCGTCGTGATCTTCGCGCTGCAAAAGGGCGAGCTGGTGGTGGCGCAGACCGCGATCGTGGGGTCGATCCTCGCCAACGCGCTGCTCGTGCTGGGGCTCGTGATCGTGGTCGGCGCGCGGCGTGCGCCCGACGGGATGATGCGCTTCTCCAAGCGGCTGCCGCGCGACACGGCGACATTGCTGCAGGTGACGGTGTTCATCATCGTCCTGTTGGGACTCTCGCTCGGCGCGCACGACCCGGCGAGCCATCACGTCAAGACGATCTCCGCTGTCGGCGCCGTTTGTTTGCTGATTGTGTACATGGCTTGGGTCGTTCCCTACCTACGCTCCGACTCGGCGCCGGGAGGCATCGCGCCGGGAGACATCGCGCCGGGAGACATCGCGCCGGGAGACGTGGCGCCGGGAGGCATCGCGCCGGGAGACGTGGCGCCGGCGGACGCCGCGGCCGGAAAGGGGGATCTCCGGGCCGGCGACGGGGCCCAGCATCCGCCGGTGGATGGAGGGGCGCGTCCGGCCGGCGGCAACGTAGAGCATCCGATGGAGGACGAGGCTCGTACCGGCCCGCGGCTCTCGCTCGGGCTGACGCTCGTGCTGCTGGTCGTCGCCGGCGCAGCCTCGGCGTTCGTCTCGGACTGGTTCGTCAACGGCCTGCAGCCGGCGATCTCGATCCTGCACATCTCCCAAGCGTTCGCTGGTCTCGTGATCGTCGCGATCGCCGGCAACGCGGTCGAGAACACCGCCGGCCTGGTGCTCTCCCACAAGGGCCGCTCGGACCTCGCGATCTCGGTGGTCAAAAACTCAGTCGCCCAGATCGCCGCCTTCCTGTTCCCGCTGCTCGTGCTCGTCTCGCTGCTGCTCGCCACCACGCTCACCTTCGCGCTCGCCCCCGTCTACATCGGCGCGCTGGCGCTCACGGCGCTGGCGCTGTGGCAGGTGACCGGCGACGGGGAGGCCGCCGAATTCGAGGGCTGGGCGCTGGTCGCGCTGTACGTGATCCTCGCGACGCTCACGCTGTACGAGTGAGCGTCTAAGAACGCCTTTCAAAAGGAGCGGTGCGGCGGGCGTTCATAGGACCAAGCTGGGCGTCGCGGGACGGTGAAGCGCGTGCTACCGATCGTCCGGGATCGGCCAGCACGTGCTGGCCGATCTTTGATCGGTCGTCACCTGGCTG
>DASYAM010000035.1:0-7625 GCA_036501315.1 Solirubrobacteraceae bacterium
CAGCCAGGTGACGACCGATCAAAGATCGGCCAGCACGTGCTGGCCGATCCCGGACGATCGGTAGCACGCGCTTCACCGTCCCGCGACGCCCAGCTTGGTCCTATGAACGCCCGCCGCACCGCTCCTTTTGAAAGGCGTTCTAAGCGCGGACCCGTCGCGCGCGCCGGCTGACCGGCGACACCGACCGACGGCCGCGGGCACAGTGCGCAGTTGTCTCCCAAAATCTCCCCGCCGAGCTGCCTGAAGCCTGTCTCAGCGACCGGCCAGGCCACCGATCAGTGCCCCGGCGATGCCGCCGGTGGCCGCCGCGCCCGTGTTCGAGTCGAGACCCTCCAGCGGAGCGATGAACAACGTCTGGATCGCCAGCCGTCCGGGGCCGGTGAAGCGATTCCACGTGAGCTTGCCCCCGCCGCCGAACATGCCGGTCTTCAAACCCATCGTCACCGCCTCGAGGCTGACCGACGGGTCCTTGTACAGCCACGCGCCCGCCTCCACGTCGAGCTGCTCTCCCGCGTCGAGGTTCACGAGGAACACGTTGCCGTGACCGTGCAGCCAGACCAGCGCGTCGCCGTCGCTCGCGCGGAACTTGTCCATGAAGAAGCCCGACCCGCCCAGCAGCATGTTCTGCACGCCCTTGATCCGCTCGAAGCTGTAGTCGAGGTTGTCGGTCGCGGCGATGAACTGATGCTCGCGCACGTCCAGCCCCTCGCCCTCGCGCAGGTGCAGCGGCACGCACTGCCCGGGTGAGTCGCGCGAGAAGGCGATCCGCCCCGAGCCCGACGTGCGCGTGACGAAGAACTCAAGCCCCGCGATCTTGCGCTTGATCGCCCCCGGCAGCTTCTTCAGCTCGATGTTCAGCTGCGTCTCCTTCCACAGCAGCACGTGGTGCTCGAACATCACCGCCCGCTCACCGATCTCGATCTGCAGCTCAGGAACCAGCTCGCCGCGGATGTGGTAGGTCACGCCGGCAAACGTCTCGTCGTGAACGCTCGCTGCGATCGGTTCGGGCAGGTGCATGGCTTGGTATGTCTCCTTCTTGTAGACGGGGTGAGCGAGACACACCGAGCTTCGCGCCTGCAGCGTGCTACGTCAAGACCGCCAGCATCATCGTCCGCGCGCGATCGCTTCGCCGCCCACATCGTCGCCCGCGCTTGCCGCCCCCGCACGATGACCTCGACCGCGCAAGCGCGCTAGACTGCTTGCACCTCGCGCCTGGGCGGGGTTTTTCTTCGCCCAAGGCCGCTTCACCACGACCACGCAGGGAAACTTTTCACATGGCCCGCGGAGACGTTCGAATCGCTATCGCCCTCGCATGCGAGGACTGTAAGCATCGCAACTACCAGACGAATAAGAGCAAGCGCAACAACCCTGACCGGGTGACCTTGCGCAAGTACTGTCGCTGGTGTCGCAAGCACACCAGCCATCGGGAGACGCGCTAGCGCGGGAGCGCTGCTGTGGCCCGTGACCGCAAACGTGCAAAGCAACGCCGCGACCGTCGAGCCGCCGCGGCCGGTGGGCGTGCCCAGGGAGCGCCCACTCAGCCCGTCCGTGCGGACGTACCGGGCGCGCTCGATCACGCCTCCGGCGACGTCGACGAGTTCGACGCCGCGCTCGTGCGCGGCGCCGCCGGCGCCCCGGCGCAGCCGGACATGCTCGACGGCGCTGACGTTGCGAATGTGCCCGACGTCGAGGACGACACCGTCCAGCTCGACGAGCACGAAGTCGAGGCCGAGGCGCTCTCCGAGGGCGACCTCTCAGCCGACGAACTGGAGGAACCTGCCGACAGCACCGCGCGCGTCGCTCCCGGCGGCGGCGGCGGCGGCGGACGGAGCGGCGGCGGCGTCTCGCCGGAGCAGGCCTCCGGTGCGCCGATCCGCGGCGGCAACCGCGCGATCGCGTTCCTGCGCGCCAGCTGGGCCGAGCTGCAGCGCGTACAGTGGCCCGACCGCCAGCAGGTCTTCCAAGCCACAGCCGTCGTTCTCGGCTTCGTGGCGATCGCCGGCGCCTACCTCGGCCTGGCCGACTACGTGGCGAAGGAAATCGTCGAATTCATCCTCTAGCGCCGGTGGGCCCGGCGATTGGGGCTCGCGCGGGAACGAGCCTCGATCTGGCTCTATCCGCCATCATCTCCCCGCTCGCCGTCCCGTCATTGAACCCAGCAAGGAACCCTGAATGTTTCGTTGGTATGTAGTCAACACGTACTCCGGTCACGAGAACAAGGTCAAGCACAACCTGGAGCACCGGGTCGTCTCGCTTGGCCAGCAGCGCGCCGTGCGCAACGTGGTCGTCCCCACCGAGTCGGTCTCGGAGATGAAGGACAACCAGAAGATCACCGTCGAGAAGCGCACGATGCCGGGATACGTGCTGGTGAACATGGAGCTCAACGAGGACTCCTGGGGCGTCGTCAAGGGCACCCCCGGCGTGACCGGCTTCGTGGGCGCCTCCCAAGAGCCGGTGCCGCTCACCCAAGGCGAGGTCGACCGGCTGCTGCACAAGGAGGTCGCCACCGCGCCGCGCACCCGCGCGCAGTTCACGATCGGCGAGTCCGTCAAGGTCGTCTCCGGACCACTGTCGGACTTCTCCGGAGAGATCTCCGAGATCAACGACGACGCGGCCAAGCTCAAGGTGCTGGTATCAATCTTCGGTCGTGAGACCCCGGTCGAGGTAGGCTTCGACCAAGTTAAAAAGTTGTAGCTGGGAGAGTAATGGCCAAGAAGGTTCTAACAACGATCAAGCTGCAGGCGAACGCCGGGCAGGCGAGTCCCGCCCCGCCGGTCGGTCCTGCGCTGGGTCAGCACGGGATCAACATCATGGAGTTCTGCAAGGCGTTCAACGCGCAGACGCAGGGGGAAACGGGCACCGTGATCCCGGTTGTGATCACGGTGTACGAGGACCGCTCGTTCACGTTCGTCACGAAGACTCCGCCCGCCGCCGTGCTGATCAAGCAGGCGCTGCGCATCGGCAAGGGGTCGGGCGAGCCCAACCGCACGAAGGT
Organism: Solirubrobacteraceae bacterium; assembly: GCA_036501315.1. Taxonomy (GTDB): domain Bacteria; phylum Actinomycetota; class Thermoleophilia; order Solirubrobacterales; family Solirubrobacteraceae; genus Palsa-744. The sequence goes on from DASYAM010000035.1 coordinate 2,996, forward strand.
CGGCACGATCACCCAGGCGCAGCTGCGCGAGATCGCCGAGCGCAAGCTCGACGACCTGAACGCGCACGACGTCGATCAGGCGGCGAAGATCATCGCCGGAACGGCCCGCTCGATGGGCGTGGAGGTGGCGTTGTGAGCAGCCATCACGGCAAGCGCTACTCCGATGGCTTGACCAAAGTCGATCGCGAGCGCGAGTACGAGCCCGCCGAGGCGGTCGCGCTCGTGCGCAGCCTCGCGTCCGCGAAATTCGACGAGTCGATCGAGATCCACGTGCGCACTGGGCTGAACGTGCGCCACGCCGACGAGCAGCTGCGTGGCACGATCGCACTGCCGAACGGGCTTGGCAAAGACGTGAAGATCGCCGTGTTCGCCCAAGGGCCGAAGGTCGCCGAGGCCGAAGCGGCTGGCGCTGACGTCGTAGGTGGCGAGGATCTCGCCAAGCGCATCGAGGAGGGCTTCGACGACTTCGACGTCGCGATCGCCACGCCCGACATGATGTCCGTCGTCGGGCGCCTCGGGCGCGTCCTAGGGCCCTCTGGCAAGATGCCCAACCCGAAGGTCGGCACGGTGACGATGGACGTTGCCAAAGCGGTCGAAGAGTCCAAGTCGGGCAAGGTCGAGTATCGCACCGACCGCACCGCGATCGTGCATCTCGTGATCGGCAAGGCGAGCTTCGACGACAGGCAGCTGCTGGAGAACTACGCGGCCGTGATCGAAGAGATCGTCCGCGCGAAGCCGACCGTCGCAAAGGGCCGTTATCTGCGCTCGATCGCCATGACCTCCACGATGGGCCCGGGCGTGAAGATCGACCCGAGCCGGACCCGTGACATTCTCGAGGAGGCGCCGCCCGCGACAGCCGTCGCCGCCTAGCGCTTCCCACAGGCAACCAGAGACCCCCGGCGTGCTAGCCGATCTTCGATCGGCGCGCGTATAAGACCGGGACAGGAGCCACACCAATGAACCGAGACCAGAAGGCCGTGGCGATCGCCGAGATCGCCGCCCAGATAGACGAGTCCCAGGCGATCTTCGCCGTCGACTACCGTGGCATCTCCGTGCCCCAGGCGGCCGAGCTGCGCTCCAAGCTGCGCGAGGCCGATGCGACGTTCAAGGTCGTCAAGAACTCGCTCACCGAGCGCGCCGCCGACCAGGCTGGAGCCGAGACGCTGAAGGATTTCCTGGCTGGGCCGACGGCGCTGACGTTCGTACGCGGCGACGTCGCGACCGCGGCTAAAGCGATCGCCGACTATGCGCGCGCCACGCAGCTCTTGCCGTTCAAGGGCGGCCTGATGGATGGCGCCGCGCTCGATCCGGACCAGATCCGTTCGATCTCGCGTTTGCCCTCCCGCGAAGCGCTCTACGGTCAGCTCGTCGGAGTCGTGGCCTCGCCTGTGAGCGGGCTGGTCCGCACGCTGGGCGCGCTCGTCGGCGGGCTGGCGGTGGCGCTGGGCCAGGTGCGCGAGAAGAAGGAGTCCGGAGAGATCCCCGCCGCCGAGGCGCCCGCCGTCGAGCCTACCCCGGAGGCAGCCGAGGAGACCACGGCTGCGGCGTCCGAGCCGCAAGAGTCGGCGGCCGAGGAGCCCGTCACCGCGGCTGCGCCCGAGCCCGATGAGGCGCAGGCAGAGGAGCCCGCCGCCGAGGCGGTCCCCGAGGCCGAGGCTGCGCCGCAGGACCAAGCTGAGCCGGCTGAGCAGGGAGAGTCGGCGCAAGAAGACGACAACCAGGCGGACGCTTCGGCTGACCGATCGGAGATCGGCCAACAGCCCGATGACGCCGACGCGAATCCCACCAAGGAGGACTGAATCACATGGCTACCAGCACACAGGATTGGATTGAGGAGCTGAAGGGCATCTCGGTGCTCGAGCTCGCCGAGCGGATCAAGGCGCTCGAGGAGGAGTTCGGCGTATCGGCCGCTGCCGTGGCGGCTCCGGTGGCGGCTGCCGCCGGCGGCGCAGGCGACGGCGCAGGCGCGCAGGAGGAAGAGCAAAGCACCTTCGACGTGCTCCTCACGGGTGCGGGCGACAAGAAGATCCAGGTGATCAAGGTCGTGCGCGCCGCCACCGGCCTCGGGCTCAAAGAGGCCAAGGCGCTCGTCGACGAGGCCCCCAAGCCGGTCAAGGAGGGCATCGAGAAGGAGGAGGCCGACAAGCTCAAGCAGGAACTGGAGGAGGCCGGCGCCTCGGTCGAGGTCAAATAGCCCGCGATCCGGGCTTCGGTCCCGACCGGGAACTGTTTCGCGGGGCCGGTCGGTCCCGAAGCCCGGATCCGCTTGGCTGTAGTGCTTGGGAAGGACCCCGCCACGGTGGGGTCCTTCTTTATGTATGGCTAACAATTCGTGGCGTTTTCCGGTAAAGTGCCCACCGCTGGCCGATAGCCGCAGCCGCCCGAGAGGCACGACGCCGCGCCACATACGCGGATCGTCAGGGGCGGGGTCCGTGAGCGCTGGCTGCCCTTAAGGGCGTCGATAGCCTGTGCTATCTTTGCTGGTCGCGCTTTCGTCGCGCTCCTCTGCCCGTTTCTCGCCCTCCGAAGGAGTCGTTTCTTGGCCGCTGTAGATGCTCTCCGGACGCGCCGAAGCTTCGCGCGCCTCAACAAGACCGTTGACGTACCCAACCTGATCGACATCCAGCGCCGCTCGTTCGCGTGGCTGACCGACCCCGCCAAGGGCGGCCTGCGCGAGACGATCGACGACATCTCCCCGATCGAGGACTACACCGGCAATCTCGCCGTGCAGTTCGGCGAGTTCGTGTTCGACGAGCCGGTCGCCTCGCTCGAGCAGTGCCGCGAGAAGGACCTGACGTTCGCGCGTCCGCTCACGGTGACCGTCGCGTTCATCAACCGCGAGACGGGCGAGATCCGCGAGCAGTCGGTGTTCATGGGCGACTTCCCGTGGATGACCGAGCGTGGCACGTTCGTGATCAACGGCACCGAGCGTGTCGTCGTGACGCAGCTCGTGCGCTCGCCCGGCGCCTACTTGATGGAGCCGAAGGACCGCGAGAAGCAGGTCTTCATCGCGAACCTGATGCCGGCGCGTGGCTCGTGGCTAGAGCTCGAGATCGACAAGAAGGGCAAGGTCTTCGTCCGCATCGATCGCAAGCGCAAGCTGCCCGTCACGGTGCTGCTGCGCGCGATGGGCTACGACACCGACGAGGAGATCCTGCGGCTGTTCGAGAACTCGCTGTACATCCGCAACACGATCGAATCCGACACCGAGATCACCCGCACCGAAGAGGGCGCGCTGATCGAGCTGTTCAAGAAGCAGCGCCCCGGCGAGCCGCCGAGCGTCGACAACGCCAAGGGTCTGCTCAACCAGCTGTTCTTCGACCCCAAGCGTTACGACCTCACGCGCGTCGGGCGCTACAAGCTCAACTCGCGGCTCGGCCTCGACGTCGACATCGACACGCGCACGCTGACCCACGACGACATCCTCGCGCTCGTGCGCGAGCTGGTCTCGCTGCCCAAGCGCCTCGGCCTGCCCGAGGACGGGGAGATCGAGATCAAGGACTACGCGGCTGAGGCGATGTCGATGCCGCGCGAGCCGGTCGCCGAGCACCTCGACGAGTACGAGCACTTCGGCAACCGCCGCCTGCGCACCGTCGGCGAGCTGATCCAGGAGGCCTTCCGCATCGGCCTCTACCGGATGGAGCGCGTCGTGCGCGAGCGCCTCACCACCGAGGACGCCGACACGATCACCCCGCAGACGATCATCAACATCCGTCCTGTCGTGGCGGCGCTGAAGGAGTTCTTCGGCTCCTCGCAGCTGTCGCAGTTCATGGACCAGACCAACTCGCTGGCGGGCCTCACCCATCGCCGCCGGCTCTCCGCGCTGGGCGCTGGAGGGCTCACGCGCGAGCGCGCGCCGATCGAGGTGCGCGACGTGCACCCCACCCATTACGGGCGCATGTGCCCGATCGAGACCCCCGAGGGACCGAACATCGGTCTGATCGGCTCGCTGTCCTCGTTTGCCGAGGTCTCCGAGTACGGCTTCGTGACGACCCCCTATCGCGTCGTCAAGGACGGGACGGTGACCGAGGAGGTCGTGCGCCTCGACGCCACGCAGGAAGAGGAGCTCGTGATCGCCCAGGCGAACACGCCGGTCGACGCGAAGACGGGCAAGCTCAAGGGCACGGAGATCCTCTGCCGCACCCAGGCCGGTCAGTACGTGACGGTCGGGCCAAAAGACGTCGACCTCGTCGACGTCTCCCCGGAGCAGATCTGGTCGGTCGCGACCGCGATGATCCCGTTCCTCGAGCACGACGACGCCAACCGGGCGCTGATGGGCTCGAACATGCAGCGCCAGGCCGTGCCGCTGCTGAAGGCGGACGCGCCGCTCGTCGGCACCGGCATGGAGCGCCGCGCGGCGCTCGACACCGGCGACGTGCTGCTGACCAAGAACGGGGGCACGATCGAGTACGTCGACGCCGACCAGATCGTCGTGCAGGGCGCCGACGGCGGCAAGGACGAGTACGAGCTGCAGAAGTACATGCGCTCGAACCAGGGCACGCTGATCCACCACAAGCCACGCGTGAAGTCGGGGCAGAAGGTCAAGGCGGGCGACGTGCTCGCCGACGGCTCCTCGACCGACAAGGGCGAAATGGCGCTCGGCAAGAACCTGATGGTCGCGTTCATGTCC
>DASYAM010000036.1:0-46944 GCA_036501315.1 Solirubrobacteraceae bacterium
CGGCGCGAACACGATCGAGGAGCTCACCCTCCAAGCACCACTACTACTCAACCAGAACGACACCGCCCAAATACAAATCACCACCACCGAACCAGACAGCCAAGGCCACAGACAAATCAACATCTACTCACGACCACAAACAAACACCGAAAACGACCACTCAACAAACGAACAATGGACACTCCACGCCGAAGGCGTCCTGTGCTCGACCGAGGGCGAGCCGGACTCCGAGCCCGGAGAGCGCATGACCGCGGAGTGGCCGCCGGCCGGTGCGAGCGAGCTCGACAGCGAGCTCTTCTACGAGCGTCTCGCCGAGGCGGGCTACAACTACGGGCCGTCGTTTCAAGGCCTCCGCAGAGCCTTTACGTCTGGCGAGGAGCTGTTTGCCGAAGTCGTGCTGGAGGAGGGGAGCGCAGCCGACGCGCACGGCTTCTGCGTGCACCCGGCGCTTTCAGACGCCTCGCTGCACGCAGCCATCCTTGCCTCGATGAGCGGCGAGACGACGGCCGCGGTCGGGGTTCCATTCGCGTTCTCCGGCGTGCGCCTGCTCGGGCGCGGTGCGAGCGCTCTGCGCGTGCGGCTCGGACGCGACCCCGAGAACGCCGAGACGCTGCGCCTCTCAGCGGTCGACGAGCGGGGAAAGCCCGTGTTCGCGATCCGGGCGCTGCAGGCGCGAGCGATCGACCAGAGCCAGTTGAACGCGGCGGCCCGAGGCACGGCCCGCGACGCGCTCTACGCGCTCGACTGGGTGGAGCTCGCGCCGCCCTCGCCCAACGGCTCGCCTCCCCACGTCGCGCTGCTCGGCGAGAACGGATCCGGCGAGGAGGGCAATGCGAGGATCGCGGCGGCGGGTGTGCAGAGCCACGTGGATCTGCCCTCGCTCGAGCTGGCTGTTGAGCAGGGCACGCCCGCGCCTGAGATCGTGCTCGTGCGCGCCGCTGGGCTGACGAGCGCACGCACCGACGGGAAGCGAGCGGCCGGTGGGCCGGGCGGGGACGCGACGACGCAGGCGGAAGCTGCGCACGTCGGCGCGCAGAGCGCGCTCGAGCTCGCGCAGGCGTGGATCGCCTCGGAGCCGCTGCGCGAGGCCAAGCTCGTGTTCATGACAGACCGCGCGGTCTCGGTCGCAAGCGGGGAGGCGCCGAGCCTCGAGCAGGCGGCGATCGTCGGCCTCGTGCGCTCGGCCCAGTCAGAGCACCCTGAGCGGTTCGGGCTGATCGACCTCGACGGCAGCAAGGCGGCGAGCGAGGCCCTGCCGAGCGCGCTGTCGGCGCAGGAGCCCGAGGTCGCGATCAGGCAGGGAACGCTCTGCGTGCGACGGCTTGTGCGTCCACAGGCACGCGCGGAGGAGGGTAAGACGCCGCGGCAGGCGTTCGACCCGCGGGGCACGGTGTTGATCACCGGGGGTACAGGTGGGTTGGGGGCGTTGGTGGCGCGCCATCTTGCGCTGGGTGGTGCCGAGAGCTTGCTGTTGGTGAGTCGGCGTGGTTTGGATGCCGAGGGCGCCGGTGAGTTGTGTGAGTCGTTGCGTGAGCTTGGTTGTGAGGTGCGGGTGGCCGCTTGTGATGCGTCCGATCGTGAGCAGTTGCGGGGGGTGCTCGCGACGATCTCGGCGGAGCGTCCGTTGACGATGGTCGTGCACGCCGCCGGCGCGTTCGACAGTGGAGCGATCGAGTCGCTCGATCGGGAGCGTCTGGATCGGGTGTTGGCGCCGAAGGTCAATGCTGCGCTGAACCTGCACGAGCTGACCGAGTCGATGGGACTGCGCGAGCTCGTGCTGTTCTCCTCGGTCTCCGGCACGCTGGGCAGCCCCAGGCTCGCCAGCTACGCGGCGGCGAACGCGTTCCTGGACGCGCTGGCGGCCCACCGCCGCGCGCACGGCCTGCCGGGGGTCTCGCTGGCCTTCGGCATGTGGGACCGGGCCACCGGGTTCAGCGACATGTTGAGCGAGGCCGACCGGGCGGGCATCGCCGCTCGCCTGCGACGCTCGGAAGGGTTGATACCGCTGTCAGACGAGCAGGGCCTCGAGCTGTTCGATCTCGCCCGCGCGATCGACGCGCCGCTGCTGCTGCCGGTGCGCTTGGACGTGGGCGTGCTGCGCACCCAGGCGAAGGCCGGCATCCTGCCGGCTCCCCTGCGCGGGCTGATCCGCGTTCCGACGCGACGGGCCTCCGATGGGGGAGGCTCGCTGGCGCGGAGCCTTGCAGGGGCGCCGCGGGAGGAGTGGGACAACATCGTCTCAGAGCTCGTCAGGAGCCATGTCGCCGATGTGCTCGGGCACGCCTCCTCCGAGGCCGTCGACCCACAGAGCGATTTCAAGGATCTCGGCTTCGATTCGCTCGCGGCCGTCGAGCTCAGGAACCGCCTGAGCCAAGCGACCGGCCTGAAGCTGCCCTCGACGCTGGTCTTCGATCATCCGACGACGGCGGCGGTCGCGGAGCTGATCGTGGCGCAGGCGCCACAGATCCAACCGCAGGAGCAGCGGCCTCGCGCGAGCGAGGACGAGCTGGGGATCATCGGCCAGCTGGTCCAGCACGCCTCCGAGCGGATGGAGCTCGACGACATGGTCTCCTTTCTGATGACCGGCTCCGGCTTCCTGCCCGTCTTCGACTCGCTGCAAGAGCTGTCCACGCTGCCTCACGTGGCGACCGTGGCCCGGGGGCGGGAGGGGCCCGAGCTCGTCTGCGTACCGTCGTTCGCGAACCGGCTGGGTCCACACCAGTTCCTGCGTGTCGCCAGGGCGCTCGACGGCAAGCGGACGGTGTCCGTGGTCTCGCTGCCGGGCCTCGAAGAGCAGGATCTCCTCCCGGTCTCCTTCGAGCTCCTATCCGACTCGATCGCCGCCGCGGTCGCACAGGCGGTGGCGGACAGGCCGTTCGTGCTGGTCGGCTACTCGACGGGAGGAGACATAGCTCACGGGGTCGCCCGCTCGCTCGATCGCGACGGTCCGGCTCCGCGGGGCCTTGTGCTGCTGGACACCTACATGCTCGACAACTCCGAGCCGATGCGGATGTTCGCCGCCATGATGGGACAGCTCGCCGGCGGAGAACGCATGACCAGGGTGATGGACGACCGTCACATCCTCGCGATGGGCGCGTACATACGCATGTTGAGCGAAGCGCCCGGGGACGCGCTCGACACCCCCTCGCTGCTGGTGGCCGCGAGCGAAAGCCTTGGCGGAGGAATGCAGAGCGAGGTCACGCGTGAGACCGACAGCACGACGCGGGTGGTGGGCAATCACTTCACGATCATCGAAGAGCACGCACAGACGACGGCGACGGCGATCGATGCGTGGCTATCGCAGATGGCGCAGCCGCTTGCGAGTACATCGACAGCGAAAGGATAGGAATGGACGAATACGACGTTGCGATAGTGGGCGCCAGCATCGCGGGATGCGCCGCGGCTACGATGCTGGGCCGGCAAGGGGCAAAGGTAGCGCTGATCGAGAGCCACAGCGATCCAAACGCGTTCAAGAGCCTGTGCACGCACGCGCTCCAGCCGAGCGCGACGCCGGTGCTCGAGCGTCTGGGACTGGTGGACTCGATCGTCGCCGCGGGGGGGGAGCCGGGCGACTCCTACACGTGGACGCGCTACGGATGGTTCACCTACTCCGACGAAGACGCCTCCTCGCCGTTCTCGGGGCGCAGCGGGTGGAACGTACGCCGTGAGAAGCTCGACCCGATGGTGCGCGACCTCGCGGTGCACACCGACGGGGTGGAGTCGATGCTGGGGTGGACCGTCACCTCGCTGCTGCGCTCCGGGGAGCGCGTGAGCGGCGTCGTGGCGCGCGGGCACGACGGCCGCGAGCGGGAGATACGGGCAAAGGCCGTGGTCGGCGCCGACGGGCGCAACTCGCGCGTGGCGAAGCTCGCAGGCGTTCGGACCAAGGTGAGCGAGAACAAGCGCTTCATCTACTTCGCCTACTACCGCGACACGCCGCTCGTCACAGGATCCGACCCGCAGGTGTGGCTGCTCGATCCCGACGTGGCCTACGGCTTCCCGACCGACGCGGGCCTGACGTTGCTTGCGTGCATGATTCCCAAGGAGCGTCTGGAGGAGTTCAAGGGCGATCCTGAGAGCGCGATGCAACGCGTGTTCGCAGGCCTGGCCGACGGTCCGCGCCTGGATCCCGCCAAGCGAGAGTCGAAGGTGATGGGCTCGCTCGATGTGCCCAACCTCCTCCGTGGGCCTACGGCCGCGGGGCTTGCGCTGGTCGGAGACGCGGCGATGGCCTGTGATCCCCTGCCTGGCGTCGGCTGCGGCTTCGCGTTCCAGTCGGCTGCATGGCTCTCCGACGAGCTCGGTCCCGCGCTGAAAGGCGACGCCCGCGAGGTCGACAGCGCTCTGAGCGCATATGCGAGCAGGCACCGCGAAGGCCTGAGGTTGCACGGGAAGCTGATCTCGATGTACTCCCGCGGGGGCAGGTTCACCCCGCTTTTGAAGCTGCTCTACCGCGGTGCTGCCAGGGACCAGCAGCTGGCCAACCGCGCCATGCTCGTGGCGGGGCGCTGGATCACGCCGCTTGAGATGTTCAAGGAAGGCACCTTCAGAAGGCTCTTGTGGGTGAACATGCGTCGCCGTCTGTCGCCGCTCGGGCTGGTCGAGCGCAGGACGCCGACTCCCAAGCCGGTCCGCGACACGGTCGCTTCGGACGCGGGAGCACAAGTAGTCCGTTCTTAGAACATACGTCCACATATTCATAGGAATCGATCCCGGTAGGGTGTGTCGTCCGAAAGGAACGACATGCGATGCCCTACTGGTGCAATCACCACGACCATCATGCCCTCCCTCGGACGGCTGGACAACCACGACGAGCGACCGCTGCGATGCGTTTGGACCAACCATCCCGCGCATGACCGTCACTGCCGCGAGAGGATCCCCGCGGCCGTTGTGACCGACGCCTGGCGGCGAGAGCTCGAGCGTGGCCAGCCGCGTGGCGATCGGTTCTTTCACCTCGCTTGGCGCGGCGGCGTGTGGCTCGCTTATGGACTGCTCGACGGAGACGTGCGCGGCGTCTATTGCCCCGGGCACAGCGCGGCGCGAGATGCACGTGCATCCGTGCCCGACGAGGTCTGTCCCCTCGCCCTGACCGCCTAAGGCACGCCGAAGGCGGGAGGCGCCCAGAGCCGCCAGGGTGGGAGGCGGCCAAGGCTGGAAGGTGGGAGGGCGGTCAGGGTTCGAAGAGGAGGAGGCCGCGCGGCGGATACGATCACGGCTTGTCCGCGATCGAGACCAGCACGAACGTCCCGGAGCGCCCGACGCTCGCCGGGCTCGAGGCCAAGTGGAGCGCCGTATGGGAGCGCGACGGCGCCTACCGCTTCGACCGTTCGGCTCCGCGCGAGCGGGTGTTCGCGATCGACACACCGCCGCCGACGGTCAGCGGGTCGCTGCACGTGGGGCACGTCTTCTCCTACACCCACACCGACGCGATCGCCCGCTACCAGCGGATGCGCGGCAAAGAGGTCTTCTATCCGATGGGCTGGGACGACAACGGCCTGCCGACCGAGCGGCGCGTGCAGAACCACTACGGTGTGCGCTGCGACCCGTCGGTCGCGTACGACCCCGACTTCGCGCCGCCTTCGGAGGATGGAGCGGGGTCTGAGAGCGAGCGGGGATCGGATCGGCCGGTGGCAGTGTCGCGGCCGAACTTCGTCGAGCTGTGCCTGGCGCTGACCGAGACCGACGAGCAGGCGTTCGAGGCGCTGTGGCGCACGCTCGGGCTGTCGGTCGACTGGTCGACCACCTACACGACGATCGGCGCGCTCGCACGTGAGATCTCTCAGCGCTCGTTCCTGGGGTTGCTCGCGCGCAAGCAGGCCTACCAGCTGGAGGCGCCCACGCTGTGGGACATCGACTTCCAGACTGCGGTCGCCCAAGCCGAGCTCGAGGACCGCGAGCGGCCAGGGGCGATGCACCGTGTGCGCTTCTCGATCGCGGGCGCGCAGCGCGACGGTGCAGAGGCGCTGATCGAGACGACGCGCCCCGAGCTGATCGCGGCCTGCGTCGCGCTGCTCGCGCACCCTGACGACGAGCGCCAGCGAGGGCTTCTCGGCAGGGAGGCGGTGACGCCGCTGTTTGGCACGCGTGTGCCAGTGCTGACCCACCCGCTGGTCGACCCCGAGAAGGGCACCGGGCTGGTGATGGTGTGCACGTTCGGCGATTTGACCGATGTTGTCTGGTGGCGGGAGCTAGGGCTGGGAGTCCGCTCGCTGCTCGGCGCCGACGGCCGGCTGCTCGACGTTCCCTGGGGGCAGGCTGGGTGGGAGTCTGAAGACGTCGCTCGCGCGCGTGCGCAATACGGCGAGCTGCAGGGCAAGACGATCAACCAGGCGCGCCGTCGCATGGTCGAGCTGCTGGAAGAGTCGGGCGACCTCGTCGGCGAGCCTACGCCGGTCACCCGCGCGGTCAAGTTCTTCGAGAAGGGCGAGCGCCCCGTCGAGATCGTCACGAGCCGGCAGTGGTTCATCCGTACGGTCGAGCACCGCGACGCGCTGCTCGCGCGTGGGCGCGAGCTGGACTGGCATCCGCCGTACATGCGGGCGCGCTACGAAGACTGGGTGAACGGGCTGACCGGCGACTGGTGCATCAGCCGCCAGCGCTTCTTCGGCGTGCCGTTTCCCGTCTGGTATCCGATCGACGCCGCCGGCACCGTCCTGTATGACCGCCCGATCCTTGCGCGCGAGGACCAGCTGCCAGTCGATCCCTCCACGGACGTGCCCGACGGCTACACGCCCGAGCAGCGCGGCGACCAGAATGGGTTCATCGGCGACCCCGACGTGATGGACACGTGGGCCACGTCTTCGCTCACGCCGCAGATCGCAGGGAGGCACCTCGCCGGGAGCGCCGGACCGGGCGACGGCGGGGAGGGCGCGACGTCCGACGAGGCCCTCTCTGGACCCGAGCCGCTGTTCGCAAAAGTCTTCCCGATGGACCTTCGCCCCCAGGCCCACGACATCATCAGGACATGGCTGTTCACGACGATCCTCCGCTCTCACCTCGACCACGACGAGCTGCCGTGGCGAAACGCCGCGATCTCCGGCTGGGTGCTCGACCCCGACCGCAAGAAGATGTCGAAGTCCAAGGGCAACGTCGTCACCCCGATGCACCTGCTGGAGGAGTATGGCGCCGACGCCGTGCGCTACTGGGCGGCGAACGGGCGCCCGGGGACCGACACGGCGTTCGACGCCCAACAGATGAAGGTCGGCCGTAGGCTTGCGGTGAAGCTGCTGAACGCGTCGAAGTTCGCGCTCGCCGACCTGGCGCCCCAGGGCGAGACGCTGACCCACCCGCTCGACCGCGCGGTCGTGGGCCGGCTGGCGGCGGTTGTCGAGGACGCGACGAGCAGCTTCGAAGAGTACGACTACGCGCGCGCGCTGCAGCGCGCGGAGGAGTTCTTCTGGTGGTTCTGCGACTACTACCTGGAGCTGGTCAAGGGCCGTCGCTACGACGATGCGCCACAGGCGGCGGCGTCGGTGAGCCGCGCGCTGCGCCTGTCGCTGTCGAGCTTCCAGCGGCTGTTCGCGCCGTTCCTGCCGTTCGTCTGCGAGGAGGTCTGGTCGTGGTGGCAGGACGGCTCGGTGCACCGCGCCCCGTGGCCGGACGCGGGCGAGCTGTGGGGCGAGCTAGAGGATCGCCCCGGTGACGGCGAGATCGACCGCGGCGGTGACGGTGGGTCGGACGGCCGTGTCGCGCGGGTGCGTGAGGACACGGCGCTGGCCGTGGCCGCGGACGTGCTGCGCGAGGTGCGCAAGGCCAAGTCCCAAGCCCAGCGTCCGATGCGCGCGCCGATCGCGCGCGTGGTCGTGCACGACACGGCCGAGCGGCTGTCTGCGCTGCAGCTGGGTGAGGACGATCTGCGCCAGGCCGGTGCGATCGAGCGGATCGACACGGCCGTGGCCGAGGAGCTCTCGGTCGAGGTCGAGCTGGCGGAGGAGCCGCCGGATCGCCCGGCTGGATAGGGTCCTACGCATGAGCCGAACGTTGATCGAGGATCTGCCGAGCAAGATCGGCGAGCAGGCAACGGTGCGCGGCTGGGTGCAGGTCGTGCGCGATCAAAAGCGCGTGCAGTTCGTGGTCGTGCGCGACGAAACCGGGCTCGTGCAGGCGGTGCTCGGCAAGGACGATCCGCCGAGCGCGCTCAACCAGCAGATCTCCGCGCTGACGGGCGAGTCGGCGGTGACGGTCGGTGGGACGATCGTCGCCGACGAGCGGGTCAAGCTCGGGGGGCTCGAGCTGCAGCTGGAGAGCGTTCAGATCGACTCGCTCGCCGAGCCCGAGACACCGATCGCGCCGGACTCGGCGCTCGACAAGCGGATCGACTGGCGCTACCTCGACCTACGCCGACCCGATCGCCGGCTGATCTTCGAAGTGCAGACCACCGTCGAGCACGCGATGCGCGAGTTCTGGCATCGGGAGGGCTTCGTCGAGATCCACACGCCCAAGCTGATGGGCTCGGCCAGCGAGTCCGGCGCTGAGCTGTTCAAGGTCGAGTACTTCGAACGGCAGGCCTACCTCGCGCAGTCGCCACAGTTCTACAAGCAGATGGCGATGGCCGCGGGCTTCGGCAAGGTGTTCGAGGTCGGTCCCGTGTTCCGCGCAAACCCCTCCTTCACCTCGCGCCACGACACCGAGTTCACCTCCGTCGACGTCGAGCTCTCCTGGATCGACTCGCACGAGGATGTGATGGCGTTCGAGGAGGCTTGGCTAGCGCACGTGCTTGGCGCTGTGGCGGCGGCGCACGGTGAGGCGATCGAAGCGACGTTCGACACCGAGGTGCTCGTGCCGACGGTTCCCTTCCCGCGCTTGACGCTCGAGCATGCCAAGGAGCTGCTGCGCGGGGCCGGACACGAGGCGGTGCCCGGGCCCGAGCACGACCTCGACCCGCCGAGCGAGCGCGCGCTGTCGGCGATCGTCAAGCGCGAGCACGGGCATGAGTTCGCGTTCGTCACCGACTACCCGTCGACGGTGCGGCCCTTCTACCACATGCGCCATCCCGGCAATCCGGCACTCACGCGCAGCTTCGACCTGCTCTGGCGGGGCATCGAGCTGACGACGGGCGCTCAGCGCGAGCATCGCTACGAGCAGCTGCTCGCCCAAGCGGAGGACAAGCGCGTGGAGACCGGCCCGATTCAGTATTACCTCGACTTCTTCCGCTACGGCGCGCCGCCTCATGGCGGCTTCGGCTTCGGGCTCACCCGTCTGCTGATGCAGCTGCTCGGTCAGGACAACGTCCGCGAGGTCACGTTCCTGTACCGCGGGCCGAATCGTCTGACCCCGTAGACGTCTCTTCGAACGCTTCCTCGCGTGCGCGTGCCCGCGCGCGTGCGGAATCCTTGCGAGGGACATCAAAGCTTGCGAGGGACATCAAAGGATTTTGCGAAGGACATCAATATGCCGGGGGGCGGCGGGTCGCCTGCCACGACCGCGCCGCCCCGTGTCCCCCAGTGGGGCTCGCTCAGGCGGCTATCGCGATTGCCTCGTCGCGCTCCTTCAGCGTGTCGAGCTCGATCTCCAAAGGCGCGTGGTTGGAAGGTTTCCTGCCCTGCCGGTAGGTGTGGTTGACGTCGCAGCGGGTCACGTACGGCGTCAGGTGCTCGCTTGCCAGCGCGAGGTCGATGCGCAGACCGTAGTCGCGCGCGTAATGTCCGTTGCGCTGGTCCCAGCAGGTGTAGCCCCGCTCTTGCGGATGGAGCCGGCGGTAGACGTCGACGAGCTCGCCCTCTTCGATAATCTCGCGCACGCTCTTGCGCTCGGCCTCGCCGGTGTGCGAGGACTCCTCGAGCCAGCCTGGCTCGTACACGTCCTGGTCGGTGGGGGCAACGTTGAAGTCGCCGGTGATCAGCATCGGGCGCTCCTGCTCGCCGTAGACTTGACGGGCGATCGCCTCGAGAAACGCGAGCTTGCCTGCGCTGTCGGTCTCCTCCTCCAACGAGCCGGCGGGCACGTACACGGAGCTGATCTCGATCCCGTCGACGGTTACCTGCAGCCAGCGGCCCTGCGCCATCCCGTGGTCTTCGTCGAGCGCGAGGCTGCGCGAGGCCATCTCGTGGTCTGAGCGGACGAGGATCGCGACGCCAGCGCCGTTACAGCCCGAGCTGTGCTGCGCGTCGTAGCCGAGATCGGCGAGGTCTCCGTAGGGGAAGTAATGGTCGGGGCAGCGCGTCTCCTGCAGGCAGACGACATCCGGGCGCTGCTCGCGTAGGAGCTCGGCCAGTCGTGGCCACCGTGCGCGAATGCCGTTTACGTTCCAGCTCACCACCCTGATCCTGTCTGTCGCCATTGCCTCGGTCTCCCTGTCAGTGTCTATGTGGTCGGATGACTTCATGTAATAAGGGGAATGTCTCGGTGTAAAACTCTGTCTTACACCAAACAAGACTAGAGATGACATGGGTATACGCATAGATCCCGAAAGGCAAACGTCTTCGACCGCGATTAGACGTTTCGGCACGGTGATCGATCCAAATGCCATGGACATCTAGTGGCGCGTTTGACGCCACGACTTGACAAGAGCTCCAAGGGTGCAAAAGCCCTCCACCTGCCAGATGCGCCCGCCATCTGCCGCACGCGCGTGGGCCGGTGCGCTTCCCCATTGCCAACGCTTCCCACCATTTCCGCCGCAGCGTGCCGTCCGCTGTCGTCTCTACCTTCAGCGCATGCTCTTGAACGAGCTCAGCGACGGCATGGAGATCGACCAGGTGCTGCTGGTCCGCGACGCCGAGCGCCGCCGGCGGCGCGACGGCGGGGAGTACTTGCGCCTGCAGCTGGGCGATCGCACGGGCGCCGTCGCCTGCATGGTGTGGGAGGAGCTCGTCGAGGTCGAGGGGCTCGCTCGCGCCGGTGCGCCCGTGCACGTGAGCGGCCGCTACACCGTGCACCCGCGCTTCGGGCCGCAGATCAACCTGCACAACCCGGTTGACGCGGTCGGCTTGCGGGCTGCCCAGCCCGGCAGCTTCGACATGAAGGACCTGCTCGACGGGCCGGTGCGCGAGGTCTCCCAGATGGAAGACGACGTGCGCGAGCTGCTGGCCACGATCCAGGAGCCTCACCTGCGAATCCTCCTGCAGCGCGTGTTCGGCGAGGGCTCCGAGCTGTGGGCCGGATACCGGACGGCTCCTGCCGCCAAGCATTACCACCAGGCCTACCGGCACGGTTTGCTCGAGCACTGCCTTGGGGTCGCGCAGGCGGTCAGCGCGATCAGCGCCACGTTCGGAGGCATCGACCGCGATGTCGCGGTCACCGGCGCGCTGTTGCACGACATCGGCAAGCTCGAGGCCTACACCGACATCGGCGGCCAGGACCGGGCGATCGACCTGACCGACGCCGGCAGGCTGCAGGGAGAGATCGCCTTGGGCTATTACCGCGTCAGGCGCCTGATCGAGGACATCGCAGGCTTCCCTGCAGAGCTGGCGCAGGCGGTGGGGCACATCATCCTCTCCCACCACGGCTCACTCGAGCACGGCAGCCCCGTCGTGCCGTGCACACGCGAGGCGACGCTCGTGCACATGATCGACAACCTCGGCGGCCGCCTCGGCAGCTTCGATCGCCTCGAGAAGGAGCTCGCCCCAGGGAAGCGCTGGTCGGGATTCGACCGGGCGATCGGCGGTGGCGCCTTCTTCGCCGCGCGCGGCGGCGGCGATGTCCAGACGGACGAGCCGGTCGTGCCAGCGCGCGAAGCGGCCTGAACTTCCGCAAATAGCGGGACGACAGCCCCACCCGGCCGTATCCGGCTCCCCGTCGGCTTCTATCTTTCGTAGTCGATGGCAAAGGACACCGAGAAGCTGATCCGCCAGCTGTCGCTGATCTCCTATCTGATGGCCGAGCGCCGGCCGGTCACGGCCTTGGAGATACGGCGCGACGTAGAGGGCTACAGCGGCATGAACGAGGACGCGTTCGCGCGGCGCTTCTACGCGGACCGCTCCGAGCTCGAGTCGCTGCGCATCCAGCTGACCGTCGAGCGGCCCGCGGACGGCGCGGCCGAGCAGGAGAACTACTCGCTGCGCCCGGAGAACTTCCATCTGTCGCCGATCGCGTTCACCGACAAGGAGCTCGCCGCGCTGCAGACCGCGCTTAGCCTGCTCGACGGCGAATTCGCCTACGCCGAGCCGCTGCGCCTGGCTCTGCAGCAGATCACCTGGGGCCGGCCCAGCCCGCTGAGCGCACCGGAGCAGCGCTCAGTCGCGCTCGGCATCACGGCCTCGGCCGGCGGGCACGAGCTGTCGGCTCGCCTGGCGAAGGTGGAGACCGCGATCTTTCGCAACAAGACGATCGTCTTCGATTACTACACGATGGAGCGCGACGAGGTGGGCTCCCGCCGCGTCGACCCTTACCACCTGCTGTTCCAGGGCGGTCAGTTCTACCTGCTCGGCTACGCGCACGAGCGCAAGTCGATCCGCGTGTTCCGTCTCACGCGCATCCGCGGCAAGGTCTCCTATGCGACCAAGGCCGAGCACGACTTCCGCCGGCCCGAGGACTTCGACCCGCGCTCCTACGCCAACCGGGCCGACTGGCAGCTCGGCGAGGAGCGGGGCGTGGCCGAGGTGCTGATCTCCGAGCGGATCGCCTGGCAGGTCGAGCGCCACTTCGGGCGCTACGGCGAGATCGAGGCGCAGGGAGAGGAGCGACTGTTTCGCACCGGCTATTCCAATGCGCGCGGGCTGATCTCGTGGGTGTTAGGGCTTGGCGCGCACGCCCGGCTGCAGGCGCCATCGGAGCTGATCGAGGAGCTGCAGCGCCGGCTGGAGTTGTTGAGAGAGCGCCACGGAGAGACGCTTCCCGGCTCCGAGGAGCTTGCCACGGGCGCTTCGCGCACCCGCGCGAGCGCGCCCGCGAGGGCGCGGGGAGGGCGCCGGCGCGGAGCGACAGGCGCCGAGGAGGATCCATCCGCCGGGCGCACCGAGGCTGCGATCCGTCCTGAGCGCTTTGCGCGGTTGGTGACGCTCGCGAGCATCCTGATCGAGGCCGGCCGCGCCGGTGGAGGGCGCGCGGCGGGCCCTCCTCAGCAGGCGGCGCGTCTTGGGCGCGTAGCGGTCGCAGAGGTGTGCGAGCGGCTGCAGCTCTCAGAGGAGGAGCTGCACGAGGATTTGAACGTGCTGAACGTCGTCAACTTCGGCGGCGGCTCTTACGTGCTGTATGCGGAGATCAAGGCCGAGGAGGACGGCAGCGAGTTCATCGAGGTCGATCCAGAGCCCTACAGCGACAACTTCGACCGGCCCGCGCGTCTCTTGCCGGTCGAGGCCAAGGCGCTCATAGCCGCGATCGACCTGATCGGCGAGCACATCCCCGAGGGCTCGCTTACGTCCGCGCGCGAGAAGATCGTCGCGGCGCTCGGCCAGGATCCGATGGAGCAGGGCCTGCAGGTAGCGCACGCCGGGGGCGACGACGCCGGCGTCGCGCGGCTGGTCTCGACCGCGATCGTCGAGCGGCGGATGGTCGAGCTCGAGTATTACAAGGAGAACGAGGACGAGCTGTCGCTGCGCCTGGTCGAGCCGTACGCGCTGACGAACGGCCGTGAGGGCTGGTACGTCGCCTCGTTCGACCCCGAGCGTGACGGTATGCGCCACTTCCGCCTGGATCGGATCAAGCGCGCGACGGTCACCGAGCAGACGTTTGAGCCGCGGCCCGAGGTCGATCCGGCCGCCGAAGTCGACGGCTGGCTGCGCACCGGCGAGGTGCAGGCTTCACGCAGCGCGCGTGTGTGGGTCTCGCCCGAGCGCGCCCGCTGGGCGCGCGAGGCGCGGCGCGTAGTGGAGGAGCGCGCCGACGGAGCGGTCGTCGTAGAGCTGAGCTTCGCCGGGGTGGACTGGCTCGTGCGCGAGATTCTTCGCGAAGCCGGCGACGCGGCGGTGCTCGAGCCGCAGGATGCGCGCGAGGCCGTCCGCGCCGCCGTGGTGAAGCTGTGCGAGGCCCAGGCCGCGCCCGCCGGGGTTTAGGTCTCTAAGCGTTTCTCGATTCAGGTGAGCCGGCGCGAGCAGATCAAGATGAGCGACGCCGAGGTCGCGGCGTTCCTTGCCGAGGAGCGGACCGTGACTTGCGCGACGGTCGGCACGCGCGGGTGGCCGCATCTGATGCCACTTTGGTACGTGCTGCGCGAGGTCTCCACCGGCGATCCAGCTCCGCGCATATGGGCGTGGACATATGCGGTTTCCCAAAAGGTGCGCAACCTGGAGCGCGATCCGCGCGTGACGCTGCAGGTAGAGGCGGGCGAGCAGTACCAGGAGCTGCGCGGCGTGATGCTCGAGTGCGACGCGATCGTTCATCGCGATATCGAGACCGTGGGCGCGCTCGGTCAGGAGATCTTCGCCCGCTACGCCTCTCCCCGCGGGCAGCCCACCGCAGAGGAGCTGCCCGGCGAGGTCAGCGCGATGGTCGCCAAGCAGGCGGTCAAGCGCGTTGCACTCGAGTTCGTCGCGCGCCGCCGCGCCACGTGGGATCACCGCAAGCTCGGCGGGATGTACTGACGGGCGGTCATAAACGCCGGTGGAGGAGGTACCTGACGCGGTTTGTCTCTGTCTAGGTTGGGGCCACCATCGACATTCGCATCGGCAAATCTCGCCGTTTGCAGGCAAGATGCGCCTCGGCCCGCAGATGACGGCGTGGTGATAGGCGCTACATGTGAGCAGGCCTTGAGCTGAGTTCCCTTGCGGTTCATGGTATCGGAACTGCCGGCCCGCTTGGGGAGCCGTGCTTGGCCGTCTGGACTGCGAGGAGCGGATGCGCGCACGGATCTCACTGGTAATTGGATGGGGAGTTATGGCCGTAGCCCTCGCTCTGGCCATGTCGCACTCCCCACCCGACGTTGCTCGTACCAACGCTGTTCCGATCGACGAAGTGATTGCTGTCGCCCCGCCCGCGTTTGCAGCTTGCCAGGGGAGTGAAGTGCTGCCAAGAGGCACGACCGCGGTTCGGCTATCGCTGGAAGCGCTGCTGGGCCCCAGAGTGACGGTTAGGATCGTTCGCAAGGGCGCAGTGCTTAGCACCGGCGAGCGAGCGGCTGGCTGGAGCAAGCAGTCGGTGACCGTTCCCGTTAGAGCTTTGCGGCGTTCTGTGGCAAATGTGAGCCTCTGCTTCGCGCTCGCCCCCCACGACGAAACGGTTAATATCAAAGGGAAGGCTGCCGGGAGGCGTCCTGACGGCTCGGTGACCGGCGGCAGGATCAGGATCGAATACCTACGCCCAGGCAAGCGTTCGTGGTGGGGGCTCATCCCAATGGTGGCTCGACGCATGAGCTGGGGCCATGCAACGAGCGGTGTCTGGATCGTGCTGGCTGTGCTCGTCACGATGGTCGCGCTCGCTGCGATCGTCTCCTTGCTACTCGTTCGCGACCCGCGCTCGAGCGAGCGTACCGTCCGCCGGCGTCCTCGCTGCTGGAGTCTCCGTCTGGACTATACGACCGCGTTTCATCGCTTTCCGCTCGTAGCTTGGATTATGCTCGTGGCGTGCCTAAATGCGGCGTGTTGGTCAATCGTCTCGCCTCCGTTCGAGGTGGTCGACGAACTGGCCCACTTCTCCTATGTGAAGCAACTAGCGGAGACCGGTCAACTGCCGAGAGTCATTGAAGGACAGGCTTCGCAGGAGGAGGCGATTGCCGCCAAGGATCTGCACTACCTGGCAACAAACGAAGAATCCGGACGTGACCCAATCGAATCGCAAACAGAACAAAATCAGCTGCAGCACGACCTTCTCAGCGCATCACGACTTCCTCGTGACGGCAGCAAAGCCGCCGGCGTGGCGACCTCCGAGCCGCCGCTTTACTATACGCTCGAGGCGATCCCATACAGGATTGCCTATCGTGGCACGCTACTGGCGCGGCTGCAGCTGATGAGGCTGCTGAGTGCTCTGATGGCGGCGTTTACCGCGCTCTTCGTCTACCTGTTCGCCCGCGAAGCACTTCCCGCTGTGCCGCGTGCGTGGACTGTCGCCGGCCTCGGCGTCGCGCTCGCCCCATTGGTGGGCTCGATGTCGGGTGCCATTAATCCCGACGCGATGCTTTATGCCGTGTCAGCCGCCCTGTTCTACTGTTTCGCACGAGCGTTTCGCCGTGGCCTGACGCGCAGGCTAGCTGGCGCAATCGGGGCAACGATAGGCATCGGTCTGCTCACCAAGCTCAATTTCATCGGCCTCCTCCCGGGCGCTTCGATCGGCTTGATGATGCTTGTCGTGCGCGTTGCTCGACAGACATCCGTGCGTGCTGCCTGTTGGCGCCTCGCACTTGCCTGTGGCATCGCGGCTGGCCTTGTCCTGCTGGTCGCTCTCGCGATTGTGCTCACCGGGAACAGGCAGCTGCACGCTCTGGGCGGTGATCTATCAGGCTATAACCGGCCGGGGTCGTTGATGTCGGAGGTCGGCTACATCTGGCAAACGTATCTTCCGCGGCTGCCCGGTATGACCAATGACTTCCCCGGCATCTTCCCAGGGCGTCAGCTTTGGTTCAACAATTTCATCGGACTATATGGTTGGGGCGACACCGTCTTCCCCAACTGGGTCTACGAGGTCGTCATGATCCCAGTCGCAGCGATCGCGTGCCTGTGCTGCAGGGCCGTTTTCGTTGGACGCGCTGCACTTCGGGGGCGCTGGACCGAGCTGCTTGTTTACTTGCTCATAAGCATCGGTGTGATGACGATGGTTGCGATCGCGTCCTATTCCAACTTTCCAAGAATCGACGCTGAATACGGGCGTACTCGCTACCTGTTTCCTATGCTTGCGCTGCTCGGCGCGATCTTGGCTCTGGCCGCTCGTGGAGCGGGGCGACGCTGGCATCCGTCGGCGGCGGTCCTGATCGTTATGCTCGTGCTGGCCCACGACATCTTCAGCCAACTGCTCGTGATCTCGCGCTACTACGGCTGATCGATATAGGCTCCCGGCGATGAAGCCGCTCAGAGAGTCGCCGTCGTGAGACCCCCTTTGAAGGGATTGATCCTCTCCGGGGGGAAGGGCACGCGCCTGCGCCCGATCACGCATACGAGCGCCAAGCAGCTCGTGCCGGTCGCGAACAAGCCGGTGCTGTTCTACGGGATCGAGGCGATGGCGGCGGCTGGGATCGAGCAGGTCGGGATCATCATCGCTCCGGAGACCGGGCAGGAGATCCGCGACGCCGTCGGGGACGGCTCGAAGTTCGGGGTGCAGATCACCTATGTCGTGCAGGACGAGCCGGCGGGACTCGCCCACGCGGTGCTGACCGCCGAGCCGTTCCTCGGCGCGAGCCCGTTCGTGATGTACCTCGGCGACAACCTGCTGCAGGGTGGGATCTCCGATCTGGTGGCAGCTTTCCGCGAGCACGAGCCGGACGCGCTGATCCTGCTCACCCCGGTGCCCGACCCCGAGAACTTCGGCGTCGCCGAGCTCGCGCGGCCCGAGTCGAGCGAGCCGGGCAGCGTGGGCCGGGTCGTGCGCCTCGTCGAGAAGCCCGCCGAGCCGGCCACCGACCTGGCGCTCGTGGGCGTGTACATGTTCACCGCCGGCATTCACGACGCCGCGCGGGCGATCGAGCCTTCCGCGCGCGGGGAGCTCGAGATCACCGACGCGATCCAGCACCTCCTCGACGGCGGCCTGCGCATCGAGCCGCACATCGTGCGCGGCTGGTGGAAGGACACGGGGCGCCTCGAGGACATGCTCGAGGCCAACCGCCTCGTGCTTGACAACCTGATCGAGCGCCACGACGGCGAGCTGATCGACTCCCAGGTCGACGGGCGCGTCGTGATCGAGGCGGGCGCGCGCTTGGAGCGCACGACCGTCCGCGGGCCGGCGGTGATCGGCGCTGGAGCGCAGCTCAAGGACTGCTACATCGGCCCTTACACGGCGATCGGCGAGCACTGCTCGATCTCCGGCGCCGAGGTCGAGCATTCGATCCTGCTCGCCGGCTCCTCGGTTCACAACCTCGACGGGCGAATGGAGTCCTCGCTGCTCGGGCGCAACGTGACCGTGCGCCGTGACGATCGCCAGCCGCGCGCGTATCGCTTCATGGTGGGGGACAACTCCGACATCTCGATCCTGTGACACGATCCTATGGCGGCGCCGGATCGGCGTCCTCCCCCATTCGGGGACAGGCGATCACTCGCGTGCAGAGCACGCCACGCGAACTGCCTGTGCCCCGCGAACTGCCTGTGCCCGTAAGGGTGCGTCCTTGCCCGGCTTGCCCTACGATCGTGTCAGACGGTCAATGCGAATACTGATAATGGGCGCCGCGGGAATGCTCGGCCACGATGTGCTGCGTGCCGGGGAGCACGCCGGGCACGAGCCGATCGCGATCGACCTACCCGAGCTCGACATCACCGACGCCGGCGCCGTGGACGCGTTCTTCGCGCGGGAGCGTCCCGAGGCCTGCGTCAACTGCG
The DNA here is from genome assembly GCA_036501315.1 of Solirubrobacteraceae bacterium. Taxonomy (GTDB): domain Bacteria; phylum Actinomycetota; class Thermoleophilia; order Solirubrobacterales; family Solirubrobacteraceae; genus Palsa-744. The sequence goes on from DASYAM010000036.1 coordinate 18,330, forward strand.
CCGCCTGGACCGACGTGGACGGGGCGCAGAGCAAGGAGGATCTCGCCCGTGCCGTGAACGCGACCGGCGCGGGAAACCTCGCGCGCGCGGCGGCGCAACTCGGCGCTCCACTGCTGCACATCTCGACCGACTACGTGTTCGACGGCGCCGCCCCGCTCGATGAGGCCGGGCGCGAGCGCCCCTACGTCGAGTCCGACCCGACTGGCCCGCGCTCGGTGTATGGATCGACGAAGCTCGAAGGCGAGCTGCAGGTGCTGGCCGCCTCCCCCAGGCACACGGTTGTGCGCACAGCCTGGCTGTATGGGCTGGAGGGGAAGAACTTCGTCGACACGATGTTGCGGCTCGCCCGCGAGCGCGAGGCCGTGCAGGTCGTCGAGGACCAGGTCGGCTCGCCAACGTGGTCCGGGCATCTGGCGCCGGCGATCTTGGGACTGCTGGAGCGCGAGGTGCGCGGCGTCGTCCACTTGACCGGCGCGGGGGCGGTCTCGTGGAATGGATTTGCCAAGGAGATCTTTCGCCAGGCCGAGGTCGAGTGCCGTGTGGAGCCGGCGAGCAGCGAGCAGATGGCGCGCCCAGCGCCACGCCCGGCCTACTCGGTGCTCGAGTCCGAGCGCGATGACGTCCTGCCGATGCCCCCGTGGGAGGATGGCCTTGCGGGATATCTCGCAGCGAGGAATGGGATGATGCGCGCATGAAGCTTCTCGTGTGTGGCGGCGCCGGGTTCATCGGCTCGACGTTCGTGCGGTTGCGCGTGGCGGAGCAGGGCGACGAGGTGACGGTGCTCGACAAGCTGACTTATGCGGGTCGCGAGGAGAACCTGCGCGAGGTTGCGGGCGCCCCGGGCTTCAGCTTCGTCCGCGGCGCGATCGAGGACCCAGACGCGGTTGCCGCGGCGATCGAGGCCCACGGGCCGGAGGCGATCGTGAACTTCGCCGCGGAGACGCATGTCGATCGTTCGATCGCCGAGCCTGACGCGTTCGTGAAGACCCACGCGCTCGGCACGCACGTGCTGCTCGAGGCCGCCCGCGCGGCTGGGTTGCGCTATCTGCAGGTTTCGACCGACGAGGTGTATGGCTCGATCGAGCAGGGCTCGTTCACGGAGGAGTCCCCGTTGCGCCCCTCCTCGCCCTACTCGGCCACCAAGACCGGCGCCGACCTGCTCGTGCAGAGCTACTTCCATACTTACGGCCTGCCCGCGGTCATCTGTCGTGGATCGAACAACTACGGTCCCTACCAGTACCCCGAGAAGCTGATCCCGTTGATGATTCTCAACGCGCTACACGGCGACTCGCTGCCGGTGTATGGCGACGGGATGCAGGTGCGCAACTGGATCCACGCGAGCGACTTCGCCCGTGCGATCGGCCACGTGCTCGAGCACGGCGTACCCGGCGAGGTCTACAACGCGGGCGGGCCCGACGAGTGCGCGAACGTCGACGTCGTCAAGCGCATCGTCGAGCTCACCGGCGCTGAGGTGTCGCAGATTGAGTACGTAACCGACCGTCCCGGGCATGACCGCCGCTACTCGCTCTCGTCAGAGAAGGTTCGCGCGCTCGGCTGGCTGCCGCGCGTGCGCTTCGAGGAAGGCCTCGAGGAAACCGTCGCCTGGTATCGCGACAACTCCTGGTGGTGGGAGCCGATCCGCTCCGGCGACTACCGCGCGTACTACGAGCGCCAGTACGGCCGCGCGCTCTCCTGAGGTGGTCGATGGCCTGCGCGGAGCTGTGCCCTCAGTAGGTCACTGAAGCTGCAAGGTCTTCCACTTCCCGTCTTCCCTGACCAGCGTGAGCGTGCTGAGCGAGGTCTTGCCGCTTTTGGTGCTTCGCACATTCGCGGTCGCTTTTGTACCGGCGACCTGGACCGAGCGGACCGTCACTTCGAAGCTGTCCACCTCGGTCAGCTGGTTTTTGATCGCTGTTTCGCAGCCCTTCGCGCCACCAAGACGCGTGACGATCGCCGCGGCCAGGTCCGCGGCGCAGATCTTGCGCTCTTCCCCTGCCGTCGCGCTGCTCTGCAGGTTCGCGATCGCCTGTGCGACCGCTTTGGCTTCGCCTTTGAACGAGCTCGTCGAAACGGTCGCGCTGCCGCATGCCGTTACCCCGAGCGCGAGCAGCGGAGCGCACAGCAAGGTCAGGCGACGCTTGAGCGGCGGGAAGGTCATATGGCCGTAGCGTATGTGACGAGCGCAGCTGATGCTCGCTTGCAAAAGGCGCTCACAGAACAGCCGCCCGCTGGGTGAGGCACGGACGTGGGGATGTCCCGTGCCCCACCCAGCGGGCGGCCGTGAGCGCGGCGATCCGCCGCACCGTGTGTATCGAAGTTTAGCTCTCGTCGTTACGACGATAGCCCAGTCGTGCGGAGATGCGGTCGGCGGTCGATACCAGGTGTGGTCCGAGGGCGTCGACGAGCTCCTCGAGGGAGATCATCGAGCTGTGCGCGGCCATGTTGACCGCGGCTACGACCTCGCGTGCCTCGTTGCGTACGGGTGCTGAGATCGAGTGCAGCTCGGGCGCGAGCTCCTGGTCGTTGACGGCGAAGCCGGCGTCACGGACCTCCTCGAGCTCGTCGCGCAATGCTTTCTTGGACGTGATCGTGTTCGGCCCGCGCTTGGTCAGCTTCATCGTGGTGAACAGGTCGCGCTGCTCTTCGTCGGGCAGGTTTGCCAAGAGCAGCTTCCCCATCGAGGTGCAGTACGCCGGCAGCCTTGAGCCGGGGTGCAGGTCGAGGTCGATCTTGCTCTGCCCGCGACGGAAGCTGCGCGCGCGATCGACATACAGGATGTCGCCGCCGTCGAGCACGGACAGGTTGACTGTGTAGGAGGTCCGCTGGCGCAGCTCCTCGAGGTAGGAGTGCGCGTGCTCGCGCAAGCCGGTGGAGTTCAGCGCCGACATCCCCAGGTCGGTGACGCGCAATCCCAGCCGGTACTTGCGCGAAGCGCCCTGCTCCAGATAGCCGAGCGCGACGAGCGTGATCACGTAACGGTGCGTCGTCGAGCGACTCATCCCGAGATCATCGGCGATATCAGCGATCCCGAGCACCGGACGATCGGGCGTGAAACAGCCCAGAATCGCCAACCCACGCTCAAGCGACTGCGAGTAGCGCGGCTCGCGCAGGCTGGGGATCGACCAGGCGGGGTCAGGAACTGTCTTTGAAGATTTTGAAGTATTTGAACTAGTTCTGGGCATTTGTACTCTGTTTCCTGTCTCTTTTGGGAGAAACTTTCCCTGTCTGGGAACTTCCCTGTCCGATTGTCATTCTACTCTCGGTACCGTCTAGCGAGCAATCATAAACAATGAATTTTCAATAAGGATAGCCGGAATCGTGCCCCTTTGTGTCTCTAACTTCAAAGTTTGCGCATGACCACAGGCAGCCCCGGGAGCGAGCGGCCTGACCTGCTCGTCCTGGGGGGCGACGTGTGGACGATGGACCCACGCCGTCCGCGCGCGCAAGCGCTTGCCGCGCGCGCCGGGCGGATCGTCGCGATCGGGTCGACCGCCGAGCTGCAAGGGTGGCGTGGCGCCGGCACGGAGACGATCGATGCGCGCGGCGCCACAGTGCTCCCCGGCTTGATCGACGCGCACGGGCACTTCGGCCACGTCGCACGCTCGATGGCCGCCGCCGTCGACTGCCGCACACCGCCGGTGGGCTCGATCGCCGACATCCTCGAGCGTGCCGCCGCGCGCGCGCGCGGAGTCCCGCCGGGGACGTGGATCCTGCTGCAGGGCACCACCTTTCAGGACGAGCTGATCGCCGATGGGCGCTTTCCCACGCCCGCCGAGCTGACCGCGATCTCCGCTGAGCACCCGATCGTCTATCGCTCGAGCCTCCACCATGTCGTGGCCAACCGCCGCGCGCTCGCCGACGCGGGGATCGACGCGGCCACGGTCGAGCCGCCGGGCGCGCACATCGAGCGTGACCCGGCGAGCGGCGAGCCGACCGGCGTGCTCGCCGAGATGTTCGACCGCCTGCCGATTCCCCCCGCGACCGAGGCGCAGTTGGCCGAGTCGATTCACCGGGTCGCGTGGGAGCGCTACCTCGCCCACGGCGTCACCTCGATCCAGGAGATCTGGGATTCGGTCGAACCGATGCGTCTGCTCGCGCGCGCGGTGCGCGCTCGCGAGATCCCGCTGCGCGTGCGCGGCCTCGGCTGGGCGCCGCTGGCCGGCGCCGTCGCCGAGGTGGCGTCGGGTGCGATCGGCGACGTCCCGCTCGAGCGAGATTGGTTCGAGGGTGGCGCGGTGAAGCTGTTCGCCGACGGCGGCACCTCCTCGCACACGGCAGCCTTCTACGAGGAGTACCTCGACGCGCCCGGACGTCGCGGCGCGTTGAACTACGAGCTGGGCGAGCTCGCCGAGCTGATCGCCGAGGCGCAACAGGCCGGCGCGCAGGTGGCGGTGCACGCCGCCGGCGACCTTGCCCAGGACGTGACGCTCGCCGCGTTCGAACTGGCCGGCACGACGCCTCAGGCGGATCTGCGCCCGCGGATCGAGCACGGCGCCAACACCGCCTGGAACGCGCGGCGCACCGAGTGGTGTAAGCGGTTGGGCGTGCTTCCCGTGCCGAACCTCGGCTTCATCCACAACTACGGCGAGTTCTGGCCACGCTCGCTCGGCGAGCGGCGCAGTCGCGACTGCGTGCCGCTGCGCACGCTGCTCGACGCGGGCTTTCAGGTGCCTGGTACCTCTGACACGACCGGAGGAGACCCGCGGCTGCTCAACCCGTTTCACAACATCTGGTGCGCGGTCACGCGCGAGACGTTCGCCGGGCGCACGATCGACTCGGGCCAGCGGATCTCGCGCGAGGAGGGCTTGACCATGTACACGCGCTTCGCCGCGCACGCCGGTCGCTGGGAGACTTCGCGGGGCATGCTCGCGCCGGGCATGCTCGCCGACGTGATCGTCCTATCGCAGCCCCTGGATGATGTGGCAGACGGGGATCTGGGCGCCGTGACGGTTGCGCAGACGATCGTCGATGGGCGGCTTGTTTATGAACGTCCTTAGAGATGGTCGCAGCCGGCCGGCCACGCAGCCAAACACCGTAAGCTGACTATATGAAGGCTTCCAGTAAACCGACGCGGCCAGCGGGACCTCCCTGCACGCGCGACTTGCCGGTCTTGGCTCGGCGGTCTTGGCTGCGCCCTCCGCGGTCTCGGGCGCGTCTCCCGCGGTCTCGACCCGATGCCCCGGTGGAGCGCGGGTGAGGAGGACGGTCTGAGATGGAGTTCTACCTGTTCCTGCCAGGCCAGTGGTGGGATCGCACGAAGCCCGCCGCCCAGTTGTATGAGGAGATGATCGAGCAGGCCGTGCTCGCCGAGCGGCTCGGCTACGACGGGGTGTGGCTGGCCGAGCAGAACCTCGTCAGTTTTCTGGCCGCGCCCGACCCGTTGCAGCTGGCGGCGATGATCGCCGAGCGGACCTCGCATATCCGCATCGGCGTGGCCGTGTTCGTGCTGCCCTTTCACCATCCGCTGCGGCTGGCCGGTCAGATCGCCCAGATCGACCAGCTGTCGGGCGGCCGCTTCGACGTTGCCGCCGGTCGCGGCGCCTCGCCGTATCAGATGCGCCAGTTCCAGACGGAGATGGAGGAGGAGGAAAGCCGGGCGTTCTTCGCCGAGCACTTGCGGATCATGGTCGACCATTGGACGGATCACTCGGCGCACGCGCACGAGGGACGCTTCTTCTCCTATCCCAACGCAACCGTCCTGCCGCCGCCGCTACAGCGCCCCCATCCGCCGCTGTGGATCGCGGCGTTGTCGGCCCGCTCGATGCGCTGGGCGGTGGAGCTGGGGTTCGACTCGAACTTCATGTTCGCCCCGTTTCGCGAGCCGTTCTCGCATGTCGAAGACGTCTATGGCGCGTTCGTGCAGGCGCTGGCCGATGCGGGGCGCGAGCGGGCGCAGGTGAGGTTCGGCCTCAATCGCATGACCTACGTGGGGGAGTCTGAGGAGAGCTGCCGTGAGATCCTGCGCTACGTGCTGATGAATCACCGTGTGATCGACCAGCAGCTGGGCGCCGTCGAGACGGTGCGTCAGGGCGACTACGTGGTCGACCGGGCGATCAAGGAGGACGAGCCCGGGCTTGAGGAGATGTACGCAAACATCGCCTACGGCACGGTCGCTGACGTGCGCTCAAAGCTTGCCCGCTACGCCGAGCTCGGGATCGACCTGTATTCCGCTTGGCACAACGTGGGCCAGCCCCACGAGCGGGTTTGTGCGTCGATGGAGTCGTTCGCCCGCGAGATCATGCCCGCGTTCAAGTGACGAGCAAGCTGTTCGAACGGGCACAGCTGGGCGGCTGCAGCCTGCGCAATCGCATCGTCATGGCTCCGATGAGTCAGCATGCGGCGGGTGAGGACGGCGCTCCGACCGGCTGGCACGCCGATCACTACGGCGCGCGCGCGCGCGGCGGCTGCGGGACGATCCTGCTCGAGGACACCGCCGTGGAGCCCGCCGGGCGTACGAGTCATGCGGCGCTGGGTCTTTACGCGCAGGCGCAGGTCCCCGCGTTTCGCGCCGTGGTCGATGTCTGTCACGACCACGGCGCCGCGGTTGGAGTGCAGCTCGCACACGCGGGGCGCAAGGCGTTCCGCGACGCCCGCGAACGGGAAGGACCGGAGGTGGTGAGCAGCAGTGACGGCGAGCGGAGCGCGGGGCACGCCGTCGGCGTCTCCGGCCGCGGGGATGATGTCTCCGATCGCGCCGACGGCGCCTCTAATTGCGCCGACGGCGCGGATCGGGAGCGGGATCGCGCATCGCTGTCGGCTTCGGCGTTGGCGTTCGCCGACGGCTGGCCGGTTCCCGTCGCGGCCGACGAGGACGCGATCGCGCGCGTGCGTGAATCGTTTGCGCACGCTGCCAAGCTGGCCGGCGAGGCGGGGTTCGACCTCGTCGAGGTACACGCGGCGCACGGCTACCTGCTCCATCAGTTCCTCTCGCCGCTGACCAATCGCAGGAGCGACGCTTACGGCGGTCCGCTGGAGCGCCGTGCCCGGCTGCTGCTCGAGGTGGTCGAGGCGGTGCGCGCGCAGTGGCCTGTAGGAAGCCCGCTGCTCGTGCGTCTGCCCGCCGGCGACGGCGCCGTCGGGGGCTCGACCTCAGCGGAGATGGCCACGGTCGCGCGCTGGTGCATGCAGCGGGGCGCCGATCTGATCGACGTGGCGGGTGGCACGCCGGTGCTCGAGGGCGCACGTACGGGTCCGGCCGAGATGCTCGCCTTCGCCGGCCTCCTGCGCGCGGGCCGGACGGCGCCGTTCGCGCTCGGCGGCGTGACCGACGGCCGCTCCGCCGAGGAGCTGCTGCGCGCGAGCGACGCAACGCTTGTGACGGTCGGGCGACCGCTGCTGGCGGACCCGAACTGGGCGCTGACGGCTGCCGCGGAGCTCAACGTGAAGATGCCGGTCTTGTGAAGGGTTCCGAACATCAAATAATCTGTGCGAAGCGGGACAGGCCCGGGTGGGGGTCCCAGGCGTATTTAGATGGCTCTGGAGGAGATGATGGCTTTTACCACTGTCGTGCGGACAAGGGGATCGAACGAGATGAAGAAGACACATCGAGCTCGTAAGAGCGCCTCTAAGGGGCGTTCCAAGGTGCTTGCCGGCTGTGCGCTTGTCACGATCCTTGCGCTCGTCGGTGCGGGCTGCGGGTCCTCGGGTTCGGGCTCCAGCTCGCGTTCGCTCGCCGCCGGGGCGCCGATCAAGATCGGCTATCTCGCCTCGCTGACGGGGTTCTGCTCGACGTTCTCTCAGGAATATGTGAAGGGCGCGGAACTGGCGGTCAAGCAGGTCAACGCCCGCGGCGGCGTGCTCGGCCATCCGCTGCGGCTGATCGTGCGCGACGACAAGGCGACGCCGAACGTGGGCGTCAGCCAGGCGCGCGATCTCGTGCTGAGCGACGACGTCAAATATCTCGCCGGCACCTGCTCGAGCGCGGTGGCGAAGAGCGTCACGCAGCTCGTGAGCAACCCCAGCCACGTGCTCTACTCGGTCGGAGTGGCCGACCCCTCGGTATTCTCCGGCGGCCCGGATTCTTACGCTTTCGACACGATTCCGACGGCGACGATCGAGGGCGACAACGCGGCGGCTTACGTCCGTGCCCACCCGCGGTGGAAGCGGGTGGCGGTGATCAGCGAGGACTACAGCTACGGCTACCAGGTGACGGCCGCGTTCAAAGCGGCAATGGCCGGCAGCGGCCAGCAGATCATCAGCCAGGATTATGTGCCCAGCGGCGGCTCGGATTACAGCTCCTATATCGACAAGCTAATCGCCGAGCACCCGGACGTGGTCTACTCGACGGTCATCACCGAAGATACCGTCACGCTCGTCAAGCAGGCGCTACCGCTGGGGTTGTTCAAACACGCAAAATACTTCGGTATCCTCGACTATGGCACGATCGACGCGATGGCCCAGCCGCCGGTCGGCGCCTACGGCTACACGTATTACCCCTCCGCCTCGATCTACCACACGCCGTTCTCGGCCGATCTGCAGACGCTCGGCACGGCCGTCGCCAACGGCGGCGCCGCGGGCGACGCGTTCAATCAGATCCAGATCATCGCGCAGGGGATCGCCGACGCCCACTCGACCGATCCGACCGCGGTGCGCGACGCGCTCGGCGGGGCAACCGTGCAGACGGTGCAGGGGAACGTGAAGATCCACAAGTGCAACCACCTGATCGCGATGCCGATCGCGATGGGTCCGGTCGTCGGCAAAACCGCGGCGCAGCCGTTTGCGCATTTCGAACCGCTGCGCCTGGTCGATACGAACGGCTACTTCAAGTGCTGAGCTAGACGCTGGGCTCGGGCCGGGAGCAATGAGCTTCGTCACGTTCGTCGACCAGCTCTTCGCCGGCCTGAGCTTGGCGTTCGTGCTGTTCTTCTCTGCCGCCGGGCTCAACCTCGTGTGGGGCGTGCTGGGGGTGATGAACTTCGCCGCTGGCTCGGTGTACATGCTCGGCGCATACATGGCCACCTCGGTGGTGGGCCGGCTAGGCACCTCGACGGGCGGCTGGATCGCGGCGCTGATCGCCGTGCCCGTGACGCTCGCCGCTGCCGGTGCGGTGGTCGAGGTGCTGCTGCTGCGGCGCACCTATCGCGAGCAGGACGAGAACCGGCAGTTCATGCTCACGCTCGCGCTGTCCTACCTCGTGGCGGGAGTGGTGCTGCTGGTGTTCGGCACGCACTTTCGCACGGTCTCGCTACCGGGGTTCTTGAGCGGCGGGCTGAACGTGCTGGGCGCGACGCTGCCGGCGTACACGATCGTGACGATCGTGCTCGGCCTGCTCGTCACCGCCGCGATCTGGGGTCTCACATACGGCACGCGCGTGGGACTGCTCACGCGTGCGGCGGTCGACGACCGCGAGATGCTCGGCGCGTTGGGAGTGGACGTGAACCGGCTGTACACGGCGGTGTTCGCGTTCGGCATCGGGCTGGGCGCGCTCGGCGGCGTGCTGATCGCTCCGCAGGGCGCGGTCACGACGAACCTCGAAACGACCGCGCTCGTGCCGGCGTTCATCGTCGTCGTGACAGGCGGGCTGGGCAACATGACCGGCGCGCTGTTGGCGTCGCTTGCGATCGGCGTGTTGCAGAGCTTTGCCACGCTGCAAGACACGACGCTCGCGCAGCTCACCCCGTACGCGGTGATGACGGTCGTGCTGCTCGCGCGTGCGGTGGCGGGACGGCGCGGGCTCTCGATCGTGTTCTCGCCGCGCAAAGCCTCCCCGGCCAGCCCGCCGGCGGCGGGATAGGGGATGGCGAGGCTCTCCCGCGCACGACTCGGTGACGGTGCGCCGGCGCTCGTGCTGATCGTGCTGGCGGCGCTGCTGCCGGCCGTGGTCTCGACCGAGTACGTGCTGCTGGCCGCGTCGATGATCGTGACGATGCTGGTCGCGGTCAGCTTCAACCTGCTGCTCGGCTACACCGGCATGTTCTCGTTCGGCCAAGCCGCGTTCTACGGCCTCGGCGCTTATACGACCGCGCTGCTGCTGAACCACACCGGGGCCTCCTTCTACCCGGCGCTGGGAGCGGCGATCGCGATCGCCGTGCTCGCCGGCCTGCTGAGCGGAGCGGCGCTCGTGGGGCTCGAGCCGATCGCGTTCATCATGCTTACGTTCGCGCTCGGCGATCTGCTCGAGTTCCTCGCCGAACACCTGCACGGGCTGACTGGAGGTGACAGTGGGCTGATCGTGAGCCTGCCGCGCTCGCTGAACGTGATCGCGGACGTGAACGGCGTCTACTACGTGATGCTCGCCGCTGCTACCGTCGCGCTGGCGGTCGCGTTCGCGTTCGTAAAGACCACGCCCGGGCTGGCGGTCAGAGGGATCCGTGAAGACCCCTTGCGCGCGCGGACGCTCGGCATCGCCGTCAACCGCCGCCGTCTCGGCGTGTTCACGCTATCGGCGGGAATCGCCGCGGTGGGAGGAGGACTGTCGGTGCTCTCAGCGCAGATCGTCTATCCCGACGTGTTCGACTGGCGCGTGTCGGCGAATGCCCTGATCATCACGCTGATCGGAGGAGTCGGGCTGTTCTCGGGCCCTGTGCTCGGGGCGGTGCTGCTGGGGTTGATCGACTTTTATGTGGGTCGCCTAACGACCGACACGCTGCTGGTCGAAGGGGGGCTGCTGCTGGCGGTGATACTGGTCGCGCCGCGCGGCGTGACCGCGCTCTGGCGCGGCGGCGCGGCGCGATGATCGCGCCCGTCCTCGAGCTGCGCGGCGTGAGCAAGCGCTTCGGCGGCATTCGCGCGCTCGAGGAGGTGTCGCTGGCGGTGCAGGAGGGGAGCACGGTCGCGATCATCGGCCCAAACGGCGCGGGCAAGAGCACGTTGTTCGCGCTGGTATCGGGCGAGCTGCAGCCCAGCGAGGGGACGATCCTGCTCGCGGGGCGCGCCCTCGGCAGGCTGTCGGCCGAGCGGCGTGCGCGCGCCGGCCTGGGACGGACGTTTCAGAGCGCAAGGCTGTTCGCGGGGCTGACGGTGAGAGAGAACGTGGAGCTCGCGCTCGTGCGTCGTGGCCGGCGTGAGGAGGAGGTGAGAGAGGCGCTCGCGGAGGTGAGTCTGCTCGAGCGGATCGAGCGCAGGGCGGGCGCGCTCGCCCAGGGTGAGCGCAAGCGACTGGAGCTTGCGATGGTGCTGGCGCAGCGGCCGCGGCTGCTGCTGCTGGACGAGCCGACGGCGGGCATGGGGGCGCAGGAGCGCGCCACGATCATGGAGTTGATCGTGGGCGCCGTGGACAGGCGCGGCCTGACGATGGTGTTCAGCGAGCACGACATGGATACGGTGTTCGCGCACGCACAGCGGATCGTCGTGCTGGATCGCGGCGCGGTCGTCGCCGACGGCTCGCCGCAGATGGTGCGAGCGGACGAGCGCGTGCAGGAGATCTATTTGGGGAGTGCGACATGACGCTGCAGGTGCGAGGGTTGAACGCGTCCTACGGCACGAGCCATGTGCTGTTCGACGTCGACCTGGACGTGCGCGCGGGCGAGACGGTTGCGCTGATCGGGCGCAACGGCGCGGGCAAGACCACGGCGCTGCACAGCCTGATGGGCATGGTCGCTCGCCTCTCGGGCTCGGTGAGGCTCGACGGGAAGGAGACGATCGGCCTTGCGCCGCACCACATCGCACGTCTGGGCGTGGGGCTCGTGCCGGAGGGCAGGAGGGTGTTCGGTGAGCTGACGGTCGAGGAGAACCTGCAGGTAGCGCTCAGGCCCGGTGCGGAGCGACGGCGCTGGACTCAGGAAGAGGTGTTCGAGGTGTTTCCGCTGCTCGCCAACGTGCGCCGCTCGAAGGGCGCGTGGCTGAGCGGCGGCGAGCAGCAGGTGCTCGCGATCGCCCGTGCGCTCGTGGGCGAGCCGCGGCTGCTGCTGTTGGACGAGCCCACCGAGGGGCTCGCGCCGCGCGTGGTGGAGACGTTGGGCGAGCAGCTGCGCCGCGTCCAGCGCACGGGACCGGCGATGCTGCTGGCCGAGCAGCACCTGGGGCTCGTCGGCGAGCTCGCCGCGCGCGCGTATGTGATCGACCGCGGGGTGATCCGCTACGAGGGCGCGCCGGCGAAGCTGCTGGGCAACGAGGAGATCCGCCGTGCGCACCTATCGTTGTAGGGATTCGCACATGAGCGTTCAGGACACGGCCACTCCGGATATGCCCAACGCACGCGAGCTGGTCGCGCGCGCACGCGAGCACATCCCCGGAGGAAGCTCGCGCAGCACGCTCCTCACCCCGCCGCACTCGCCGTACGCGCTGCGCGGCGAGGGCTGCAAGCTGATCGACGTCGACGGCCACGAGCTGATCGACCTGCACGGCAACTACAGCGCGCTCGTGCACGGGCACGCGTTCCCACCAGTGGTGCGTGCCGCGGGCGCAGCCCTGTCGGAGGGCTCGTGCTTCGGCCTGCCGAGCGCGGCGGAGGTCGAGCTGGCCGAGCAGCTCGCGACCCGAATTCCGTGGGCGGCGAAGTGGCGCTTCGCGGGCTCGGGCACCGAGGCGGTGATGGCCGCGGTCAGAGGCGCCCGTGCCGCCTCTGACCGCGAGCTGATCGTACGGTTCGCGGGCTGCTACCACGGCAGCGCTGACGAGCTGTTGCAGCCTGGTGCGCCCGGCGTCCCGAGGTCGGCCCAGAGCGACGTGCTGACGTTGCCGCTCGGCGAGGAGCGCCCGTTCCGGGCAGCGCTGGCAGAGCACGGCGAGCGTGTGGCGGCGGTGCTGCTCGACCTGATGCCCAACCGCCCGGGTCTGCGCCCGGTCACAAGCGGGTTCGCGGCGCTCGTACGCGCCGAGACTGCCGCCCGGGGGATCGCGCTGATTCTCGACGAGGTGATCACCTTCCGTCTCGCCCCGGCGGGGCTGCAAGCGCTGTACGGGATCGAGGGGGACATGGTCACGCTGGGCAAGACGATCGGTGGGGGCCTGCCGGTGGGCGCGCTCGGCGGACGGTCGCGCTGGATGGACGTGTTCGACTCCGCGCGCGCTGACGCGGTCCCGCTGGCGGGGACGTTCACGGCCAACCCAGTATCGATGCGCGCCGGCCTGGCGGCGCTCGAGGCGCTCGATGCCGAGGCGATCGAGCGGATCGACGCGCTCGGCGAGCGCCTGCGCGCCGGGTTGGCGGCGCAGCACCATGAGACGAGTGGTCGCGGCTCGCTGCTGAAGCTGCACGCGCCCGATCGCGCGCGCCTGTGGTGGCGCCTCTACCGCGAGGGTGTGTTGATCGCCGCGGACGGCCTGATGTGCGTGAGCACGGCGATGGACGAGCAGACGATCGACGACGTGCTGGGCGCCTTCGCGCGAGCGCGCGAGCGCTGAGGTCACATGCCGAGCTCGAGTCTCTGCCGGGCCGGATCTCCGTGGGTAGGCCTCTCGGACCTCGCCGTCTCTACGCGTGTTGAGGTGATCTCTATTCTCGGGCGGGGTGATCTCTATTCCCGGGCGGGCAGCGCGGCGAGGATGCGCTGGGCGAGCTGCTCGTCGCCGGCGAACCGCAGCTTGCGGTGGTCGCGCTTTGGCCCGAGCGCTTCGATCCAGGCGGTCTCGGCGCCTTCGATGCGCGCCCACGGCGTTTTCGGCGGGGCGTCCTCGATCGGCTCGAGGCGGCCTTCGCGAATGTCGAACAGCTGGCGCAGCGGCCGCTCGGTGCGCTCGACCGTGAGCTCGACGATCCCTCCCGGCAGCGGCGTATCCCCCATCAGCGTCGGCAGCAGCCGCAACAGCGCTCCCAGGTCGACTCGCTCGCCGGCGCGCGGCTCTGACCACATGTGGCGCATTCCCCAGCGCGCCAAGGAGGAAGCGATCGGCAGCAGCGCGCGTCCCGACTCGGTCAGCTCGAACTCGACCCGTGGAGGCATCTCACGGAAGCGGCGGCGGGCGATCAGCCCGTCGGCGACCATCTGCTGCAGGTAGCGATCGAGCACGCCGGTGCTGATCCCCGGCAGGTGCTTGCGCAGCTGGGCGAGTCGCACCGTGCCGGGCGCGAGTTGCAAGGCGATCATCAACGTCCACTGATCGCCAGTGGCCGTGAGCGCGTGTGCGAGAGGTGTCCACTGGCGATGGGAGCGGCTGTGCGGCTCGCCGTCTACCACGGTGTCGTTCCCTCCCGCCGAGTCTCGTTGACCGATGTCTATGAGCTGCTGGCAGCCGGCGCGTCGTGAGCGCCGTCGCGTGAGCCCACGAACACGCGGCCTCTCATCGCCTGGCTGCCCTTGCACGCCGGGGAGTCTAAATCTAACTTCCGGATCTACACACCGTTTCGACCCATTGTTTCCGATGCCCGACACGGGTGTGGGCGGCTCTTGCCGCGGAGCGGCCGGCGCCGCGGAGGCTCACTCACGGTTGAGACAGCCTCTTAGTCGGCGGGAGAGTGAGCGATGTCCAAGCCGTGCAGATCGACGATGTCCCTGGTGCGGCCCGCCGCTCGCTTCATCGCACGGAGATCCTCCAGTGAGCAGACGGCGACCGTGCCGGTCATCGCCTCGACCTCCACCGCCCGCGCGCGCAGCTCCGCGTAGGGAGGGACCCCGGGATAGCCCTGCACTACGTTCAGCGGGCCCAGCGCGGTGTCGATCTCGACGCTCTCTCCGCTCTGCAGCAACGCCGCTATCGCTGCCTGCGAGCGGGCCTGAGGCGCCCGGCTCAGTGTCTTTGCTCGTGCGGCCACGGCCGCGAGGCGGCCGAGGTTCTCGGGATCTGAGTCGGCGACCACGTCCACGTGGGTAGCGCCCCGCACGAGGCCCCACGCGTTGACCGCGAGGCCCCCGACGAGGATGAATCGCACTTCGGCGTTGGCGAGCCAGCGCAGCAGCTTGTCGAAGTCCGGCTGTGGGCCCATCGGGTATAGCTCGATCGGTTTCATCGCTGTGGCGTGTCCCGCGCGTAGCGCAACAGCACGTGGCTCAGGGCGATTCCCTCGGCGAGGTTCTCGCTCAGTGGCCGCTGCGCGTCCGCGCGAAGGCGCCGGGCCCGCGCGCGATCGATGCGTAGAGGGGGCATGGTGGGCTCGGGCCGATTGCCTTCCGGGTTGGATGTTGCGACGTCCGGGTTGAATGTGGCGCTGTCCGGGTTGGAGCTCGCGACGTCCGGGTTGGAGGAGGTTGCACCGACCGGGTTGGATGTTGCGACGTTCGGGTTGGACGTTGCACTGTCCGGGTTGGAAGTTGCGACGTCCGGGCTGGATGTATGCGGACTCGGTTGAGAGGCTTTGCGTTGATCCACGATCGCGGATGGTAATCGCCCGAGCCCTTAACGGGAACCCGCGTCTTTCTCTCTGCGCAAAAGTCTCTGCGCGGCGGGCGCAGGGAGCGCTATCTGGACGGGCGCGAAGTCGACTCGAGCGTCTCGCCGCTGTGCCGCGCAGCCGACTCCGCTGGAGGGGCCGCGCGCTCGGCGAAGTGCTTGCTCAGCATCGTCTCCTGTCCCTGATAGCTCGATCCCACGTCCGCCCCGTACAGCACGTCGGGCTCGCCGGCCATCCGCTCGAATGCCAGCTTGCACACGGGCTGGCGGTCCTCGACCATGAACGACACGTCGCGCGCGCGCACCTCGAGCGCTGCACGGCTGCCGCGGGCCGCGCCTTCGCGCGAGTAGCCGAACCCGGGGTCGAAGAACCCGGCGTAGTGCGTGCGCAGCTCGCCGGCCGTCGGGTCGTAGGCGAGCATCTCCGCGG
Source organism: Solirubrobacteraceae bacterium (assembly GCA_036501315.1). GTDB lineage: Bacteria > Actinomycetota > Thermoleophilia > Solirubrobacterales > Solirubrobacteraceae > Palsa-744. The sequence goes on from DASYAM010000036.1 coordinate 33,967, forward strand.
CGTAGGACGGTGGGATGCTCACGCCCTCGGCCGACAGCAGCAGGTAGAAGACCTCCGGCTCGAGCACGATCCGCCCGCCTCGCTCGGGGTGCACGGGCTCCCAGTAGTCCTGCCACTTCAGCATCGCCACGCGCGTCAGGTCGATCGGCAGGCTGTTCTTCTTCGCGCGGTAGCCGACGATGCTTTGCTCCGAGCCGGACACGTCGAGGCTGACAAACAGCCCGTCGGCGAGCGATAGCTCCTCGGCGGAGAGGGGTTGAGCGTCCCGGTACAGCAGCGGAAGTCGCCGGTGGAGCGCGCGCAGCTCGCCGTCGTCGAGCCGCGCGCCGGCGGACATCAGCCGTACCTGGTTGAGCGCGAGCCCGGTCCGCACGCGGACCGCGAACGTGCGCGGCACGACCTCCAGGTAGAGCTTGCCGCGGTAGCCCGCCGCGATCTCGTCGAAGCGGTTGTTGCGGTCGGTCAGCACGCGTGTGAACACGTCGAGGCGGCCGGTCGAGCTCTTGGGGTTCGCCTTCGCGCGGATCTCTGCGGGCAGGCGCAGCTCCTCGATCAGCGGCACCAGGTAGGGACGGTCGCGCTCGAGCGTCGCGCCGTCGCGCAGGTCGATCTGCTGAAAGGCGATCTCCTCGATCTTCTCCTCGACCGTCGAGTCGCTGTCCGGCAGGAAGCTGCAGCGCAGCGCCCACGCGTGCTCGCCGAGCCGCAGGTCGACGCTCGCGGGCTGGATCGACTCCGGCGGGATCCGCCAGGCGCCGCCGGTCAGCCATTCGTGGAAGACCGCCTCGCGCAGGCGCTGGGACGGCAGCACGCCGGTAGTCCCAGGGCCCTCCCCCGGGTGCTCCACGTCCTCCGGCGGCGTCTTTGAGCGGGATCCAGTGGTCACATCCGTGCTCGCTTGTGCATGGCACGTGAGTCTATGCGCAGCGCGCATATGTCGAGCTGGAGGTGTGCTCGGCGAAGTGGGAAACAGCTGTCGCAATAGCCGTATATGCAGAACTACACTTGGTGGTCAGCAACTTGCTTCCGGTTCGGCTTCAAGGCGAGACGAGACGGAGCTAGCTGGGCATCGTCCACCCTCTCCGGCGATGCTTGGGGAGAGATCAAGGTGTCCCCCCCTGATGCCAGGTCTCCGCGGGCGCCGTAGCCAAGAAAGGCACGGCGCCCGTGAAGGCCTAGAGAATGCAGCGCGTGATCGCCACGCTCGGTGCAGCGCGCACCGCGCCCGCGCGTCGCGGTGGGCGATCACGGACTCGGTGTCTCGGTCACGGGTGGATCCATCATGGTCATCATGAGATGGGCGACGCCGAGCCACGAGAACGCCTGACTGGCGCTCATCGGCAACACGCCGTGCGCCAGTGGATTGCGACACGCTATGAAGGCGTTGATGCAGAAGTTCTGGAAGGCCAGCAAGTGCTTCTCGTCGGTCCAGGGCTCGATGCTTCCTCGCCGCTTCGGATCGAGGCAGGTCTTGATGACGAGGGCACGGTCCTTGCAGTCGGCGGCGCCACTTCGAGAGGCAAACTCATGTTCACATGCCTTCAACGCCTCGAGCACTCCTGGCCCGTAGCGTCCTTCGGCGATCAACGAGTCAGCGGCCTCGCTGATGGTGGGGTGTAGGCGCTCGAGCATCAGCCCCCACAGCGCTTGAGAGTTGCCCTCGAGCGCAAGAATAGTCATTCCATAAATTGGGTGTATTCAGACTTTGGGTCATGTTCGGTCTCGTAGGGGGTGGGAGCCCGTCTGACCGCTGTCTTGGGAGCGGCGGTGAGATTGGCCTGGCCCGGACCGGAGGTCGGTGGCGGAGCGCGACTGAGCGCTAGCCTCAACGCGTGCCGCTGTCGAGCTTCACCCCGCGCGTGCGCGAGTGGTTTGTCCGGGCTTTTGCCGCGCCCACCCCGGCGCAGGCGCAGGCGTGGCCGGCGATCGCTGCCGGCGAGCACGTGCTGCTATCGGCGCCGACCGGCTCGGGCAAGACGCTCGCGGCGTTCCTCTGGGCGCTCGACCGGCTCAGCGCCGATGATGACGCGGAGACGGTCGGTTCGGCGTCGGGCAGCGTTGCCGGCAGGGTCGCGATCCGCGGCACGCGCGTCGTCTACGTCAGCCCGCTGAAGGCGCTTGCGTACGACATCGAGCGTAACCTGCGCGTCCCCCTGCGGGGCATCGGCGCCGAGGATGTGACGGTCGGGATCCGCACCGGCGACACGCCCCAGCGCGAGCGCGCGGCGATGGCGCGAAACCCGCCCGACATCCTGATCACGACCCCCGAGTCGCTCTACCTGATCCTTACGTCGCAGGCGCGCGCGATGCTGTGCGGTGTCGAAGCCGTGATCGTCGATGAGATCCATGCGGTCGCGCACTCCAAGCGTGGCTCCCACCTCGCGCTCACGCTCGAGCGCCTCGAGGCGCTCGTCCGCGAGAGCGGATCGGCCGGGCGGCCGGTGCCGAAGACGGGCTTGCCGGGTGGCGCGACGAGCGAGGAGCAGCCGCGTACGGATGTCGCGGGGGACCGCATCGCGCACGGGCATGTGCGCGCAATCCAGCGGATCGGCCTCAGCGCGACCCAGAGCCCGCTTGCGGAGATCGGCCGCTTTCTCGTCGGGCCGCGCCGTGACGTGACGATCATCGATGCCGGTGTGCGCAAGCAGCTCGACCTGCGCATCGAAGTCCCGGTCGAGTCGATGGCCGAGCCGAGCGCGCCCGCCGATCCCGCGCGCGATCCGCTCGAGCCGCTCACCGGAGGCGAGTCCACGCGCGGGTCGATCTGGCCCGCGATCTACCCCGAGCTGTTGCGGCTCGTGCGCGAGCACAGCTCGACGATCGTGTTCGTCAACAACCGCCGCGCGGCCGAGCGCGTCGCGTTGCGTCTCAACGAGCTCGCCGCCCAGGAGCAGGCGAGCGCTCAGGAGCAGGCGGTCGCCCAGGAGCAGGCGGTCGCCCAGGAGCAGGCGAGCGCCCAGGAGCAGTCGAGCGCCCGAGCGCGAGCAGCATCCGCCGGCGACGACGACGATGAGCAGGCCGCCTCCGGCGGCGGGGCGGGCGTTCGCGTGGAGGGGCCAGGCGCGCCGCCGCTGCTGGGCGAGGTCGCCCGCGCCCACCACGGCTCGCTCGCGCGCGAGGAGCGCGCCACGGTCGAGGAGCTGCTTAAGAGCGGTGAGCTTCCCTGTCTCGTTGCCACCTCCTCGCTCGAGCTCGGTATTGACATGGGCGCTGTAGACCTCGTTTTGCAGATCGAGTCGCCCAAGTCCGTCTCCACCGGGCTGCAACGCATCGGGCGCGCTGGCCACGGCGTCGATCAGGTCAGCCGTGGGCGGATCTTCCCCAAGTTCCGCGGCGACCTGCTCGAGTGTGCGGTTGTCGCTCGGCGGATGCAAGAAGGCCTGATCGAGCAGACCGTCGTGCCACGCAACGCCCTTGACGTCCTCGCTCAGCAGATCGTCGCAATCGCCGTGTCCTCCGAGCCGGCGGAAGCGACCGGGCCGTCGCCGGCCGGCCCCTCAAAAAAAACGCCACCCCACGACACGCACGACGACGCCGCGCTCGCCGAGGGCGTGTCGGTGGACGAGCTCCATGCGCTCGTCACCGCCACCCACTCCTACTCCGAGCTCTCCCGTGAGCTGCTCGAGAACGTGCTCGACATGCTCGACGGGCGTTACCCTTCGAAAGAGTTCGGCGAGCTGCGCGCGCGCATCGTCTGGGACCGCCTCGCCGGCGTCGTCCGCGCGCGCAAGGGCTCGCGCCAGCTCGCGATCGCCAACGCCGGCACGATCCCCGACCGCGGCCTGTTCGCTGTCACCCTCCCTGACGGCCGCCGCGTCGGCGAGCTCGACGAGGAGATGGTCTACGAGGCACGCCCCGGCCAGGCCTTCCTCCTCGGCGCCTCCACCTGGCGGATCGAGGAGATCGGCCGCGACCGCGTGATCGTCACCCCCGCGCCCGGCGCGCCCGGCGCGGTTCCTTTCTGGAAGGGCGACTCCGTCGGGCGCCCGCGCGAGCTGGGCGAGGCGATCGGCGCGTTCTCCCGCTGGGCCGTCGAGCAGGACGCGGAGACGCTTGAGCGCGACTACGACCTCGATGAGCGCGCCGCGCGCAACCTGCTCGCCTACCTGCGCGAGCAGCTCGCCGCCACGCGCGTGCTCCCCTCCGACCGCACGCTCGTGCTGGAGCGCTTCCGCGATGAGATCGGTGATTGGCGCCTGTGCGTTCTCTCCCCCTACGGACGCCGCGTCCACGCCGCCTGGGCCCTTGCCCTGTCCGCGCGCATCCGCGAGCGCCTCTCTCTCGAGGCGGACGTGATCGCCTCCGACGACGGCATCGTCATGCACCTCCCCGACCTCGATGCCGATGACGCCGAGTCCCTGCCGTCGATCGCCGAGCTCGTGCTGCTCGAGCCCGACGACGTCGAGCAGGCGATCATGGCCGAGCTCGGCGACTCCGCCCTGTTCGGCGCCCGCTTCCGCGAGAACGCCTCGCGTGCGCTGCTGATCCCCCGCGCCTATCCCGGCCGGCGCACGCCGCTCTGGCAGCAGCGTCTGAAGGCCCAGAACCTGCTCGAGGTCGCTCGCCGCTACGCCGACTTCCCGATCGTGCTCGAGACCTACCGCGAGTGCCTGCGCGACGTGCTCGACGTGCCCGGCCTCGAACAGCTGCTGCGCGACCTGCACACCCGCGATATCTCGCTCGTCGAGGTCGAGACCGCGACCGCCTCCCCGTTTGCGTCCTCGCTGCTGTTCGACTACGTCGCCACCTACATGTACGAGGGCGACGCGCCCTCGGCCGAGCGCCGCGCCGCCGCGCTGTCGCTCGACCGCGATCTTTTGCGCGAGCTGCTCGGCCAGGAGGAGCTGCGCGAGCTGATCGACCCGGGCGCGCTTCAGCGCGTCGAAGACGATCTCCAACACCGCTCCGAGCTCACCCGCGCCACCGGCCGCGATGCCCTACACGACGTGCTCCGCCACGTCGGCGACCTCGACGCGGGCGAGGTCGCAGAACGCGTCTTTCCCGGCGTCTACGCCGCCGATCTGCTGGAGGAGCTGCGGCGCGAACGGCGGGTGGTGTCGATCCGCGTCGGCGGCCGCGAGCGGTTCGTCGCCGCCGACGAGGCCGGGCTCTATCGCGACGCGCTCGGCGCGGTGCCTCCCGGCGGGTTGCCCGAAGCGTTTCTCGCCGACGTGCCCGACGCGCTGCGCGAGCTCATCGCCCGCTATGCCCGCACCCATGGCCCCTTCACCACCGAGGAGCTGCGCTCGCGCTACTCCGTCGACGCCTCCGCCGTCCTGCGCGAGCTCGAGCGCTCAGGTCTGCTCGTCCGCGGTGAGCTCCGCCCGAACGCCGTCACTCCCGCGAGCGTCCCGCGCGCGGAGGCGAGCCCTCCGTCGCCCGCGTCCGTCGATCCCACGAGGGAGCCGTCACGGCCCGGCCCGGCCCCGTCGGCCGATGGCCGCGAGTGGTGCGACGTCGAGGTTCTCCGCCGCCTGCGCCGCGCCTCGCTCGCCGTCCTGCGCAAAGAGATCGAGCCGGCCGACCAGAGCGCCCTCGCGGCCTTTCTCCCGGCCTGGCAGGGCGTCGACCGTCATTCCTCCGCCGGTGCCGGCCTCGACCGTCTGCGCGAGGCTCTCGTCCCGCTCCAGGCCCTCGCTCTGCCGGCGGCCATCTGGGAGCGCGACGTGCTGCCCCGGCGCACCGGCGCCTACTCGCAATCGTGGCTCGACTCGCTCTGCGCAAGCGGTGAGCTCGTCTGGGTCGGCGCCGGCCCGATCGGCCGCTCCGGCCGCGTCGCCCTCTACTTCCGCGACGACGCCCCCCTGCTCGGGCCGCCGCCCGGCACCGGCGCAGGACGGGGCGCCGCGGAGCCGCCGAGCGGGGCCGAGCACGACCCGGCCGTCGCGGACGAGCTGCTGCGCGCACGCTTGGCCCAAGGGCCGTGCTTCTTCGTCGACCTGCTCTCCGAGCTCGACCTTCCCGCGGAGGCGCTGCGCGAGGCGCTCTGGGATCTCGTCTGGGCGGGCGAGGCGACCAACGACGCCTGGGCGCCGCTGCGCGCCCCCCACCTCTCGCTCGCGCGCGGCCGTCCGGCCCGAGGAGAGATGCTCGCCGGGTCCCCTCGTGCGCTGCGCGCGAGCGCTGGGCGCTCGCGCTTCGCCGGCCGTCGCAGTCACACGCACTCGCAAGTGCAAGGTCGCTGGTCGCTGACCGCATCCATCTTTGCGCCGCGCGGCTCGGGGACGCCCGAGGGCTCGGGCGTGCCGGCGGGCTCAGGCGTGCCGGCGGGCTCAGGCGTGCCGGCTGGCTCGGGGGCGTCTGGCGGTTGGGGAGGACCTGCCGGTGCCCTCCCCCATGCGGGGACAGGCGAGCGCCGCCGCGCGCTCGCCGAACTGCTGCTCGAGCGCTACGGCATCGTCACCCGCGAGCAGATCCTCGCCGAGGGGGTCCGCGGCGGCTTTGCGGGCCTCTACGACACTTTCTCCGGCCTCGAGACCCTCGGCGTCTGTCGCCGCGGCTATTTCATCGAGGGTATGGGCGGCGCCCAGTTCGCCCTCCCCGGCGCCGTCGAGCGCCTGCGCGCCGGGCGTGCCGCGAGCCCCGACCCCGCAAACGAGCAAGCGCTCCGCGCGCTCGTGCTCGCGGCCGCCGATCCCGCCCAGCCATATGGCGCGGCGCTGCCGTGGCCAAAGCGTGCCGCGGGCCGGTCCCGCCCGGTGCGGGTGGCGGGGGCCTATGTAGTCCTCGTCGCCGACGAGCCCGCGCTCTACGTCGAGCGTGGCGGCCGCGGGCTGCTCACCCTCGCCGATCCTTCCTCGCGCGTGCGTGGCGGGCCTCTCGCGGGTGGTCGCGAGCCGCTTGGCGGCGGTCGCGGCGGCCGTGCATCCCAGCCTGTACGCGCGGCGCTCGCGGCGCTCGCGGGTGCGGTCCGCGCCGGGCGCGTCCCCAAGCTCGCGCTCGAGCGGATCGACGGCGATCCGGCGATTGGATCCCCCCTCGAGGAGGTGTTGCTCGAGCTCGGTTTTCACTCCGGGCCGCGTCGGCTCACGCTCAGCGCGTGACCTGAGGCACGCTTCGTAGAGGAATCAGATCTGTCAGAATTCCCTGATCCATCGGGTTTTTAGCGGTTCTGGAGACAGAGCTGGAAACATTCGACCAATCCTGTTATAAAAAACTTGCAATTCGTTGAGTTTTTGCTTATCTTCTAGAACCGTGGGGATGAGCGGAACTAAGAGGGAACTCACACCGATGTACAGGCGGTTGCCTCACGGCCCACATGGTATGGAGCGCGAGGAAGTAGCCCGACATCAACGCGCCCGCCTATATGGCGGGATGATCGAGTCGATCTCTCAGCGTGGCTATGCGGGGACCACGGTGGCTCATGTGATCGGGCTGGCCGGGGTCTCGCGTAGAGCGTTCTACGAGCAGTTCGCCAACAAGGAAGAGTGCTTCCTCGCGACCTACGACATCGTCGTCGCCCGTGCCCGCAAACTGTCGATGGACGCCTGGGCGCAAGAGCGCGGGTGGGCCAACCGCATGCACGCGGCCTGCAAGGCGATGATCGACGACGTTGCCGAGGATCCCCGCGGCGCCCACCTCGTGCTGGTCGACTCGCTCGGCGTTGGTCCCAAGGCCCGCGAACGGATGCTGCTGGCCGCCTGTACCTTCGAGCGCACCGCCAAGACCGGCTATGACTCCTGCCCCGACGGCATCAAGCTGCAGCCGTTGCTCGCCCGCGCGGTCGTCGCCGGCGCGCGCCATGTCGCGTTCAAGCGCCTGCACGACGGGCGCCCCCAAGAGCTCTTCAGCGTCACCGACGAACTGCTCGACTGGATCGAGTCCTACCGCACGCCGCTGGCGGCGCGCGTGAGCGCGATCGGGCTGGCTCGCCCGCCCCACGTGCCGCCACAGCCGGCGGCCTTCCTCGCGAGCGACGACAAGCGCTCGCGCGTGCTCGGCTCGGTCGTGCATCTGACCCTCGACGAAGGCTACTCGGCGCTGACCGATCCCCAGATCGCTCAGTTCGCGGGCATCTCCACGGAGGCTTTCCACAAGCAATTCCCCTCCAAGGAAGCGTGCTTCCTCGCCGTCCTCGACGAATTCGCCGCCGAAGCGACCGACACCGTCCACGGGGCGATCCGCGGCGCCGAATCGTGGTCTGAGGCGGTCTGCCTCGGCGTGGCGGCGCTGGTCGAGTACTTCATCTCCCATCCCGGTCTGCTGCGCATGGCGTTCATCGACGTCTTCGAGGTCGGCCCTGGCATGGTCGACCGTGTCGCCGGCCTGATCGACGGCGCCACCAAGCGTCTCGCCGACAGCGCCCCCGACCCGCGTCGCGCTCCGGCGCTCGTGGGCGAAGCCGTCGCCGGCGCGATCTGGGGGATCGTCTCGAGCTACGCCCCCAACGACCGCCTCCGCTACCTCGCCTGCTTCATCGACCAGATCTCCTTCGTCGTGATGGCGCCTTACGTCGGGCCGAAGGGGGCGCTCGAGGCGATCGAAGAAGCTCGCAACGGGCCCGCTTCCGAGCAGCCTTCCTCGGCGCCCGCGAAACCAGCGGCGAAACCGGCGAAACCGGCAAGACCCGCCGCTCCGCCCGCGGACTGACCGCTCGCCGCGGACCGATCTCGCCGGCCGGACCCGCGCGCCGAGCGCTCGTCGGGGGGCGCTAGCCGATCACGCGGGTTCGGGGGGGGCGCTAGCCGATCACGCAGGTCGCGGCGCTGAACCCGGCTGGATCCGCCCCGGCGAGGCTGAGCTGCCCGGCCGTCGTCGGGCGCGAGACCGTGTGCACGATCGTCGTGCCGCGCCGCCACTGAAAGCTCACGACCCCCCTCAGCGTGAACGCGGGCTTCCCCGCCACCGGCACGAGCTGAAAGCTGCGCCCCGCCTGGCGCGCCGACTTGCCCGTGCCGACCGCCACGAACACCGGCGCGGCGGCGCTTTCCAAGTCGATCCACTTCGCCGTCGCGCTGTCCTCGTATTGCAGGCGAAAGCTCATGTACATCGTGTCCCTCGCCTGCTCATCCCCCGGCATCGACCCTCTCACGCCGACCGTGTTCAGCTGGTCGGACGGGCTGCACACGTCGATCGTCGCCCACAGCTCGCGCGAGCGATCGAGCGCGTGCGCCGACACCGTCTTCGTCGCGGCTCCCCTCGCGATTGACGGAGTAGCCGACAGCAGCAATGCGAGCAGCCCGCACAGGGACACACGCGCACAGATCTTCGCCCTCGAGCCACCCATAAGACTGAAGATAGCGCCGGTCGGCACTCGTGCGCGGCGATCGCCCTTCTCCGTGTGATATGTCTGCTCACGTGGCGGGCATGCGCTCAGCGGAGGTCGTCGAGCTGCTCGCCACGCGCGTGCCTGTCTTCTCTACGCTCGTGCCCGCCGATCTCGAGCGGATCTCAGAGCTCGCCGTTCCCCGCACGTTCGAGCCGGGTCAGGTCGTCTTCCGCGAGGGCGACTCCTCCGACACGTGCTACATCGTTCGCACCGGCCACGCGCGCGCGATCCGCTCCCACGGCGACGGGCGCACGATCACGCTCGCGCGCTTCGGTCCGGGCGACATCTTCGGCGAGCTCGCGATGTTTGAGGACGAGCTGCGCTCGGCCACCGTCGAAGCGGTCGAGCCCACCGAGGTGGTCGCCCTGCTCGGTCCCGACATGCGCCGGCTGATGATCGAGCACCCCGGAATCTCCCAGCGGTTGGTGATCGCGCTCGGGCGGCGCTTGCGCGAGAGCAACGAGCGGCTCTCCCGCCAGTCCTTTCAAACCGTGCAAAGCCGTGTCGCAACCGTCCTCTCGGAGCTCGTCGCCCAGGAGCTGGCCGAGGCGGATGCCGACGGAAGGGGCGGCTCTGCCGGGGCGCCCGGCGCCGCTTCCGGGCCCACCGCCGGCGAGGCGCCGGTCAAAGACGTGCTCGTCACCGCGACCCAGTCCGAGGTGGCTCAGCTGGCAGGCTCCTCGCGCGAGTCCGCGAGCCGCTTCCTCGCGGTGCTCGAGCGCGCCGGTGTCGTCTCCCAGGGGAGAGGGCGCCTGATCGTCCACGACCCGCAGGAGCTGCAGCAATATGTCTTCTAAGCCCAAGCGCGCCCGCAAGGGGGGGCGCGGGGAGCGGGAGACCTCGGCCGGGGGGGTCGTCGTACGCGACGCGCGCTCCGGCGGCGAGACCGAGGTGATCGTGATCGTCCCCACCCGGCGCGCGCCCGACGGCGGACGCGTACTGGGTCTCCCCAAGGGGCACATCGATCCGGGCGAGAATGCCCTGCAGGCGGCCACGCGCGAGGTTCGCGAGGAGACGGGCATCGTGGCCGACCTCGTACGCGAGCTGGGCGAGGTGCGCTACTGGTACCGGCGCGAAGGGCGCACGATCGCGAAGTCGGTCGCCTTCTACCTCTTCGCCTACGTTGGAGGCGACACGGCGGATCACGACGACGAGGTCGAGGAGGTCCGCTGGATCGATCTCAAACAGGCCCAGAGGGAGCTCAGCCACGCCGGCGAGCGCCAGATGGTGACGCGCGCGCTGGCCTGTTTGCAAGAAGACCGATAGCCTGCCATCCGTGCAAGTCCTGAACTTCTATTCCACGATCTTCGCCGACGAGCTCCTGCGGGGCCGTAAGACGGCGACGATCCGCCTCGGCGACAAGTCGGGCAAGTACCGCAAGAACCAGGCTGTGCTGGTGACCATCGGCTATCAGTACTCGCCGCGCGAGCGGATCTTCGAAGCGGTCATCGACCAGGTCGAGGTCACGAAGGTCTCAGACCTCTCGCCGCGCGACATCAAGCACGACAACCCCGAGTTCCGCCGCCACGAGGAGCTCATCCACTTCCTCGAACAGATCTACGGCCGCGCCGTCTCGATGGACGACACGGTTACCGTGGTGCGCTTCTCCCAGATCATCGACAAGCCGTCGGGCATGACCGAGGCGATGAAGGGCTTCGGCGGCGCCCAGAATTGACGCAGGATCGAGACGTTCTCTTTTCGGCCGACGCCCGCTGCGCGGGCTTTTTCGGCCGAAAAGAGAAGTTCGACCTGCTTTTGCTGATGTGATGCCGGGATCCGGTGCTTAGTCAGCCGGCCCGGGCGGGTTTTGTTGCTTGCTGGTTTCGCCGAACGATCTGAGCAGTGGGTGGGCTCGCCCGAAGTAGCGCACGCGACTGGTCAGGCCGGGGGGTGGGTGGCCGGTGGCGACTCTTTGGACCGGGATCGCCGAGGCGAGTTTCGCGGTGGTTGCCCATCCCACGCCTACGCGTGGGCCGAACAGGGTCAGGTTGATGCTTCCCGGTAGGGCCGCTGAGGGGGAGAGGATGCCGCGGGCGCCTTCGTCGCTTAATCGGGTCGCCTCGGCTTGGCAGCGCTCGAAGTCGTCGTCTACGAGCGCCGCGGGGTCGAAGCCGGCTTGCTCGGCTAGGGCGAAGGAGCTGTAGTCCACGACCATCGCTTCTTCGATCTGCATCTGCCAGATCGTCGAGGAGTAGTGCGATGCGTCCTCCTCCGTCCGCAGGTCCTCGCGGCGCAGGACCTCGGCGAACGGCGCCTCGGCGTCGAGCGCCAGATATTGAGTGGGGGTCTTGCCCGCGATGTTCCAGCGTCCGCTGCGCCGGTTCGGGCTGACCCACAGCGGCACGTCGTAGGACGTTGCGCGGTAGGCGACGCATGTGCAGGCCGTGAACGCCGGTCGCTGCCTGCGAGGCCGAGCGCCGCTACTAGGAGGCATACTGGCTTCTACCGGCGCGCGCGGCGCTGATCAGCTCATCCTCGTAGTTGGGGTCGAGCAGGACGGTCGCGGGACGGCGACCGCCGAGATCGCGGCGCGGTCGATCGAACCATGCGACTATCCCCTGCTCGTCCCAGTTGTGCCGGAGGATCGCCACCAAGCGGACGAAGATGCGTAGGCTTCGACGCGGGTCTCCCGCCTGTTTACGCCACCGAGAGAGCGTTCTCCGGTCGATCTCGAGCAGATCGGCGATCGTCCGATCGGGAGTGTTCGGCAGCCACTCGTCCAAGTCGCGCATGACGAGACCCGCGTCGTCCGCGACCCCGGTCACATGCTCGTCGAGGGCATCTCGAACGACATGTCGCACCTGCTCGAGCAGGATCATGAGGTTGTCGCACACGTCGAGCTTGCCCTCCTCTTCGCGATCGAGCCTGTCGAGCTGGTCGCGGATGTCGAGCATTGCTGTGGCCAGGGTGGCGAACTGACTCTTGTCGAAGTCCTCGGGGTGAATCGCGCCACGCAGATTCTTCAACCTCTCGGCGGTCTCAATCCAGCGTGCGTCGAAGCTGTCGTCGGTCTCCGGTGTCCTGCGAACCTCTTCGACGGCCTCGACGAACATGCGCTGAAGGGTCGAGACCTCGCGGTCGAGCTTCTCTAGCCGCTCTTCATATGTCAGGTCAACGGCCACAAATGTCCCCTCGATGTCGCCATCATGTCACCTTGCCGAGACAGCATAGTCATTTTAGATGCCACATCCATGTTTATAAGGCTAGCCTCTGCCTGTGCGGACTAGCTGAGACTTGCTGCATGGGCTGGCACTCGGAGTGAAAAGTGCCGAACAGCCCTTGAAAGCCCGCCAATCTTCTATATATTAGGTGCCGCATGGCTGGCACTCTCCTGTTGAGAGTGCCAAGAGGTGGCTCGCACGCCCGTATCTGGGGCTTAAGCACGCTGCCGGTCGCATTCTCGAGACGGAGGTTTTTTCGACATGAAGCTCAAGCCCCTGGGCGATCGTCTGATCGTGCAGGCAATCGAGGAGGAGCAGACCACCGCTAGTGGTCTCGTGCTTCCCGACACTGCCAAGGAGAAGCCGCAGAAGGGCAAGGTCCTCGCCGTCGGCGACGGCCGCCTGGACGACGACGGCAAGCGCATCCCGCTGGATGTCAAGAAGGGCGACGAGGTCCTCTACAGCAAGTACGGCGGGACCGAGATCAAGATCGACGGGGAGGATCTGCTCGTGTTGCGCGAGTCGGACGTCCTGGCCCGCGTCGAGTCC
>DASYAM010000037.1:0-38252 GCA_036501315.1 Solirubrobacteraceae bacterium
GTGCCTGACCTGCGCCCGACGATCGAGAAGGCGACCGACGAGGAGCTTGCCGAGATATTCAAGGCGTCCGACGTGCGGATCACCTACGACAAGAACCGCCAAGCACTCGACTTCGCCGCCACGATCACGTCCGAGCTCATGACCGACGAAAACGACCGTCCCCAAGGACGGTCGCGGGTTAGTGACATAGCGGGGGAGCGATCCGCTCTTAGGGGTGACCTTCGCCATCGTCGTCGAGCGAGAGTTCCGTGGCTGGCCCTGACGTAGTAGGACGACACCAAGCGGTCACCGTCACCGTTACTCGCCGTCACGACGCTAGTGTGGGTGTTTGTAGCAAACTGTGCTACGATCGTGCACATGGCTCGGGATGTTTCGATCCGCGAACTCCGCAACTCCACCGCAACCGTCATCTCTGAGCTTGAAGCGGGCGAGCGACTCACGCTCACGGTCAACCGCCGCCCCGTCGCCGACATCCTTCCCCATGTCGAAGATCGTGATCCATGGGTACCTGCTGTCGAGCTGCGTCGCATCTCGCGCGAGGCTCCCGCTGACCAAGGGCTGCTCACCGACCTCGCGGATATCCGCGGAGCGGAGCTTGACGACCCGTGAGTCGAGCGATCGCCGACACCTCGGTATTCATCGCCCAAGAGAGCGGACGAGAGCTTGGCGACTTGCCCGAGCAGATCGCCGTATCTGTTGTCACTGCCGCCGAGCTAGAGCTGGGCGTGCTGCGAGCCTCTAACCCGACCTCCCGAGCGATACGACTATCCACGCTTTCGCGAGTTCAGGCCACGTACCCCTTGTTGCCGGTCGATCCCGAGGTTGCCAGTTGCTTTGCTCGTCTTGCCTCATCCGAGTTGTCAAAGGGACGACGCCTCCGTCGCCACGACGCCTGGATCGCTGCAACTGCACTGCGACATGGCGCAGCCGTTATCACCCAAGACGCGGACTTCTCATCGTTTGAGGACGTAACAGTACTTCGAGTCTGAGATCTCAGTTTTTTCACTGAGCCGATATCTGCCCATAGCGGGCGAGGAAGTCGTACAGCGCGTGAGCGCTTAGATTGCGATTTGTATGCCCATGGTCTATGATGGTTTGCTCGGTCGTCGCGGGGTCCGCGGCCGCCACGTATAGCTAGCTTTTAACCGGACGCGCAGACGTGTCCGAGGAGGCTTGGATGAGCACTAACGCATTTTCGCGGGAAGTGCCTGTCGGCGGTTACGCGATCCCCTATCAGCGCGAGCAAGGCAGCGATGTCCCCTTGGAGATCGCCGTAATCATGCCAGACGAGGCGAGCGAGCACCAATCGACTCTTGCGGGTCTAGCCGAGATGATCGGCTGGTCGGCTCCCTCTGGCAGAGAATTTCCCGACGGGCGTTTGACAGTCGCGGGAACGAGACCCTCGCGAGCCCATGTTTCCGAACTCGCGACTGCCCTCGGAAGCCGAGTGGCTGTGTGCGCCAGCCCTAATCCAGCTGCTCTGATCGCTGCATGGGAGGACTTTCTCGACAGATACCGCGAGGTCGCCTCATCGCTGGCGAAGTCATCGAGCGACCGCCGGACTCAGGCGCTTGACGAGGCTGCCGCTGACCGCGACCACTACCGCAGCGAGATGGAGGCCTGGGCGAAGGTCTATGGCTCGGGGCGTCTTCTCCATGCGTTGGCACATGGGGAGCGACCCCAGCGCATCTACCGTGCAGAGCGACGCGAGCGTGAGCTGCCCGGATTCCACATCGATCCGGACATGTCATGGCGGGCAGAGTCGCTTCGTGACCCCTCTGATGAGGCCGTCAAGGCGTTGGAGGCCGTGGAGACACACCTCACCGAATGGGAGATCGGGCACACCGGCTGCGAGCTGGTCTTCGCTGCGGACGGCCGGGGGGACGGAGGTGGCGATGGTCGCGCTGCGGTCCACATCACAGGCTGGCTCGGACGTCACGCCCTGTTCGGCTTCGTGCCGGACAGCGGTCGCAAGGGACCTATCACCAAGGAGTATCCGGATGGCGTGCGCATCTCGTCGGGCTCGGCGCTTCGTCCGACCGCGTATGCGTCGGCGTATGGGATCAAGCATCCGGCCGCACAGGAGGCGCTGCGTCACGCTGCCGTTGTGGTGGTCGACTTCTTCGTCGATCTCGAACCAAAAGAGACGCTCAAGGAGTATCTCCCTCCGGATGCTCACGACCTGATCGATGACGGACTGGTCGACGACATCAGCAACACGCTGTTCCTGGTCGGATGGAAGTTCGGTCAGCCGACACGTCAGCCGATCTCGAGCTATGCAGAGCAGATCGCCGCACATCTGATCTTGCGGGAAGCTCAGGCTGCACTGGAGATTCACGGAAGCTCTCTGACCGAGGAGGCGTATAAGGCTGCAGAGTACGAGCTGGAGTACGCATACGAAGACATCCTCGATCCCGATTGGGTATACGAGAGTCTGCCCGCAATCGACCTATTGTCGCTTGCAGACCTCATACCGAGCGGAGTCCCACGTCGTGCATCGTTGTGGGCACCGTGGGATCCGGAGATGGGTGACCCGGCACCGCGCATCACCGGCGATGATGAGCCCACCTGGACCTTGACCGATGAGCCCGGCGAGTCGGCGAGCGATCAGGCCGGGACCCAGGAGCGGCGACAAGGCGCAGCAAGACGTGAAGCCGAGCTGCCTGACGTGTTCAGAACAGCACATTGGTTAGCCGGCCACGGGCCTCGCATCCGTGGTGAGCTTCCCTGCCTCCGTGGTGAACTCTCCGATGGGAAGATGCTGGTGCTCTCTGTTCCAGATCGAGGCAACCGTAACCCACGTGCCATGCGCTGGCATCTGGAGTGCTTCCAGGGTGACCCGGCGGAGAGAAAAATGAAGGCTGAGTGGTCCCATCTGCTTCCTTGGGAGCAGGTATTCGAGATGCTCCCAAGCAAGATCCATCCCCTGGCTGTGGATGCTGTCTTCGCGGAGGTAGCCGCTGCTAAGGACTGGGCATCACAGCTGATGTATCACGTACTCCCGGGCGGCGAGTTCGACTCCTTTCAGACCTCAGTTCGACTACTAAATGGAGTCCAGGCCTTGCGTGAGCAGATCGAGCGTTGTCGACGCATGGGCGTCGTTCGCGACAAGCGCTTGACAGCCAATGGGGTTCGGCATGCTGAGTTTGGTCGCAAGGATCGCATGCGCTTCGAGGCGGTCGTGCGGCTCGCGCTCAAGGGAGACAAGACGTTTGAGGAGATTCAAGCGAACTTCCGCTACCTCCTGGAGGACGTTGACTCTCTTCCGATTAGCTTGGATCTGGAGGCGCACCCCAGCGACGACAAAAACGTTCACGTTCGTTGCGGGCTAGCCGTTGAGACCGTGGGAGAGGCATCTGCGGTCGCGAATGAGGTTATTTCACAGCTGCACTGGCGTCTTCAACTGGAGCCGATCGATTTCGAGAGCGGCGAGAGAAGCGACGAGGTCTGCTTCGAGATCCATGAGTTGGTGGAGGCAAGCAATGACTCGCCCACGTAGCGCGTCGACCTCCGTCCGGGGTGCAAATGAACGGCAGACCGAGCTGGAATTGGCGCGCGCACGGCAGGAGCTATGGATGCGGGTATTCGTACTGGCGGTTGTCGTCACGATCGTGCTGGCCTGTACCACCGCCGCCATCGTCGGCGAGCCGTCGGTGGGCAACGCCTCGACCGGCGTTGCGGGCATCGGCCTGCTCGCATGGATCGTGCGGCGGCTCTTCCCGCGGGAGTAGGTCAATGCGGTCCCGTACACTCGGATTTCGAGCAGAACCCAAGCCCTGACGACGGACAAGGAGGACCGAAGTGACCTAGACAAATGCCACCCAACTGAAAGCCGAGCTCGACGCCGGGGAGGATGGCACGGATCAGCCGACTGGGCGCTTTACTTCGACTTCGGCGCCGGCCGCTTCCCTGGCTTCCTCCGTGAGCTGACCTCCAAGGACTGAGGCGCGAGCACCCAGCCCTCGTCCCAGTGCCACCAATCGCGTTCGCCGAGATGGTTCGCGCAGGCACCGCGACCTCGATCCAAGTGCGGCCAAGGTCGCCAATAAGGCCATAGCGGGGGCAGGATTCGAACCTGCGACCTTCGGGTTATGAGCCCGACGAGCTACCAGACTGCTCCACCCCGCGTCGCTACCTACGTTCTAGCAAAAAACAGGGAGAGCAGCCGATCTGCTGAGATGGGCCGGACAATGCGCGTCGCGATCGTGGACATCGGAACCAACTCGACCCGCCTGCTGATCGCAGACGTCGATCGCGAGACTGGCGCGGTGCGCGAACGAGCGCGCCACTCGCAGGTGACGCGGCTCGGTCAGGGGGTCGACTCGACGGGGGCGCTGTCACAGGACGCGGTTGCGCGCGTGATGGAGACGCTCGAAAAGTATGTAAGCGAGATCGACGAGCACGGCTGCGAGGCGAACCTGGCGGTGTGTACCTCGGCGGTGCGCGACGCGAAGAACGGTGGCGACTTCCTCGCGCGCGTGCGCGATAAGGGCCTCGACGCACGGATACTGGCGGGCGAGGAAGAGGCGCAGCTGACCTTCCTCGGGGCGATGTCCGGTCGCGAGAAGGAAGACGAGACGGACGATCCGAGCGAGAGCCGAGCGAACGGCGAGAGGAGCGACTCGACGGTAGGCCGCAAGGACCGCAGCGGCCGGGGCGCGGATGAGCCGACGGTCGTGATCGACGTCGGCGGGGGCTCAACCGAGTTCATCGTGGGGAGCGGGCGCGAAGCGGGCTTTCACGTGTCGTTGCACGCGGGCGTAGTGAGGATGAGCGAGCGCCACATCCACTCCGACCCGCCGCGGCCGCAGGAGCTGCAGGAGCTCGCGCGGGACGTGCGGACGGTCTTCCTCGACGGGCTCCCACCGCAGGAGCGCGCGCCGGTGACGCGCGGGATCGCCGTGGCCGGGACGGCGACGTCGGCGGCTGCGATCACCCAAGAGCTCGATCCGTACGACCCGGCGCGAGTGCACGGCTACGAGCTGCAGCTGGCGACGGTCGAGATGCTGCTGGCGCGGCTGGCGGACATGGACGAAGCGGAGCGACGCGAGGTGGTCGGCCTGCATCCGGACCGCGCGCCGACGATCGTCGCAGGGATGATCCTGCTGGGCGAGGCCTTGCGCGCGTTCGAGCTCGAGCAGGTGGAGGTCTCCGAGCACGACATCCTGTTCGGCGGCGCGCTGCGCCTCGCGGGCTTGGGCTGAGACGCGCGTTTATTTGAGGAAGACACGTACGCTTGGCCCTCCCCCAGCGCAGCCGGCGCCGGTCGGGCACACGCGGCGCAGCCGTGGGTCAGCCGCAGGCGATGCGAGGGCCCCGAGACGACGCGTCGGGCCCGCGCACGACGCGGGCGATCAGGCGAGGTTCGACTTGCGGGGATAGACGACGGTGGGGTCCGTAAGGACGTTCACGAGCGCGGGCATGCCTGCGCTCAATGCGCGCTCGAGCGCGGGACGCAGCTCGTCGGGGCGCTGCACCAGCTCGCCGTGACAGCCGAGCGCTTCGACCACCTGGTCGTAGCGCGTGCCGGGGCGCAGGTCGGCGGCGACGGAGTAGCCGTAGAGGAACTCCATCGGGTGCTTCTCGAGCGCCCAGATCCCGTTGTTGCCCATCACACCCACGACGTTCACGCCGTGGCGGGCGAGCGTGTCGAACTCCATCCCGGTGAACCCGAACGCGCCGTCGCCGAGCAACAGCACGACCTGGCGGTCGGGGTGGGCGAGCTTGGCCGCGAGCGCGTAGCCGGGGCCGGTGCCGAGACAGCCGAACGGGCCGGGGTCGAGCCAGCAGCCGGGAAGGTAGGAGTCGACGACGCGGCCGGCGTATGACACGTAGTCGCCGCCGTCGCCGATCACGATCGCGTCGCGGTCGAGCACGGTGGCGAGCTCTGCGTACAGCCGCATCGGATGCAAGGGCGCGCGACCGTCCTCGAGCTCGGCCCTCTCCCCCTCGCGCCGCTCGCTCTCGGCGGCGCGCAGCTCGGCCACCCAGCGCTCGCGCGCCCGCGCGCCAGAGTCCTCTGCCCCACCCGGCGAGGGAGAAGCGTCGATACGCAGGTCGGTGAGCGTCGGCTCAAGCGCTCCGTAGCACTCGGCCGCGACCACACGTGGGTGGGCGCGGGCGGGCTCGGCGACGTCGATTACGACGATCTCAGTGTCCTCGCCGAACGACGCGCCGAAGCCGAGGCGGAAGTCCATCGGCACGCCGACCACGAGCGCGACGTCGGCCGCTTTCAGCGCGTGGGAGCGCACGCGCGAGAAGAACAGCTCGTGGTCGGCCGCCACGCACCCGCGGGCGAGGCCGTTGAGGAAGACCGGCACGCGCAGCGCTTCGGCGAGCTCCAGCAACGCGCCCTCCCCGCGGCCCCAGTACAGGTCGGTGCCGGCCATGATCACCGGCCGCTCGGCGCCGCGCAGCAGCTCGGCCGCACGCTCGATCGCCGCGGGGTCGGCCGCCGGCAGGCTCGCGGCGCGGCTTGCGTCGGCGGCTGCGTCGGACAGACCGGAGTCCGGCTCGGCCGCCTCCATGAAGACGTAGTCGAGCGGGAAGTCGAGGAACGCCGGCCCGCCGTGGGGCGCGAGCGCGGCGGCGAGCGCCTCGTCCACCAGGCCGGGGATCTCGGCGGTGCTCTGGGCAGTCGCGGCCAGCGTTGAGAGCGGGCGGACGAACGGAACGTGATCGATCTCCTGCAGCGAGCCCTGACCCCAACGCAACGCGGGGGCACGGCCGCCGAGGACGAGGATCGGCGAGTGGCTCGCCTGCGCGGAGGCCATCGCGCTCATGCCGTTCGTCACGCCGGGGCCGGCCGTCAGCGCGCACACGCCGGGCTCGCGCGTGACCTTCGCCCAGCCCTCCGCCGCGAACGCCGCGGTGGACTCGTGGCGGACGTCGACGATCTCGATGCCCTCCTCGCGGCAGCCGTCGTAGATCGAGAAGATGTGCCCGCCTGAGAGCGTGAACAGCTTGCTTATCCCGTGCGCCTTCAGCCGGCGTGCGATCAGCCGCCCGCCGTGGAACATAGCCGCGCTCTCCCCGCTGCCTGCCTCGGTCATCGCGGCGACTCTATCGATGTATGCCCGGGACGGGAGTCGAACCCGCAAGCTCGCTTGGAGCGGCAGATTTTAAGTCCGCTGACTTTGCCAGTTTGTCCACCCGGGCGCAGCGATCGTAGCGCTCGGCGCAGCGTGAGAAACATCTCGAGCGAGTCCGGCGCGGATCGGCCGCGGTCGCGCCTGATCGATCCGGCGAGTCCTCGCGCTCGCGCGCGAGGACCGCAACTACCCGATTGCTACCGTGTCAGCAGGGGTAAGAACACGAATAGCAGCGAATGGACCGTCCGTGGAGGCCTCCGCACTCACAAACACGAGCAGCATGTCAGGCCTGCGAGGCCCGAGTCCGCTGCTGCGCCTGCAGTCCGACGAGCGCCTGATCACGCTGACCCGTCGCGGGCAGCACGCCGCGTTCGAGGTGCTGTTCTCGCGCTACCAGTCGCGCCTGCTGTCGTTCTGCCGGCACATGCTCGGCTCGCGCGAGGACGCCGAGGACGTGTTGCAGGAGGTGTTCACCGCCGCGTTCAACGCGGTCCTGGGCGACGAGCGCGAGATCAACGTGCGCCCGTGGCTGTACCGGATCGCGCGCAACCGCTCGCTCAACCACCTGCGCCGCGCCTCCGCAATCGGCGTGGATTCAATGGACGTGCACTTCTCAGACCATGGCCTGTCGACCGGCGACCGCGTGATCAAGCGCGAGAGCTTCCGCCAACTGCTCGCCGACGTGCAGGATCTGCCCGAGACGCAGCGCACGGCGCTGCTGCTGCGCGAGATCGACGCGCTGTCATACGAGCAGATCGCGCACGCGATGGAGACCACCGTGCCGTCGGTCAAGTCGCTGCTCGTGCGCGCGCGCATCTCGCTCGCCGAGGCTGCCGAGGCGCGCAAGCTGAGCTGCGCGGACGTGCGCCTGGAGCTGGGCGAGGTGGCCGAGGGCCTGACCAAGCTCGGCCCGCCCGCCCGGCGGCATGTGCGCAGCTGTGAGAGCTGCCGCTTCTTCAAGAAGCAGCTCAAGGAGAACAACCACGCACTCGCCGCGATCCTACCGGTCGGCCCGCTGCTGCTGATCAAGAAGCTGGTGCTGACCAAGCTCGGCTCCACCGCGTCGGCGGGCAGCGCCCACGTCGCCGGCGGCGCCGGGGCCACCGTGGGCGCGGGCGCCGCCGCGAGCGCGGGAGCAGTCGGCGGCGCGAGCACTGCCGGGAGCGTACTCACCGTAGGCGCGGGCGCCATTGCGACCAAGGCAGTCGCCGGACTGGCGGCCGCCGCGATCGTTACCGCCGGGGCTGTTGCAGCCGACCACACCGGCCATCTGGCGCATCACCATCACCCATCCGCGAGCAGAGCCTCGGCGTATGCGCCTGCCGCGCGGACGGTGAACGAGCCGGTCGTCGTGCAAGCCAGGCCACAGCCGATCAGCTCGGGCGTGCGCGAGCCCGTGCGCAGCGGCGTCGCCGCCGTCAAGCGCTCCCCCCACCATCTCGCCGCGATCGCACTGCACAAGAAAACAGCTGCCGCCCCCGCCTCGACCGTGCCGTCCACGACCGCGACGCCCCTCGCCGCGGTCACGCCGCCGCCGCCCGCAGCCAAGCCGGTCGCGCCCAAGGCGCCCCCGGTGACGGAGGTCACGACCGAGTCGACCGAACTCCCGCCGGCGGCCACCGGCCAGCAGCCGAGCCCGCCTCCCGCGGAAACGACGACGACGCCGGCTGCGACGACGACCACACCGAGCGAAACTCCCCCGCCTGTGTCCGCCCCGCCCACGACGAGCACCGAAACGAACCCGACTCCGGCGCCCGTCACAATCCCCGCGCCGGTGTCGAGCACAACAAGCGAACCGACGGCGCCCGCGCCGGTGTCGTCGACCACCCAGGCCACGCCCGTCGTCGAAACCGTCGGCGGCTGAGCGCGCCGCCGAGCCGCCCTCGCATCGCGCTCTGCGCCACGAGCCGAGCGAGCGATATTCAAACTGCGACCGAGACTCCGGCGGCGTGGCTACCCCAGCGAGAGCGATTTCAGCGGCGTGAGCTACCTCAGCGAGCGATTTCAGCGGCGTGGCTACCCCAGCGAGAACGATTTCAGCGGCGTCGCCAGCACGCCCGATCCGCCGGCTTCCACCGGCGAGTCCACCTGCGAGCTGGTCGCCTTGTACTCGAGCATCGCGATGTCAACGCCGCTACGAACTCCTTCTCCTTCCGGCAAAAGCAGCACGTCTCGCCCATACATCTCGTGCCCGGCCACGAGCGCGGTGTAGAGGACGTCGTAAGCAGGAACCTTGTTCACACGGGTCTTGCCCTCGCCCCGCAGCACGAAGCCCGCGTAGCGCCGCCTAAGCGCGCGGATGTAGCCCGACGCGTACAGCGGCAGCTCGCCGGAGAGCGCACCGCGATAAGCGGGCAGCTGCAGCGGGCTCACCGCGAAGGAGTACTCCAAGCGGCCGGCCGGAGAGCGACGCTGCACCTCGACATAGCCGCTCGGATCGGGCGCGGTGCGGTAGAGGTCGCGGTAGTCGAAGCTGAACGGCACAGGCCCTCCGTGTGAGTATTTGGCGTCCTCAAGCGTGAGGGCCGCCGCGACCAGCAGGACCAGCAGACCGGCGCCGCAGACGATCGCGACCGTGCGCGCGACCGAGGAGGCTGCATGCCAGCGAGGAGCGAGCATCCGGCCGAGCGTCGGGCCGTACTCGGGCTTCAGCGGAATCGCGCGCATCGATCGATCGTATAAGCCAGCAGCGGCGGCTATTCGCCGATGGAGAACAGCGCTTCTAGGTCGTGTCGGGAGAAGGCGGCGAAAGCGACCATCGTCTGCGTGCGGATAACGCCGGAGAGGCCTCCGATCTCGCCGGTGACGACATCCGCGAGCTGCTCGTGGTCGGGGACGCGGACGATCGCTACGAAGTCCCACTCGCCGGTCACCGAGTAAGCCTCGGCCACACCGTCGATGTCCGCCAGCGCGCCGCCCAGCGAGGAGAGCGCGTCGCGCTCGGCCTCGATCAGCACCACCGCGTTGGTCATCGTCATGGCGAATGCACATCCCCCGGGGCTAGCACCACGACCTTCGAGGAGCAGGCCGATTCGACGTCTGCCTTGAACGCCTGCGCATCGGTCTCGATCGGCGGGAACGTGTCGTAATGGCAGGGGATCACCTGCTTGGCGCCGATCAGCTTGGCCGCGTGCACCGCGTCGAAGCGATCCATCGTGTAGTGGCCGCCGATGCACACGATCGCGACGTCGATCTCGCCGGCGCGCTCGGAGATCAGCGCGAGGTCGGAGAACAGGCCGGTGTCGCCGAGGTGGTAGATCGTCTTGCCGGCGAAGCTTACGATCAGGCCGGCGGGCGTGTTCGCGGTGCCGCTCGGCGTCGTCGAGGTATGCCAGGCGGGCACCAGCTTGACCGAGCCCCAGTCGAGCTTCACCGTCCCGCCGATGTTCGGGTCGTGCACGCTCTCCAACCCGGCCTCGGTCAGCTCGTTGGCGATCTCCACGATCGCCACGACCTCGGCGCCCGAGCGCTTGGCGATCGCAACCGTGTCGCCGATGTGATCACCGTGGCCGTGGGTCAACAGGATCGCCTGCGGAGACAGCTCCTCAGCGGCGACCGCCGCCTTGGGATTGCCCGTCAGGAACGGGTCGATCAGGACCGAGGTGGAGCCGTCGGTGAGCTCGAAGGCCGCGTGGCCCAGGAAGCGGATCTCCATGTTCGCTGCTCCTCTGCTGGTAGCGGGGGCGGAAGCCAATCATGATACGAGCGTCCGGGCGCCCGCACCCCCGTTGTGCTCTGCATACATCTCTCGCATGACAGCGCCATCCTTCGATCTGCGGGCGCGCGCGAAGAGCCGCGTGTGTGTCCTACAGCTCGGGCGGGTCGATCAGGTGCAGGCCGGCGCCCAGCGCGAGTCCCAAGACCCCGCCGGCGATACCCGCCAGCCAGCTACCTTCCGCGGTCGCAAACGGCATCGCCAGCAGCACCGCGAGGATCGCCAGCACGCCGAGCAGGTCGCCCTCGCGATAGTAGCTGGAGCGGAAAGCTTCGATGTCTGGGATCGCCCACGCCGCCAGCAGACCGATCGCCCCCGCGTTGCCGCCGATCGCCACCGGCTCGGGATACACGGCGAGCGCGACCAGCGCGCCGGTGACGCCCGTGGCGAGAAACAGCGCGAGCGTGACGGCCGGTCCACGGCGACGCTCGAGCAGCCATCCGAACAGGGCGATCGCGACCAGCGTGCAAAGCTCATACAGCCCGTTGTCGTAAGCGAACTGGGTGGTGAGGAGCTTCCACCAATCGCCGTGCAGCGGCCCGACGACCGCCAGTTCGCTCAGGTCGACGAAGCCTCCGCGCCACGCCACCCACACCGCGCAGCTCGCGGCCACCAGCACGATCGTCGCATAGGGAGTCGCGCCGGCCCAGTGACCTTCTTGCGAGCGGGAGCGCTTGGCGGGGTTGAGCCGGATGCCTTTCGGCGGTCGTGGCCGCGCGAAGATCGGCCACGGCCTGCGCCCCCGCCGAGTCGGCTCATCGGCGGAGGTCTGTTTGGGCGGCAGCTTGGGAGCGCGCCGACGCAGCCGATGACCGCAGTAAGGGCACTCGGTGATGTAGGGGCTGACCTCTGAGCCGCACTGCTTGCACACCACGAACAGATCGGCGCCGGAAGACATCGTCGAATCATTCTGGCACGGACACGAAGCGTCCAGCTTGCGCTCTCGACTCCCAAGGCCGGCGCCGACCCCGTCCGCCGTGGCCGAAGCCGTCTCCGCGCGCCTTTGGAATACTGGACCCCATGAAAACAGGCTATGACGAGAAGCTATACATCCTCGCGTTCGACCATCGCGGGTCGTTTCAAAAGAAGTTCTTCGGCATCGAAGGCGAACCCGACGCCGAGCAGACGGCGATGATCGCCGACGCCAAGCACCTGATCTTCGAGGGCATCGTGCGCGCCGTCGGCGCCGGCGCCGACCCGACGGTGACCGGCGTGCTCGTCGACGAGCAGTTCGGCTCGACCGTGCCGACGGAGGCGCGCGAGCACGGGTTGAAGCTCGCGATGCCGGCCGAGCGCAGCGGTCAGAACATGTTCGACTTCCAGTACGGCGACGAGTTCGGCGCGCACATCGAGAGCTTCAACCCCGACTTCACCAAGGTCCTCGTCCGCTACAACCCCGATGGCGACGACGGCGAGAACCGCGAGCAGCTGGGCAAGCTGAAGCGGCTGAGCGACTGGTTGCATCAACACGAGCGCAAGTTCCTGTTCGAGCTGCTCGTGCCGGCCGAGCCCGCGCAGCTGGAGTCGGTGGGCGGCGACTCAGACCGCTACGACGCAGAGCTGCGCCCCGAGCTGATGCGCCGCGCGATCTCAGCGATCCAGGACGCCGGCATCGAGGTCGACATCTGGAAGATCGAGGGCGTCGACGAGCGCGCCGACTGCGAGATGCTCGTCGCCCAAGCCCGCTCTGGCGGTCGCGACGGCGTCGTCTGTGTCGTGCTCGGCCGTGGCGCCGACGACGACAAGGTCGACCAATGGCTCGGAGCAGCGGCCCCGGTCGACGGCTTCGTCGGCTTCGCGATCGGTCGCTCGATCTGGTGGGACCCGTTGAAGTCTTACATCGACGGCAAGATCGACCGCGCCGCCGGCGCGCAGAAGATCGCCGAGAACTATCTCCGCTTCGTCCAAGTCTACGAGCGCGCCGAGGCCGAGACGACGGTCGGGTAGATGCAAGCCCCTGGCAAAATCGTCTCGTGAAGTTCATCGAACAAGCCCCCTTCATGGCGGCGGATCGTCGTTCCTGGCAAGGACGCACCGAGCGTGGCGTGCTTCTTCGCAGGCGAGCGAGGGAGGACGCAGCCAGGGGCGACGAGGCGCTGCCATGAAGATGAGGCAAAGTCTCGCCGAGTGGGAGCAGGCGTTCGTCAAAGAGATCTCACTCGATCGCCGACGGCGTGCCTCGCTGCGCCGCACGACCGAGCAGCGCGCTCACAAACGCGCGCTGGACCGCCGCCATAAGCACGGCTCGTTTCGCTTTGTGCTGCTCGTGCTCACGCTCATCCTGACCGCGGCGATCGTCACCGTGGTCATGTTCCGCACGCTCTACCTGCTGCTGGGCTAAGAACGCCGTGCGGAGCCCGCTACGCCCTACGGAGCCCGCTCTGACCCCGAGGCAGACCCGTCGCCCAGCTCTTGCAGGGCGTCGGTGACCTCGGCGCGGACATCCGCCGTGGGTGTGCCCTCGCCGTCTTCGCGGTGGATCTCCAGATAGATCTCCTTGCGAAACACCGGAATGTCCTGCGGCGCTTGAATTCCGATGCGGACCTTCTCACCCATGACGGACAGCACGGACACCTCGACGTCATCGCCGATCATGATGCTCTGGTTGGACTTGCGGGTCAGAACCAACATGCGGTGCACCTTCCTCTTTGCCGACGGGCGACCGGCTCAACTCCCCCCGCCGGTCTGGCAAGCATAGTCACCCCGTCGGGGGAAAGCGACCCCGGAGACGCCAAGCTTGCCTCCCGATCGACGACAGGCTCCTCGCAACATCCCAACCATACGACGACGAGCCTGCGGTCGAACTCTATGCGCTAGTCTCCCGGACCGCTCATGCCTCGTAGATCACTGCGTCCGCACTTGAACCAGATCCGCGCGTGGGTGCGACAGGGTCGCACCGACGCCTGGGTCGCTCACCAGCTCGAGGTCACCGTGCGTGACATCGAGCAGTTCAAGCGTCAGAACGAGCTCGTCAGCGACGGAGACCCAGCCGACGGCGCGGTCGCGGCGGACTACGAGGAGATCGACCTGCGAGCCGAGGACGACGCGCAGATCGCCGCCGAGCTGGAGGCCGCCGAGCTGGAGGCCGAGCGTGCGAAGGCAGAGGCCGAAGCGAAGGGCGAGGAGGAGGACACCGAGGATGCGGAGGGTAGCGAGGAGGCGGAGGGCGCTCCCCGCACACGCCGGCGCAGCCGTCGCGGCGGCCGCGGACGCTCGCGCGCGGGCGCGCGCAACGCCGGTCCACTCGAAGGCACGTTCGACCATGGCGAGGAGGGCTACGGCCTGTGGCTCGACCCGGCGGTGCAGGACAACCCGATCTACGCAGAGCACTGGGCCGGGCACCGTCCTGTCGAGGTGACGGTCGAAGAGGACCGCATAGTCATACGCCGCGTCGACACCGACGACTAGGGCGTCGCTAAGCGGCGCGAGCAATTGATTGACTAGGCGTTTACCTCTGTGCGCCCGCCGGCGTAGTCGGCGGCCTCGTGCAGGTAGCGGCCGAACGCCGCGTCGACCACCACGCCAGCCTCCCAGGCCCAGGGAT
This sequence comes from Solirubrobacteraceae bacterium, assembly GCA_036501315.1. Taxonomy (GTDB): domain Bacteria; phylum Actinomycetota; class Thermoleophilia; order Solirubrobacterales; family Solirubrobacteraceae; genus Palsa-744. The sequence continues at coordinate 14,351 of DASYAM010000037.1, forward strand.
CGTCCGGAGCCGTCTTCATCGCCACCTGCAGGCACCAGTCGGCGCCCTGCTCGTAGAGGTCGGCCAGCTCTGCCGTCGAGAAGCGGCCGCCCAGCCGCCGGCGCAGCTCTGCGACGAGGTCGCTCGTCACGCGCTCCAGCTGCGCGCCGCGCTCGGCCGGAGCCGCGCTCAGGCGGCGTTCGCCCTGGCGCCACTGGTAGATCGCGTTCTCGTACGGCGACGGCATCCGCCGAGGGTAGCGCCCTCGAAGCGACCTGCCCGCGAACGTCGGGCTTCAGGAGGGCGTTAGATGAATGGCGTGAGCGTCTAGTCGTTCGGCAGGCCGCTGACGACGTAGGGAAGCTCGCCTTTCTTGACCATGCCCAGCCGCCGCGCCTCCGCTTCGAGCGTGGCCTGCTTGCCGAGGCTTTCGTGCTCGCGCGAGAGCGTCTTGTTTTCGCGCTCCATCGTGGCGACCGTGGCGCTGTCTCGATGCGATTGTCGCCAGGTGGAGAAGATGTGCACGCCGGCGCTTAGATACAGGTAGGCGAGCGCCACCAACACGCCGCCCATCGCGATCCGACCCACCCGGTCCCAGCGAACGCGCGCTCCTTTGCCCTGGGTCCGGAGGGCCCTCTCGCGCGGCGTCTTCGCGCGCGCTCCGGCTGAGCCGGCAGAGCGCCGTCGAGATGCTTGGGCGGCGGGCATGCTCTCTGCGCATTCGCCCTCCCGGGCGAACCTCCTGCAAGCCGGCAGCGAACGTCGCTACCGCGAGAAGACGGAGCGCCCGGGGAACTCGGCGTCAGCGCCGAGCTGCTCCTCGATGCGCAGCAGCTGGTTGTACTTCGCCACCCGGTCCGACCGCGACGGCGCGCCAGTCTTGATCTGCCCGCAGCCGGTGGCGACCGCGAGGTCGGCGATCGTGACGTCTTCGGTCTCGCCCGAGCGGTGGCTCATCACGGCCGTGTAGCCGGCCTCGCGCGCCAGTGCGATCGCTGCAAGCGTCTCCGTCAGGGTGCCGATCTGGTTGACCTTGATCAGGATCGAGTTCGCCACGCCCATGTCGATGCCACGGCGCAGGCGCTCGGTGTTCGTGACGAACAGGTCGTCGCCGACGAGCTGCACCCTCTCCCCCAGTCGCTCGGTGAGCGCCTTCCAGCCGTCCCAATCCTCCTCGTCCATGCCGTCCTCGATCGACACGATCGGGTAGCGGGCGGCGAGCTCACCCCAGTAGTCGGCCAGCTCGGCCCCGGTCAGCGTGCGGCCCTCGTGCTCGAGCACGTAGCTGCCGTCGCGATACAGCTCGCTGGTGGCGGGGTCCAGCGCGATCGCCACATCCGTGCCCGGCTCGTAGCCGGCTCTCTCGATGCCGGCGGTCAGCATCTGCAGCGCCTCCTCGTTGGAGCCGAGGTCAGGCGCGAAACCGCCCTCGTCGCCGCCGGCTGTGCTGAGACCCTGTGCGTGCAGGGTGCCCTTCAGCGCGTGGAATACCTCGACGCCCATGCGCAGGCACTCAGAGAACGTGCTCGCGCCGCAGGGCACGATCATGAACTCTTGGAAGTCGACCCTGTTGTCGGCGTGCGCGCCGCCGTTCAGCACGTTCATCATCGGCACCGGCAGCACTCTCGCCGCCTCACCCCCGAGATAGCGCCACAGCGCCAACCCCTCCTCGGCCGCCTGCGCGTGGGCCGCCGCGAGCGATATGCCGAGGATCGCGTTAGCGCCGAGCCGCGACTTGTCGAGGGCGCCGTCGAGTGCGATCATCGCGCGATCGACAGCCTCTTGGTCGGCCGCGTCGATGCCGGCCACGGCCGTGGCGAGCTCGCCGTTGACGTTGTCCACGGCGCGCATCACCCCCTTGCCTTGCCAGCGCTCGCCGCCGTCGCGCAGCTCCTTCGCCTCGAACTCGCCCGTGGAGGCGCCTGAGGGCACGGCCGCGTGGCCGTGAGCGCCGGAGCGCAGCCCGACCTCGACCTCGACCGTCGGGTTGCCGCGGCTGTCGAGAATCTGGCGCGCGTGCACGCGCTCGATCTGGCTCACGTGCACAGCCTCGCGGTTTGGAGCAGGCGTCTCACGACCGGCACGACCGGAACCCTCGACCTATTTTTTGGTCGGTGTGACGGGCACTTTGGTGGTCGTCGTCGGGGTGCCCGTCTGCGGTACGACCGGCGCTGGGGTGGAGGTCGTCTTCGGGGCTTTGTAGCTCTTGCAGTCCTGCACCACGTAGCCCGTGCGGCATTCCGTTTTGCCGGTCCACTTCTTTTTGAATTCTTTCACGAACTTGCTGAGCGCCGTCTGCTGCTGCGTAGCGGTCAGCTGCTGCTTGATCGAGGATTTGGCCTGCGCGAGGCTCTGCTGACTGCCGGCGGTCGCGCTCAGCACTTCAAAGATGTAGTAGCCGAACGGCGTCTTGATCGGTCCGCTGAGCACGCCCTTTTTGGCTGTGAAGACCGCTTCATCGAGCGTCTTCTCCTCCTGGCCCTTGGTCACGCCCGAGAGCAGGCCGCCGTTGGCCTTGCTGGTCGGATCGATCGACACCTTCTTGGCGACGCTAGCGAAGCTCTTGCCCGATTCGACTTCCTTCTTGGCGCTCGCCGCCTGGGCTTCGGTCTTGGTGAGGATGATCCGCAGGTTGCGCTTTTCCGGCGTGCCGAAGCGTGCCTTGTTTTCGTTGTAGTACTTCTTGATCTGCGCTTCGGTGGGCGTGCCCTTGCTCTTGATGACGTGCTGCTGGATCTTGGAGGACAGCAGGTTCAGCTTTACGCGCAACAGCAGGTCGGAGACCGTCTGTCCCGAGGTGGTGAGGAATTTTTCGAATTCCGCCGGCTTGGGGAACTGCTGGCTCTTGATCGTTTCGAACTGCTTCTTGACTTCCTTGTCGCTCACCTTCACACCCAGGCTGTTGCCTTCGCCGAGCACCCATTCCGAGGAGATCAAAAAGCCGAGGACCTCTTGCTGGAGCGATTTGTACTGCTGTTCGCACTCGCTCTTCAGCTGCGCCGCGGTCGGCTTGGACTGACCCTTCGCCGGTTTCGCGGCGGTCGCTTCCAGATGCGCGATGCAGGCCGTGTAGGAGGGCGGTACCGGCACGACCGGCTTGGCCGCTGATCCCGGTGTCGTGCTGCTCGAGGCCGCCGCCACCGAGATCCAATGGCCGTAGGTGGCTTTGGTGATCGAGTTGCCCCCGACCTGCACCACGGCGTTGCCGGGAAGGCCTCCACCGCACGCGGACAGACCCACGAGGGCAAAGAAAACGGCGCCTAGCGCCGAGATGTAGCGAAGCGACTTTGACACGACGCGGGCACTCTAGCGGAAACCGCGGATCCCGTGCTTAAGGAGTTCCTGAAGATGTCTCCAACTCCCGAGAACCTTGACCAAATCGGGACCTCCGCGTGGACTTCATGCCGCTTCGCGGGTGAGCGCGAGCAGGACATCGGCAGCCTTGGTCACCGTCGGAAAGCGCGCGCCGGCGTCTTTCGGCACGCGCACCGACACCTGCGCGCGGCCGCCTTCGTACAGCGCCTCCGGCAGCTGCTCGTGCAGCCGCTTCGCGCGCTTGGAGTCGAGCTCGATCGGCGTCACCGCGAGGCGATCGCCGTGAAAGCTCACCATCCGCGCCCCGGCCTGACCGAACTTGATGCGCGCCCGCTGCAGCGCAAGCAGGTTGCCGAGCGGCTCGGGCACCGGGCCGAAGCGATCCTCGAGCTCCTCCCGCAGCCGCTCCACGTCGGCGACCTCCACCGCCCCCGCGACGCGCCGGTGCACCTCGATCTTCGCCTGCTCGTAGGGCACGTAGTCGGCCGGCACGTACGCGTCGACGTTCACGTCCAACCGCACGGGCTCTGAGAGCTCCTCGCCCTCCGCCTGCGGCTCGGCGGCCTGCACGGCCTCGTCGAGCATCTGCATGTACAGCTCGAACCCGAGCGCCGCCACGTGCCCGGACTGCTCGTCACCGAGCAGGTTGCCCGCGCCGCGGATCTCCAGATCGCGCATCGCGACCTTGAAGCCGGCGCCGAGCTCGGTGTAGTCCGACAGCGCCGACAGCCGCTGCGCCGCCTCGGGCGTGAGCGACGCCGCCGAGTCATACAGCAGGTATGCGTACGCGCGCTCGCGGCTGCGCCCGACCCGCCCCCGGATCTGGTACAGCTGGGCCAAGCCGAACGTGTCGGCGTGCTCGACGATCAGCGTGTTCGCCTGCGGGATGTCGATGCCCGACTCGATGATCGACGTGCACACGAGCACGTCGGCGCCGCCGCGCAGGTAATCCATCATCACCGTCTCGAGCTCGCCGTCGCCCATCTGCCCGTGAGCCACCGCAAAGCGCACGCCCGGGCACAGCGCGCGCAGCCGCTCGGCGGTCTCCTCGATCGTCTCAACGCGATTGTGCATGAAGAACGCCTGCCCCTCACGCTCGTGCTCGCGCAGGATCGCGCGCTTGACGAGCTCCTCCTCGTACTCCCCCACATATGTCCTCACGGGTCGCCGCCCCTCCGGCGGGGTCTCGATCACGGAGATCTCACGCAGGCCGGCGAGCGACATCTGCAGCGTGCGTGGGATCGGCGTGGCCGACATCGAGATCACGTCGACCTTCAGCTTCAGCTGGCGCAGCAGCTCCTTCTGCTTGACGCCGAAGCGCTGCTCCTCGTCGATGATCAGCAGGCCGAGGTCCTTAGCGCGCACGTCGCGCGAGAGCACGCGATGGGTGCCGATCAGGATGTCGACGCGCCCCTCGGCGAAGCCTTTGATCGCCGCTTTCTGCTCGGCCGCGGTGCGAAACCGCGAGACGTGCTCGAGCGTGAACGGGTAGTCGGCGAGGCGCTCTGAGAACGTGCCGTAGTGCTGCTGGGCGAGGATCGTCGTCGGCGCGAGCATCAGCACCTGCTTGCCGTCGTTTGCCGCCTTGAACGCCGCCCGCAGCGCGACCTCGGTCTTGCCGTAGCCGACGTCGCCGCAGATCAGGCGGTCCATCGGCCGCGGCACTTCCATGTCGGCCTTGACGAGCTCGATCGCCTCGCGCTGGTCGGGGGTCTCGGCGAACGGGAAGCGCTCCTCGAACTCGCGCTGCCAGTCGGAGTCGACCGCGAAGGCATGCCCGGTTCGCCGGCGCCGCTCAGCGTAAAGCGAGAGCAGCTCGCCCGCGAGCTCCTGCGCGGCGCGCCGGGCGCGGGCCTTCATCGTCTCCCAGCGCGTGCCTCCGAGCTTTGAGAGCGGCGGGTGCTCCCCGCCGGCACCGACGTAGCGGGAGATCTTCGCGAGCTGGTCCGTAGGCACGAACACGCGGTCGTCGCCCTGGTATTCGAGATAGAGATAGTCGCGCGTGACGTTCGCCACAGTGCGCGTCTCAAAGCCCGCGAACCGCGCTACGCCGTGGTCCTCGTGCACGACGATGTCGCCCGTGCGCAACTCGGTGAACGAGCGCAGCGCGCCGCGGCGCTGGCCGCCCGCGCCGCCACGCCCGCCGGCGGCGACGCCGCCGGAACGCTCGCTCGCGCGGCGACGGAGAAGACGGTGCTCGGGATACACGGCCAGCTTCAGCTGCGGCGCGACGAATCCTTCGCGCAGCGACGCCGTGGCGAAGCGCAGCGACGGCTCGAGCGGCGCTCCGGCGACGCCCACCCCCTCGCCCAGCCACGCCGCTTTCAGCCGGCCGAGGTTGTAGGCGGCGCGCTCGCCCTCGCCGCGGCGGGGAAACGTAACCACGGTGCGATAGCCCGAGCGCACGAGCTTCTCGAGCTCCGGCTCGGCTTCGCCCAGTGAGCGTGCGGCCGTGTTCGCGGCCTGCGCGCGCAGCTCGATCTCCTGCCCGCTCGCGAGCGCCGACAGCCAGATCCGCGCGCGCTCTGAAAGCGCGGCTTGGATGCGCTCCGGGCTCACATACAGGTGATGGGCGTCGGCATCGGCGAACGCCGCGCACACGTCGCTCCAGTGATCGCTCAGCACCGGCGCTAGCTCCTCCTCGGCCGCCACAACGAGCTCCGTCTCCGCGCCGATCAGGTCGAGCAGCGCGCCGAAGCGCTCGACCGGCAGGAGCTCGGCGATATCCGGCCGCCTGTCCGCATCGCCCTCCTCGCTGCTGCCTCCGCCACCCGTAAACGCACCTGTGGCAGCAGCGATCTCCGCCAGCTCGCGATGCTCGGGCGCGAGCTCAGCAGCCGGGGCGATCTCGACCTCGGCGACGTCGCCGAGCGAGCGCTGCGTAAAGGTCGAGAACCAGCGCAGCGATTCGATCTCTACGTCGAACATGTCCACCCGCACCGCCCGTTCCTCGGTGGCGGGGAACACGTCGAGCAGTCCTCCGCGCAGCGCGAACTGCCCCCGCTCCTCCACCTGGTCGACGCGCTCGTAGCCGGCGCCGACGAGCTCCTCCGCGCACTCGTCCAAGTCCAGTAGCTCGCCTACGCGCAGCGTGAACGAGTGCGGGCGCAGCGCCGGGTCGGGCACCTTCTCCGACAGCGCCACCGCGCTGACCACCACCACCGGCTGCTCGCTCTGCCCGCGCTCGCGCTCGGTCGCGTCGTGCGCGGCCAGCAGCGCGTCGAGCGCGGCTACGCGCAGACCGACGAGATGCGGCGGCGGCGCGAGGTGCGACTCGTAGGCGACGCCGCGCGAGGGGTAATAGCGGACCGGCCGCGGCGAAAGCCACGCGCGCAGATCGCCCGCGAGGTCGCGCGCCGCGCGGTCGTCGCCCACCACGACGAGCGTCGGTCGCGCGCGCGCCGCCGCGTCGAGGTCGGCGAGCGCCGCGATTGCGTACGCGCGCAGAGCGCTCGACACGAATGCATGGCCGCCCTCGCGCGCGAGCCGCTTGGCCGACTCGTCCTCGTCGAGCAACCCGAGCAGGCTGCGCAGGACAGGCGCGGCGGGCGGCGTGGGGCCGTCGGGGTTCTTCTTCACCGGGGAAGAATCCCTGGCGGCGGTTGAGCTTCCGGTGGACGTCACACCCTCATCCTGCCGCGTCCGAGGGGACGTCGCCGAGAACTACACGCTCGACCTGTTCGCACGCGCGCGTGAGCAGGTCATCGACTTGAGCGTCGCTCTCGCGGAAGCGCCCAAGCACGTATGCCGAGACGATCTCCGGGTCGGTCGAGTCGGGGCGCCCGACGCCGACGCGCACGCGCACGAAGTCGCCGCCGCCGAGCTCGCGCTTGATCGACTTCAGCCCGTTGTGACCCGCCAGCCCGCCGCCGGTGCGCGTGCGCACCTCGCCGAACGGCAAGTCGATCTCGTCATGCACCACGAGCACGCGGTCGAGCGCCAGCTTGAACGCGCCGCGCGCCGGGCCAACCGAGCGGCCGGCGTCGTTCATGTACGTCTGCGGGCACAACACCGCCACCCGCGGGCCCTTTGCCGCGGGGGCGCCTACGTCGATCGCGCCCCCCGGCGATCCGCCCGCACGCCCTTCGGCGATGCGCCCGCGAAAGCGCTCCTTGCCGCGCCCAAGCCCCCAGCGCTCGACAAGCGCCTCGGCGACCATGAAGCCAACGTTGTGGCGCGTGCGCTCATACTCGCGGCCGGGATTGCCCAGCCCGACGATCAGCCAGTCGACGGTCCCGCCGCCACCGCCGAACGGCCGTCGCAGCTGCTCTACTCCTCGGAGGAGGAGCTCTCGGAGCCCTCGGCCTCGCCGCCCGAGCTCTCGCCGACGAGCTCGGTCTCGGACTCGATCTCCTCGTCGGTCTCGTTCTGCAAACGCGGCGGGGAGAGGGTCGCGACGACCGTCTCCTCGAGATCATCCAGCAGCGTCACGCCCTCGGGCACCTCGAGCGCCGACAGCAGGATCGTCTCGCCGATCTGCATCTCCTCGACCGAGTGCACGATCGACTCGGGTATCGCCGTCGGCAGCGCTTCGACGTTCAGCTCGCGCGTGATCTGCTCGAGCACGCCGCCTTCTTTGGCGCCCGGCGAGTCGTCGCCGCCGGTCAGTTCGAGTGGTACGACTGCGTGGATCGCCACGTCGAGGTTTACGCGCAGCAGGTCGACGTGCACGGTGTCGCCGCGCACGGGATCGCGCTGAGCCTCCTTCAACACGACCGGCGTCGCTTTCTTCCCGTCGAGGCTCAGATCCAGCACCGCGCCGACTCCGGCGAGCGCGTGGCGCAGCTCGCGCGCGTCGGCGTCGAAGCCGACCGGCTCGCCGCCGCCGCCGTACAGCACGCCGGGTACGCGTCCACTGCGGCGCAGCCGTCGCGCCGCGCGCGAGCCTTCGCCCGAGCGGGTCTTTACATCAAGCTTTGTCGTCGTGCTGGCCATGAGCGGTTGCAGACTCTAGCAATCGCCGCTCTCAGGGCAGCCCCGCCGTCAGGCCGTCCCTCGGACATGCACCTCAAGGCCCTGCTCGCGCGCCCCGGCGACCCCGCTCAGGGCACGCGGGACTTCGGCGAGTGTCCCTGTTCGACGGCCGTGTCTTCTTCTTCTTCCAATTCGATTTGCGTGCGCTTCGAGCAGATACCTTCGTTGCCGATCGGCGGGCTCAGACCGATCAGCCGCACGTCGATCCCCGTGAAAAAATTGCCGGTGCGGCGCACCTCGACGCACTGCACGACCGGCAGCTTGCCGATCACCGTCCACGCCAGGCGCGTCTTGCCGGTGGCTCCGAACAGCGTATGGGAGGTCTTCGATTCGAGTTGCAAGATCTTCACTGCGCCCGCCCTGCGCAGGCGCGGATCGCTCGCGTCGGCCTTAACGCCAGCCATGCACGACGGGCTCGCGCGGCAGCCGCTGAGCTGGGCGAGCATGCCGGCGACGTCGCCCCTAGCCTCGGCTTGCACGAGCGCGAGCTCGTCGTCACGTTCGACGTTCTCGGTGCTGAAGAACCTCGCGAGCAGGCCGCTGATCGCGAGGAACAGCACCACGGCCACAGCGATGAGGACGACGCGTTTCAGGACACGCGTCCTAGAACAGCTGGTTCTCGCCGCCGAATACCTCGCTGACCGAGTCGTCGACGAAGATGCGCCGGATCGAGTCGGTCAACAGCTCCGCGCACGGCAGCACGCGAATGTTCTCGGGACGGTCCACGGGGATCGGGATCGTGTCGGTCACCACGATCTCCTCGAAGCCGGACATGCGCAGGTTCGCGAACGCGTCGCCGGAGAGCACGGCGTGGGTGGCCGCCGCGTACACGCGCGCGGCGCCCTCTTCCTTGACCGTCTTGGCGGCGGCGGCGAGCGTTCCGGCGGTGTCGATCATGTCGTCGACGATCACCGCCGTCTTGCCTTTCACGTCACCGATCACATAGCCGATCTCTGCGACCTGCTGGGCGGGGCGCTCCTTGTCGAGGATCGCGAGCTCGGCGCCGATCTTCGAGGCGAAGTTCTTGTTCAGCTTGACCCTGCCCGCATCCGGCGCGACCACTACGAGGTCGGGAAGGCCGAGGTCGGCGAAGTACTGCGTAAGCATGAACAGCGCCGTCATGTGGTCGACCGGCTTCTGAAAGAACCCCTGGATCTGCCCGGCGTGCAAGTCCATCGTCAGCACCCTGTCGGCGCCCGCCGCCTCGAGCATGCGCGCCACCAGCCGCGCCGAGATCGGCTCGCGCGGCGAGGACTTCTTGTCTTGGCGCGAGTATCCGAACCAGGGCGTTACCGCGATCACCCGGTGCGCGGAGGCGCCGACGGCGGCGTCGATCATGAACAGCAGCTCCATCAGCGAGTCGTTCGCGGTGACTCCCGTCTCGGCGTTGCCGCAGGTGGATTGCACGATGAACACGTCCGCGCCGCGAATCGACTCGTCGTAGCGGCAGTACACCTCGCCGTTGGAGAACGTCTTCAGCGTCACCGGCCCGAGATCGACTTCGAGCTTGTCCGCGATGTCGACCGCAAGCTGCGGGTTCGCGCGCCCGCTGAACAGCATCAGCCGCTTGTTGTAGTCGATCGCCAGGCTCGCCCGCGAGGACTGCGTACGCGTGTCCGTCGCGCTGCTCATCTCCCCTCGCAGTCTAGAGCGGCCGCCAGGCTCACGGTTGTTCCTTGCGGCGGCGCTCGGCGTACCCCTCGACGTTCGCCTGCTTGGCTCGCCCGACCGCCAGCGCGCCCGGTGGCACGTCGTCGGTGATGACCGAGCCGGCCGCGGTGTACGCGTCGTCACCGACCGTCACCGGCGCCACGAACGCGGTGTCCACGCCGCCGCGCACGCCGGAGCCGATGCGCGTGCGGTGCTTCTCGCGGCCGTCGTAGTTGGCGGTGATCGTCCCCGCGCCAAGGTTCGTGCGCTCGCCGACGTCCGCGTCGCCGATGTAGGACAGGTGCGGGACCTTCGCGCCGGCGCCGATGTCGGAGTTCTTGACCTCCACGAACGTGCCCGCCTTCGCGCCCGTGCGCAGTACGGCGCCGGGCCGCAGGTATCCGAACGGCCCGACGCTCGCACCGTCCTCGAGCACACAGTCGACGAGGTAGGAGTGCTTGACGACACAACCCTCGCCGATCTGGGTGGAGCCCTTGATCGTGCTGAACGGCTCGATCGCCGTGTCCTGTCCGATCTGCACGTCGACGTCGATCACGGTGTTCGCCGGGTCGACGATGCCTACGCCCGCGCGCATGTGCCGCTCGAGGATCTGCTCTTGGGCGAGCCGGCGCACGTGTGCGAGGGCGATGCGATCGTTGACGCCGAGCACGAGCCGCTCGTCGGCGACCGCATGCGCGGCGACCATCAGCCCGTCCGCTCGCATCAGGTCCAGCACCTGCGGCAGGTAGAGCTCGCCCTGCGCGTTCTCGTCGCTCAACCCGGGCAGCGTGTTGCGCAGCGCGACGGCGTCGAACGCATAGATGCCGGTGTTCACCTCTTTGATCTCGAGCTCCGCGGCGGTCGCGTCGCCCTCCTTCTTGGTCTCGACCACCCGTGCCACCGCTCCATCCGCGTCGCGCACCACGCGTCCGTAGCCGCTCGGATCGGCGAGGATCGTCGTCGCCATCGTCGCGCCCGCGCCGCTTCGCTCGTGCGCCTCGGTCAGCTCCTTGATCGCCTCGGCGCTCACGAGCGGCACATCTCCGCTCAAGACCACCACCGGGGCATCACGCTCGGAGGCGTTGCCGGCGAAGTCCGCGTCGAGTTGCGCCATCGCCGCCGCCACCGCTCCGCCGGTGCCGTTCGAGCGCGGCTGCACGGCGAGGCGAGCCCCCTCCGGCAACACTCTCTCGAGCGCCCGCTCGGGAGAGTCCACGACGACGATCGCGCCCGCTCCCGCCTCGCGCGCCGCCAGCACGGGCCACAGCACCATGGGGCGGCCACATACCTCGTGCAGCACCTTCGGCGTCTTCGACTTCATCCGCGTGCCCTGGCCCGCGGCGAGAATCAGGACGTTGGGGGGGGTCATCGCGCAGACTGTAGTGGTCGATGGCTGCGCAACGTCCGTGTGAGCGATGCGCTGCAAGCTGGGGGGCAGGGATTCGAACCCCGATTCTCAGGACCAAAACCTGATGTCCTGCCATTGGACGACCCCCCAGGGGCCTTACATCCTCGCATGGCAGCTGGGCAAAGGGCATAACTTCCTCGCAACACGCCGTTCTCCTGCTTCTGCAAGGATGCCTGCACTCTGTTTGAGGGGAGGGACAGATCGGGGTGGCGCATAGCCGCTGTAATGGGCGTCACGCTGGGCGTGTTCGTGGGGCCTGCGCAAGCGCGCACGGCGGCCGCACCGGCTGCAAACACGCTTCGGGCGAGCATCAAGACGATCGCGCTGGCGAAACCGCGTTTGTGCGCGGGCTCGAACCTGATCCCTACGACGACCGACGCCGAGGCCATCGACGCGGCGACGCTGTGCTTGATCAACAACCTGCGCGCGGCTTACAGCCTTGGAGCGGTGCGGGTCAACCGCGAACTGCAAGACGTCGCTACCACTCAGGTCGACGACATGGTCGGCTGGAACTACTTCGCCGACGACCGGCCGCCCGCGCAGACGCCGGCGTCGCTGATCGCTTCCACCCGCTATACGGCTCGTACCGCAAATATCTCCACGGGACAGAACATCGGCTGGGGCACGGGCCCGTACGCGACGCCCGCGCAGATGGTCGCGGCGTGGATGGCCTCGCCACCCCACCGCGAAATCATCCTGATCGGCGAATACACGGCTGCCGGCGTCGGAGTTGCGCCCGCGGTGCCATCCGTGCTCGAACAGGCTTTGCCGGGGGCGACCTACGCGATCGAGTTCGCCTCCCCGAACTAGACCCAGGGTCGGTCTCCTGAGGGCCGTCAGGAGCGCCGGCCTGAGCGCCGTGGCACCCGTCCGCCTTCGGCGCCGGCCTCCGAGGCGGGACCGCCAGAGGCGGAGATACCGAGCACACGCATCGACTTCAGGCCGAGGCTGAGCTTCTCACGGCCGTCGCTGGAGGAGACGTCCAGGCCCGAGAGCTCGCGGACGCGCTCAAGGCGATAGTAGATCGTGTGGCGGTGGGTGAACAGTCGCTGGGCGGTGCCGGCGACGTTGCCGTCGGCCTCGAGGAAGGTCTCGAGCGTTTGCACGAGGTCGGTCTCGTACTGCTCGTCGTAGGCGACGAGCGGCTCGACGGTCTCCGCGTAGAAGCGCTGGAGCTCGGAGGGGTTCTCGGTCATCGCGCTCAACAGCAGCCGGTAGGCGCCGGTCTGCTCGAACGCGAGCGCGGCGCCCTCGGCCGAGCCCTGGGCGACGTTCGCGGCCAGTAGCGCCTCGCCGGCGGCGCGCGGCAGCTCGGCGGGATCCTCGGCGATGCGGCTGCGCCCGACGGCAAATGTGTAGCCGGCCAGGGAGGCCTCCATCTCGCGCAGAACAGCGTCGGCGGCGCGCGCGGCCGACGCCTCTTCGCCGCCGGGCACGAGCAGCAGCACCTCGGCGCCGACGATCCCGTCGCGCTCGGAGAGGGCGGCGATCGAGCGACTGGAGACCGCGCGGGCGCCGCGCTCGGCGACCGCGCGCACACGCGCGCGCCAGCCCTCGTCGGTCGGGGCCTGTGGATGAGCGCGCGCGACGATCATGGACGCGCCGTCGGCAACGTCCAGCGACAGCTCGCGCGCCCGCGAGACAAGCTCCTCGCGGGCGGTCAGCTCGCGGGAGAGCATCGCGCGCAGGAAGTCGGCCGCGGCCGTCTCCGACGCGCGCTCGGGCGCCCTGACCCGCTCGACCTCGGAGGCGATCATCGTGACGAGCAGCCTGCGCATCGACGCGCTCGGCTCCTCCGCAGCGGCGCGCATGTGCAGCGCGCCCACGACCGTGTCGGCAACGCGCAAGGGGGTGCTGCTGACGCCCTTGCCGCCGGCGAGCAGCGAGCGCTCGTCGGCTGGGGACTTGGCCGCGACCGCGAGCGTCGCCCCCCAGGCGTCTGTGACCGCGAGGCTCGCCTCGAGCGCTCGTGCGGCCGCACGCACGACCTCGGGCAGGCCGGCGCCCGACTCGACGGCCTCGGTGATCGCGTCCAACGCCGCGAATTCCGACATGATCAACCCCAGAAGTAGATGACGGCGAGCGCCGCGAGCATGCCGGCGCCGACGAGCACGGCGAGCACGTAGAGCGAGAGCACGGTCGCGGCCAACCGCTCCCACACGCGCGCGTAGGAGGTCCATGCAGGCACGAGGATCAGGCCGGCGTAGAGCGCGAGCCCGAACAGTGCGGCACAGACGGCGACGAGGTCGTTGATGGCGGTCCTGCTCATGGCGTCAGGTCGTGATTGTGACGCACAGCGATGTCGCCCGCGCGCGAAGCGATCCCGAAGGCACGATCCACCGGCGTGGCGCAGATCGGGGCGGGCTCGCGCCCTGCCAGGCCGGCCGCGGCGCGTTCGGCCGCGCCGAGACCGTTCGCGCGCGGGAACACGCCGATCACGGTCGGCCCGGACCCGCTTACGAAGGCGACGTCGGCGCCCGCGTCGCGCGCTTCGGTCAACGCGGGCTCAATTGATGGGCACAAAGAGATCGCCGCCTGCTGCAGGTCGTTGCGCAACAGCTCCCGCACGACGGGGATCGGCGCGCCGAGCTCGAACGCGATGCGCAGCGCATCGCGACGCTCGGCGAGCTCACGCGAGGTGCGTGCCAGCTCGAGCCGGTCGGCCTCGGCGTACACGTCCGCGGTCGACAGCGCCTCGCCGAAGGGCAGGACGAGCAGCCCGAATGGGGAGCTGGGAGGCGCGAGCGCCTGCAGGCGCTCGCCGGCCCCCGTGGTCAGCCAGCGCCCGGGCAAAACCTGCGCGGGCACGTCGGCGCCGAGCCCAGCGGCCAGCTCATGCAGCAACGGCTCCCCGCCGAGCCCCGACGCGTGAGTGGCCAGTCGCAGCGCGGCGGCGGCATCGGCCGATCCGCCGGCGAGCCCGGCGGACACCGGGATCCGCTTGACGATGGTCAGCCGCAGCGCGGGAGCGTCCCAGCCGGTCGCTGCGCGGAACGCGCTCAGCGCTTGCGCCGCCAGGTTGGCCGCAGGAGGACCGTCCACTCCAGGGCAGATGACCTCGTCCCGTGTCGCTTCTGCGGGCGCGAGCTTGAGCGTGAGCTCGTCGGCGAGCGAGATCGACTGCATCACGCTGACGAGCTCGTGCTTGCCGTCGTCGGGACGTAGCGGTCCAAGCAACAGCCCGAGGTTGACCTTCGCCGGGGCGAGCGCGCGGGCGGGGAGGCTCATTCGCGCGTTTTGTCGTTGAGCTGGAGTTCGCCTGGCACGATGACGCTTACCTCCCGTCAACTCACAGCTCGAGCAAGCGGGCGAGTGCAAGGAAGTCGTCCGGGGAGAGGCGCTCGGCGCGCACGTCGGGAGGATGGCCGAGTTGGAGCAGCGCGTGGCGCACCAGCTCGCGCGAGTGACCTGAGCTGTCGCGACTGGACAGTGAGAGCGAGCCGGCCAGCGTCTTGCGCCGGTGGGCGAACGCGCCGCGCACGAGCGCGCGGAGCGGTGCAGACGACGCCGCACGGGAATCCGTCGCCGTCGAGGAGCCCACCGCTCGCTCTGCACCTCTGCCCGGCCCCGCGATAAGCGTCCGCCGGCGCATGCCGACGAGGACGGAGTCGACGTTGGGGACGGGATAGAACACGGTGCGGGGGATCGCGCGCAGCACCTCGACCTCGCACGCGAGCTGGGCGATCACGGAGGGCACGCCGTAGGCGCCGCCGCCGGGCGCGGCCGCCAGGCGCTCGCCGACCTCGCGTTGCGCCATCGCCACCCAGCGTTCCACGGTGGGCAGCGCTTCGATCGTGCGCAGCAAGACGCCTGCCGCGATCCCGTAGGGCAGGTTCGCGACGACCTTGCTCGGCGCGGGGCGCAGCCGGGCAAGGTCGATGGCCATCGCGTCGCCCCAGCTGACGGTGACGTTGGTGTAAGGATCGGTCGCGTCGCCCAGAGGGGCGTGCAGGCGTGTGTCGATCTCGATCACGTGCACGTGATGGACGCGCTCGGCGAGGTACTCCGACAGCACGCCGAGCCCTCCGCCGATCTCGAGCACGACATCCTCGCGCCCGAGCTCGGCCGCGCGTCCGATCACGCCGAGGATGTTCGAGTCGATAAGAAAGTTCTGCCCGAGCTCGCGATCGGGGCGCACGTCGAAGCGGCGCATCCGTCGCAGGCTGGGCTGAACGGGGGTGACGGGCCGATCGGCGGAGCCAGGCGGAAACGGGCTGTCGGCCACGGTGCTCACGCCCAGCCGAACACGCGCGCCCCGTTGCGCTCGACCACAGCGTCGAGCTCTGCGACCGTCACCCCGCGCAGCTCGGCCAGGAACTGCAGCGTGTGAGCGACGAACGCCGGTTGGTTGCGATGCTTGCGCACGGTCTGCGGGGTTAGGTAGGGCGCGTCGGTCTCGATCAACAGCCGGTCCTCGGGCACGAGCTTGGCGGCGGCGGCCAGGTCGGGGGCGTTCTTGTAGGTGACGTTGCCCGCGAACGAGATCGCATAGCCGCGCTCGAGGCAGTCGTCGAGGCGGTCGGCCATCGAGAAGCAGTGGATCACCACTCCCAGCCCGTCGGCTTCGGCGGCGAGCTGGGCGAGCGTCTCGTCGGTCGCCGCACGCGAATGGATAGTCAAGGGCTTGCCGGTCTCGCGCGCGAGCGCGATCTGCGCCGCGAATGCTCGCTGTTGGTCGGCTCGCGGCGCGCCGTCGCGGTAGAAGTCCAGGCCCGTCTCGCCGATCGCCAGGCAGCGCTCGTGCGCGGCGAGCGCGCGCAGCTCGGCCAGGTCGGCGTCGTCGAAGCCCGTGGCGGCGTTCGGATGGCGCCCGACCGCGGCATACACCTGCGGGAATGCCTCGGCCGCCGCGAGCGCCGCGCGGCAGGAGGCGCTTTCGGTGCCGACCGTCAACATCCGCGTGACGCCGGCCGCGACCGCCGCCTGCACTAGCTCCGCGTCCGGCGGCTCGCACAGGTCCAGATGTGTGTGGCTGTCGATCATGCGCGCAGTTTTGTGTGAACTTCAATCATGACGCGATGTCAGTCCTTGGGGAAGAGCGGCTCGATCGTGGAGACGCGCTCGATCCTGCCGCTGCCGAGCTCGGCGCCGGCCAGCGACAGATCCGGGGCGCCGAGCGCGCCGAGCAGCTGCTCGGCGCTCGCCGGCAGGTAGGGCCACAGCAGCACCGCCACGACGCGCAGCCCCTCGAGCAGTGTGGCGAGCACCCGATCGAGATCGTGCGCGCGGGAGTCGTCCTTGGCGAGCTGCCACGGCGCCTGCTCCTCGACATAGCGATTCAACCGCCGCACCCGCTGCCAGATCTCCTCCAGCGCGAGCGTCAGCTCGGCCTTGCCGATCAGCTCTTCGACGCGGGC
The DNA here is from genome assembly GCA_036501315.1 of Solirubrobacteraceae bacterium. Taxonomy (GTDB): domain Bacteria; phylum Actinomycetota; class Thermoleophilia; order Solirubrobacterales; family Solirubrobacteraceae; genus Palsa-744. Next base: position 31,034 of record DASYAM010000037.1, read on the forward strand.
GGTGAGGCCGGCGAAGTCGGGCGCGAGCGCCGGGTCGGGGGCGCCCGCGGGCACGGCCCCGTCGCGGTAGCGAACGGCCATCGCGAGCGTGCGGCTGGCGAGGTTGCCGAAGTCGTTTGCGAGCTCGCTCGCATAGCGCTGCTCGAAGGCGGCGGTCGAGACCGAGCCGTCCTGACCGAAGGGCACATCGCGCAGGAGATAGAAGCGCAAGGCGTCCGCGCCGAAGCGCTCGATCACGGTGAACGGGTCGAGCACGTTGCCGAGCGACTTTGACATCTTCTCGCCGTCCATCAGCAGGTAGCCGTGGACGAATACATGCTCGGGCAGGTCAAGCTCGGCGGCCATCAGCAGCGCCGGCCAGTAGACCGCGTGAAAGCGGAGGATGTCCTTCGCGATCACGTGATAGCTGGCGGGCCAGAGCTTGTCGGTGAGGTCCTCTCCTGCGCGCGCGTAAGAGAGCGCCGAGTAGTAGTTGAGCAGCGCGTCGAACCACACGTAGAAGACGTGCTCGGGGTCCCACGGCACGGGCACGCCCCAGGTCAGCTTGTGGCGCGAGAGCGGCACGTCGCGCAGCCCTGAGCGGATGAACGACAGCGCCTCGTTGTAACGCGTGCGCGGCGCGATGAAGTCCTCGCGCTCTGCATACAACGCCTCCAACCGACCTTGAAAGGCGGACAGCTTGAAGAAGTAGCTGTCCTCCTGCTCGCGGGTGAGCTCGACGTGGTGGATCGGGCAGCGGTTGCCCTCGTCGACTTCGTTGTCGGCCTTGAAGTCCGCGCAGCGCGGGCAGTACCAACCCTCGTAGGTGCCCTCGTAGACGAACCCGTTCGCGCGCACACGCGAGAGCACCTCCTGGACCTTCGCCATGTGCTGCGGGTCGGTCGTACGGATGAAGAAGTCATTGGCCGCGCCGAGCTGCGGCACGAGCGCTTTGAAGCGCTTGGCGTTTTTATCGGCGAGCTCCTGGGGCTCGATGCCGAGCGCGTGTGCGGCGTCGGCGACCGGCTCGCCGTGCTCGTCGGTGCCCGTCAGGAAGAACACATCCTCGCCGCGCTGACGGTGATGGCGCGCGAGCGCATCGACGGCGATCGTCGTGTACGCGTGCCCGAGATGGGGCGCAGCGTTGACATAGTAGATCGGGGTGGTGACGTAGAAGGACAACTGTGCTCCTCAGGCTACTGCCGTCTTGTGACGGGACGCTCGCCCCGTCCCTGCCTGTCCGCCATCGATCCCTGCCCACGACGGCGTAGCCGCGAGTCCGGCTGCCCGCCGACGCGTGTCAGCTGCCGCTCGTAAGCGCGCGATACAGCTCGTTCGCGCCCACCCCTGTCAGCGTCGCCACGGCCGCCGCGGCAGGCCGCGGCTTCGCGCCCGCGGCGATCAACTCGCGCAGCGCGCCAAGCGCCTGCTCGCGCGCGGGCTCGCCGGGCGCGGCGGCGCCGACCACGAGCACGATCTCCCCGCGCGGCGGCTGCGCCTCGTAGCGGTCGGCCAGCTCGGCGACGCTCCCGCGGCAGACCTCCTCGTGGAGCTTGGTCAGCTCGCGACATACCGCCACCGGCCGTTGCGGGTCGCGCGCGGCGAGCACGCGCAAGGTCGCCGCTAGACGGCGGGGAGACTCAAATGCGACGAGCGTCTCGGGCGCATCGGCAAGCAACCGATCGAGCTCGGCGCGCGCGCGCGGGAGGAAGCCGACGAAGCGCCAGCGCTCGCCCGGCAGGCCGGAGACGGCAAGCGCCGCCACGACAGCGCTCGGGCCGGGCAGCACCTCAACCGCGAGACCCGCGGTCACGCACGCGCGAACGAGCGCAAAGCCGGGATCGGACACCAGCGGCATGCCCGCGTCGGACACGAGCGCGACCACGGCGCCGGCGGCGATCCGAGCCACGAGCTCCTGCGCGCGGGCGCGTTCGTTGTGCTCGTGGAAGCTGACGAGCGAGGAGGCGACGATGCCATGCCGGTCCAGCAGCAACCGTGTGTGTCGCGTGTCCTCGCACGCGACCATGTCGGCTTCGCCGAGCGCGTCGAGCACGCGTAAGGTCACATCCCGCAGATTGCCGATCGGTGTCGCGCAGAGGAGAAGGCGTCCAGGCTGGCCGATCGGCAATCCCTCCGCTCCTCGATCGGTCGAGGCAACCGCAGGGTTCTCGCCAGACATGTCGCAAATATAGGGCTCACGCCAATTGGCCATGCCAATGCCAGACTCGTATCTGACGGGACCACGACTCAGCCCCCCCCTCATGCCCGACGACAGCCAAGAGCCACCGCCGCAATACACCCGCTATCGCGCAGGGCGCCGCCTGCTACCGCGCAAGGACGAGCCGCTTGGACAGCCGGGTCTCGCGCAACCCGACCCTTCCCGACCCGCTGCGCCCTCGCCCCGCACACCACGTCGCGCGAGCGCGCGAGCGCGCGTCGGGCGGCCTGGAGGAGCTCCCCCGCAAGCTGGCGGTCGCGCGGCGCGAGCCTGGCGCCGCTGGGGGCGACCGAAGCGCGTCGCGCTGGCCCTGATCGCGCTGGTGGCCGGCTGGCTCGTGCTGTCGCTCGTGCTGTTCCTGATCAGCTCGCAGTTCGAGCGCACCTCGCTGCCGTCGAACGTCGCCGGCGCGCTCGACTCCTCCGGCTATCCGCTGACGGGCGCGACCAACATTCTCGTGCTCGGATCGGACCGGCGGCAGAAGGACAGCAAGGAACCGGGCGCGGAAACCAGCGGACCGGGGCGCTCGGACACGATCATGCTGATTCGCACCGGCGGTGGGCACGCCGCGCGCCTGTCGATCCCGCGCGACACGGTCCTCGCAATCCCTGGCCATGGCCTGCAGAAGATCAACGCCGCGCACGAGTTCGGCGGCCCGGCGCTGTCGGTCTCGGTGATCAAGAGCTGGTTGGACGTACCGATCAACCACGTGGTGGAAGTGAACTTCGAAAACTTTCCCCAGCTGATCGACGCAATGGGCGGCGTTACCTATACGGGCGGGTGCATCGTCTCGCGCCTCGACGGCGGCTCGAGCAAGGGTGGCTTCACGCTGCGCTTGAGCAGGGGCACGCACCACATCGACGGCAAGCAGGCGTTGGCCTTGGCGCGCACGCGTGAGAACCTGTGCGAGCCGCACGAGACGGACATCCAGCGCGAGGAACATCAGCAGGCGCTGTTCAACGACATGAAGAGCCGGCTGCTTTCGCCGTCGAGCTTTCTGCGCTTGCCGCTGATTGCGTGGAACGCGCCGCCGGCGATCATCTCGGACATGAGCGGCCCGGAGCTGCTCGGCATGTTCGCTGCGCTCGCGATCACAGGCACTCCGCCCACGCACGTGTTGGCCCCGACCGGCGCGATCACGCTGCCGGACGGCGAAGACGGCTTGACGATCTCAGCAGGTGCCCGCCGCGCGGACGTCGCGCGTTTTATGAACGGCTGAGCTCCACGCCTCAGCCTTGGGCGTTCTCCTACGAACCCTTGGCTGCGGCCGGCTTTGCGTCCTTGGGCTTGGAGGACGTCTTCTCACCTTTGCTCCCGGAAGAGGCGGAGTCAGAGGCCTTTTGCGAGGAGGAGGAGGAGGAGGAGGAGGAGGAGGAGGAGGAGGCCTTCTCGGAGCCTTTCTCTGAAGCCTTCTCAGAGGAAGCCTTCTCCGAGGACGACTTCTCCGCCGCGGCCGCGGCCGTCTCGCGCTGGCGGTTGCGCGTGCCGTAGTCGGTGTTGTAAAAGCCTTTGCCCTTGAAGTGCACGGCGGGAGCGTGCAGCACACGCTCGACCGGGACGCCCGTATCGGGGTCGGTGGTTAGCGCGGGCTCGGAGAAGGACTGTTGAAGCTCGAACGTCGTCCCGTCGGGACGTCTGTACTCGTAGATAGGCATAAGGGGGAATCTAGTACACGCGGCCGCAAGCTCGGTATGTCTTGACACGCTCCTCGGCGCGCCCGGCCCTGCCCGGCGGTCAGTCGGCCAAAAGCGCGCGCGCACAGGCGATCCCGGCGCGCACAGTCGCGGTGAAGTCGCGATCGGGCTCGGTGAGCATCCGCAGCGCGAAGCCGTCGCCGAGCGAGAAGAGGATCTCGGCGACCACCTCGGGCTCGGCGTGCAGGCGCAGCACCCCTTCGCGCTGGGCGGTTGCGAGCATCTCTGCGACCTGCTCGCGGGTGCGGCGAATCAGGCCCGCATACTCGACGGCGACCTCGGTGTTGCGACGGGCGAGCGTGAACAGCTCAAACAGGAGGGTGACGAAGTCGGGATCCTCGCGCACGGTCTGCTGCAGGTTCTCCGCCATCAACCCGATGAAGCTCTCGGTCGTGCGCGCCCCCGCGAGCTGGCGCTCGAGCATCTCCATGCGCAACTCGCAGTCGCGGCGCACCGCCTCGACGAGCAACTGCTCCTTGGTGCCGAAGTAGTAGTGCAGCAGCCCGCGCGAGACGCCGGCCTCACGCGAGACGTGGTCGAAGGTCGAGCCCGCCGCGCCGTGACGCGCGACGCTGCGGCGCATCGCCTCGACGATGCGCTGAGCCTTCTCGCCGGACAGTGACCTGACCGGCGCAGTCACGGACGCCGACGCGCTCACATCGGCCACGCCCGGATCGACCACGCCCGGATCGGCCACGCCCGGATCGGCCACGCCCGGGGCAGCCACACTCGCATCGGCCACGCTTGGGTCGGCCGCGCTCGAGTCGGCCATGCCCAAGCTCTCCCCTGCGACGGTCATTCGTGACAAGAGAGCCCCAAGCCTCCGGCTCAGCCGGCGGGAGCACCCGTCGGCTCGAAGTCGGGAGCGGCGGTGGTGGAGCTGTAGTCGAACTCCTCCTCGGCGCCGAACAGGAGGTCCAGCACCTTCGAGCGCAGGCCCTCGCTGAGCACCAGCGCAAGCACGGCGGCGAGCGTCAGCAACAACAACGAGCGGCCCAGGCCACCGCCACCGCGACCGCGCTTGGGTGGCTCGCGCAACGAGTTGGAAGCGTCCCGTAGGGCGTTTGCGGCCTCCTTCAGCTCACGCTGGAGCTTGCGATCCTCGAATAGAGCCTGGGTCGCGGGCGTGCCGTTGCTCATGCGCCCGTAGGCGCTGCGCGCCGAGCCATATGCCGTGAGCAGGTTCTCGCGCAGATCCTGATCTTCGATCAGGCGCTGCAGGTAGCGGCTGTGCTGCGTTGCTTCGCGTGCTGCCTTGCCGGCCTTGCCGATGCTGTCCTTCGCTGCCATCTTCGTCACCTCCACGATCAACACTGGGTAGGTAGGTCCCCGCCCAGATGGGTTGGGTGGCGGACTCCGTCGAAAGCTCTTGCTGGTCTGCACCCAATATACCCCGCAAGGATCGACGGGATGCGAGCACGACTGAGATCAGGGCCGGTCCGCCACGCGGGGCGCCGCGAGCCAAGGACTCGCGCCAAAGTATCTGGCGGGAGCCCTAAGCGTGGAGCGCGGCCTGTTCCTGCGCTGAGGGGAACGCCCAGGCCGCGCGCGTGCGACGCTCCTGGCGAAAGACGAAACGCATTTGCTGCGGCGGCTGCAGCTGCGCCTCATTGGGGCGGAAGGTGGCGCAGGGCTCGGACAGGTCCAGTGCACAGAGGAGATTGCAACGGAAGAAGCATTCGTCACAACTCACCTTGCGAGCGGCTCGCTTGCCCTGCGTTCTCTGCACCCTGCCTCCCCATGCGCTGATCGCTGACTGAAACGGACGACGGGGATCATGAAAGCACCGTCCGGCAGCCGGCGTGGAGCGCCATCCCGCAAATCGCAGAGAAAACGGTTTCTACCCGCGGACGGCCGCCCACCGGTCACTTTTCTGTGAGCGCCGAGCCGACAACAACGCATTTTGCGGGACTTGGTCGCAGCAGCACCGAGCGCGAACGCACCCGCGTCATGATTAGGGGCATGCGCATCCTCGTCACAGGCGCCGGCGGGTTCGTCGGCTCACAGCTCATCCCCCGCCTACTCGCCGACGGTCAAGAGGTGCGCGCACTCGGACGTACACCCGCGCGGGTGCGGGAGACGCTCGAGCTGCTGAGCCCCGGAGACATCGCTGAGAACGTCGAGATCTTCCGTGGCGATGCGCTGACGGGCGCGGGGCTCACACGCGCGCTCGAGCAGGTCGAGGTCGCGTATTACCTGATCCACTCGATGGAGCGCTCCGAGGCCTCCTCGCCGTTTGCCGAGCGGGAGAGCGCCGCGGCTCACACATTCGCCGCCGCGGCGGCGCGGGCGGGAGTGAGGCGCGTGGTGTACCTCGGCGGGCTGATGGGAGCCGAACCCACCCGCATCTCACGCCACCTGGCCAGCCGCGAGGCGGTCGAGCGCATCCTCCTGCAAAGCGTCCCCGACTCGGTGGCGCTGCGCGCCTCGATCGTGGTCGGCGCGCGCTCGCGCTCGTTCCGTCTGCTCGTCCACCTCGTCGAGCGCCTGCGGGTTCTCACGCTGCCGGCATGGCGGCGGTATCGCACCCAGCCGATCGACGCGCGCGACGTCACCGAGATGCTCGCCGCCGCCGCGACCGCACCAGCGGTAGGCGGTCTGTCGATGGACGTCGGCGGGCCCGACGTGCTCAGCTATGGCGAGATGGTCGCGCGCATCGCCGAGCTGATGCTGGTGAGTCGTCCGGCGCTCGGCCTGGGCGTGAGCGTGACACCCATCGCGGCCCGTGTCGTGGCGGCGATCGCGGGTGAGGATCCGGAGCTAATGGTGCCGTTGATGGAGAGCCTCGAGGGCGATCTGCTGATCGCCGATGATCGTGCCGCGAAGCTGCTGAACGTGAGACTGCACTCTTTTGACTCGGCGGTGGAGCACGCGCTCGGCGAATGGGAGGAATCCGAGCCGCTGGCCGCACGGTGAGCCGTCCGCAAATCCGGGCCAGCTGGCCGCGCGTGAGCCATCCACGCGGGCCCAAGCGCAGCCCGCCTTACGCCGCCGCCTTATACCGTTGGGAGCACCGATGAACGCACGCAGCCGATGAGCCTCGTCACAGCCTCGATCCAGATCGCCGCGCCGGCACAGGACGTGTGGAAAGTCGTCATGGATCCCGCTCGCCTGGGCGACTGGGTCACCATTCACCGCCGGCTGGTGCATACCGACGACGGCGCATCGCGGGTGGGATATGAGATGGATCAGCAAATCCATCTGCGCGGTGTCAATCTCGAAGTTCACTGGAAGCTCGTGGAGTGCGACGCCTGCACGCGCGCCGTGTGGGAGGGACGTGGGCCGGCGCGCTCACATGCGCGCACCGAGTACGGCCTGAAAGCCGAGG
>DASYAM010000038.1:0-9171 GCA_036501315.1 Solirubrobacteraceae bacterium
AACTCGCTCGTCTCCTCACACGCCAAGCGCTTCGCCGCCGACGCCGCGATGAAAATCGCGACCGACGCCGTGCAGGTGTACGGCGGGTACGGCTTCATCAAGGAGTACCCCGTCGAGAAGCTGTTCCGCGACGCGAAGATCATGCAGCTGTACGAGGGCACCTCCCAGATCCAGCGGCTCGTGATCGCCCGCGAAACGCTGCTTCCGCGGCGGGCGGAGGAGCCGACGGCCGTAGCCGTTTAGCTCTGTAAGAAAAACCTAAAGTAGTTTGCCTGGGGTGCCGATCCGTTCGACTATGTCGGGTCAACGCACGAGCGTGCGAAGCGAGCGGATCGGTAACCAGGGGGCGGCGGCGGCCGCGCCGCTCGACCCGGCGCACGATCTCAGGCGCCTGGGCGAGGCGTTGAAAGCGCGGACCGAGGACGTCGTCGAGGCGATGGTCAGGCGCTCGGAGGAGTCGGGCCACGTGCTCGATTCGGTGGTCGAAGAGAGCTTTGCGCGTGTCGGCGCGGTCTCCACGATCGCGGTCGCGCGGTGGATGGCCGGCGAGGGAGCGGACGTCGCGCGCGAGGTCGGGCAGGAGTCGTGGTCCATCTTCGGACAGCTCGCGGCCCAGCGGGCGGCGCCCCTGAACGAGGTGACCAAGCGCTGCCTGCGCTGGCGTGACGCCGCGGATGACGTCGTGCGCGAGACCGCGATCCGGTTGGAGCTCTCGCCGGAGGTGTTGAAGTGGGCGCTCGGCATGCTGCAGCGGAGCCTCGACGTGACGCTGGTACGCATGTGCCAGTCGTTCGAGGAGGAGCGCTGGCGCGCGCACGAGGAGCTGACTCGCCGCCAGGAGGAGCTGGCGTTCCTGGCGACGCACGACGCGTTGACGGGGCTGCCGAACCGCACGTTGATCTTGGACAGGGTCGAGCAGATGCTCGTGCGCTCGCGCCGCAGCCAGGCGCCGGTGGCGGCGTTGTTCATCGATTTGGACAACTTCAAGGGCATCAACGACACGCTCGGTCACGGCGCGGGCGATGAGCTGCTGCGGACCGTTGCCGCGCGGTTGCAGGGTGTCGTGCGCGACATCGACGCGCTCGGGCGCCTGGGTGGGGACGAGTTCGTGGTCGTCGCCGAAGGGATGTCCCTGGACGCGGGCCCCGAGCTGATCGCCGAGCGCTTGCTAGAAGCGCTCAAACAGCCGTTCGAGCTGCAGGGCTCCGACTCCAATCGCCTGCTGGTGACCGCCAGCGTCGGCATCGCCGCTGGCGATCGCTCCTCGGCGGAAGAGCTGTTGCGCGACGCCGACATCGCGATGTATCGCGCGAAGTGGTCGGGGAAGAACCGTTATGTGGTGTTCGAGGAGGGGATGCAGGACGCGGTGCAGAGCCGGATGGAACTGGAGATGGACCTGCGCGACGCGCTTGAGAAAGAGGAGTTCTTCCTCGTATATCAGCCGACGTTCGACCTGCGCACGATGAGCCCGACGGGCATGGAGGCGCTGATTCGCTGGCGCCACCCGGTCCGTGGGATCGTCCAGCCGGACGATTTCGTGCCGTTGCTCGAGGAGATCGGCGTGATCACCGAAGTCGGGAAGTGGGTGCTGCGGGAGGCCTGCCGGCAGGGCGCCGCGTGGCGCGCGGATGGCTACATGGTCGGGATGGCCGTGAACGTCTCAGCGCTGCAGATTGACACCGACGGGTTCGTCGCGGAGATCGAGGACGCGCTCGCTTCCAGCGGCCTGGAGCCGAGCGCGCTTACGATCGAGATCACCGAGACGGCGCTGATGGGCAACGCGGATGAGACCGCCGGGCGGCTCGAGGCGGTCAAGCGGCTGGGCGTGCGGATCGCGATCGACGACTTCGGCACGGGGTACTCCTCGCTCGCCTACCTGCAGCGGTTCCCGGTCGACGCGTTGAAGATCGACCGCTCGTTCATCTCGCGTCTGACCCAGGACCAGGAGGGCGAGACGTTGATCCGCACGCTCGTGCAGCTGGGCAAGTCGCTCTCGATCGAGACGCTGGCTGAGGGGATCGAGGAGTCCTCGGAGCTGTCGCTGCTGAAGGAGGAGCAGTGCGACAGCGGCCAGGGCTTCCTGTTCGCGCGCCCGCTCGAGGTGGAAGCGTGTGAGACGTTCCTGAGCGACTGGATCGGCGGCAAGGGCCCGCTCAAGCAGGACGCGGTCGAGCCTCGCGCTCAGGCCTGACCTGCTCGCAGGGCGTCGTTCGCGCGTGTGCGGGCAGCCTTTTTGGGAGACAACTACGCCTCGCCCCCGAACCGTCGGGCTGTGTCGCCGGTCACCGCGCGCGCCGGTCGCGCAAGCGCGCTTTCATTAGCGTGTACTAAGCTCCGCGACTGCAAGCAGGCCCTCGGAGAAAGACATAGGAGACCCACAAGCATGTTCGTGTTCAAGGCCGCTGTCGTAGGTGCCGGGACGATGGGCGGGCAGATCGCCCAGACGATCGCGGCCGCCGGAGTGCCGGTCGTGTTGAAGGACATCGACGACGCCCTCGTGCAGGCGGGCCTTACGGAGGCGCGCAACGTGACCGCCGGTCAGGTCGGAAAGCTGGTGGAGAAGGGCAAGCTCACGGCCGAGCAGGGGGAGGCGCAGATCGAGGAGGTCCTCGCGCGCATCCACGGCACGACCTCTTACGAGGGCTTCGGCGACGTCGACTTCGTGATCGAGGCGGTGCCCGAGCGGATGGCGATCAAGCAGAGCGTCTTCGCCGAGCTCGACGCGGCCACGCCGGGTCACGCGATCCTCGCCTCGAACACCTCCTCGTTGTCGATCACGGAGATCGGCGAAGCGACGCTGCGGCCGGACAAGGTCGTCGGCTTCCACTACTTCTACCCCGCCTCGATCATGCCCCTGATCGAGGTCGTCGAGGGCGAGGAGACCTCCGCCGAGACGGTCGGCGCGGCGGTTACGTTCGCGCAGGCGATTCGCAAGCAGCCGATCACCTGCGGTGAGGTGCCGGGCTTCGTCGTCAACCGCATCCTCAACTCGGGGATCGCCGAGGTCTGGCGCATGCAGGAGGAGAAGGGACTGTCGATCAAGCAGATCGACGAGGGCGTCGGCGCCGCCGGCGTGGTCCCGATGGGCCCATATCTGCTGGTCAACCTGCTCGGCCTCGACACGGTTCTGCACGTGGCCGAGCATCTCGTTGAGTCATACGGCGAGGAACGGTTCTACGTGCCGAAGGGCATGCAGAAGCTGGTCGCCGACGGCAAGCTCGGCGCGAAGAGCGGTGGCGACGGGTTCTACGACCCGCAGGGCGAGGCGAACATCCAGGGTGACGCGGCGCCGGACGTGGATGAGCTGGTCGAGCTGCTGTCGCTGAAGACATTGCTCGAGGCGTGCCTGGTGCTCGAGGAGGGGGTTGCCACCCACCGCGACATCGACTTCGGGATGATGGCCGGCGCGGGTCTCGACCCGCGCCGCGGCCTCTTGCCACCGTTCATGAAGGCCGACGTGGAAGGGCTCGACAAGGTGCTCGAGCGGATGGAGAACGCGCAGGAGCGCTACGGCGAGCGCTTTGACCCGCCGCGGATCTTGCGCCGTTTGGTCGCCCAGGGCCGGCTCGGACAGCAGAGCGGGCAGGGCTTCTACGCCTATCCTCAGGCCGACGCGGAGCAGCCGGCGGAGGTCGTCAAGTTGGAGACGCGCTCAGACGGTGTCGCGATCGCGTGGCTCGCGAACGGCCAGATGAACTCGATCTCGCCGCAGGTGATCGAGGATCTGGGGAAGGTGTGGGAGCGCGTCAAGGCAACGTCTGAGACCCCCGTGCGGGCGCTCGTGATCGCCTCGTCCAACCCGTTCCTGTACTGCGCGGGCGCCGACATCAAGGCGTTCACGACGATGGACGAGGCCGGCGGCGAGCGGTTGATCCACGCCGCGCACGCCCTGTTCCGCGAGCTTGGCTCTGAGGGTATCGCCACGATCGCCGCGGTCAACGGCCTGGCGTTCGGCGGCGGCTGCGAGCTTGCGATGGCCTGCGACGTGCGGATCGCCGCGCGCTCGGCGATCTTCGGCCAGCCGGAGATCAAGCTGGGGATCATCCCCGGCTTCGGCGGCACCCAGCGGCTGCCGCGGCTGGTGGGGACGAACAAGGCGCTTGAGATGAACCTCGTCGGCGATCCGATCCTCGCCGACGAAGCGTTCGAGCTCGGTCTCGTCAACCGCGTGGTCGAGGACCATGAGCTGCTGGACACGGCGCTTGCGTGGGCGCGCAAGCTGGCCGGTCAGGCGCCGATTGCGATGGAGCAGATCAAGCGCGTCTCCGGCGCCGGCGACTTGGACGAGGGGATCGAGGCGGAGAAGCGCGCTTTTGCGGCCGCGTTCGCGAGCGGGGACGCGAAGGAGGGCATCACGGCGTTCCTCGGCAAACGGGCGCCGAGCTTCCAAGGCTCCTAGCGGGACTCCTGGAGGGAGTAGGGGCAGTGCGCCTGCGCGCCACGTCAACGTCGGAGGTCGATCGCCTGGCGAAGCTGCTGCGCGACGCGCGCTCGGCCGTCGCGCTGACGGGCGCGGGGATCTCGGTGCCGTCGGGGATCCCCGACTTCCGCTCTCCCGGAGAAGGGCTGTGGGAGCACGTCGACCCGATGGAGGTCGCTCACATCGACTCTTTTCACAACGACCCGATCATGTTCTGGCGCTTCTATGGCGACAGGTTCTCCTCGCTCGCGAGCAAGCGGCCGAACGAGGCCCATCGCGCGCTCGTGGAGATGGAACGGCGAGGGCTGCTCGACGGGGTGATCACCCAGAACATCGACATGTTGCACCGCAAGGCGGGCGCCGAGCAGCTGGTCGAGGTGCACGGCTCGATCGCGCGCAGCTTCTGTCTCGTGTGCGGCGGAAGCGTCCCGCAGCTGGAGGTGCGCGCGCGCGCGCTGGGAGACCCGCACGGCGTTCCGCGCTGCGCCACCTGCGGCGATCCGCTGAAGCCCGACGTGGTGCTGTTCGGCGAGGCGCTCTCCGACCTGGCGCTGGCACGGGCGCGGGAGCTGTGCGAGCGGGCGGACCTGCTGCTGTGCATCGGCTCCTCGCTCGAGGTCTATCCCGTCGCGGGATTGCCGCAGCTCACGCACGAGGCGGGTGGCGCGGTGGCGATCATCACCAAGGGTCCGACCCCGCTCGACGAGCTCGCGAGCGTGCGGCTGAACGGGGACGTGGTGGAGGAGCTGACCGCGCTGGCGAAGGCGCTGAAGCTCGGCTGAGCGCTCAGGCGATTAGGCGCCGACGACGGGGGTGGTGCTAAGAGCTCGTCCGGTCTGGCGCCGACGACGGGGGTGGTGCTAAGAGCTCGTCCCGTCAGGCGCCGACCGGGGTGTCGCGCACGAGCTGTCGCGCCGGGTCGATCTGCCAGCGATCGGCCAGCGCCGAGAGCTCCTCGTCGAGGGGCCAGCGGTCGGCGCGGGGAGGGCCTTCGTGTTCGCTGCTTGCGCCCTTGAGCGTCATGCAGCCCGTGTTCTCGCCGATCGCGCGGATCTCGCTCAGCTCGGCGGGCGAGAGGCGCACGTCGCCGGGCAGCGCGGCCAGCTCTGCGCGCTTGTCCTCGATCGCACGTGGAATCGGGCCCCCGCCCACCCCGCGCTCCTGGATCAGGGTCGGCGCGACGCAGCGGACTGCAGGTTGGGAGAGGTTCCAGGCGCAGGCGAGCTGGAGCATGCTCAGCCGGTGGCGCTCGGCGTAGGGGCGCAGACGCTCGAGCCGCTTGCGCCCCTCTGACACCCAGCCGTCGGGGCGGAACTTGCGGTGGTCATGCTCGGCGAAGGCGTGATCGGGGAGCACGTCGTCGTGGAACAGCCCGCCGTAGTCGACGACGCGCGTGATCAGGGAGACGTCGTGCGTGGCGGCGGCGTCGAGCACGAGCTCGCCGGGCCAGGGCTCGAGCGGGTTGAGGATGATCATCGCCCAGTCGATCAGCGCGGAGAAGCGCTCGAAACAGTCGATCAGGTCGAGCGTGAACCCGTTCGCCGGTCCCGGGGCGACGCCGAGCAGGCGGGTGAGGCCTTCGTCGCGGACCGCCTGCAACCCCTGCCACACCGCCGGGCTCGTGTAGCCGGTGCGGTCGGGGTTGTGCAGCAGCAGCAGGTCGAAGCGCTCGACGCCGAGGCGCTGCAGGCTGCGCTCGGTGGCCATGCGGATGTAGGCGGCGTACTCCTCAGGTGAGCGCAGGCGAGGGTCGGTGAAGCGGGGAAAGCCCTTCGCGCCTTCGCGCTCGCCGTCGTAGAAGTCGTGGCCGATCGCGCCCACCAGGCAGTAGCTGTCGCGCTGCAGGCCCGCGAGCGCGCGGCCGAGCAGGCTGTCGGCCTCGCCGGCGCCGTAGGCGTCGGCGGTGATGACCGTGTCGATGCCGTCGCCGGGGCGCAGCAGCGCCTGTAGGCGCGCGTCCTCGAGCGGCTCGCCGAAGTGCATGAAGCGCCCGCCGCTCCAGGTGCCGAGCGCTGTCGTGGTCGGGTCCATCGTCATTGCCCCAGGTTAACGGTCCGGTCTGCGTGGGTTCCGGTCCGCTCCGTGTGGGTCCGTTGTCCGGTCGGGCGTCGACTCGGGGCGAGCGAACTGTGATCGTCTTGGCGAGACCGCTCAGAAGCCGGCCGCGGTGCGCGCGCGCAAGGCGGCCTCCAACCGCTCGAGCGCGTGGCGGACGACCTCTTCCTCGGGTGTCTTCGAGCTGCCTGGGAGCGCGGCGCGAGCCTGCGCGGAAACGGGGCCGCGCAGCTGCTCGAGCTCGGCGATCCGGATCGCGAGATCCTGGCGGTTCTCCTCGCGCAGCTCGGGCAGGGCCATCGCGTATGCCAGCTGCAGCTCGGCGGCGCCATGCGCGAGCCGTCCCTGATCGAGATCCAGGCGCGCGCGCAGCGTGTGCTCCTCGCATTGCAGCGGCCGTTCGCGCGCGGCGAGCAGCCGCGCGAGGCGCTCATCGACGCGGAGCGTCGTGGCGCGGCGATGCTTGCGCTTCAGGGGCTTTCCCCAGGGGAGCTCAACGGCGTGCAGCCAGCGGCCGTCGGCGACCTGCTCGCCCTCGCCCCACCCGACCCTGAGGGTCAGGGCCTGCTCGGGAGAGACCTCGCGCGCGTAGGGGTCGGCGGAGGCCACGCGCTGGGCGTGCAGGACACGGTTGAGCACGGCGAAGGCCCCGCTCACCTCGCGCTCAGAGTCGAGTTCTGAGAGCCATGCCTGCGCCTGGCGTTCGGCCGACAGCGACACGGGATCGACGATCGTGGCGCGGGCGGTCAGCACCGGCGTGGGCTCGGGCTCGGGCGCCACGGCGCGCGCGCGGGCAGCTCTGCGTCGCAGGATGCCCGCGTCCGCGCCGAGCGGGGCGCGGGCGGCGGGGAGCGTGGCGAGGACGACCACCCGTTCGGGCTCGCCATCGGTCTCGGAGCGCAGCAGATAGCGCCCGTCGGCTGGCCCGAGCGCCCAGGGGAACTCGCATTGGACGAACAGGAACAGCCGCTGGGGACCATCGGGCACGGTTGCACCGTATCCTTCTCCTCTCGTCAGAGTCTGCAGACGGACGGACCGCATCGCGCCGCAACGGATTCTGCCGCGACCTTTCAACGAGCACGAGCGACCTGGGAGCCACATGTCAGACGCGAGCAACGCCGTGAAGCACCTGCGCGAGCGCCTCACCGGCGCGGGCGAAGACCACCTCGGCAAGGCGCTGTCGGACCTGCTCGACAACCCGCTGCTGACCGGCACGATCGGACGGGCGTTCGACGCGCGCGAGAAGGCCGCCCAGGCGCAGGAGCTGGCGATGGGCGTGCTGAACATCCCCTCGGCCGCTGACATCGAACGGCTGACGCGCAGGCTGCGCTCGGTTTCGCAGCGCTTGGAGGGGATCGAGGACGGCGTGCATCGCCTCGATCGCGCGCTCGCCACGCACGGGGTCGACCGATCGTCCGGGATCGTCCAGCGGCTGTCGAAGATCGAGGAGCAGCTGGGGACGATCACGAAGAGGCTGGGCGACGGGGCTTCGTCGGCGCGCAAGCCCGCTGCTTCGGCGACGAAAGCGTCCAAACCGGCTGCGGTCAAAACGTCCAAACCGGCTGCGGCTAAGTCGTCAAAGTCCCGCGCGGACCGTTCCGCAGCCTCGGCTCGCACGGCCAAAGCCAAGAAGAGCTAAAGAGCCTGCGGCGCCAGCGCCGCAACTGCGGCGGCGCCCATCGACTCTGCCGCGATGAGGAGGGCGTGGTCGTCGATGCGCGTGCGCTCGCCGTCGTCGGCGAACGTGTCGGAGACCGCCAGCACGCACGCGACGGAGATCCCCGCGCGGGCGCCGACGGTGAAGAGGGTCGCAGCCTCCATCTCGATCGCCAAGGCGTCCAGCGGGTGGCGGCGCTCGCGCGTGTCGGCATCGTCGTAGAACAGGTCGACGCTCACGACCGGCCCGGCGTGTGCCGCCGGCGCGGCGTCGACCAGCGCGCGCGTGTGGAGTAGATCGGCGGGGACCCGCTCTCCGGCGCCGAGCGCGCGCGAGGCGCCGTCCGCGCAGATCGACTCGCGCGCGATTATGAGCTCGCCGAGGGTGATGCCGGGGCGCAGCGCTCCACACGTGCCCACGCGGATCGCGCGGCGCGCGCCGAGGGCGATCAGCTCGGTGAGGACGATCGCGGCGGACGGCCCGCCCATGCCCGTGCTCTGGATCGTCAGCGGCTCGCCGTCGGCAAGGGCGGGGCCGGTATAGCCCCACAGGCCACGATGGTGGTTGAACATGCGCGGTTGGGAGATCAGTGTTTGTGCGAGCGCGAGCGCCCGGCCCGGGTCGCCCGGCAGCAGCACGCGCTCGGCCAGCTCGGCGGTGGGGCGCAGGTGCAGCGCGTGTGGATGCGCGGGTGCGTCGGCGGGGCTGGGCTCGGTGGGATCGGGTGGTGTCATGGGCGGCGACTTTAGACCGCTGCTCATGGCGAGGGCGTCCTCGGCTGCGTATGACGACGCTGGGACTGAGCATGAGCGCGCAGTTAGTCGGCGGCGGGTCGACTCGTAAGTGGCTTTGTGGTGGGGTTTTTGGGGGTGTTGACAGTTACCCCTTGCTTTTGGCGACGGTTTGTGTATATATTTGTTAGTAGAGGTGCTCCCGTGTTGGGGGCACGAGAAATAGGCTGGGTTTGGGTCGGTCTTCTGGATCGGTGTCAAGCGCGCGCTGTAGGGGATTGTTGGGAGAGGGGCCGGGTCGGTAATGA
>DASYAM010000039.1:0-5057 GCA_036501315.1 Solirubrobacteraceae bacterium
TGCCCGTGCTCGGCCTTGTATGCCTTCACGTCGTCGCTGGTCGCGTTCGAGTGGTAGGCGTGCCCGTCGGCCAGCAGCTGCGCGAGCGCCTGCTGGTGGCGCTCCGCGTTGCCGGTCTGGAAGATCGGTCCCTCGTCCCAGTCGAGCTCGAGCCAGCGCAGCGCGTCGAGGATCTGCTCGACGTTCTCCTCCGTCGAGCGCTCGCGATCGGTGTCCTCGATGCGCAACACCATCGTTCCCCCGCTGTGACGGGCCAGCAGCCAGTTGAACAGCGCGGTGCGCGCTCCGCCGATGTGCAGCGCGCCCGTGGGCGACGGGGCGAACCTGACCCTCACGGGCCGGCTCGAGGACGTTCCGCTCGCAGGTTCGGGTCCCGCGAGCGGAACCCCATCGGAAGCTTCGGAGGCGGCGGACGTCATAAGATCGCCGTCATGCTAATCGGAGCGCACGTCTCGCCCGCGGGCGGGTTGCCAAAAGCGATCGAGCGCGGCTCAGAAATTGGCTGCCGCGCGATCCAGATCTTCAACCAGTCGCCACGCATGTGGAAACCCACGACCTACCCCGAGCAGGACGTCGCGGCGTTCAAGCAGGCGATGGCCGACAGCTCGATCGACGCCGTCGTGATCCACGCCGTGTATCTGCTCAACTGTGCCAGCGACGATCCCGACATCCGCGCGAAATCGCTTACCTCGCTGACCCATTCGTTGCGTGTCGGGCGCGATATCGGCGCGAGTGGAGTCGTTCTGCACCCAGGCTCGGCCAAGACGGGGAACGTGCCGAGCGCGATCAAGCGAGCCGGAGAGACGATCCGCGAGGCGCTCGCGGAAAGCGACGTCTGTCCGCTGCATCTCGAGAACACCGCCGGAACCGGGGGGACGCTCGGCCGCTCGATCGACGAGCTCGCCGCGCTGCTCGAGGCCTCGGGCGGCGGCAAACGCTTGGGGCTGTGCTTCGACTCCTGCCATCTGTTCGCCTCCGGCTATGACATCCGCACTCCTGCCGGCATGGACGCGCTGACGGCCGAGATCGACGAGAAGGTCGGCCTCGAGCGCATCGGCTCGCTGCACCTCAACGACTCCCAGACCGCGCTCGGCTCAAACCGCGACCGCCACGCCAACGTCGGCGAGGGCGAGATCGGCCCGGACGGCTGCGCTGCGTTTCTGTCCGCTCCCACGTTTGCAGATCTGCCGTGCGTGCTTGAGACGCCCGGCGAGAACCGCAGCGGACCAACTAGCGAGGAGATCGCGCTCGCCATGAAGCTGCGCGAGCAGGGCCTCGTCGCGCGGCGGCGACGCTAACCAGTTGCGGCAGCAGCCGCCGGGGCGCCTGACGGAGTGAGCGCATGTTCGAGCTCTGCGAGCAACGTCGGAGTGTGCTGCACGCGGTAGCCCTCGCCGAGGCGCAGCCGGCGGATGCCGTCGCTCGTGTCGACGTCCAGCAGCACTTCGGCGGGACCGGGGAAGTCCTCGATCGCCTGCTTGAGATCCTCGAGCGCGCCATCGGTCAGCACCGAGGCGTGCACGCGCAGGCACACGGGCTGGGCGAGCATAGTGGCCGTCTTCGCCGCGGTCTCGGCGTGCGTTCGGGCCCGCTCGATCTCCTCCTCCGACGGCGAGAATGCCTCAGCCGTCTGCACCACCAGGCATGTCTTGCCGGCTTCCTTGTGATCGACCCGGCCCTTTACGAGCACCACCTGGTCGACCGCCAGCGTCGTCTCGTGCTCGGCGAGCGCCTTGCCGAACACGAGCATCTCGACCGCGCCCTCGAGGTCGTCAAGCGTCGCGAACATCATGTGATCGCCGTTGCGTGTGCGGATGCGCTTGGCCTCGACGATGATCCCGCCGACCGTCACCCAGTCCTTGTCGCGGCGATCGGCGAGCGCCGCGAGCGGGCAATCCACGCGCGCGCGCAGCGCGTCGCGTAGGGGCTTCAGCGGGTGAGCGGAGACGAACAGGCCGATCGCCTCCTTCTCCACGGCCAGCAGCTCCGCCTGATCGAACTCCTCCGGCGGGATCGCCGGATGAATCGGCCGTCCCAGCCCTGTACCGGGAGCTGGGCGTATCTCCGCGCCGGATTGAGCAGCGCCGTTTGCGGGCCCGCTCTGCGAAGAGGCGGGCGGCGGCTCCAGGTCGAAGATCGAGCCCTGTCCGATGAGCGCGTCCTGCTGGATCTTCTGCCCGGCGCCCTGGGCCTGCTCGAGCACGGCGAGCATGCCCTTGCGGCTGGCGCCGGTCGAGCCGAACGCGCCACACTTGATCAGCGCCTCGATCGCCTTCTTGTTGACCGTGCGGCTGTCCACGCGCTCGCAGAAGTCCCACAGCGACTCGAACGGTCCGCTCTCGTCGCGGGCCTGTTTGATCGCCTCGACCGCCTGGTAGCCGACGCCCTTGACGGCGTCCAGGCCGAAGCGGATGCTGCCGAGGCCGCCCTCCTCCGATCCCCGTCCACCCGCGTCGACGGTGAACTCGTGGTCTGAGAGGTTGACGTCGGGGGGCATGATCTCGATGCCCATCTCCTCGCAGCGCGCCACGAAGAACGGGACCTTGTCCTTCGTGGACATCACAGAGGAGATCAGCGCGGCCATGTACTCGGCCGTGTGGTTGGCCTTCAGCCAGGCGGTGCGATAGGCGATCAGCCCGTAGCAGGCGGCGTGGCTCTTGTTGAACGAGTAGTCGGCCGACCTCTCGTTTGTGTTCCACAGGAACTCGATCACGTCGGGCTTGGTGGCGGACGCGCGGCAGCCCTCCACGAACTCGGGCTTCAGCGCCGCCATCGCCTGACGGTTCTTCTTGCCGATCGCCTTGCGCAAGTCGTCCGCCTTGGCCCCCGAGAAGCCCGCGAGCTCCTTGGAGATCTGCATCGCCTGCTCCTGGTAGAGGATTACGCCGTTTGAGGACTCGAGTATGTGGCGCAGGCGCTCGTCGGGGTAGGAGATCGACTGCGGGTTGTGCTTGCCCTTGGCGTACACCGGGATCTGATCCATCGCGCCGGGACGGTAGAGCGCGTTGAGCGCGACGAGGTCGTTGAACTCGTCGGGGCGCACCTTCTTGAGCGCCTCGCGCATGCCCTCGGACTCGAACTGGAAGACCCCGATCGAGTCGCCGCGCGCGAGCATCTCATACGTGCGCGCATCGTCTAGCGGGAGCGTCGTCATGTCCGGGCGCTCGCCGCTGGAGCGCTCGATGATGTCAAGCGCGTCCTCGATCACGTCGAGGTTGCGCAACCCGAGGAAATCCATCTTCAGGATGCCGATTTCCTCGATCGGCTTCATCGAGAACTGCGTGACGGTGCGGAACGCGCGCTCGCCGTTCTCGTCGGTGCCGGCGTCGGCCAGCTGCAACGGCACGATGTCGGTCAGCGGCCGGTCGGCGATCACGACCGCGGCGGCATGGATCGAGGAGTTGCGCACGATGCCCTCGAGACCCTGTGCGACGTCGACGATCCTCTGCGCCGTGGGATCCTCGTCGCACGCCTTGCGCAGCGGCTGGCCGCTCTTCATGCAGTCCTCAAACGACGGCGAGCGACCCATGATCGGGTCGGGGATCAGCTTCGCGAGGCGATCGCCGGCGCCGTAGTCCAAGCCGAGCACGCGCGCCGCGTCGCGGGTGGCGGCACGGGGGAACATCTTGCCGAACGTGACGATCTGCGCGACCGACTCGCGCCCGTACTTCTCGGTCACATAGCGCATCACCCGCTCGCGCCCGCGCACGGAGAAGTCGATGTCGATGTCCGGCATCGACACCCGCTCGGGGTTCAGGAAGCGCTCGAACAGCAGGTCGTAGCGCAGCGGGTCGACGTCGGTGATCGCCAGGCAGTAAGCGACGATCGAGCCGGCAGCCGAGCCGCGGCCGGGGCCGACCGCGATCCCGTTCTCCTTGGCGAACTTGACGAAGTCCCAGACGATCAGGAAGTAGGCGTTGAAGCCCATTCGATCGATCACTTCGAGCTCCATGTCCATGCGCTCGAGCGCTTGCGCGGGCGGCGGATCGCCATAGCGAAGCGCGAGCCCCTCCCGCACGCGTGCACGCAGATACTCGCGCTCTGAGCTTCCATCCGGCGTCTTGAAGCGGGGGATCAGCTGCTTGCCCAGCTCGATCTCCACCGAGCAGCGCGACGCGATCTCCACGGTGCTGGCGATCGCCTCGGGCCACTCGGCGAACGCGGCCGTCATTTCCGCGCTGTCACGCAGATAGAACTCGTTGGTCTCGAAGGTCATCTTCGGCGCGGCGAGCGTGCTCTTCGTTTGCACGCACAAGAGCGCCGTATGATGGTCGTAGTCCTCGCGGCGCAAGTAGTGCACATCGCCCGTGCCCACCAGCGAGCCGCCGACCTCGCCGGCGATGCGCACGATGCCCTCGTTGCACTTCTCCTGGGCTGCCAGCCCGTTCTTCTGCACCTCGAAGTAGACGTTCTCCGCCCCGAACACTCCGAGCAGATCGTCCACATGCGCGCGGGCCTCCGCGTCACGGTCCTCGAGCAGGCGCTGGCAGAAGCGAGAGGCGAGACAGCCGGTGAGCGCGATCACGCCCTCGGAATGGCGCTCGATCTGCTTGAGGTCGACCGTCGGCTTGCCCCGGTTTAAGCCTTCCAGGAAGCCGGCCGAGGAGAGCTTGACGAGGTTGCTATAGCCCGCGTCGTCGGCAGCGAGCAACGTCAGGTGGTTGCGCTCGGTCTTACCCTGCCCTGTGGCGGTGTGGTCGTCTACGAAGTAAATCTCACAGCCAACGATCGGCTTGACCCCGTGCTTCGAGCACGCCTTGTAGAGCTCGACCGCGCCGTTCATCACGCCGTGGTCGGTCAGCCCGAGAGCCGGCTGGTCGAAGCTCGCCGCGCGCGCCGCGAGCGCGTCGATCTTGCACGCGCCGTCGAGCAGCGAGTACTCCGAATGGACGTGCAGATGGGCGCAGGTGGGCGTGCTCATCGAGGTTGCATGGTAGGCGCCACAGCGGCGGCCTATCGGTGTTCGCGTCGCAGTTTGCGGGCAGCGCGCAGACGACCGATCAGAGACATGCTGTGCTTGTGGGGCGGCTGTCTCCGAACAGACCTCGAGGGCTGCG
>DASYAM010000040.1:0-3151 GCA_036501315.1 Solirubrobacteraceae bacterium
CCCGACCGGCATGTAGGAGTTGGCGAGCGCGACGTGGTCGAGCGCGTGCCACTCGAAGCGCACGAGGCCGGTGCGCAGGTCGATCTCCTGGAGGAGCGTGTCGGCCACCGCCCCGTCGGCCGGCCCGCCGTGGGCGCTGAGGTTGCAGCGGATCGCGTCGTAGACCGTGAACAGGGCGGTCCCTGCCGGCGTGATTTCAAACGCGTGCAGATCGGGCTGGTAGCCGTTGCCGGCGCGCACGAGCGCGATGTCGCCGTAGGAGCTGTCGGCGATCACAACCCCGGCGTCGCGCCGTCCGCCCGCGACGAGCGGGTCCTGCCACCACGTGAGGACCGGCCGGCCTTCGTACTGCTGGACGCGCAGATCCGCCGCCCGCGCGCCTGGGGGCAGGGGGCTGAACCACACGAGGTTGCCGGCGCCGTCGAGGATCATCGGCCCGTACTGGCCCGGTCCGGCGTAGGGCGCGAGGAAGATGTCGCCGGGCGCCTGCGTGCCCGTGTCGGCGGTGACCGTGACGGTCGGCGGCTCGAGCGCGGGAGCCGAGACGAAGTGCTGCAGTTCGCTCGCCTTCGCGGGCGGTGGCGGGGGCGGGGGCGTCTCCAGTGAGCGGCTCACCGCATCGACCTCGGCGACGGTGAAGCGCCAGGCGATCGGCGTCGTGGTGGCGCCGCGGCGCAGGGCGGCGTGCACGGTCACGACCTCTCCCTGCGAGAACGGGTGGCTGGGCAGGAAGCTCGCGCCGTCGCCTTGCGAGTAGGCGAGGAGCCTGCCGTGGTGCGCACCGCTGTGCGACCCGCTGACGGCCACGTCGACGATCTCGGCGGCGGGCACGCCGAGGAAGCTGATCTGGGTCTGGTGGGACGCGTCCAGCGAGTCGGGGGCCGGCGAGACGGTGACGGCGCCAGCGGCGAGCGCCCCATCGGTGTCCAACGCGTGCGGCACACAGCTCGGCGCGCTCTGCGCGCTCGCGGTTTGACCCGCGGCAAATCCAGGCGGGACGACCACCAGCATCAGCAGCACGAGTAGACCGATGGACACCGCGCGAACGCCTCCACGTGTGCGGAGCACACGTCCATCACACATATCGGTCGCGGCGGCGCGAGCGTGCACTCAGGCTTTGACCGCGGCCGAGGTGCCGATGACCGCGCCCGCGCTGTTGAGCGCCTGCACCGTCACGTACGGGCCCGCGCTCGGCACGGCGATCGCCGTCTGGAAACCGGACTTCGGCGCCGTGGCAACAGGGGTCAGCGTGGTAGGCGAGGCGCCCGCGAGCACGTGCCAGGAGGCGACTTCGGTCGCGCCGTTCCAGCTCACCGCGACCGTCATCGCGCTCGCGCCTGCCGGCTGCGCGAGCACCGACGGCGGCGAGGCCGGCTGGCCGGACCACGGCGAGAGGTAGGTGCGGAAATCCTGCACGTTCTTGCCGAGCGTGGCGTCGAATAGGACTTCTCCCGAGGGGCCGTACTCGGTGAAGTTCGGCAGCCCGCCGTAGCCCATCAGCCAGTTGCCGGCGGTGTTGGCGCCCGCGAGGTTGAGCGTATTGCCCTGGCTGGAGGCGAGCAGCGTTTTGGCGGGGTTGACGAGCGCTTTGGCGAGCGTGACCGTGTGCGTGGTGAGGTTGGGCGCGAGCAGCAGGCTGCGCGACTGCTTCTCCTTGGGCGGGTTCGAGCCGTTGTCGAACACGGAGATCAGCCCACCGGGTTGCCATTCGGCGTCGTGCTGCCAGTAGAAGCGCGTGCCGGGGCCGAGCTTGAAGGTGGAGCGTTTGCCGCCGAGCCGCCAGTGCATACCGCCGGAGTGCTCATCGACGTCGTATAGCGTCCAGGTGTTGCGCGAGGACAGCAGCACATCACCGCTCGAGCCTGGATCGATCGAGTTGATGTGGACGTAGTCCCACGGGTAGTTGCCGGCCGGCACGGGCTGGTTGGATTCGCCGATGGGGATGTGGCCGAGCGCGTGCCATTCCCACATCACGAGGCCGGTCTTGACGTCGACCTCCTCGATCACCGAGTCGGTGAGGATGTCGTTCGAGCTGCCGCCCTCGGCCTTCAGGTTCAGGTTGACCGGGTCGAACACGTCGATCCAGGCGGTCCCTTGCGGGGTCAGCCTGATCTCGTGCAGGTCCGAGCGGTAGCCGTTGCCGGCGCGGATCGTCGCAATCTGCTGGTAGGCGCTGTTGTAGAGGACCTGTTCGCCCTGGCCGAAGCCGACTTCGAGGATGCGGCCCTGCCACCAGACGAGCACGGGCTTGCCTTCGTACTGCTGGACGCTGAAGTCGGTCGACTCGATGCCGGACGGGAGCGGGTGAGACCACACGAGGTTGCCGCCCTGATCGGCGATCATCGGCCCGGGCGTGCCCTCGCCCTGGTAGGGGGCAAGGAAGAAGTCGCCGGGCGTCGCGCCGGGCTTGGCGGGCGTTGTGACGGTTACGGTCGAGGGCGTGAGCGTGGGCGCGGAGCTGTAGTGCTGCACGGCGCTCGCGTCGCCCCTCTGGATCGGGAACTCTTTCTTGCTGATGCTCGCCTGATGGGCGATCGTGAAGGTCGTGCTCGTGGCGAGCGCCGGCGGGGCGCCGGCGCTCGCGCTGACGCGGGCGTGGACGGTGACGCGCTCGCCCGGCACGAACGGGTGTGTGGGCAGGAAGCTCTCGCCCGTGCCGGTCGAGTAGGCCTCGAGACGGCCAGTGTGGACGCCGCTGCGCGAGCCGACCACGCGCACGTCCGCGACGCGCGTGCCGGGCCCACCGAGGAACGCGATCTGCGTCTCGGGCGAGGCGTCCTCGGTGTCCGGCAGCGGCGAGACCGTCACCGGGTTGGCGGCCGCCGCGGTCGCGGCGACTTCGGCGTGGAGCTCTTCGGCGTGCAGCACTTCGGAGCTGGCCGACGCGCCGCCGCACGCGCATAACCCGACGGACAGCGCCAGCGCGATCGGCCCCATGGCGGCGCGCAGCGTCATCGTCGACTCGCCACGGAGAAGGGGCGCGAGACGGAGATCACGTGGCCGCGGGCGTCGAGCGCCTGCACCTCGAAGCGCTCGCCGCTCTGCGCAGCGCTCGATCCTACGGGGATCGCCGTCTCGAAGCCGGTCTTGGCGGCGGTGGCCACCGCGGTCAGGCTACCGGCGCCGACGGCGGTCCCGGCGGTGGCCACGG
>DASYAM010000041.1:0-2557 GCA_036501315.1 Solirubrobacteraceae bacterium
GCGAGCCTCAGACGGTTCAACGACGACGTGCGCGAGGTCAACACGGGCTATGACTGTGGAATCGTGCTGAGGGACTTCGCCGACATCAAGGAAGGCGACGTGCTCGAGCCGTACACGACGCGCCTCCTAGAGCGCGAACTCGCTTAGGGTCCGCCGTGAGTGCAGATGGCGGCTTCGTCGCCGTGCTGGTAATCGACCTCCACTTCGCGGAGGCGGGCTCGCTCAAGCAAAAGCGCAAGGAGCTCGCATCGATCAAGGCCAGTCTCCATCAGCGATTGGGGGCCGCGGTGGCGGAAATCGATCATCAGGACCTGTGGCAGCGAGCCACGCTCACCGCGGCGCTGACCGGAGCTTCTCCTTCCGCGCTGACCCACGCGGCGGATCGCGTGGAACGCTTCCTTGACGCCCGTGTCCCGGACGGCGTCACAGTGCAACGGGTCCTCGCTTCGATCGAGGAGTTGCGGGGATGAGCGACCAAGGCGCGCGCCGCAGACGCAGTTTCCAGAAAAAGTCCCACGGTGGGTGTCGTCTTGCAACAGACCATCCGTTTGGCGGCCATGCCTCAAGCTAGGATCCGCTCAGGCCGGATGCGGCGAGTCGACGAAGCGGTCCGGGAAGTCCTCAGCGACGGCATCGCCACCCAACTGCACGACCCTCGCGTCGGATTTGTGACCGTTACGGGAGTCAAAACCAGCTCAGACCTGCGGCACGCACGCGTATACGTAAGCGTGCTCGGGGACGAGGAAGCACGCGAGGCGAGCCTGGTCGGGCTGCGATCGGCGCACGGCTTCCTGCAGGGGCTGCTCGCCTCGGAGCTGAAGCTCAAGCACACTCCTGCCCTTACGTTCTTCTACGACGAATCCGTCGACCGGGGGATGCGCATCTCCCACCTCCTGGATCATCCCGCTGACCCTGAGCAGGCACACGAAGGCGCCGGCGAGAACCCGGAGTCCGAGGGAGCGGGATGAGCGAAGACGGCCAGCAATCCGATCGCGAGCGCCTGCTCTCGGAGTTGCGGCGCGCCGCGAAGTTCGTCGTGGTCACCCACGAACACCCCGATGGCGACGCACTTGGCTCTTTGGTGGCGATGCAGGAGATCCTCGGCTCTCTGGGCCGGGACAGCCTCATGTTCATCGACCAATCCGACTTCCCCTTGCCTGAGGAATACGACTTCCTGCCGCTCCCTCGGCTAATCGGCGTTCCGCCCGAAGACGCCGATGAGCGGACGATCGTGTTCCTCGACTGCGGCAACATCGAGCGCACGCCCGGCCAGGTCTTCCAGCGGCGCGGTGTCCAGATCGTCAACATCGACCATCACCACGACAACACGCGCTTCGGCACCATCAACTACGTCCGGCCGGACGCCTCATGCACAGCGGAGATCGTGTGGGAGCTCATGCACGAGCTGTCCGTGAAGCCCAATGCAACGATCGCCGAGGCCCTGTATGTCGGGCTCATCACCGACACGGGGCGCTTCATGTACGAGAACACCGGGTCGCGCGCCCACGTGATGGCTGCCGAGCTGATCGAGGCCGGAGTCGACGTGCACGAGGTGTACAGGCGCGTGTACGAGGACGTGCCATACGCGAAGGTCGCGCTGCTCGCGCGAGGTCTGCAGAAGATCGAGCGCTACGACGACGGCCGCCTGACCGTGAGCGCGCTGGACGCCGCCGATTTCACCGACGCGGGCGCAGAGGCGAGCTACTCCGAGGGTCTGGTGGACCTTTTGCGCGCGGTCCGCGGCACGGTGGTGGCGGCTCTGGTCCGCCAGCGGATGGAGAACGGCGATGGACCTGCTCAGCACAAGGTCTCGCTGCGATCAAGCGACGACAGCGTCGATGTCTCGAGGATCGCCCGCGCTCAGGGAGGAGGGGGACATCGCCAGGCGGCGGGGTTCACCACCGGGATGTCCCACCAGGACCTCGTCCGGTTTCTCCGCGCCGAGGTCGCGGCCCAGCTCTAGGGTCGGCGTCGTCGAGCTGCGCTGAAGCGATACTCGGCCGGGAGCATCGTGGACGGCGTGATCCTCCTCGACAAGACGGCCGGCATCTCGTCGGCAGCCGCAGTCGCTGGCATACGACGCGCGCGACCACGCGGCACGAAGGTCGGGCACGCCGGCACGCTCGACCCATTTGCGACGGGCTTGCTCCTGATACTCCTAGGGCGCGCCACGCGCACCCAGCGGTTTTTGCTTTCGCTGCCTAAGACCTACCAGGTCACGGCGCTCTTCGGCGCGCGCTCGAACACGGGAGATCCTGAAGGGGAGATCACGCACACCGGCTGCGTCCCCAGCGGAGATCTACACCTTCCCGAGGGCACCGTGCGCCAGCGGCCGCCTTCTTTCTCCGCGGTCAAGGTCGGCGGCACCCGCGCTTATAAGTTGGCCCGTCGAGGCGCGGAGGTGGAGCTCCCCGAGCGCGATGTGCTCGTATACCGGTTCGAGGAACGCTGGCGCGATGGCGATCGCCGCGGCTTCGAGATCGAATGCTCAGCGGGCACGTACGTCCGCAGCCTCATCGCCGCCCTGGGCGACGCTTATTGCGAGACCCTCCGGCGC
>DASYAM010000042.1:0-199296 GCA_036501315.1 Solirubrobacteraceae bacterium
CCGTTCGCCCTCACGGATCTTCCGAACAGCCTGCTCCGGCGTGTGTCTACGTCGCTTCATGATCGTGTCCATCCTCCCATCCCATCAAAGGGACATGACGAACACGCATACCACCCGGCTCACATCACAGGGACCCCGTCAGCGGCAATAGGCTTCGAATGGAGGGTGGAAGGGAAAAAACTGGAAGCTGGGAGTAGTAAGACATTTACCGTAACCACGGATGGTAAGACTACAATGATGTCCGGGTCAATAGCTGGTGCTTCAACCGAACTTTTAAGTCACGAAATCAGCGTATTATCAGGCGCAAACATCAAGGGCGGTATACCGGGGACGGACTTAGAGCAGATTTTGTATAGTAATGTTTCGGTTGATAAACCTGCGAAATGTGAAGTCAGCGGGAAAAGCATACAAACGGTCCCTCTGACGAGTGAAATAGTAGAAGGCGCAGTCGAAAAAGTGGGGAACGGCGAGGTTGATATACTGTTTCGGTCCGAGTCTAAAGAAAACGAGATCTTGACGTCCCTTACGTTTGTAAACAAGGGGCTCGAGGAATGTGTCATCAAAGGGCAGACATTCAACGTAACGGGGTTATGGTTGGCTTTAGGGTTACCTCAGAAAATAGAAACCTTAAACCGCGATTTGTCAAGGGAAGCGATTACAAAAGAATACAAAAATTCAAAAGGGGAATTCAAAACAGCGGGCTTGGAATTCGGTGGTAAAGCCGCAACGGTAACGGGGTTAGTTTTAGTGATTTTGACTTCAGACGAAAAATATGGTGCGTTTTAGTCTCTCTGGCCGGAGAGTAGCCTGGTATCTGATGGCCGGCGACGGCCGTGGGAGAGCGCGAGGCGACCGCGGCGATCGCTCCGGCGAGCGACACCAGACCGACCGCGATCGTGATCCGGACGGCGCGCATCACCGTCCCCGGAAGTCGGGGATGCCGGGTGAGAGCAGCGGTAAAGCGCGATCTCCTCGACATCGGAGGGGAGCATGGCGCTCTCGCGGAACATCGCAACGTGCGCCGGCAAGTTCGCAGCCTAAAGCGGCTGAAATGGCCCCCGATGTCTCCGACCGCGACCCCGGAGCGGGACCTTGCTGGTTGCCGGGTGTCTGACTCTTATGTCTCCTATATGAGTCCCGATTATCCGTCGCTGGACTATCGGCTTCCTGCAGGTAAATTGGGATATACGCGACAGCGAGCCTGAGATCAATGTCACAGGACTTTATCGATTGACGCCGGAGTGCCTAAGGTGGCAAGAATTCATAAAGCGTCATACTGGGAGATGAGATCATGAGCAGAGCGAGACTTGGGGTCATGGTAGTGGCTGTGTTCTCGGGGTTGATCGTGTTTGTGTCGACAGCGTCGGCGAAAATAGCTTTTGAATGGAGGGTCGGCGGGAAAGCTTTGGCTGCGGGCGAACAGCAGACCTTCACCGCGAGCGCGGAGAGTACCTTTGACCTTAAAACAACGGTGGTGGGTTTTGTGACGTTACTTTTAGCCACCAAACTCAAATTTGAACCAGGGGCAAAGATCATTGGAGGTAAACCGGGTACGGCTGAACAGACGGTGGTATTTGAAGGTGTCACGGTAGACAAACCGACCGGATGCGAAATAGAGTCGTTATCGAACCCGGTGGTGGGCACGGTCAGGACCCAGCCGCTCAAGACCGAAATAGTCGAAGGCGAGATAAGCCATGAGCCGCTGATTCTCATTACACCCAAGACAGGTACGATTTTCTCCGAAACCCGGTTCTTAGGCGCGAGCTGTGCTCTCAAAGGTATAGTGGGGACCACCACGGGCAACCTTCTCGCTGATCCGTTACCCCACTTAGCCGAAATCTTAGCGGGATTAGCCGATTTCGAAGCGTCACAGGGAAATGAATACTTATTAGCCACCGGCGAAGTTGCGAAAGCGGGCTTGGTATTCGCCGGCAACGCGGCGACGATCGGCGGGAAGGCGTTATTGACGTTGACATCCGATGAAAAATTCGGTCTTTTTTAGCGAGGGCTTGGCTCACGTATATCGAAGATCGGGACGCCTGTAATCGCGTCTCGCAGGAGCGCCTGCAGTCGCGCCGTGTCGAAGCGGTGCGACTGGGGCGCCACGGGATTCACGGTGATCGTGGCGAGGACGACCGTCTGTGCGACCTGGATGTCGATGTTGTTGTCCCCATACCACGACGGTCCGCGGTCGGTGAGGAAGACCTTGGTGGGGTCTTCTGCCACCACCGTGAGCGCACGGCGGCGGCGATGGGCGGCGCGTGCGAGGGCGTCCAGGAAATGCCCAGGGAGCGCTCCGCCGGTGATCAGCCGGGAGGTGCTGGGGTGGGCGTCGAGCAGAGCCCCGATCTGCGGCTCCTCGCACGTGAGCGCGAAGCGCGGCGGGAGCACGATCGTGTCTGGCCCGTTCGTGCCGGGCGCCCTGGGCAGGCGCACGAGGTCGACCGCGGCCTTCGTCTTTGCGACGACCTCCTCGATGTCCTCGCTGAGGACTGCGCCTGTAGACATGATCAGCCCATCCGAGACCGCTGGCGAGGAGGCGGCGCGGCGGTCGATCGCGCCGTCGATCAACACCCGCTCGGCACCGTATGCCAGCATCGCATCGCTAACCGCGCGGATGTCTGCGGCTGCGCTTGGGCCCGCGACCTCGATTGCGCCCGGCTCCGTCAGGCGGGCGATCAGGACCTGGCCGAGGGGGGTGCGGATCCCTGTCTGCTCCACAAGCTCGTGGGCTCGGCCGCTTGCTCTGAGCAGGGAGTCTGTTGTGGCCACGAGGCTGCCGGCGGCCAGCACGATGCTTGGCTTCTCGATCCGGCGGTCGATCACGTCGCGCGCCTCGCCGTCGCGGCCCACCGACGTCACGCCGACCCGGCGACCCTGCTCCTCGAGCTCGCGCAGGAGCGCCGCGAGCGCGACCGTCTTGCCCGTGTTCTTTGCGAGGCCCACCAACGCGACCCGTTTTGCCGTGGCCGTTAGGTCTGAGAGGCTAGGCTCCATTGTTCAGGACTTTGGCTCGTGCAGCCCACGAACAGACCGGGGGAACCGGCCCCTATACGGGAGTCGCGCGTAATTGTCTCCCAAAGGTCAACCCGCCGCCGTGCGCGCCGCCAGCTCGCGCACTATGAACGTCGCGAGGTGGTGGGGGTAAGTGCCCTTCGAGAAGCCCGCGTCGAAGCCGAGCTCCTTGGCCAGCTCGTTCGATACGCGCGGGCCTCCGCAGGCGAGGATCGTCTCGCGGCGACGGCCCTCTGCCTCCACTATCTCGACCAGCTCGGTCAGGTTGTGGACGTGCAGGTTCTGCTGCGTCACCGTCTGCGATACGAGGATCGCGTCGGCTCCCACCTCGATCGCCTTTGCCACCAGCACGCTGTTCGGGACCTGGCTGCCGAGGTTGTGGGTCTCGAAGCCCTTGTAGCCCTCCAAGCCGTGGTGGCCGTGGTAGCCCTTGAGGTTGAGCATCGCGTCGATGCCGACCGAATGCGTGTCCGAGCCCGTGCTGGCGCCCACCACGATGATCGGGCGGCCGACGTGCTCCTCCGCGAAGCGCTCGATCTCATCCTCGCTCATGTACTCGACGTCGCCACCCTCGCCCTGCAATACGGTGAAGTCGATCGTCTCCGTGCACTTGCCGTACATGACGAAGTACGTATAGCCCTCCGTCAACTGCTCGTAGTGCACGACCTCGGGCTCGTCGAAGCCCAGCTTGCGCGCCAGCTCGAGCGCCGCGATCCTGGCCGCCGAGGAGTACGGGACGGGCAGCGTGAAGCTCATCTGCACCAGCCCATCGCCCAAGTGGTCGGCGTAGGGCCTCACCCTCGTCAGGTCGGGCGTTCTCGCTCCCTCCTCAGGCATACGCCGCCGCCTCGCACATCAGCTCCTCGACCGGGTTGAAATAACCCTCCTCGATCTCGACGATCCCCTCGATCCCGCGGCCCTCGCCCGCGCCACGGCTGACGTCGCCGAACGTGGCTTCGGCGATCGCCTTGATCAGTCCCGTGTGGGCGATCTGCTCGAGCAGCTCCCTGGCGCCCGTAAGGACTTCTTGGGCCCTGGTCTGAATGACCCCGCCCTCCTTGAACTCGATCTCCTCGCCGAGGTCGTGGGCGGCGTTGAAGACGTAGTCGACGTTCTGCAAGCCCAATACGCGGTCGTGGATGTGGGGGGTGAAGATGCCCTCCGTCGGAACCCCGATCGTCTGGATGCCCTGTCCCGTCGCGATCGTCACGAGGTTGAACAGCGTGTCGGCCGCGTGCGTCCTGAACAGGTTGCCGTCCATGTGCCTGGTCGGCGGCATGTACTTCACCGGGCAGTCCGGGAACAGCTCGCGCGTCAGCTGCGCCTGGGCCCACTCGTACAACAGCCCGTTCTTCACCGGCACATCGATCTCGAACGCGTCGCCGAGCGCGATCTGCTCGTCCGGCACGCCCGAGTCACGCGCGAGCTGGTGGTTTATGAACTGCGAGGCCGTCACCGTGTGCGCCGCCTGCAGCGCGTCAGCTGTGCGCAGGTAGTTGTCCTCGCCCGTGTTGATCGTCACGCCGAAATACCCGTTGATCAGCCGCGACACCCGCTGGTCGATCAGGCCGCGCACGACGTTGATGTCGCGGTACAGGATCCCGTACAGCGCATCGTTGACCATGTTGTCGAAGCCCTCCCACGCGCCCATCACCGCGATCTCTGACATGCACAGCCCCGAGCAGAAGCTCGACAGCCGCACGTAGCGATTGTGCTGCTCCGACCACTCGTCGATCGCCTCGCGCATGATCTTGAAGTTCGCCTGCGTAGCGAACGTCCCCCCGTAGCCCTCCGTCGTCGGGCCATACGGCACGTAGTCGAGCAGGCTCTGCGCGGTCGAGCGGATCACCGCGACGATGTCGCCGCCCGCTTCGGCCACCGCCTTGGCGTGCACCACGTCCTCATACACGTCGCCCGTCGCCGTCAGCACATAGCGCAACGGCGCCGGCGGCGTCTCGCCGAGACGGGCGCGCGTCGCCCGGCGCTCCTCGAAGCGCTTTGAGATCTCCTGCAGCCTCGTCCTGCACTCGGCCGTCACACGGGCCTGGGCCTCGCCCGGCTCCGTCTGTCCCAGCGAGCACAGGTCGAGCTCCCCCGCGCTGACCGCCTCCGCCAGCTGCTGCGGCGAGCGGTCCGTCTTCACCATCGCGTTCCCCAACCAGTAGCCGATGCCGCGGCCGAGGCCACCCTGATCGTGCACGTGGTCGACGAGCACGTTCGGCAGCGGCGCGCCGAGGTCGTCGGCGCCGTCCACCCCCAGCAGCCGCGTCACGCTGCGCTCGACCGACACGGTAGTGCGGTCTTTGATCTCCTCCGCGACCTGCGCAGCGATCTTCTCAGCCGCTTCGCGGCAGGCCCTGATCACGCCCTTGTCGAGGCCGAGCTTGCCCGGCAGCCTGCGTGGAGAATCCACGCCCGGAGAGCTCATGGTGTTCCTCGGGGGGCGCCCTCCATGGCGTGGTGGGTGGTCGATGAGCACGCATGGCTGCGCTGGATCGGCGTCCTCGGTCGCTCGCGTGCCAAGCACGCCACGCTCCCTGCGTCCTTGCCCAGCTTGCCCTGCGTGCCCATCGACAGCGTTCTCATCGAATATCTCGCACTATGGGAAAAGGGATCACCTCGCGCAGCGTGTCGCGTTCGGTCAGGATCATCACCAGGCGGTCGACCCCCATGCCGCCGCCCGCCGTCGGCGAGTACCCGTACTCGATCGCTCTGGCGTACTCCTCGTCGTTCGGGTGCGGCACGTCCGCGTCGTCGATCAGCCGGCGCTTGCGCTGGTCGACGAACCGCTGCCACTGGTCGACCGGGTCGTTCAGCTCGGTGTCGCCGCTCACCAGCTCGATGCCGCCGATGACCGCGTCGAAGTGCTCGCCGAGCTCCGGGTGCTTTGCGTGGCGCTTCGTGATCGGGAACGGCTCGAGCGGGAAGTCGAACACGTGCGTCGGCTGGTTGATCGTCGGCTCGATCAGCCTCGAATAGATGTCGGCCACGAGCTCGGCCCACGTCGCCTCCGGATCGACCTCGCCGTCGAGGACCTCCGCGAGCTGCCGCTTGTCGGACTCCATGAAGTCGACCCCCGTGCGCTCGAGGATGATCTCGCGCATCGTGATCCTCCGCCACGGCTTCGCCAGGTCGATCTCCTCGCCGTTGCGCTTGATCGTCGTCCGTCCCAGCGCCCTTTCCGCGACGTCGCGGAACATCTCTTCGGTGGCGGTCGCCACATCGTTGTAGTCGGCATAGGCCATCATGAACTCGATGATCGTGAACTCGGGGCTGTGCTTAGGAGAGATGCCCTCGTTGCGGAAAACCTTCCCCATGTCGTACACGTTCTCCAGCCCGCCGACGATGCAGCGGTTCAAGAACAGCTCGACCGAGATGCGCAGGTACAGGTCGCGGTTCAGCGCGTTGTGATGGGTCGTGAACGGGCGCGACCCCGCGCCGCCGGCGAGCGACTGCAGCGCCGGGGTTTCCACTTCGACGAAGTTCCTCTCGTTCAGCCACTCGCGGATCGCCGCGACGATCCTCGCGCGCGTCACGAACAGCTCGCGCGTATCCTCGTTCGCGAGCAAGTCGAGCTCGCGGTAGCGGTAGCGGGTGCCCGTGTCGCCCAAGCCGTGGTGGCGGTCCGGCGGCGGGCGCAGCGTCTTCGTCAGCAGCGTGCACTCGTCGACCGCAAGCGCGAGCTGACCGCGCTGCGTCACGTACACGCAGCCCTCGATCCCCACGATGTCTCCGATATCCAGGCTCATGATGCGGTTGTACCGCTCCTCGCCCAGTATGTCGAATCGAACGACCACCTGGATCTGGCCCGACAGATCGCGCACGTCGAGGAACGACGTCTTGCCGTGGCCGCGCCTTGAGATCACGCGGCCGGCGACGTGGTAGCGGAGATCAGCGTGCTCGCCGGCTCCGAGCGCCGCCGGGTCGTGGGCCGCAATCACGTCCTTGATCAGCGTGCGATCGGGCAGGCTGACCGGCGGATACGGGTCGATCCCCTCGCTGCGCAGACGCTCCATCTTCGCGCGGCGCTCGTCGATCTCGACCGCGCCGGCGGCCTGCGCCGCGGCGTCCTGGTCCGCTTGATCCTTTACAGGCACAGACCCGATCCTATCCGTAGTCGCGGAGGATGACGGCCGCTATTCCTCAAACCGCCGGGCGGTCGTCAGACGTTTCGCCCGCAGTGCTTGAAGCCGGCGGTGGTCGCGATCGTGATCAGTTCGCGCTCCTTCTGCTGATCGGTGTGGATGAGGGTTTCCACCGCCTTCAGATCGCCCGCCTTCGCATCGACACCAAGCTTGGCGGTATCACCGGCCAGCAGCTGGGTGCCGGCGAGGATCTTCCGCCAGGTCACGGAGAGCGAGGCGGGAGCGCTCAGGGCGTGCAGCTTGGCAATCGCTTTCCGCTCATACGCCGCGAGCCCGGGCGCGACCCGCGCGACCTTCGGCAGAGCGGAGGAGCTGGTCACGGCGCCAACCTGCGCGTTGGCCTGCTTGCGCCGTGCGTTGAGCTGCTTGCAGATCGCGTCGGCGCGGGCGACCATCGGCGACTTGGCGCTTGCCGACGCAGTAGGGTTGCCGTTGCTGGCTGTGCTGCTGCTGCCACCGCAGCCCGCGATCAGCAGGGCCACGATCGTTGCGGCGACGGCGGCCGGCGCGATCATCGGGCGGAAGACATTCGTCATGTCGGCGACCCTACAGCGTGGGTCTCGCCGCGCCAACGGAATCGGCCGATTGTCTCGGACTTTTTCGGGCCCGGCGCGCTCAGCCGTAGAAGCGCGAGATCGTGAGCAGCTGGCTGAAGATGTCGTGGGCGAGAAACAGCAGGACGATCAACGTGCCGGCGACCGGCCCCCAACGGCGGCCGGCGCCGCGTGCGCTCAGAGCAAGCGCCGCCGCGAGCAGCGGGAGCATCGGCAGGAGGTAGCGCGGCTGCAGGTACCCACCGCCTTCGGTCGCTAGGTGCCTGTAAGAGTCGGCGCCCACGAGCGCCAGCATCCCGCCGGCCATCGCCGCGTAGACGGCGACCTCGGTCAGCCGGCCGCGCAGCGCCGAGCGAGCGGCCCACAGCGCGCTCAAGCCGAGCCCGACGATCGGCACAGCCAGGATCAGGGCGAGG
This sequence comes from Solirubrobacteraceae bacterium, assembly GCA_036501315.1. Taxonomy (GTDB): domain Bacteria; phylum Actinomycetota; class Thermoleophilia; order Solirubrobacterales; family Solirubrobacteraceae; genus Palsa-744. Next base: position 8,131 of record DASYAM010000042.1, read on the forward strand.
TGGTTGACCCAAGGGGGGAACGACGTGTCGAGCCAGCCGTACATGCCCACGCCCCGATCGAACCAGATCTGGCGCATGGTGAAGATGCCGGGGAAGTCGTTGGTCATCCCCGGCAGCCGCGGCAGGAAGAGCTGCCAGGCGTAGAAGATCTCGCTGAGCAGCGATTCGCGCGGCTGAGAGGTCGAGAGCGTACGGGAGAGGAAGCCGAACGTAGGACGCCGCGACAGCGCGTTGCTCGTCGCGTAGACGATGACCGGGCTGAAAGCGACGGCGAACGCAAGCGCGAGCCGGCGGCAGACCTCACCCCGGCCTAGGAACGGCCGGGCATCCTCGCCCGGGGTGTTGCGGCGGGCGCGAAAGGCGAGCGCCAGCAGCCCCAAGACCATCCCGGGCGCCAGACCGATGAAGTTGAGCTTAGTCAAGAAACCGATCGCGGCCACGGCGCCGATCGCAAGCGCGACGCCCACTGTCAGGCCTCGCCGAAAGCCACGGGCGAGGAGGTAGAGAAGGCAAGCGCAGACCGCATAGAGCATCGCATCCGGGTTCACCGCGCCCGACATCAGGCCGAGCAGAGGCGCGAGCGCCGCGCTCAAACCGCCCACCGTCCAGGACCAGCGCAGCCGGGGGAGCGCCTCGCGCACGAACATATACGCGAAAAGCGCGGTCAGGCCCGCCAGCAGCGCGCTCAGCAGGCGCATGAGCTCAAGCTGGTCGAGCAGCGTCCCCCCCGAGCCCAGGAAGTAGGGAAGCAGCTCCAGCGCGTAGTAGAGCGGCGGCTGTGATCTCGCCACCCCCGCGTCGCCGCCGTCGACCCGCGAGGAGCGAGCATCCAGGTCCCGCTCCAAGGCTCGCTGCTGGGCCGGCGAGGAGATGGTGCGATGTTCGGGATACCAGAGAACCTCGGAGTGGTGGAAGCCGCGCAGCGCGATTTCCTCGGCCGGGGAGAAGTTCGATTCACCGGAAGTGGGCAGCCGGCCGGTCTCCGCCAGCAGTTGCACATAGGCAAAGTGGGAGGGCTCGTCCGTCACCTGAAAAGGGGGCGTCAGCAGTGACCAGGACGCCGCGCTCAGAAACGCCACCAGGGCGCAGACCCAAGCCTGCGCGGGCACACGCAGGAGCCTGCGCGCGGCCTTGTCTCCGCGATCGGCCGCCCCGAGCTCGCAGATGACCAGCAACGACACGAGCGCGACGACGGCAGCCATGAGCGCGAGGAGCAAAAGCACGCTCAAAGCGCCGCCCGGCGCGTGACCGAAGCCCATGTTGCGCGTGATCGGCGCGACCATCGACAGCCACGATCTGGAGGCCGGCCGCAGGTATTCGACTTTGAGCTCGCTCTGCCCCCCGGCGCCAACGGCCCTCCCGGGCACGCTCGCTTCGTGGATTTCGATAGGTTCGATCGTCGGCCCGACCGTCGTGCAGACGCGCACGTCGCGAGCCGTGCGCGTAACCCGCCGCACCGGCACCGTGACGGTTTCATCGATTCCCCACCCCGCTTCGCGCTCACCGCGGGTGAGCATCCGCCCGCCCGAGAAGGCCGCGAACCCCACCCTGGGACCGACGTTCGCACCCAGCCCAAGCCGCACCGCCACGGTGCCCTGCGGAAGAACTTCGTCCCCCTGGCAAATGCTCCTGCCGCCCTTCTGATAGGTCAGCAGCGATCTGCCGGGAGTCATCCTGACCCCGGCCGCGAGGAGCGGTGGCCGCGAAAGCACCACGGTGACAGCGATCGCGATCAGCGACAGGCCAGCGGCGAGCGCGACCGCTACGCGCAAGCCAGATCCCCGTTGACCTCTACACATCAGGATGCGCGAGGATGCCGATCCCCCGCACGGCCGTCAACGGAGCTGGACGGCACCCGCGCGCGGCGGGCGCACAGGCATCGAGCGTGTCTCCAACGCGCCGCCTATCTTCGCAACGGCTCTAAGGACGCCTATCAAAGAGCGGCACGCCGGAACGCCCGGCCGCACTGCTCTTTTGATCGGCGTCCTAAGCCATCGGCAGCGACATGCCCACGGGCTTCGGGCTCGCCGGCGGTGGGGGCGCGGCGGCGGGGGCGACCTCGACGAGCGGCAGGACCGGGAGCGTGCTCGGCGCGCCGATCGCGATCAGGCCGCGCGCGGCCCGACGAATCGCCTGGGCCGCCGGGTCGTCCGGGTCCTCCACGACCAGCGGCGTGCCGCTGTCGGCGTGGGCGCGCAGCGGCATCGTCAGCGGCACGTTCGCGAACAAAGGCACGTCGAGCTCATCCGCGAGCTCCCTCCCGCCGCCCTCGCCGAAGATCGCGAACCGCTCGCCCGCCGGCGTCGTAAAGCCCGACATGTTCTCGATCACGCCGCCGATCTCAAGCGATACCTTGTTGGCCATCTCCGCCGCGCGCCTGGCGACCCTCTGGGCCGTCGCCTGGGGCGTCGTCACGATCACGAACCGGGCCTGCGGCAAGAGCTGCGCGAGCGTCATCGACACGTCGCCCGTGCCCGGTGGCAGGTCGATCAGCAGGTAATCGAGCGCGCCCCAATCGACGTCGTTCAGGAACTGGGTCAAGGCCTTGTGCAGCATTGGACCGCGCCACACGACCGCCGCGTCCTCCTCGACGAAGAAGCCGATCGACATCACCTTCACGCCGTGGGCCTCGAGCGGCACGATCTTCCTCTGCGCCGACACCGGCGGCCTGGTCGAGCCCAACCCGTACATCCTCGGGATCGAATAGCCCCATACGTCGGCGTCGAGCACGCCCACGCGCTTTCCTTCGGCCGCGAGCGCGGCCGCGAGGTTGGCCGTCAGCGTGGACTTGCCCACGCCGCCCTTCCCCGAGCCGATGCAGAGGACGTTCGCCACCTGGGCCAAGGCGCCCTCCGGCAGGCTTCCGCGGCCCAGCTTTTGCTGTAGTGCCGCCTTCTGTCCGTCATCGAGGACGTCGAAGTAGACGTTCGTATGCTCCACGCCCGCCAGCGCTCCCGCGGCCTCTTTCACCGCCGTCTGGAAGTGGCCCTTGATCGGGCAGCCCGGCGTCGTCAGGGAGACCGTTATGTCGACCACGCCGTTGGCGCCGATCTCGATCGAGCGGACCATGTCCAGCTCCACTATCGACCGGTGCAGCTCTGGGTCGATCACGGCCTTCAGCGACTCTTTGATCTCTTCCTTGGTTGGCATAGGGCTATTGTGGCATGTCGGTTGTCTGGGTCCCTTTTGTGTTGGGCTCTTGCGCCTGTGGTTTGGCCGGATTTCTCGGCATGTATTCCACGAGGAGAAACTCGTGAAAGACATGACCGAAAATCCGGCCTTGGAGTGAGCCCCTTGGAGATGGCCCTATCAGTCATAGCCTGGTTTGGCTTCCCCTGTCCCCGATTTGCCGGGGGCGTCGCGGTTGAGGTTGTGAGGTGGTCTCTTTGAGGCACGATCGGAGGTCTTTTTGCTGATTGGACGGGCGGTCGGGACCATTACATTCTGTCCCTTTACTATTTACATGCTAAAGTAAAGGACATGCCTAAGGTTTCTTCCAAGAATCAGGTCACCATCCCGGTCGAGGCGATGCGTGCCGCAGGGCTGCGGGCGGGCGACGAGATCATCGTGCGTCCAATTGGCGATGGGGAGATCATGCTTGCGGCCAGAGGGTTGCGCGTTCGGCGGCACGCGGGCATCGCGACAGGTATCTACGAGGGGGGCGAGCTCGATCGGCTTCGGGACCAGTGGACGCGCTGATCCTCGACGCGAGCGTCCTGATCGGGCTGCTGGACACCGCAGACGCCCATCACGACCGCTCGATCGATGATGTGGAGGCTGCGGATCGGGCGGGGCGGCAGTTGCTCCTGCCCGCCAGCGCTTACAGCGAGACGCTCGTCGCGTTTGCGCGTGCTGGGCGCCTGCACGAAGCACGTCAAGCGGTCGCTGCGATGGGCATCGCCGTCGTACCGCTCACCGAGACCATCGCCGAGGGGGCAGCCGAGCTCCGAGCCCGTCACAAGCAGCTGCGCCTTCCAGATGCGATCGTCCTTGCCACTGCGCGGGAGCGGGGTGGTGGGCTGTTGAGCTATGACCCGCGCCTCTCTCGGTTAGCCGATCTTGACGACCTTGACGCTGCACAGGCGTGGCTGGATGCACTTCCGTCCGAGCTGGAGTAGTACTTAGGTCCAGGGGAAAAGGTCATTTCTATGGACCAAGCTGGGCGTCGCGGGGCGGTGAAGCGCGTGCTGGTGGCACGTGCGAGCCGTCACGTGGCGATCCAGCGCCGCGTCCATAGAAATGACCCGCGGGCGGTGGGGGCCGCCCGCGGGTCGAGGGAGGAGAGGGTGCTACTCCTGCCGGCGGGATATGAGGCCGGCAGACTCTCCCGAGCACCGCCTTCGGCGGCGCGCTCTGCCCGACCCTCTCCGGGCGGGCAGGCGGGGTAAGGGTGTGCTCAGACGAGGCTGAGGATGCGCTCCTGAACTCGGTTGGCCAGGTCGGCGCCATCCTTGACCACGTTCTCGATCTGCGACTGAGTCTGCTCCACCTGGGTGGAGAGGCTCCTCGTGCGCTGCTCGAGCTCGCGACGGCGCTGGCGCAGTTCGCGCTCGAAGCGGACGCGAGCTTTGCGGACCTCGCGCTCGAGGCGGTTGCGCGCGGTCGTGCCACGGCGCTCGAAGCGGCGCAGCTGGGCCTGGGCCTTGGCGGTCGAAGAGTAGGTCGTGAGCGTGTCGTTGACGGTGCTCACCACCCGTTCGCGGGCGAGCAGCGCGGCGCCGACCGGGATCAGGATCGCGCGCTCGGCGTAGTCGCCGAAGACGCCCGCCGTGTCGCGGGTCGCGGTCTCGGCCTGGCGCACGGCCGACTCGGCCTGGTGGGCGGCGCGGGTCCGGGCCGACTTGGCGCGGGTCGCCTTGGCCTGGGTGGTGTTTTTCGCACGCGAGATGGCGCGTGCGCGCGAAGCGGCGGTTTTGGCCGCGGCCGGTTTGGTTGCGGCTTTCGCGCCGGTTTTGGCGCTGCGAGGGGAAGTTGTGTTGGCGGTTGCCATGGTGCAGGAGGCTCCTGTTCTTCCTCGTCCTAGCGAGGGTACGGGTTTGCTTTTGGAGGCTCAGCGCTGAGCTTAGCACCGAACACCTGTTTGTAACCCGTCTGGCGAAGATCGTTACACAGATATCTGCAGATAACGTAAAGACCCTGTGAAGAAGCCGTCCTTGCGACGTTAGCTTGTAACAGGAGGAACGTGCGTTCGATCTATCGGGCCGGCGTTCGGCCTGTCAGGCCGGGCTTTGCGCGCGTGCGTGCTAGCCACTGCGCGGGGTCCTCGAGCTCGGCCATGCTCGGCAGCGCCTCCGGGCCGCTCCACGCGCGGGCGAGCGCCTCCGTTCCCTCCGCGGCGACAACCCCATCGCAGAAGCGCCTCCCGACCTCGTACTGCTTGAGCTTCAGCTCCAGCCCGAGCAGGCGCTCGAGCACGCGCCAGGGCAGCCCGCGGGACTCGCGCCGGCGGTTCATCGCCGCACGCAACCGAGGCAGCGACGGCAGCACCTCGGCACCGACCGCATCCATCGTGTGCTCGGCGTGCCCCTCGATCAGCGACATCGCCGCCTGGATGCGCTCCAGCTGCCCCCAGCGGTCCTCGCCCAGCGTCAGTCGCAGCAGCTCGCCGCGGCGGGCGCGCTCCAGCAGCGAGCGCAGCTCAGCCCCATCGGGCAGCTTCGGCAGCTTGGGCACGCGCGCGCCAGGCGACGATGGGCCCGCGAGGGAGACCTGCAGCCCGTCGATCAGCTCTTTCAGCATCCCCCCGAGATAGTCGCGCAGCCACGGCGCGCCGGAGAACTGCACGGCATGGACGATCTCGTGGATCGTCACCCACAGCACCAGCTCGTCGCGATCGGCCCCCAGGTTGCGGGCCGCCTGTGCCAGGTTGGGCGCGAGCAACAGCAGCCGCGGGGGCGCCGAGGCGTCGAGCAGCGCGAGGTCGTACTGACCGAGCACGCGCTGAGAGAGGACGCCCGTCAACGCGCCCACCTGGGCGCCGAGCAGAAATCCCGTGGCCGAACGCAGCGGGCCGGCGAGCGGGCCCGTGCCGCGGCCGACACGCTCGGTCAGCCCTCCCAGGATCGGGCGCATACTCTTCAGGTTGGCCGCGATCCAGCCGGCCCGGTCGACCGCCTCCAGCGGCGGCAGCTCAGCGGGGAGCGCGAGTCCCGAGTAGTCGCTCACGCGCCGGGCGAAGTCGTAGGCGCGCGGCTGCACCGACTCGACGCGCACGCCCCCGTAGGGCGGTGAGCCCGCGATCAGCTCGCCGATCCGCTGGGCCGTGCTCCAATCGATCGCGTCCACCCACTGAGCGTAGACGCACCGAGCCCCCTATCTGGCAGCACGCTCGTATCCTTGGGAGATGTCAGTCTCCAAGACCGTCTCCGCGACTCGCTCGCCGAGCGGGCCCGCGGGTGAGGAACACGGTGCGGCAGCGTTCCTGGAGCGGGCCGAGGTGCGCGACGTGCTGGCATGGATGCGCCTGCTCGTCGAACCCCAGGACGCCGCCGCGGTCGTGCGCGCGCTCGCGCGCCCGCCGATCGAGCTGCGCCAGGTCGACCTTGCGCGCGTGATCCAGGTCGCCCGCCGGCACAAACTGGACATGGTTGCCGCGCTCGCCGCTGCGATCGACTTACCGCAGGTCCCGCCCGACGCGCGCGAGCGGATCCAGCGCTTCCTCGAGCTGCGCGCGGCGGCGGCCAAAGCGCTGGACGCCGGCCGCCCCGACCTGCTCGCGCGCGCGGTCGTCGGGGTCGATTCCGAGGAACGCGCGGGCACGGCGCGGCCCAGCCAGAAGGGGGGCGGCGATGGGGATAGGGAGGAGGCGCTGGCGGAGGACGCGCTGGCGCAGACCCTGCGCATGATGCGCGAGGAGGTGCTCGCGAGCGTTGCGCGCATCGGCGGGCGGCTCGGCGAGCTGCGCCTGGACACCGACCTCGACATCTCCCACGGCGTGGTGCGCTACCTGGAGCTCCTGAAGCTCTCCGCGCTGGTCCAGCGCCCCGCCGGGCAGAGCGCGGCCGAGGCGCTCGCCGACGTCAACGCGCGCCTGCTCGCCGCCACCACCGCCCTGCAGCGCGAGATCTTCCAGACCTCCTCGCTCGACGAGACACTGCTGGAAGAACGCACGCGCGCGCGTGGGGACGGTTTCGAGGGGGGATCTGTCGGGAGCGAGGACAAGGACGGGGACACGGACGGGGCCGAGCCGAGCGAGGCCCGTGCACAGGCCCATGCGATCGCTGCTCGCGCCCGCGCCCGCGCGATCGCCCCGCGCGAAGCGTCCTCGCTCGCTCCCTTCCTCCCGCGAAAGGGGGCCGGCCTGCAGCTGTCGGCCTCGGACATCGAGACCTACCGCGGCTGTCCCCTGCGCTACAAGTTCGCCCGCGTCCTGCGCATCCCCACCGAGCAGACGCTGCACCAGCGCTTCGGCATCGCCGTCCACCAAGTGCTCGAGCGCTATCACTCCGATGGCGGGCAGACGCTCGAGCAACTGCTTGAGCTACTCGAGACCGGCTGGCGCAAAGGTGGCTTCGACGACCGTGAGCCCGAGCGGCAGCTGCACGAGAAGGCGCGCGTGGCGCTGCGCCGCTACCACGCGCGGCTGCAGGGCCAGGACTCAGAGCCCGTGTGGTTTGAGCGCTCCTTCTCCTTCCGCCTCGGTCCCCATCATCTCCGCGGGCGCGTCGACCGCGTCGACCGGATCGCGACGAGCGGCTCGGGCTCGGTGGACGGCGATCGCGGGGCGAGTGGCGAGCGCGGCGGTGCGGTCGACGAGGGCGCCGAGTATGAGCTGATCGACTACAAGACCTCGCGCCCGAAGACCGCCGCACAGCTGCAAGACGACATCCAGCTCTCGCTCTACGCGCTGGCCGCGCGCGAGGACTGGCGCCTTGAGTCCTCGCGTCAGGCTTACTACTACGTGCTCGACGATCTCAAGGTTCCCGTTCCGCGCGGGGAGCAAGACGCCGTGTCGATCAAAGACACGGTGCTAGAGGTCGGCGAGGGCATTCTTGCCCAGGCGTTCGAGCCGACCCCCTCGCACGCTGCCTGTTCGATCTGCGATTACCGGATCGTCTGTCCGGCAGCGGAGCGCTAAGCGCCAAGCACGAAGCGGAGAACGATCTTCCAAGCGGAGAACGGCTTCCGCCTCGATGACATGCCTAATCGGGCCTGTCGTCCCCTTGCTCCTCACCGCTGCTCGTGTCGTCTGGGCCACTCTGATCGCCGGCGTCGTGCTCGTCCTCGACGTCGTCTCGGTCGTCCGCCCGCTGCCCACCCTCGACGTCGCGCCGGCCACCGCCGCCGAGCTGCTCGCCGAGCCCGAGCGGACCGTTGAGCCCGAGCTGACCGTCGGTGCCGCGCTGGCGCAGGAAGCGCTGGAATTCGCGAGCGATGACGTCGCCGGAGGGAAGATCCTCGGGATTCTCATCCTCTTCTTCGGCGGCCGCCTCGAGTCGTTCCACGAACGCCGCGACATCCGGGTCGCTCTGCACCGCGATCCCCACCTGGCGCTCGTAATCGGCCGAAGCCGCTTCCAGCTCGGTGACGTCGACGGCGACCCCGACCAACCCTTCCACCCTGCGCACCAGCGCGAGCGCCGCCTTCGGGCTTGCGGCCGCCGCTACGTAATGGGGCACGCCCGCCCAAATCGAGGCCGAAGGCAGACCCGCCTTCACACAGGCCCCGTGCAGCACGCCCACGATCCCGGTCGGACCCTCATACGTCGAGGTTTTCATCCCCAGCCGCTCGATCAGCGAAGGATCGGACGCATAGCCGACCATCGACACCGGCAGCGTATGCGGCACGTCGCCGAGCAGCGCGCCCAGCGAGACGACCACCTGCACGCCGAGCGCTTCGGCGAGGTCGACCAGGTGCGCGCTGAACGAGCGCCAGCGCAGCGACGGCTCGACGCCCTGGACGAGCACGAGATCGCGCGTCGCGCGCGGGGCGCGCACCTCGAAGACCTCGACCGTCGGCCATTCGATCTCCCGCTCGCCGGTCTCCGTATAGGAGACGGCCGGGCGGTTGGCCTGATAGTCGTAGAACTGCTCAGAGTCGATCCTGGCAAAACGACGCCCGCCCAGCGCGGTGGCCATGAAGGCGACCGCGGTCGAAGCGGAGTCGCCCGCATCGTTCCAGCCCTGAAACGCGCACACCATGGCCGGTGCTCTGAGGCCATCGGGTCGGCGGTCCCAAATCAGGGGCTGCATCCGAACCACCGTACATCATGAGAGCGTGTTCGCCTCCCCCAGTTCCCCACTCGCCGAGACTCAGGCGATCGCAACCCTGCGCGAGGGATCCGAGGTGGATGGGATTTTCGCGTGCACACGCAAGGAACGCCAGATCTCGCGCGCCGGCGCTCCCTACCTGACGGTCGAGCTGCGCGACTCCACGGGCACGATCCGCGCGCGCGCGTTCCGCGACGCCGACGTGCTCGCCGGGCGCTTTGAGCGGGGCCAGCTCGTGCGCGTGCGCGGGCGCGTGGAGAGCTTTCGCGACGAGCTGCAGGTCGAGATCCACACGATCGCCCAAGCCGAGGACGCCGCCGCCGAGGATCCGGCGCGCTTCCTCCCCGTCGCCCGCCGCGATCTCGACGAGCTCGAAGGCTTCCTCGAGCACCTCGCCCGCGAGGTCTACGACCCCCCCTTGAAGGCGCTGCTGGAACGGATGCTGGGCGACGCCAAGCTGCGCGTCGAGCTGCGCCGCGCGCCGTGCTCGGTCCCTGTCGCCGGGCCCGCGCCGGTGGGCTCAGGACGCACGCCCTCCAATCATCATGCCTACCTCGGCGGCCTGCTCGAGCACACCGTCGCCGTCGCCACGCTCGCCCTTGAGCTGTGCACGCTGCACCCGCGGCTGGACCGCGATCTGCTGTTGAGCGCGGCCCTCGTCCACGATCTCGGCAAGACGCGCGAGTTCACCTACGGCGCGGAGATCGCGCGCAGCCAGGAAGGCCGGCTTTTGGGCCACGTCGAGCTCGGCCTGCGCCTGATCGCGCGCTACGCGCCGCGCACGCTCGTCTCCGAGCGCCGCCTCGCGCTCGAGCACTGCGTGCTGCTCCATCACGGCGCCGACGCGGCCGTCGGGCAGCGCTTCGCCTCGCCCGAGGCGCTGGCGCTCTATCGGCTGAACACGCTCGACGCTCAAGTCAAGAGCGCGTTCGAGCACGGCGTCGCGCGCTGAGAAGCAGCTCTTCAAGAAGCTCTCGGGTCATCAAGCGCGGCTCGCGGAATGCCGATACGTCCAGTGATGGGCGACAGCGCCACCACAGCCACGCCCCCTCCGGGCGCGCCTCCGTCGGATACGCCACCCTCGGGGGGCGGCAAATCCCCGCTGGGCGTCTCGCGCCCGGCCGAGCCCGACTGGGGGGGCCCTGAGCGGCGCGGACCCGAGCGCCAGAGTCCGGGCGGCGACGGCCACGGTCACGGCCTGTACCCGCCCCAGCGCGCCGGACGCTCGACCCGGATGATCGGCGAAGTGGTCGTCGACCTCGGCTTCGCCAGCCGCGAGAAGGTCGAGGAGGCCGTCGCCGTCGCCCGCGCGCAGGGACGGCCCACCGGCCAGGTGCTGGTCGAGCAGGGCGTCCTGCGCCAGGACCAGCTCGCGCGCGTCGTCGCCGAGCGCTTCGGCCTCGACTACGTCGACCTCGCCGTCTACGAGCTCGACATGGGCGCCGTCAACCTGATCAGCTCCGACGCGGCCAAGCGCTACCAGGCGGTCCCCGTCGGCTTCACCGACGACGGCGCCCTGCTGCTGGCGATGGCCGACCCCACGAACGTCCTCACGATCGACGACGTCGCGATGATGACCGGCCGGCGGATCCGCGCGGCGGCTGCCTCGGTCGAGGATCTCAACCTGCTGCTCACGCGCCTCGCGCGGATGGACGATTCGATCGAGGACATCGTCGACGACAGCGCCGACGCCGACTCAGAGCCCGATCAGCTGCTCGACGAGGCCGACCGCGACGCGCCGATCATCAAGCTCGTCCACTCGATCGTCGCCCAAGCCGTGCAGCAAGGTGCCTCCGACATCCACGTCAACCCCGAAGAGGGCGACACGCGCGTCCTCTTCCGCGTCGACGGCGTGCTCTTCCCGGCCGCCACCGTCAAGCGCCGGATGGCGATGGGCGTCGTCTCGCGCATCAAGATCATGGCCGACCTCGACATCTCCGAGAAGCGCGTCCCCCAAGACGGCCGCTTCGCGCTGACCGTCGACGGGCGGCGCGTCGACATCCGCGTCGTCACCCTCCCGCTCGTCTACGGCGAGGGCGTCGTCATGCGCATCCTCGACAAGGGCGTCGTCGTCCAAGGCCTCGAGTCGCTGGGCATGCAATCGGACGAGCTCGAGCGCTTCAGCTCCGCGATCCACCGGCCCAACGGCGCGGTGCTCGTGACCGGCCCGACCGGCTCAGGCAAGTCGACCACGCTCTACGGCGCGCTGAACGTCCTCAACGACGGCGAACGCTCGATCCTCACGATCGAGGACCCCGTCGAGCAGCGCATCGCAGGCGTCAAGCAGATGCAGATCGCCCCCAAGGCCGGTGTCACCTTCGACGTCGGCCTACGCTCGATGCTGCGCGCCGATCCCGACGTGATCATGGTCGGCGAGATCCGCGATCGTGAGACCGCGCACATCGCGATCGAGGCGGCACTCACCGGCCACCTCGTCCTCTCCACCCTGCACACCCGCGACGCTCCTTCCGCGCTCGGGCGGCTGATCGACATGGGCATCGAGCCGTTCCTCGTCTCCTCTGCGATCGACTGCATCGTCGCCCAGCGCCTGGTCCGCATGCTCTGCAAGCACTGCAAGCGCCCCCAAAAAGTCCCCGATTCCGTGCTCGCCGAGCACGGCCTGACCGGCGCCGAGCCGTACGAGCCCGTCGGCTGCTCACGCTGTGGCGGCTCCGGCTATCGCGGGCGGGTCGGCCTGTACGAGGTGATGTCCGTCTCCGAGGAGATCCGCGCCCTGATCCTCGAGCGCGCCTCGGTCGACGACATGGTCACCGTCGCCGTCCGCCAAGGGATGTTGCGGCTACGCGACGACGGCATGCAGAAGGTGCGCGAAGGCCTCACCTCGATCGCCGAGATCGAGCGGATGACCAGCAGCCTGCTGTAGGCGGCTGTTCCAGAGGGTTGGACATACGCGCTACGAACGTTGGTCGGTAAACCAGTGTGTTTCTGTGATACTGTGAAGCACAGTGACGAACATCACCGTATCCGTTCCCGACACCGTCTACCGCGCCGCACGCATCCGGGCAGCCGAGCAGGGCAGCTCCGTCAGCGCACTCGTAGCCGAGTATCTGCGCTCGCTTTCTGCGCGGGAGGCCGAGTTCACGCGCCTGGAAGCTCAACGCAAACGTGTCACGCAGGAAATCGCCGGCTTCAGCGCTCGCGACCGTCTCGATCGCGAGCAGCTCCACGAACGTGCAGTTCGCTGATACGAACGTCCTGCTCTACGCGATATCTCGCGATCCTGCTGAGCGGGAGAAGGCGGTACGGGCCAACGAAATCCTCTCCCGCAAAGATGTGGGTCTGTCAGTCCAGGTGCTGCAGGAGCTCTACGTGCAGGCGACGCGCGAGAGCAGGGTGGATCGCCTGAGTCATGAGCAGGCGTCCCGGATAGTCGACTCACTGCGGCTATTCCCTACCCAAGAGACGACCGTCGCTGTGTTCCTGGCAGCGATCGAGACCAGGCAGCAGTTCGGCATCTCCTACTGGGATGCGGCGATCCTCGAGGCGGCCCGTGCCCTGGGCTGTGAGATCGTGCTCTCCGAGGACCTCAACGACGGCCAAGATTACGCAGGGGTCCGAGTGGTGAACCCGTTCAGCGACTGCTGATTGGCCCGCCACTCATACGCCGGGGCTCCGCACAGATGTACGAAGTCCCGGCGTGGCGCACCTAGCGGCGCTATTTCTTCTTGGGTGCCGCCTTCTTCTTGCTGTCTGCCTTCTTGCTCTTCTTGCCTTTGGTCGCGACGGCGACTGGCTTCGGGTTCAGACGGTTGAAGCCCGAGTTGGCGTTGGGCGGGCAGCCGGCGGGGCGACCGAGGTCGTACGGCCCGGAGATTGCCTGCACGATCGCGCCTTTTTCGAGATACGCGTAGGTGACCGTCAGCAACGGGTCGACGCGCGGCTCTACGCACAGCTTCGATCCGATTGCGAACTGCCCCGTCACCGTCTCGTATCCCGCTTTCGTCGCGCCGATGCAGTTGACCGCGTAGCCGGGCACTTCACCCGAGCAGGAGAACGTGTCGGTCAGCGGCGCGCCGGCCGGGGCGCTCGGCAGGGTGCCGGTCGCGGTCACGAGCGGCGGGCTCTGCACCCCAGTCAATGGAATCTGCGACTGCAGCTGATAGCCGGTGATCGGGCCGTTGCAATAGAAGCTGTACTTCACCTGCTGTTCGTCGCTGCCCACTTCAGGCGTCCCGTTGGCGACGCCGCCAAGGCACGAATAGTTGTTGGGGTTCGCTTCTTCCGCGTGGCTGATCGCCGGCATGGCGAGCAGCAGCGCGAGGGTCAAGCCCACGAGCGCGACGAGCCACCACGTGGCCTTGCGGTGGGCGGGATCTAGTGCGTGCAACGTGGGTCTCCTTGGTTGGTTTGACGAACTTGCGGATGTACGGCCTCGAGGCCGCGACGTCAGCGCAGCAGCCCCGAGAGGCTCTGCTTGGGTGAAGTTGGGTTGAAAACCGTCGCCGGCCGCGAGCCCGCGCGGGCGAACGGCGAGAGGAGCAGCACGCCCCCCGGGGGCTCGCTCGAGAGCGTCGCCGTCGCTGCGCCGGCGGGCAGGCTGGACGCGGTCGCGTTGTCGACCGCTCCGAACGTGATCACGATCAGGCCGTGTTCGCGGTAGGCGACACTCGAGGTGATCGTCGGCACGGTGGCTTTGACAAATTCATCCGCTGCGCCCAACGCGCCTGCGGTTTCGGGCGCGCACGAGGCGCCGGCCGCGCCTTCGGGGCACGGTGGCTCGACGATCGTGTCGAGCGTCTGTGGCGGTTCGCCTCCCAGCAGCCCCGCCTCGCTCGCCAGCGCGCTGCCCTGCAGTGAGGACCAGCCGCTCAGCAGAGCTCCTGCCGACACGAGCTGGTTGTCGATGTACGGGGCGGCGGCCGGCTGGGCCAGGGCCTGCGTAAACGTGGCGCCGGTGAGCTCGATCAGCCACACGTGCGTCACCGGCGGCAGCGTGGCCCGCTTGCCTTCGCCTTTGCCGGTTTTTGTAGTCGGGGCCGGCGGGGATGGGCTCGTGGTCGAGGTCGGAGACACGCCGGCGCTCGACCGTGTTTTCGACGTGGTTGTTTGTGTCGTCGCGCGCGTGCCGGCCGCCTGTGCCGCGCTGGTCGATGCTGCTGTCGGTGTCGGCTGGGGCGTGATCGGGGGCGGCGCGGCGGTCGTCGCGCTCGAGTGGTCCGCCGTGCCTGCCGTGCCCGCCGTGGCGAGAGCGGCGATTGACGGGAGCAGCAGCGGAATGCGATCGCCCGCGAACGACGCGCTGGGCGCGGGACCGATCGCCGCGCCGGCGGCCACGCCGATGGCGAGCATCGCCGCCGCCAGGGCCGCGGTCACGCGCAGCGAGGGCAGTCGCGGAACGTTGGGGGCTGACGCCGGTCGAGGCGTAGGTCCTGGAGTGGGGGTGTCGGGTGGAGTGGTCATGAGCGCTGGTGGGTGGATGCGGTTGGTCCGCGCCGGTCGAGTGATCGGCGCATCGACCAAGCCATCTTCATAAACTAGCTTATCTTGATCAAGCTAATGAGGAATATGGTAGGTTCGTTGCCGCCCCACTGTCAAACATCTGAAACGGAGTCCCTGTCCATGAACAAGCATCGCCCCCAACGACGACTGAGAACGCCTTTCAAAAAGAGCGGCACGCCGGATGCGTCCCTGGGCACGGCGCTGGATCGCCACGTGACGGCTCGAACGTGCCACCAGCACGCCCTTCACCGTCCCGTGACGCCCAGCTTGGCCCAGGAACGCCCCACCGCACCGCTCTTTTTGAAAGGCGTTCTTCGACGCCTTTCCCTCGCCGTGGTGGCGATGGGCGTGCTCGGCGTCGCCGCGCTGCCCGCGGGCGCCCTGGCGACCCCGACGATCTCGATCAGCGGCGCCACCGCGTCATACCCGCTCGTGTCGCTGCTCGCTCAGAAGTACGTAAAGCTCAAACCGCACTCCGTCAAGTTCAAGATCGCCCAGGGCGGAGCCCAGATCGGCATCAACGACGTCGCCGCCAGCCGCGTCTCGATCGGAGACGTATCGCGCGACCCGCTGCCGACCGATCCCGCGGGCCTGACCTTCTACCCGATCGCCAAGTACGGGATCTGCGTGGTCACCAACAAAGCCAACACGCTCAGCAACCTCACCCCGGCGCAGGTGGTCTCGATCTTCACCGGCAAGACCCGCGCCTGGAGCGGAGTCCCCGGCGCGAGCGCCTCCGGCACGATCGACCTGATCAGCCGCACCTCGGTCGCGGGCGTGCTGACCAGCTTCCAGACGCTGCTGCTGGAAGGCAAGAAAGTCTCAACGCTTGCCTCCGAACTGTCCTCCGAGGGCCTGCTCCGCCAGTCGGTCGAAAGCGATCCGAACGGGATCGGCTTCCTGTCCAACTACCAGGCCGGGCTCGGCTCGCTCAACTCGGTCGCCTACAACGGCGTCGCCTGCAACAAGTCGACCGTAGCCGCGGGGACATACGCCGGGATCGCGCGATTCTACGAGGTGACGCGAGGCGCAGCCCAGGGCTTCGTCGCGTCGTTCATCAACTGGGTCACGAAATCACAGGCCGCCCGCAAGATCATCGAAAGCCAGTGGGTGTCGGTCACGCCGTAGCCGTCGAGGCGAACGAGCGTAGATCGACGAGATGCAACAGCGACTCCGCAACCCATGGAGTGTGATCTGAGCTGTGATCAAAAGCTACCCATCCCCTGGAGTGTGATCTGAGCTGTGATCCAGCGGCTACGCAACCCATGGCCAGACAGCCGCGCCGAGCGTGCGCTCGGCGCGGTCTCACTCCTCGTGGGCGCGATCGTGATCGCGATGATCGTGTTCGTAGGCGTCCGCGCCTGGCCGGTGTTCGCGCACAATGGCCTCGGCTGGCTGGGGCCCGGCGGGTCCCTGAAGACGCAGATCGCAACGATGCAGGCGACGAGCGTTCACCCGCCCGCCTCGGCGTTTCACCTGCGTGCCTGGTCGATCGTCTACGGAACGCTCTTGACCACCGGGATCGCGGTCGTGCTGGGTTCGGCGATCGCGGTGCTGTCGTCGATCTTCATCGTCGAGCTCGCGCCCGCGCGACTGCGCCTGCTCGCGATCCCGGTCATCCGGCTGCTCGCGTCGGTGCCGTCGGTGATCTACGGCCTGATTGGGATCCTCGTGCTCGTGCCGTTTGTCGGCAACCACCTGGTCTCCGCCTCCCAGAAGACCGCGGTGCAGAGCACCGTTGAGCTGACCGGCGCCGGACTGGGGGTCACCGCCGTGATCCTGACCGTGATGATCACGCCGATCATGATCGCGCTGATCTGCGAGGCGCTGATCGCCGCGCCGCAGTCGTGGCGCGAGGGAGCGGTCGCGCTCGGCCTCAACCCGCTGCGCGCGGTGCTCGCGGTGACGTTGCGCGCGATCCGCCCCGCGATCGTCGCCGCCGCGGTGCTCGCGACCGCGCGCGCTCTCGGCGAGGCGGTGATGATCCAGATGGTCTCCGGCGGCAGCTTCTTCACGCCGAACCTCTCGCACGGGCTGCCGACCTTCCTCTACGAGCCGCTGCGCACGCTGGCCTCGACGATCGTCGACTTCCACGAAGGCATCGGCGCTCCGGCGCTCAGCTCGACGCTGTACGCGTTCGGGCTGCTGCTGCTGTTCTCCGCGTTCGTCCTCTCGATCGCCGGCTACCTCATAAAGCTGCCTCTGCGGAAGTACCAGGTCAGAGCGTGAGCGTGTTCGCGCCCGAGCTTGAGATGGGGAGCCCGCCGCCGAGCGCCAAGGGCGGGCGGCGCTCATCGCCCTGGACCTGGCGCTGGGGTGACCGGCTGGTGCTGCTTTGCGCGTGGGTCGCCGGCATCGGACTGTGCCTGATCGCCGCCGCGATCGTGATCTACATGGGCTATCGCGGGATCGAGTACCTGCGCCCAGACCTGCTGTTCACGCGGCCGGCGATCAGCACGACGCAGAGCCAGACGGGAGGCATCCTCGATCCGCTGATCGGCACGCTGCTGCTGACCGCGATCGGCATCGTGCTCGCGTTCCCGCTGGCCGTCTCAAGCGCGATCTGGATCGCCGAGTACGGGCGACCGAGCTGGCTGGCGCGAGCGGTCGAGTCGAGCATCGAGATCGTCGCCGGCACCCCTGACATCGTGCTCGCGCTGTTCGGCCTTGCGATCTTTCAGCTCGGCGTGTTCGCGCCGCTGTCGTTCCGCGCCGAAAGCGGAGGGTCAGGCGGGGGCGGCGGAGGGGTGTACGGCCGATCGTTCATCGCCGCCGGGGCGATGATGTCGCTGATCGCGCTGCCGCCGCTGTTCGTCGCGACCCGAGACGGGCTGCAAGCGGTGCCCACGCACATGCGCGAGGCGGCGTTCGCACTGGGCAAGACGCGAATCGCGACGATCCGGCGGGTGCTGCTGCCGAGCGTGCGCTCGAACATCGCCACCGGCCTGACGCTCGGCGTCAGCCGCATCATCGGCGACACCGCGATCGTGCTGCTGGTGCTCGGCGAAACCCTGCGCATCGACACGCAGGGATCGGTCCCCGGGCTGAACGTGCTGCGCGGCACGGGCTCGACGCTGACCAGCTACGTCTACGACAACTCGCCCGCGGGCGAAGGCGCCGCGCCGCAGAAGGCGTACGCGGCCGCGTTCGTGCTGCTGGTGTTCGTGCTCGGGCTCAACCTTCTAGTGGATCGCATCGGTCGTTCTCAGAGTCGCTCGACAGGCGTTGTCGGACCGACGCAAATCGGCTAACCTCATTGGTTCGATGGAGAAGGTTCTCAATATCGAGACCCCATGGACGCCGGCGGTGCCGCCGGTGCGGACGATCGTGCTCGATCGTCCGCCCGTCCCCGTCGCGCCGCCCGTGCGCGAGCGCGACCCGCTGCGCGAGCCCGTTCCCTCGCCGACAGGCCCCGAGCGGCTGAGCGTGCGCGACCTCAGCATCGCCTATGCGGGCAAGCCGGCGGTCAAGTCGGTGTCGCTGTCGATCCACCAGGGAGAGGTGCTCGCGCTGATCGGGCCCTCGGGCTGTGGCAAGACGACGCTGCTGCGCACGCTCAACCGCCTCACCGAGCTGACCCCCAACGCCGCGCGCGCGGGCTCGGTGCGGCTCGACGGGGAGGACATCCACGAGCTGGCCGACACGACGCTTCGCACCCGCGTGGCGATGGTCTTTCAGCAGCCCAACCCGTTTCCGATGTCGATCTTCGACAACGTCGCGTTCGCGCTGCGCGAGCAGTCGCGCAAGCGCCCGCGCCGCCGCGAGCTCGAGCCGCTGGTCATCGACGCGCTGCGCCGCGCTGGGCTGTACGAGGAGGTGCGCGACGACCTCGACCGTCCGGCGCTGCGCCTCTCCGGCGGCCAGCAGCAGCGGCTGTGCATCGCGCGCGCGATCGCTCCCCGTCCGGAGGTGCTGCTGATGGACGAGCCGTGCAGCGCGCTCGACCCGATCTCCACCGGCGTGATCGAGGAGCTGATCGGCGAGCTGCGACGCGAGCTGGCGGTCGTGATCGTCACCCACAACCTCGCCCAGGCGCGGCGGGTCGCCGACAAGGTCGCGTTCATGTATCTCGGCGACCTCGTCGAGTACGGCAGCGCCGAGGAGGTGTTCAACGCGCCGCGCGCCGCGCGCACGCGCGACTACGTTCGAGGCGCGTTCGGATGAGCCCGCCGGATCGTCCGGCCGGAGTGGCCGGCGCGGTTCGCCTCCGCGCGGCTCACAGGAGAGACGCGCCGCGGCGCGGCGCGCCACGCCGATGAGCCTCGCACCCGTCCCCTCCGAGCAGCCGACGGAGGCTCAGAGCTGTGCGAACTGCGCGGCGCCGCTCGCCCCCGACCAGCGTTATTGCCTGGCTTGCGGGCATCCCGTCTCGCCGGTGCGGCTCGCGTTCCTCGACGTGCTCCAGGGTGACCACCAGCCCTATGAGGCCGGGCACAATCCCGCCGCGGGCGTGCTCGAGCCCGGATACGCACCCGTGTATGAGCCGGTGGTATCCGGCCCGTACGCATGGTTGCGCCGCTACTCCGGCCTGTTCGGGCTACTGTCGGTGCTGCTGCTGGCGATTCTCGCCGGTCTGCTCGTCGGCCATTGGGTCACCCAGCGCAAAGCGCCGGACCGGCAGGTGCTGAAGGTCGAAGGCCTGCCCGCCGCCGCTGCCGCCACTCCGCTCGCGGCTGCCCCGACCGCCACGACCGCGAGCACGGCCGCCGCGAGGACCCCCAAGCCGGCCACGTCGAGCAAGGAAACCGCCAAGACCGAAGCCCACGAAGTCAAGGAAGCCAAGGCGATCGAAAAAGCGCCGCCGCCTAAAGCGGTCAAAGTCAGCCCGAGCAAACTACAGAAACTCGGCAGCTCCTCCGGCCAGAAGCACGAGGAAGAAGTCAACAAGCTCGGCGCCCAGCCGATCGAAACGGGCGGCGGCTGATGCACGCGCCGCCGGCCGCGGTAGGCGGCTCGCTGGCCGAGCTGCGCCGGCGCCGCCACGAGCTGGCCAGGCGGGTCGCCGAGCTGACGTGGGACCTCGGCGGGCTCACCTACGAGATGGCCGTCCGCGACCACTATCGCCTGGACGTGCTCGCCCGACGGGCGGCCGAGCTGCAGGAGGCGGACGCCCAGCTCGGCGAGGTACAGCGGTTGCTGGGCGCCACCGAGGCCGGTGTGCACGGGCAGTGCCGCTCCTGCGGCGCGGTCCACAGCCGCGGCGCGGCTTACTGCTGGCACTGCGGCGCTCCATTGCTTACGGAGGCGCGACCGGCGGTGCTGGCGGCGGAGCCCGCCCGCGCCGGCGGATAGCTCCCGTCACACCCTGGGAGACCGCCTCTTGCCGTCCGTACCGGCGAGACGTCTTTGCCGCCATCGGCATGGGTAGCCTCTGTGGCCGTGGCGGCTTCTCATAACAGGAGATGGCTCGCCGCCATCGTCGTCGCAGCGGGCTTCGCCTTAGCGGCCGGAGTCGCGGCGGCGCACGGCGGCGGCGGCACCGGGCCAGATGGTGGCGCGCGACCGTCGAGCAGCCCACCCGCGCCGCGCGAAGGCGGTTGCCCGATCTTCCCCGCCGACAATCCGCTCAACCGGGAAATCGCCCATGCGCCGGTCAGCCCTAAGTCGGCCGAATACATCGCGTCGATCGGCCTCACCGGCCATCTGCATCCGGACTTCGGAACCGAGCCCGGCTACGGCATTCCCTACGCGATCGTCGGCCCCCATCAGCCCAAGGCGCCGATCAGGTTCACCGAATACGGCGAGGAATCAAACCCTGGCCCTTATCCGATACCGTCCGGCGCACCCGTGGAGGGAGCAGGAGAAGCAGGCGACAGGCATGTGCTCGTGTTGCAGCGAGGCAGCTGCAAGCTGTATGAGCTGTACGCGGCGCATCGCTCCGGCGCCGGTTGGGAAGCCGGCTCGGGGGCCGTCTTCGACCTGCGCAGCAACGCTCTGCGCCCCGAAGGCTGGACCTCCGCCGACGCCGCCGGCCTGCCGATCCTCCCGCTGCTCGTACGCTACCCCGAGGTGCACTCCGGCCAGATCGACCACGCGCTGCGCGTGACGGTGGAGCGCACCCAGCGCGGCTACATCCACCCGGCGACGCACTTCGCCTCCTCCAGCTCCGATCCAGCCCTGCCACCAATGGGGTTGCGCCTGCGCCTGCGCGCGAGCTACTCGCTGGCCGGCTTTCACGGCGAGTCGCTGATCGTGCTACGCGCGCTCAAGCGCTACGGGCTGATCGTGGCCGACAACGGCTCCTCCTGGTACATCACCGGCGCGCCCGACTCGCGCTGGAACGACGACGACCTCGAACAGCTCAAGCGCGTGTCCGGCTCCGCCTTCGAAGCCGTGCAGAGCGGGCCGATCCTGCGCCGGGGCTGAGCTTTGCCGTCTGGGCCGCGGCTCCGCTAGGGCTGAGGCTCGGCCGGCGGCGCAACCGGCTGTGCGACGGGCGCCGGCGCGGCGACCGGGGTCTGGACCGGCTCCTGCGGCTGCTGCACCGCCGGCGTGATCGCCGGCTGTTTCGTCTCGCCGCTGATCGAGTCCTTGAACTCGCGCATGCCGCCTCCCAGGGAGCGACCGATTTCCGGCAAGCGTCTGGCGCCGAACACCAGCAGCAGGATCACGACCAGGAAAGCGATATGAAGTGGATTGTCTAGTCCCATATCACTCCAGTCTACGACGTATCCGTGGCCTGGGATCATTTTTCTTCTCCCCGCTCAGCGCGCGCCGCACCAGCTGGGCGGCGATCAGCAGGATCAACCCCGCGAACGCTGCTCTCAGCGCTGCGCCAGACAGAGCGTTCGCGAGCGCCACCCCGCCGGCGCAGCCGGCGATCGAGAGCACCCCGATCAGCAGCGCATCGTCACGGCGGACGTTGCCATAGCGGCTCTGCCGTATCGCGCCCACGAGCCCGACCGGCACGATCGCCAGCAGCGACGTGCCCTCGGCCTGATGCTGGCTGAGGCTCAGGAACAGCACCAGCCCGGGCACGAACAGCACCCCTCCGCCCACCCCCAGCAGCCCGCCGAGCACTCCCGCGGCCAGACCGATCGCGATCGCGGCGATCACCGCGCCGGCGAGCCGATCGCGGAGTGGGCGCCCACGGCCGTCGTCGCGCCGGCTCGATCGCCGTAGACACGCACGACCGTCATTGCGCCAACAGCTCGATCGCCGAGGCCACGAGCACGGCGGCGAACAGCAGCGAGATCGTCCGCACGTTCAACCGCTGCTGCAGCCACGTGCCGATCAGCACCCCGCCCACGGCGGGCGCCCCGATCAGCAGCGCGTCGAGCACGCGCACGTTCCCGTACGCCCCCTGCACCGCCGCCGCGAACCCCGCGATGAACACGATCGCTGCCAACGAAGTGCCCGTGGCCTCGCGCTCGCCGTAGCCCAGCCAGAACACGAGCAGCGGCACCACCACCGTTCCTCCGCCGACGCCGAACACCCCGCTGAAAAGACCGGCGGCCGTGCCGATCGCCATTAGCTTCAACCGCCTGTCTCGCGGCCGATCCCCGAGCCGACTGGTGGCCAGATCCATCCCGTCAGTCGCGATAGGCGTCGCGGGAACGGTCGGCCTCCATGCGCGCCATACTAATGCTCGTGTCCCCCGCTGCCACGCTCGTGGAGGCGCTCGAGCCGATCCGCTCCAACCCCGCCCGCGCCGCCGTGCTGCTCGACATCGACGGCACCCTCGCGCCGATCGTCCGCCATGCCGCCGATGCGCACGTGCCCGAGGCCACGCGCACGCTGCTGATCGAGATCGCCAAGCGTTATCGCGTGGTCGGCTGCATCAGTGGCCGGCGGGCGGCCACCGCCCGGCAGATCGTCTCGATCGGCACCATCGCCTACGTCGGCAACCACGGGGGCGAGCTCCTGCGCCCGGGAGCCACCCGGCCCGAGCTCGACCCCGACGTCGCCGCGTGGGCCGAGCGCGTGCGCGCGTTCGCCGCTCGCGTCTACGGCTCCGAGCACCAGCGTCTGCGGGTGCGCAGCGAGGATAAGGATGCGATCGCGGCCTTTCATTGGCGCGGCGCCCCCGACGAGGAGGAGGCCGCCACGGCGGTGCGGGAGATCGCGCTCCTTGCTCAGCAGGAGGGCTTCGCGGTCCACTGGGGACGCAAGGTGCTCGAGGTGCGTCCGCCCGTCGGCCTCGACAAGAGTCTCGGCGTGACGGCGCTGCTGCGCCCCTCCTCCGAGGCCGACGGAACGGGCGGGATCGACGGAGCCGGCGGCTCCTCCGTCGTCGCGGCCGTCTACGTGGGCGACGACACGACCGACCTCGACGCCTTCCGTGGTCTACGCGCGCTCGTGCGGTCCGGCACGCTGCAGAGCGCGCTGTGCGTGGCCGTCAGCTCCGACGAAGCACCCCCCGCGCTCGCCGCCGAGGCCGACCTGACCGTCGACGGCACCGGCGGCGTGCGCGGCCTGCTCGAGGCGCTGCTATAGGCGCTTATCCGTGCGCTTCGTCGACTTCCTCAAGAGCACCGTCCTGCTCAGTGCCGCGGCCGCCACCGCGTTGGCCGCCGTTACCGTGCTCGCGGCCGCCAACAGCTCGGAGAAGAGCCTGGTGGCGCTGGCCGCGGGCTGGTGGGTGCTCGCCGCCCTGATCGGCCTGCGCCTGGGCAGGCGCGCAGAGACGAGCCCGCCGATCGCGCGTCTGCTCTCCGGCGCCAAGGCAAGCACGACCCTCCCCGAGCACCATCCGAGCGCGATCCTGCTCAACCGTCTGTGGCCGCTGCTCTCCTCCACGCTGCTGGCGGGCGGCCTGGCCTTCCTGGCGCCCCAGATACCGGGCATCGCCGCGGGCTTCGCGATCATCTGGGCGCTCGCCTGGCGACGCCAGGACGCGGCCGTCGCCGCGATCGAGGAGCGCGACGGCGCCTGCTTCTACGTGCTGCGCGGATCCCCGGTAAAGCCGATGGCCCTGGAGCGCACCCCCGGCTTCAAGGCGCTGCGACCCGAGCGCGGGAAGGGCGCGGTCACCTGATCATGGTGGACGTGCTGATGGTCTCGCTGGGAGCCACCGGGGGGCTGCGGATGGCCGACGACGAGCTGTACTACTCGTTTAAGCGCCTGAACGTGTCGGTCGCCGTGGCCCGGCCCTTCCGGCCCGAGGACGTGCCCACGATGATGCTTACCGATCTCCTCTGGGCGCACGCTACGCGCGCCTCCGCCAAGGACATGATCGCGCAGCTGCACCGCTACCCGGCGAGAGCTGTTATCTACTCCAGCACGACCGCCGCGCTGTTCTGGCCCCGCGCCGGCGCGATCCGCTTCGACGCTCCCGCGGCCGGCAACCGGCCCGGGCGACACGGCCTCTGGCAGCGACCGCTCGAGCGCCGCCGGCTGCGTCAAGCGCCGCTGCTGCTGCCCTGGAGCGAGGCCGGCCTGCAAGAGGCCCCCGACGTCGCTCGCGACGGCGATCGTGCGCTGGTGCTGCCGGTGCCGGTCGAGCCCTCCGGGCCGCCGGATCCCGACCGGGACATAGACGCGATCACCTATGCCGCCAACCCGTCCAAGAAGGGCCTCGATCGAGTGCTCTCCGCCTGGCGCTCGGTGCGGCTCCCGTCCGAGGAGCTGGTCATCGTCGGCGCATCGGCGGATAACCTCGATCGGGCTGGGATCTCGGTACCCGGCGAGGAGGAGGGGATAACCATCCTGGGCCCCATGCCCTCGCCGCACTACCGCGCGCTGCTGCGCCGCGCGCGCGTGTTCGTGTGCGCGCCCCGCCGCGAGGACTATGGGATCGCCCAGCTCGAGGCGCTCGCCGACGGCTGTCAGCTCGTGACCACGCCCGCGCCCGGGCCCTACGTGGCGCTGGCGCTCGCGCGCGCGCTCGACCCGCGGCTGGTAGACGAGGATCTCGGCGCGGGCCTGCGTAGCGCGCTCGACGCTCCCACGCCCGACTACGCCGCGCGCGCGGCCGAGATGATCGCCCCGTTCACGCGCGAGGCGGTCGACCGGCTGATCGCGGATGAGATGTTGCCGCGGCTGTTCGCCGACGCGTCATAAGAGGGAGACATTGCCGGCGGAATCGCCGGTCTCTCTATGATTTAGACAGGTGTTTGGCTAGGTTCGAGCGGTGTCGGCACCCAGTGGCGCCAGCCCCCCGATTCGTCGCGGCCTTCGCGCTCCTCCCGTGCCGCGGGCACCATCCTCGAGTCCGCCCCCGCGGGTCTGGGCTGCGCGCGCATCGCACATCCGTGCAGCGCGCTGGAGTCCACCCGCTTGGGGAGCGATCGGGGTGACGCTGCTCTTCATCGCGCTCACCTGCTGGTGGCTTACAGGTGACAGCAGCATTCCCATCTACGACGCCGGATCCCACCTGGAGACGGTCTTCACCTTCCACGACATGCTCCACTCGGGGAATCTGCTCGGGCCGTTCAACTATGAATATCCCTATCCCCCGTTTGGCACGATGGTCGGGGTTCTCGCGACCTTCATCGGAGGCGTAAACGTCGCGGCGCCGATCATCGGCGAGAACCTCGTCTTCGTCTCGCTGCTCGCGCTCGGGGTCTACCAGACGGGGCGTCTCCTGTTCGGAGCGCGGGCCGGCCTGCTCGCGGTCGTCTTCGTGTTCGGGTCGCCCCTGCTGATCGCCCAGTTCCACGTGTTCATGCTCGATGCTCCCGAGACAGCGCTCGTGGCCGTTTCCATCTGGCTGCTGCTGGCGTGTAAAGACTTTAGCGACCTCCGGATCGCGGCGCTGGCGGGTCTTGCCGTCGGCATCGGAATGCTGATCAAGGTGCAATACCCCGCCTTTGTCGCCGGCATCGTGCTGATCGCTCTGCTGCGCGGTGGCTGGCGCAATCGACGTGGCTTGATTGCGTTCGCGCTCGTCGCGCTGATTGTCGCTGCGCCGTGGTATCTCGACCATATTGCTCAGTTCGCCACGTTCGCGACAGATGCCGGCCCCCATCAGGGCGTGCCGCTGGGCGACACCCCGGCGACGTGGACGCTCACCAACTTCATGTGGTACTTCTGGAACATATTGAACTCACAGTTTCTGGCGCCCCTGTTCACGCTCATCGTAGGAGGCGCCGTCTGGACGGGAGCGAGCCTGCTCCGCCATCGGCGCGAGGCTTGGAGCGGGGTAACGCTGAAAGAACCGATCCCCCCCGAGGACCAGGGCACGACAAGCTCAGTGGATGAAAGATCGTCGCGCGCGCCAGCCGATCGAGCGCCGTACGGTGCGCGGCTGGAGTTTGTCGCCGGAGTCGTCGTCGCCTGGGTGCTGATCACGTTGACGCCCTCCCATGACATCCGCTACGGCATGCCGTTGATGCCCTATCTGGCGATCATCGCCACCGGCTGGATCGTGTATCTGCCCCGCGCCGCACGCTTGCTGGCGATCGCCCTGATAGTGCTTGGCGTGAGCGCGAACACGCTCAGCACGACGTTCGGCGCTGGCCGCGTCGTGCACATCGCTTTGAAGCGCCCACGGCCTCCCGGAGAGGAGGACGCCGACGACATCAGGCTCTACACGAACGTCGGTTTCCTCGTCGCCGGCCCGCGCAGCGACGGCAACGTCCCGGGCCTGCTCGAGGCCCTACATCGCGAAGGGGTGAAGCAGATCACATGGGGGCTGGAACAGAGCAGGTATTCGGATTTCTCTTACGAAGGCATCCTGGCGCTGGCACGGATAGCGAACCTTTCGCCGGCGCTGACAGAAGCGCCCGAATTCTTTAATTCACCCCAAGTCGCCACGCTCATCCACGGGCCGATCACCGCCCAAGCTCCCCCGATCTGCGCTGAAGTAAGCAACGACGCCGGCGCAAGCGGCGTGTGGGTGGCCCGGTATGACGCCTCCGTACGCAAGCTGGCGCTGTACTGCCCCACGCGCCGGCCACAGTACTACGACATCGGCCGGATCTAGCGCATGCCGCGATCCCGGGTGGGCTTGCGCAGCCGGCGAAGCTCCGCCCAGCTCCGCGTGTTGGCCACTGCCTCCGCCGTCAGCCACGCGCGCCGCGCGGTGGCCACGCCCCAGCGCATGTTCGCAAGCGTGCGCGTGCGATGGGCGTCTGAGTCGATCAACAGCATCGCCCCCGCGCGCGCCGCGGCACGCGCATTGATGTCGGAGAGGTCGCGCCGGTCGGGATTGGCGTTGATCTCGAGCATCGTGCCCGTCCTCGCCGCCGCCGCGAACACGGCGCCGAGATCGATCGCATAGGGCTCGCGCCGCACGATCATGCGCCCGGTCGGGTGGCCGATCGCGTCCACCAGCGGGTGCTCGATCGCGGCGATCATCCGCGCGGTCATCGCCTGCTCGCCCATCCCGAACGCCGTGTGCACGCTCGCGATCACCCAGTCGAGCTCGCCCAGCAGCTCGTCCTCGTAGTCGAGCGAGCCGTCCGGCAAGATGTTCACCTCGCTGCCCGCCAGCAGCTCGATGCCCTCGATCTGGGCGTTTGCCTCCCACACCCGCTCGATCTGCCGGCGCAGCTCGTCGGGGGAGACGTCATTGCCGAAGCCATGCGACGCGGAGTGATCGGTGATCGCCAGGTACTCATACCCCCGCTCGCGCGCGGCGAGCGCCATCTCCTCGATCGTGTTATGACCGTCCGAGGCGACCGTATGGCTGTGCAGGTCGCCGCGAATGTCGCCCAGCTCGATCAGCTCGGGCAGCTCAGACCGTGCGCCGCGGCTCTTCAGCCGCGCGGCCTCCAGCTCGCCGCGGTCCTCGCGCAACTCGGGCTCGATGTAGGCGAGACCGAGCAGCGCATACACCTCCTGCTCGCTCGCACACGTGTGCGTCGTCCCGG
This sequence comes from Solirubrobacteraceae bacterium, assembly GCA_036501315.1. Lineage (GTDB taxonomy): Bacteria > Actinomycetota > Thermoleophilia > Solirubrobacterales > Solirubrobacteraceae > Palsa-744. The sequence goes on from DASYAM010000042.1 coordinate 35,555, forward strand.
TTGCGTCCTCGAGCACGCCGTACTCCGACACGTGCATGCCCTTGCGCACCGCCGCCTCGCGCAGCGCCGCGTTGTGTGCGCCCGAGCCGGTGAAGTGCTGCAGCAGGTTGCCCCGCTGCTCCGGCGCCGCGATCCGCAGGTCGACGGCCAGACCCGAATGGGTGCGCGCCCGCGCGCCCGCCTTCCCGCTCGAGGACACGCTCTCGATCTGCTCGAGCTCTCCCAGCGCGGCCGCCAGCGCCTCGGGCTCGGAGGTCGTCGCGATCAGGTCGACGTCCTTGACGCTGTCCATCGCTCGCCGCGCCGAGCCCGCGATCTCGATCTGCGCGTCGGCCGGGCCACGCTCCCGCAGGCCGGCCACGAGCGCCTCGCCGATCTCGATCGCCTTTGGCAACAGCACACGTGCGGCCGGTCGCTCCGCCACGCCAGACTCGAGCGCCGCGAGCACGCTCGCCTCGAACTTCGGGCCGAAACCGCGCACCGTCCGCAGGCGGTGTCCCTCGGCCGCCGCGCGCAGCCCCTCCAGCGAGTCGATGCCGAGCTCGTCGTGCAGCCGCCGCGCGCGCTTCGGTCCCAATCCCGGCAGACGGGTCATCGCGATCAGCCCCGCCGGGAACTTCCCCCGCAGCCGCTCGGCCGCGGGGATCGCGCCCGTCTCGAGCAGCGCGAGGACCTTCTCCTGCAGGGTCTTGCCGATCCCCGACAGCTCGCTCGCGCGCCCCTCCCGCGCCAACGCGGCGACCGACACCGACGCCTCGCGCACCGCCTTGGCCGCGTTGCGATACGCGAGCACGCGGTGCACGATCGCCCCGTCGAGCTCGTACAGGTCGCCAAGCTCCTCGAACGCGTCGGCGATCGCGGCGTTGGACAGGTCCGATCCGGTCGTGCTCACCCCACCAGGGTACGTAGCTCGCACGATCCTTGGCCCCGCATGTGGGTACGGGGCGAGGCCCCACGCTTTAGGGTACGCCGACCCATGTCCGGCGAGCCCTGGCTGATACTGCCCACGTACAACGAGGCCGAGAACATCGAGGCGATCCTCGCCGCCGCCGGCGAGGTGCTCGCGACCGCCGCTCCAGAGGGCTTCCGCGTGCTCGTCGTCGACGACGGCTCGCCCGACGGCACCGGGCGCATCGCCGATCGGCTGGCCGGCGAGCACGCCTGGGTGGGCGTGCTTCACCGCACCGAGAAGAACGGCATCGGGCCCGCCTACCTCGCCGGCTTTCGCCACGCGCTCGACCACGGCGCCGGCTACGTGATGGAGATGGACTCCGACTTCTCCCACGACCCCGCCGACCTCGCGCGCCTGCTGGCGGCCGTCCGCGACGGCGCCGACCTGGCGCTCGGCTCGCGCTACGTGCCCGGCGGCGGCGTGACCGACTGGGGGCTCCTGCGCCGCTTCGTCTCCGAGGGCGGCTCCACCTACGCGCGCTGGATCCTCGGCCTGCGCGTGCGCGACCTGACCGGCGGCTTCAAGTGCTTCCGCCGCGAGGTGCTCGAGGAGATCCACTTCGACGGCGTTCGCTCCCAGGGCTACGCCTTCCAGGTCGAGCTCACATATCGCGCCGCGCGGGCGGGCTTTCGCATCGTCGAGGTGCCGATCGTCTTCAAAGACCGCGAGCAGGGCCAGAGCAAGATGTCCTGGCGGATCGCCGCCGAGGCGATGTGGCTCGTGCCGCTGTTGCGCCTTCGGTAGTGCGCGTCTCCGGTAGTACGCGCCGCTGTCGACGGCGCTTCAGGTAACGCGCGTCGCGGTCGATGTGACCGCATGGACGCGTCGGCCTATGCCTTCTCGCACGGCGTGCGCCACACGCGCGCGACGCTGCGCGCGTGGCAGCACGCCCCCGGCGCCACCGTCGGGCGGTGGGTCGCCGGCGCGGCCTTCGCGGCCACGGGACTGCTGCTCGCCGTCCTGCTCGTCTCCTCGCTCGATGGCGGCTACCAGCAAGTCATCTCCCTGCAGCCGCCGTTCGCGGTCGGCGACATCGCCAACGTGCTCGAGGTCTTGCGCTCCAACCTGCTTGTGCTCGCCCTGCACGCGATGGCATGCGTCGCCGGCTTCATCGCGGGCAGCTCGCTGCCGCTGCAGGCCGAGCACCACCACGGCCTCTCGCGCTGGGTGCACGAGCACGGCGGGCGGATCGCGATCGGCTTCGTCGTCTGCGCCACGACCTTCTCATTGAGCGCGCAGGCATACATTCTCGGCCACACCCTCGCAGGGGTCTCTGGCTTCCTGAAGGTCTCGCCCGCGATCCTGCTCCTCGGCGTGCTTCCGCACGCGATCCCCGAGCTGATCGCGCTATTTCTGCCGCTCGCCGCGTGGATCATCGCCAGTCGCCGCGGCGAGTGGGAGCAGCTGCTCGCCGCCACGTTCGTAACCGTCGCCCTCGCCATCCCGGTGCTGGTCGTCGCGGCGCTGATCGAGGTCTACGTCTCGCCGCACCTGTTCTCGCAGCTGACCGGCATCCACGCGCCGATCGTCCGCAACTCCGAAGGGTGGCTCGTCACCGTTCGCTGAACGGCGTCCGCGCGCCGATCGTGTGCTGGCCGATCTTCGATCGGTCAGAAGGGTGGCTCGTCACCGTGCGGTGATCGCCCGCCCCGTCGATACGCCGTTCAGGCCTTGACAGTGAACAGCGTCGTCGGGTCGACCTTCGGCCCATCGCTTCGCACTTCCGCATAGATCTCCTGCAGTGGCCCGGCCCCCAAGTAGTAGGTCCCGCGCTTCGCTCCATGCTGCACGAGCAGGCCGGCGTGCACCATGCTGCTCAGATCTCCGGTCGCGACCTGGTTTGAGATCCCTTCGCCGTACCTCTTGAGCGCCGAGCGGTAGGACGCGTTGCGAACGCGCAGCTCGATCGTGGCGTCGAACAACGCCGTAATCGTCCGTTCGGGCAATCCGTGCCGCTCTCTCAGCCGGTCGAGCTTGCTCCAGATCATCTCGGACTCGCGCACACGCCTCAGCACGCTCGCGGCCTGAACGTAGTGGGCCTCCAGGCAGTAACGGACCCATGGTTGCGCGTCGCTCTCGGGGCTCCACCGCCCTTTGCCGACCTGGGCCAGAGCTCGATAGTAAGACTCCGTGTTGAGTCCCAGATACTCCTCGATGCTCGAGAACTGTGGCTCGAGGATGCGGTCGCGTGCCAGGACAAGGGTCTGCAGGCAGCGGGCCATGCGCCCGTTGCCGTCTCGGAACGGATGGATCATGGCGAGATTGAGATGGGCCATTGCTCCCCGTATTAGGACCGGGACGTCTTGATCGGATTGCAGCTGAGCAACGAGCTCGTCGACGAGGCTTGGCACTTCCTCTGCATCGGGACCCTCATAGACGACCTCTCCAGTCGAAGCGTTCCGCACCCAGATCGGCCCCGGCCGCCAGAGTCCCGGGTTGGCCTTCATCGAGTATTCGGCGATCATGAAGTGCAGTCCGCTGAGCAGCTGAGAGCTGTAGATGAAATGCTCGTCGTGAGCCAGCTGCAACACATAGGTCATTGCGCGGCGATACCCCTGGTTGGCCTGCCAGTCTTCGTCGGTCGCCTCTGACGGCTCGTCCCCCTCGACGGCCGCGATGGCATCCTCGACGGACACGTGGAATCCCTCGATGCTGTTCGAGCCCTGAATTGCTCGTGCGGCCAATACGCGTCGAATCTGGCCGACCCAGCGCGTCGGCTCGGCCACGTAGTGGCGTAGCTCGCGGCGCAGCTCGTCGATCCGGCCGAGCGCGAGCGTTTCGTCGATCGTGGGGGGCGGGATCTCGAAGATCACCCGGACCTCGATTGATATGTAGATTGCTTCATCATTGAAACATGATTGTATCAGCGACAGCCGATGATTTTAATTAAGAAGCAGCTGGGCGGAGGGCTTCCTTCACTTTGTATAGTGGTAAGAAATCGCGATCGAGGGAGACGGTCCCATGGCAGGCACACTGAACGAAGTCACCGACACCAACTTCCAGGCCGAGGTCATCGAGTCCGAGGGCCCCGTGCTGGTCGACTTCTGGGCACCCTGGTGCGGTCCCTGCCGCGTCGTCGCGCCCGTGCTCGAGGAGATCGCCGCCGAGCGTCCCGACCTGCGGATCGTCAAGCTCAACATCGACGAGAACCAGCAGACCGCGGCCAGCTTCCAGGTGCTCTCGATCCCGACCATGATCCTCTTCAAAGGCGGCCAGCCGGTCAAGACGGTCGTCGGCGCCTACCCCAAGAAGAAGCTCGAGGCGGAGCTGGAGCCAGCGCTCACCGCCGCCTGAGGGCGATCGTCAACGCCAGGCCGTCGATCTCTGTCTGCTCTGAGCAGTCCATCGTCTCGCCTGCTTCGAGGGCGCCGGCGGTGAGCTCGAGCTCGACGGCAAGCGTCTCGCCCATGAGGTGGTCGCGGTGCGCGCGGGCGGCCGCGATCAGCGCAGGGTCGCCCGAGAGCGCGAGCGCGATCCTGTCCTCGACGACCAGGCCCGCGTTCTTGCGAGCGTTCTGCACCGCGTGCACGATCTCTCGCCCGCGCCCCTCCTCGCGCAGGCTCTCGTCGATCTCCAGCTCCAGCGCCACCGCGTGTGCGCCGTCACGCTCGACGCTGTAGCCCTCCGCCGGGCTCATCGTCAGGATCACGTCCTCCGCCGTCAACGCGTGCTCGCGTCCCCCCACGGAGATGCCCACCGTTCCACCCTCGCGCAGCGTGTGCGCAACATGGCCCGGATCGAGCGCCGCGATCGCCTGCGCCGCCAGCGGCATCTCGCTGCCGAAGATCGGGCCGAGGCAGCGGTAGTTCGCCTTCAGCTCGTAGCTGCTCAGCTCGTCCGCTGCCGCGACGAAGCGCACCGTGCGCACGTTTAGCTCCTCGCGCACCACGTCCACAAGCCGCTCGATCGCCTCACGCTCGCGTGTGTCCGCGACCACCACCGCCTCGCTCAGCGGCTGGCGCACCTTGACCTTCGCCTTGCCACGCGCGCCGAGACCGAGCCGTACCGTCTCGCGCGCGAGCGCCATCGACTGTTCCAGCTCCGCGTCGCGCTCGCCGATCTCCTGCGGCTTCGGGAAGTCGCACAGGTGCACGCTCTCGAGCTCCCCGTCCAGGTTGTCGTAGATCTCATCGGCGATGAAGGGACAGAACGGCGCCAGCATCTTCGACACCGTCAGCAGGCACATGCGCAGCGTGCGAAACGCATCTGCCTCGCCGTCCCAGAAGCGCCGCCGCGAGCGGCGCACGTACCAGTTGGAGAGCTCGTCCAGCAGCTCCGCGATCGCCCTTCCCGCAACCGTCGCGTCGTAGGCGTCCAGGCGCTCGGCCACCAGCTCCGCCGTCGCGGCGGTGCGCGACAGCGCCCAGCGGTCGAGGTCTGCCAACTGCTCATCGCCGTCGGCGGTCGGTGGGGCGCCCGATAGCTCGTCGCTCGCCGCCTGCGCGTAGAGGGCGTAGAAGTAATACGTCGACCACAGCTGCTTGAGGAACAGCCGCACGCCCTCGCCGATCGCCTCCGCCGAGAAGCGATAGCCATCCCACGGCTGCTTGGAGGTGAAGAAGTACCAGCGGAACGCGTCCGCGCCGTAGTCGTCGAGCACCTGCCACGGCTCGACCGCGTTGCCTTTCGACTTGCTCATCTTCTGGCCGTCCTCGTCGAGGATCAGACCCAGGCAGACCACGTTGCGATACGGCGCCGGTCTCCCCAGCAGCGTCGAGACCGCCAGCAGCGAGTAGAACCAGCCGCGCGTCTGGTCCTGCGCCTCGCAGATGAAGTCGGCCGGGAACGAGCTCTCGAAGCTGCCGTCCCCCGCGAACGGATGGTGGTGCTGCGCGAAGGGCATCGAGCCTGAGTCGAACCACACGTCGATCACCTCTGGCACGCGCCGCATCTCCTGGCCGCATGGCGTCCCGTCCTCGCTCTCCTGCGGGCACGGGAAGGAGATCTCATCGACATACGGGCGATGGTGGTCCTCGAGCTCCAGGCCCGAGCGCTCGGCCAGCTCGGCATAGGAGCCGATCACGTGGACGTGCCCGCGCTCGCAGCGCCACACAGGCAGCGGCGTGCCCCAGTAGCGCTCCCGTGAGAGCGCCCAGTCGACGTTGTTCTTCAGCCAGTCGCCGAAGCGCCCGTGCTTCACGCCCGGGGGGTGCCAGCTCACCGTCTCGTTCGCCGCGAGCAGCTCGTCGCGCAGCTTCGAGGTCGCGATGTACCACGACGGTTTCGCGTAGTAGATAAGCGCGTTGCCCGAGCGCCAGCAGTGCGGGTAGGAGTGCTCGTAGCCCTCCACCTTCAGCAACAGCCCGCGCTCGCGCAGGTCCTCGATCAGCTCCTCCGTCACGTCCGCGTCCTTGACGCCGCGGCCCTCGTAGGACTTGCCCGCGTGATTGCGCACGCGCGCGTCGAACGTGCCGTCGGGGCGCACCGGGTTCGGCAGCGTCTCCGAGCGCCTGGGGTCGAACGCCACCCGATCCGATGCGCCCGCGACGCGGTAGTCGTCCTCGCCGAACGCCGGCGCCAGATGCACGATGCCGGTGCCGTCCTCGGTCGTCACGAAGTCGTCGGTGAGGATCGGGTAGCCCCGCGGCTCGCCGACCGCGAAGATCGGGCCCTCATAGGCGTCGTAGCGCTCTGCCAGCTGCGCGCCCGTCATCCGCTCGAGGATCTCCGCCCGCTCGCCCAGCACCGCCGTCACACGAGCCTCGGCGAGCAGGTAGCGCTCCCCGCCTGCGTCGACGAGCGCGTACCCCGCCGTGGGGGAGACCGCCACCGCTACGTTGCCCGGCAGCGTCCACGGCGTCGTCGTCCACACCAGGAGCTGCTCCCGGGGGCGGGCGGATGGGTGGGCGCTCCTGACAGACAGCTTCAGGTAAACGCTCGGGTCGACCACATCGCGGTAGCCGAGCGCGACCTCGTGCGAGGACAGCGTCGTCTCACAGCGCGGGCAGTACGGGACGACCTTGTTGCCCTCGTACAGCAGCCCGCGGCGGTCGATCTCCGACAGCGCCCACCACACCGACTCGATGTAGCTCTCGTCGAGCGTCCTATAGGCGTCGTCGAGGTCGAGCCAGAAGCCGATCCTCTCGGTCAGGCGGTTCCACTCCTCGAGGTAGGCGAAGACAGACGCGCGGCAGCGCTCGTTGAACTCCCCGATCCCGTACTCCTCGATCTCCGCCTTCGATTTGATCCCGAGCTCCTGTTCGACGGCGATCTCCACCGGCAGCCCGTGACAGTCCCAGCCGCCCTTGCGCTCGACGCGATAGCCCCGCATCGTCTGAAAACGCGGGTAGATGTCCTTGAACACGCGCGAGAGCACGTGATGGGAGCCCGGCGGGCCGTTCGCGGTCGGGGGACCCTCGTAGAAGACCCATCGCTCGGCTCCCTCGCGTGCACGCAGCGACTCGGCGAACACATCGCGCTCGCGCCAGCGCTCCAGCACCTCGAGCTCGAGCGCCGGCAGCTCCTGGCGCGGATCGACCGCGCGGCGCGGCAGCAGCGAATGTTGTCGACGAGCCGCGGTCACGTGGCGGCCATTGTAGGTGGGCCGGGATTTGCCGCGGCTCTGCCGCCACGCTCGCGCGAGCGGTCCGGCGCGCGCGCTCCGCGCGTGACAGAAACATCGCGCCCATTCGCTCGCCGACGCGAAAGCCCCTTGTTAGCTTGATCTGACGTGCCCGTACTCGAGCAGACGGCCGATCCCGATCTGCTCTCCACCGACCAGGCCGGTCCGGCCGCCGCGCGCGGCGGGACACTGCGCGCGGGCGCCTTCCTCGCCGGCTCTTTGTTCGTGCTCGGGTCGGCCGCGCTCCTGTTCCGCCGGCTCGGCGTCGTCGAAACCGGCCGCTACACGACCGCCTCCTCGCTCGGATCGGTCGTCGTCGGCCTGACCGACCTCGGCCTGACCGCGATCGGTATGCGCGAACTCGCGGTGCTGCGCGGCGCCGAGCGCGCAGAGCTCGCGCGCAACCTCCTCGGCATGCGCCTCGTGCTCACCCTGCTCGGCAGCCTGATCGTCACCGTGTTCGCGTTCGCCGTCTACGGGCGCCTGCTCGGCTTCGGCGTGCTGATCGCGAGCTGTGGCGTGCTCGCCCAGAACGTCCAATCCACGTTCGCCGTCTCCCTGATAACGCGCCTGCGGCTCGGCTGGGTCTCGCTGCTCGACCTCTCCCGCTATCTCTCGATCGCGGGCCTGATCGTGCTGCTAGCCCTGCTCGGCGCACACCTGCTCGCGTTCCTCGCCGTCACCGCGGTCGCGGCGCTGATCGTGCTGCCGGCGACGATCGCGCTGGTCCGCGGCGACGTTCCGCTGTGGCCCTCCTTTGACGCGCGCCAGTGGCGGCGACTGTTCGGCCCGCTGCTCGCCTACTCGGCCGCGACGGCGGCGGCGACGCTCTATGTGCGCATCGCGATCGTGCTCGTCTCGCTGATCGCCGACGCCCGCCAGCTCGGCTACTTCGGCGTGTCCTACCGCATGGTCGAAGCGCTGCTCGTGCTTCCCACACTGCTTGTCGGCGCCGCCTTCCCAATCTTCGCCCGCGCGGCGCGCGAGGACCCTGCTCGTCTCAGGTTCGCGATCTCCAGCGTGTTCGACGTCGCCCTGATCGTCGGCGCGTGGTTCGCTCTCTCGATGGTCGTTGGATCGCACCTCGTGATCGCCGTGATCGCCGGTGCGAGCTTCCTGCCCTCGGCGCCCGTGCTCGCCTTCCAGGGCATCGCCATCGGCGCCGTGTTCGTCAGCTCCGTCTGGGCCTATGGCCTGCTGAGCCTCGGCCTGCACCGCACGATCCTGATCTTCAACCTCACGCTGCTTGCGGCGGTGGCCGTCGTGGTGGCGATCCTCGCTGCGCTCGACGGGGCCGTCGGCGCCGCGATCGGCACGGCGGCGGTGGAGATCGCCTCGGCGATCGCGGGCGCGGTCGTGCTGGCGCACGGCCGGCCCCACCTGAGGCTGCCCCTGCGCGTGCTGCCGAAGGTCGCCCTCGCCGCGGCGTTGGGCGCCGCGCCCGCGCTGCTCGTCCCCTCGATCCCCGACGTCGCCCTCGTGTGCCTGTCGAGCCTGCTCTACGCCGCCGTCCTACTCACGCTGCGGGCGTTCCCTCCCGGCCTGGGAGCGATATTGCTCTCTTTCCGGGTAAAACGCTGACACTCTCACACTTTCCCTTTAACGTTTTTGATTGTTCCCTGGGCCGCGTTTGCCTTTGATGTCTCCGACAATTTGCAAATAATCGACCCCGCCGCTTACGATGCGGCGATGCCTCGCGGATACGCAATGACGTCGCCTCGCGTCTCGGAGGAGGGCATCGATTGGTGGCATCAGATCGAGCTGCCCGGAAACTATGTAACGCCCGGGCTCGACGAGTCGGCCGCCAAGCTCGCGACCCTGCATTTGCCCGATCTCACCGGCAAGACGGTGCTCGACGTCGGCGCGTTCGACGGCTATTTCTCCTTCGCCGCCGAGCGCCTCGGCGCCTCGCGGGTGGTGGCGTTGGACAGTTACGCCTGGCGCCGCCCCGGCGGCAAAGATGGCTTTGAGTATGCCCGCACAGCCCTTGCCTCCAAAGTCGAGGACGTGGAGATGGAGGTGCTCGACATCGCGCCCGAGACCGTCGGCGAATTCGACGTCGTCCTGTTCCTTGGCGTGCTGTACCACATGCGCCATCCGCTGCTCGCGCTCGAACGGGTCGCCAACGTGACAAAGGAGCGGCTGGTGGTCGAGACGCTCGCCGACATGACCTTCATGCGCTCCCCCGCCGCGGCCTTCTATCCCTGGAACATGCTCGGCGACGAGACCAACTGGTGGGGACCCAACCGCGCGGCCGTCATCGGCATGATGCGCAGCATCGGGTTCGACCGGGCCGAGGCGTACGCCGCCAAGCGACTGACGCGCGAGCGACTGCAGGGAATCCCGGTACGGGTGAAAGTCTCGCTCGACATGCTCGCGCGCACGCCGGTCTCCTCACGTCCGCGCCTGCTGCGCGACATCGTCAAAAGCGTCTCGACGCAGAACCGGCTCGTGGTGCATGGGTGGAGGACGCCTCCTCGCCGGTGAATTTGGCGCTCTCACCCGATTGCCCGGAATCGGGCGCCTCGGTGTCATTCACTTCAACACTTCGCATATGAGCGCAGACTCCCACAGCAGCGACTATCTCGCGGCCGCCGCCGAGCTGGCCCGGGCGATCGATCCGGCCCATCTGGACGAGCTCGCACGGCGACTGGCCGAGGTGCGCCTGCGCGGCGGGCGGCTGTTCATCCTCGGCGTCGGCGGCGGCGCCGGTCACTCCTCGCACGCCGTCAACGACTTCCGCAAGCTCTGCGCGCTGGAGAGCTACGCTCCGACCGACAACGTCTCCGAGCTGACCGCGCGCACGAACGACGACGGCTGGGAGACCTCCTTCAGCGCGTGGCTCGAGATCTCGCGACTGTGCGCGCGCGACGCGCTGCTCGTCTTCTCGGTCGGCGGCGGCTCGCGCGAGCACAACGTCTCGCTCAACCTCGTGCGCGCGATGGAGGCCGCGCAACTAGCCGGCGCTTCGATCTACGGGGTGGTCGGCGCCCCGGGAGGGACGCTCGCGGAGCTCGCCGACGTAGCGATCCTGATCGAGCCTCCGCCCGAGCTGCGCACGCCGCTCGTCGAGTCCTTCCAAGCCGTCGTCTGGCATGCGCTCGTCTCCCATCCCGCCTTGGCTGTCAAACAGGGCCACTGGGAGTCGCTCGCGGCCGGGGCGCCGCCGTGAAGCCGGCCGCGTTCCTCGACCGGGACGGCGTCCTGAACGAGCTCGTCGCAGACCCCGCCAGCGGCATCCCGGAGTCGCCGCTGAAGCCTGCGGACGTACGCCTGATCGAGGGCGCGGCGACTGCCGCCGCGCGCCTTCAGCAGGCCGGCTTCGTGCTCGTGTGCGTCACCAACCAGCCAGCCGCCGCCAAGGGCGTCGTCTCCGCCACGCAGCTGCTGGCGGTGCACGCGCGGGTCGTCGAGTTGTTGGCGGCGGCGGGCGTGACCCTGGCCGCCTCGCGTCTCTGCCTGCATCATGAGCTCGGCATCGTGCCCGAGCTCTCCTGGCCGTGCGCCTGTCGCAAGCCGGCCCCAGGGATGCTGCTCGACGCGGCGGCGAGGCTCGGTCTGGACCTGGCCGCCTCGTGGATGGTGGGGGACACCGATGCCGACGTCCTCGCCGGCAGGGCTGCCGGCTGCGGCACCGTGCTGCTCGAACATCCTCCGAGCGCCCACAAGCGCACGGGCCGCGCCGACCCCGACCTGCTCGACACGGACCTCGCCGGCGCCGTCGCGCGGCTGCTGGGCGAGCGTGGCGCGGAGTATGGGGTGGGGCATGGCGCCGGCAGAGATATGAGGCGTGGTGGGAGATATGGCGTGAGCGGCGGCGCGGGGCGCGGGGCGCGATGAGCGACAAGACCAAGCGCATCGCATGCTCGTCGCTGGTGGGCTCCTCGCTGCTGTTCGGCGTTCCGGTGGTCCTCGGCATCGTGGTATCCGTCGTCAGGCTGCTCGGCTTCCGCTACCCCTACCTTGGCTGGGCGACGACGGTCAACAGCGACGCCGAGGAGCTGTATCTCGGCCATACCCTCTATCAAAGTCCAGCTCACGGATACACGGGACAGGTCTACACTCCCTTGTTTCCCGCGGTCATCAGCCTGTTCGATCGCTTGTACCTATGGAATGGCTGGTCGCTGATCATCGTGATCGGCGCGAGCGTGTCGCTCGCCGTCCTTGCCGCGCGAATCGCCTACGCTCGCGCCGGTCCCGCGCCGCGAGCCGTGTGTCTCCTCGGCGCGGCTGGAATCGGGGGGATCGCCTACTGGTGCGTGGCGAGCATAAAACTCTCGCTGCTCGACGAAGGCCGAGCCGACCAGATGGCGTGGGCGCTCGCGCTCTTTGGGCTGATCGCCGTCGCCGACTTCGGTCCCCGACCCTCACGACGGCACGTCGCGACAGCCGCCTTGCTCCTGACGGCAGGGCTCTGGACGAAGCAGACCACCTTCGCGATCACGGGGCTGGCTGTCGCCTGGGCCGTCGGGCTCGCTGCGATCTCAGCGTTGGACCGCAGGGCGGTCTTGCTGCTCGTCGCCGTGCTCGCCGGGGTGAACCTCGCGCTGCTCCTGATACTGAACATCCTGACGCACGGCTGGGAGTTTTACTTCAACTTCAAGGAGGCCACCTTTCAGTCGAACGAATGGCCCTACGCCGGCAATGTCACAAAAGGACTGCAGAGCGGCGCGTTGGCAATTGGGTTCGTAGCAGTCACATGGGTATCCATCGCCGTGACAGTCACAATGCGCCGGCGCCGGGACCCGGCGCGATCACACTCGCGCGCAGCGATCGCCCGCCTGCGCAAGCTCCTGGTCGCAGACGACCCGACGGGCCGGCGGGCGCTGTTGATCGGGCTGTACATCGTATTCGGGTTCCCGTTGGCGGCATACATAATGCGCAAGCAGGGCACCGAAACCAACCAGATGATCGGCGTCGTTTGGGCGCTGGGCCTGCTCGCGGCAGCCGGTTGGCACGTAGCGCAGCGGCAAATCGGAACGGCCGCCGCCACTGGCGGATGCGTGGTCCTGTTCTTCGCGTTGACACAGCTTGCGCCGATGCAAGAAGTCGCGGCGAGGGCCTCCGTAGAGATTCCAGCCCTCGAGCGGGCAGAACAGTGGCTGTCGGTTCCCGCCGAACTGCGGTCCTGGGCCCGCGACCACACCCTATACATGTCACTCTTCTCTGACCTGAACGTTCCCTACGGCGGGCCGCTCTACCCCAACTACTACAACTTCGCCGACCTGCTCTCGGCCGGAAATCAGCCGAAGTATCTCGTGCGAGCGCTGCTGAATCGGCGCTTCGACGGCGTATCCTTCATCCCCCCCGAAGACGAGGCTTACACCTCGGCCAACGGCAAGTGGGAGGAAAACTACCTGTGGAAGCTGGACGAAGTCATAGCCGCGCGCTACGTGTCCGAGCCGGGGCTTCCACAGGGCGTGATGGGGCGCCGGCCCGGACCCGAACAGGCGGCGTGGATGCGTCACTGCTTCGGTCCGTTCCCGGCCGCGGGGGCCAGCTTTCGCATCCACCGTGGCGGTGGCTTCTGGTGCTCCTTCTCGCCCGAGCGCCTGAAGCTCGTCCGGACGCCGACGCCGCTCAGCGAAGTGGTGACGACGCAGCCGGTGCGTCTGCAGGGCGCGGTCACGGTGAGCCTCGAAAGCCGGGCTAGCTCCCAGGTCGATCTGGTGTTCGGCGCCGGCTCGCGCGGCGAATGGGTGGCACGCGTGACGCCCGTCGCCGGGAGATCGTCCGCCGTTGTCATCTCCGCCTATTTCGCCGGCGCTTTGCTTGCCAGCAAGCGCGTGGCGGCGACGACGCTACCTGGGGGGCGGCGTGGGGTGCGACTCGAGATAACGCCGACGAGCGGCTCGGCCGGTCCCCCGCTCCCCGCCGGCACGGGCCGCGTAACCCTCACAGCTCCCGCGGTCAAAGCGCCGTTTGCCGTGGTGGCGACGCCCGGCGTGGAAATCGACCTCGGCGCGACGCGCCTCGGCGGTTAGCGGGAGCGTGGCGACAGTGGGCGAGATCGACTGCCGCATCCGCCCGGAGCTGTTTGCATGAACTATCAGCGTCTCTACGAGCATCGCTTCCGCAACGTCGCGCAAGGCCGGCGCGACGCCGTCTGGGACGCGGTGGCGGAGATGCTCTATCGCTTACTGAAGCGTCCCTCGCGAATGCTCGACCCGGCCGCCGGGCGCTGTGAGTTCATCAACTCGGTCCCCTCGCGGGAGCGCTGGGCGGTCGATGCCGTCGCCTACGAGGAGGGTGTCGCGACAGAGGGCACCCGGCTGATCGTCTCGAACATCATGGATGCGGATCTGCCGGCTCAGTACTTCGAGGGAGTCTTCGTCTCGAACTTCCTCGAGCACCTCCTCAGCCAGGAGTCGGTCGCGGCCTTCCTCGAAAAGATGTATGACTGCACGACCCCCGGCGGTCGCATCGCGATCATGGGGCCCAACTTCCGCTACTGCGCCAAGGAGTACTTCGATTTCGCGGACCACACCGTGATCCTCACCGAGCGTGGGGTCGAGGAGCATCTGTACGCGGCGGGCTTTGACGTCGTGGCCGTCTATCCCCGGTTCTTGCCGTATACATTCACCGGGCGGGTGCCTTCGCACCCGGCGCTCGTGCGCGCCTATCTTCGCCTCCCGCTCGCATGGCGGCTGTTGGGCAAGCAGTTCCTCGCCGTCGGGGAACGGCCGGCAGGCGCCGCGAAGTCGTGACGCGGCGCGAGCGGCGCCGACGCGCGCACGGTCTCCTCGCGCTGGGCGATTCTCGATTGGAGACACCCGCGCCGAGATCGGCGCGAGCAACATGAGATCGGACCGGCGGCCCGCACGGACGCAATTCAGCCGCGGAGCGCAGCCCACGTGGGTGAAACCCGATATTCCGCGAGCGGACATTCGCGAGCCCGATCGACGCTCTCGCGAGTAAATAAGTGAGAGACGATTTGGCCCGATTGGAGCTTGTATGGTGGCCGGCGGTAGGTGTAACCAGTGCCAGACAAGATCTCGACACGGATATTCGCCGACGGCGCGGACCTCGATGGCATCATTGCCCTCGCGTCCGATCCACGGATCGCCGGGTTCACCACCAACCCCACGCTGATGCGCAAGGTCGGCCTGACCGACTACGCCACCTTCGCGCAGCGCCTGCTCGAGCGGGTCACCACTCACCCGATCTCCTTCGAGGTCTTCGCCGACGACGCTTATGAGATGCGCCGCCAGGCCCATGTCATCGCGTCATGGGGCGAGAACGTCTACGTCAAGATTCCCGTCACCTCGACTGCCGGCGAGTCGATGGCGCCGCTCGCGCGCGAGCTGTCAGAGGACGGCGTCAAAGTCAACGTCACCGCGCTTTTCACCACCGCCCAGGTCGAGCTGATCGCCGCGGCCGTGCGTGACGGCGCGCCGTCATATGTGTCTGTCTTCGCCGGTCGCATCGCCGACGCCGGCGTCGATCCCGTGCCGATCATGGCCCGCTCGGTCGAGATCCTCTCCGTGGCCAAGCGCGCCGAGCTGATCTGGGCCTCGCCGCGTGAGATCCTCAACCTGATCCAGGCCAACGACGTGGGCTGTCACATCATCACGATCACCCACGACCTGCTCAAAAAGCTCGACTGTCTCGGCAAGGGGCTCGAGGAGTACTCGCTCGAGACCGTGCGCATGTTCCACGACGACGCGCTCGCCGCGGGCTTCACCCTTTAGTCGATGAGAGCCGTCCCGCGCACCCGGATCGTGTGCGCGGGCGCATGGCGGGGCGCGGTGAAGCGGGTCCGCCGCGAGCGGAGCGCGCGGTGAAGCGCGCGTGCGTCACCGGGGGCGCCGGGTTCGTCGGCAGTCATCTCGCCGACGCGCTCAGCGCGCGGGGCGTGGAGGTGACGATCGTCGACGACTTTCGCACCGGGCGGCGCGAGTTCCTCGCCGCCGCGCTGGCGCGCGACGGGGTGAGGCTGATCGAAGGCGACGTGCTGGACGCCTCCGTGCTCGAGGCGGCGTTGGCCGGCTGCGACTGGGTGTTTCACCTGCAGGCGAACGCCGACGTGCGCTTCGGCCTCGCTCATCCGCGGCGCGACCTCGAGCAGAACACGATCGCCACCGCAAACGTGCTCGAGGCGATGCGCGCTCAAGGCGTCGAGCGGATCGCGTTCTCCTCGACCGGCTCGGTCTACGGCGAGCCCGCCGTCTTTCCCACGCCCGAGGATGCTCCCTTCCCCGTGCAGACCTCCCTCTACGCAGCCTCCAAGCTCGCCGGCGAGGGGTTGATCGAGGCGTACGCCGCAGGCTACGGCTTCGTCGGGGTGATCTTTCGCTTCGTCTCGATCCTCGGCGAGCGCTACACCCACGGGCACCTGTTCGACCTCTACCGCGCGCTCAAGCGCGACCCCTCGCACGTGCGCGTGCTGGGCGACGGGCGCCAGGAGAAGTCATACCTGCATGTCGAAGACTGCGTCGAGGCGATCCTGCTGGCCGCCGCGCGCCATCGCGATCGGCCCGGCGCGCACGTGTACAACCTCGGCACGGCCGAAACCACCACGGTCGCCGACTCCGTTCGCGCGCTCACCGACCACCTCTCGCTGCGACCCGAGATCGAGTACGCAGGTGGGCGGCGCGGCTGGACCGGCGACAGCCCGCTGATCCACCTCGACACCTCGCGTATCCGCTCGCTCGGCTGGCGACCGCGGCTCACGATCCCGCAAGCGGTTACGCGCACGCTCGAGTGGCTCGACGCGAACGACTACGCCTGGCGCGATCCCGTTGTCGAGGGCGTGGCGTCATGAGAGGTTGCCCTATGAGCCCGCGTGGGGATGCAGCGGGCGGACGGGCAGGCGGCGGCTCGAGCAGGCGGCAGGCGGCGGGAGGACGAAGCGGATGAGCGTGATCTTCAGCCGCGCGCCGCTGCGCATCTCGCTCGGCGGCGGTGGCACCGACCTGCCGTCCTACTACCGCGACCACGGCGGCTTTCTGATCTCCGGCGCGATCGACAAGTACGTCTACATGCTCACCCACACCGTTTTTCAACGCCGCTACCGCATGAAGTACTCAGAGCTCGAGGAGGTGGACGAGATCTCCCAGATCCGTCACCCGATCCTGCGCGAGACGCTGCTGCGCCACTGGTGTGGCAACCCCCTGGAGATCGCCTCGGTGGCGGACGTGCCGTCCGGCACCGGCATGGGCTCCTCCGGCGCCTACGCGGTCTGCCTGCTCAAGGGGCTCGCCCGCGCGCGTTGCACCTCGATCACCGCCGGCGCCCTGGCCGAGTCGGCGTGCGAGATCGAGATGGAGGTGCTCGGCGAGCCGGTCGGCAAGCAGGACCCCTACGTCGCCGCCCACGGGGGGATCTGCGCCTATACCTTCCATCCCGATGGCTCCGTCGAGGTCGAGCCACTCGAGCTCGGCCCAACCGTCCTAGGGCAGCTGCGCGATCGGCTGCTGTTGTTCTATACCGGCGCGGCACGCTCGGCATCGACGATGCTGCGCGACCAGGACACCCGCTCGAAGGCGGGCGAGACGGAGATGCTCGAGAACCTGCACCGCACGAAGGAGCTCGGGCGCCGCAGCCGCGAGCTGCTCGAGCGGGGCGACCTCGACGGCTATGCGGGTCTGATGGACGAGCACTGGCAGCACAAGCGCCGCCGCTCGCCCGGCATGAGCGACGAGCGGATCGATCGGCTGTATGCGCTCGCGCGCGCGAGCGGCGCGATCGGCGGCAAGCTCGTGGGGGCGGGCGGGGGCGGGTTCCTGCTCCTCTACACCCGACGCCCCGAAGACACCCGGCGGGCGATGGTCGACGCCGAGGCCTCTGAGCTGCCATTCGACTTCGAGTTCAGCGGCGCCTACGCGAGCGAGTACGCATGAGCGCGGCCCGACGCAACGGCCCGGCCGGGCGGGGTCCGGTCGAGCCCGACCCAGGCGGGTCGCGTCCGCTGCGGGTGGGGATCGTCGGCTGCGGCCTGATCGGCGCCAAGCGCGCGCTAGCGCTTGCGCCCGCGGACGAGCTCGTCGGCTGCTACGACATCGACGGGGCGGCGACCGGCGCGCTCGCGCGACGCCACGGCGGCAAAGCCTGCGCCACCGTGGAGGAGCTGCTCGCGCTCGAGCCCGACGTGGTGATCGTCGCCACCGTGCACGATCGCCTGGCTGAGCTCACCGAGCGGGCGCTGAGCGCGGGGGCGCATGTGCTGGTGGAGAAGCCGGCCGGGATCTCCACGGCGCAGGTCGATCGTCTGATCGAGCACGCGCGCGCGAACGAGCGGCTCGTGAAGGTGGGATTCAACCATCGCTTCCATCCCGCGCTCGCGCGCATCGCCGCCGAGGCTCACTCCGGGCGCCACGGAGAGCTGCTGCACCTGCGCGCGCGCTATGGGCACGGCGGACGGCCCGGCTACGGGAGCGAGTGGCGCGCCGACCCGCTGCGCTCCGGCGGGGGTGAGCTGGTCGACCAGGGCATGCACCTGCTCGACCTCACCCACTGGCTCGCCGGGCCGCTGCCGCTGCGCTCCGCGCTGCTGCGCACCCAGTTCTGGGACACCGCGGTCGAGGACAACGCGGCGCTGATCCTCGGCGAGCCGGATTGCGTTTGCGGTCCCTGGGCGATGCTGCACGTGAGCTGGACCGAGTGGAAGAACCTGTTCTCGATCGAGGTCTTCTGCCGCACGGCCAAGCTCCAGCTGGACGGTCTCGCCGGCTCCTACGGGCCGCAGCGATTGAGGATCTACCGCATGGGCCCCGAGCTCGGGCCGCCTGCGCTCGAGGAAGTCGTCTACGCCGGGGAAGATGTCTCCTGGCAGCGAGAGTGGCGGCACTTCGCCGCGGCGATCGCCCGCGGCGGGGATCTCCCGCTGCTCGGAGGTCTCGGCGACGCGCGCTACGCCTGGTCGCAGGTCGAGGCCGCCTACGCGGCCGCCCGCCCCCAGGCTGGGGGCCTCGACACCGAGGCTTCCCATGCCGGCGAGCCCCCCGCTGCGCCACGCGCGCCCGATCGGCGCAGCGAGCGCGATCCGTCCGCCGTCCCGGCGGAGACGGCGCCGTGAGCGGGCCCGATGCGGTGCTGCTGCCTCCCCCTGGGGCCGACTCGATTCCCGGCTACGACGGCGGCTGGATCGGTGAGGGGCCCGGTCGCAGCCCGTTCCTGCGATATGCCGAGCGCGGGCCGACGGTCAACTGGTCGGAGGAGCTCGAGGGCCTGCACGAGGAGAGCAGCCGCGAGCACTTCATCGACGTGTGGACGCGACGGGCGGTGCTCGCCTGCGTTGGGCCGCTGCCCGAGCGCGCCACGATCGCCGACGTCGGCTGCTCGAGCGGCTACCTGCTCGAGGATCTGCGCATCGCCCATCCCGAGGCGACCCTGATCGGCGTCGATCTGATCGCCTCCGGCCTGCGCAAGGCGCACGCGCTCGTGCCGCAGGCGCGCCTGCTGCAGGGGGACGCGTGCGAGCTGCCGCTGCGCGACGCGAGCCTCGACGCGGCGCTCTCCGCCAACCTGCTCGAGCACCTGCCCGACGATCTCGCCGCGCTGTCGGAGCTGCGCCGCGTGCTGCGGCCCGGCGCCCGCGCTGTGGTCGTGGTGCCGGCCGGCCCGGACGTGTATGACTACTACGATCGCTTCCTCGGCCACGAGCGCCGCTACGGCAACGGCGAGCTCGCGCGCAAGGGGCGCGTTGCTGGGCTGGAAGTGCTGCGGGATGTTCATCTCGGCTCGCTCTTGTATCCGCCGTTCTGGCTTGTCAAGCAGCGCAACCGCCGCCGCTTCTCCCAGCTCGACGGCGAGGCGCTCAGGCGGCGTGTGGCCGGCGACATCGCGGGCACCGGGCATTCGCGCGCGGGCGCGCTCGCCTGCCGGCTGGAGGAGCGGCTGCTACGGGCGGGCCTGCGGCTGCCCTTCGGCATCCGCGGTCTCACCGTGCTGCGGCGTCCGGTGGCTCCCGGATGAAGCGCGACCTCACCATGCGTCTCGCGGTGGCACGGCGATGAAGCTCAGTGCCGTGATCCCCGCGTACAACGAGGAGGCGAACGTCGAGCCGGCGTATGAGCGCCTGCGCGAGGTGCTCGACTCGCTTGGGATCGAGTGGGAGATCATCTTCTCCGTCGATCCCTCCACCGATCGCACCGAGCAGCTGATCCTCGGGCTGCACGCGCGCGACCCGCGGGTCAAGATGCTGCGCTTCTCGCGCCGGTTCGGCCAGCCGATGGCGACGATCGCCGGCCTCGAGGCAGCCGGCGGCGACGCGGTCGTCGTGATCGACTGCGACCTGCAGGACCCGCCCGAGCTGATCCCCGAGCTGCTCGCGCGCTGGCGCGAGGGCTACGAGGTCGTCTACGCCCAGCGCCGCACGCGCGCGGGGGAGACGCTGCCGAAGCGGATCGTCGCGGCGGTCGGCTACCGCGTGATCGGGCGCATCGCCGAAGTCGAGATCCCCCCCAACACCGGCGACTTCCGCCTGATGGGCCGCCGCGTCGTCGACAACGTCGTCGCGCTCGACGAGCACCACGGCTTCCTGCGCGGCCTGGTCGCGCTCGTCGGCTTTCGTCAGACGAGCGTCCTCTACGACCGCGACGTCCGCGCGGCGGGCGCGAGCAAGTACAACCGCTTCTTCGGCTCGCTCGCGATCGGCCTCAATGGGGTGATCGGCTTCTCCCGCTACCCGCTGCAGCTGATCTCGCTGATCGGGGTCGCGCTGTCCGGCGTCGCCTTCCTGCTCGCCGCCGCGTACCTGGCGCTCAAGGTAGGGGGGCTGTCGTTCCCCGTCGGCAACCCGACCGTCGTGATCGTCATCGCCTTCTTCTCCGGCATCCAGCTGCTGTCGCTCGGTGTGATCGGCGAGTACGTCGGGCGCATCTACGACGAGTCTCGTCGCCGGCCCAAGTACATCCTCGAGTCGCGCCACGGGTGGGACGAGGCCCGATGCGGGTTGAATGGGGGAGAGGGGGAGAGCGAGTCCCGTCTCCGATGGGATCAGCCCGGCTATGTAGGCGATCGAGACGCACGGCAGGAGAGCGTGGGTGGGTCACGCCGCGCATTGGACGGCAAGGCGGCGTTGTGAGCGCGCTCCCGCCCGTCTGCATCCTCGCCGGCGGGCTCGGCACGCGCCTCGAAGAGCGCGTGCGCGACACGCCCAAGGGGCTGCTCGAGGTCGCCGGGGAGCCGTTCCTGTGCCATCAGTTGCGCCAGCTCGCCGATCACGGCGCCGAGCGGGTCGTGCTGTGCGTCGGCTATCTCGGCGAGCTGATCGAGCAGCGCATCGGCGCCGAGCGGTTCGGCCTGCAGATCGCCTACAGCTTCGACTCGCCCGGGCTCGACGGCACGCTTGGCGCGATCCGCCGCGCGCGCCACCTGCTCGGCGAGCGCTTTCTCGTGCTCTACGGCGACACCTACCTGCGGATCGACTACGCGGTCGCCGTGGCCGCATGGCGCGCCAGCGAGCTGCCGGCGATGATGAGCGTGCTGCGCAACGACGGGCGCTTCGACGCCTCCAACGCGCTCTACGCCGACGGCCGCGTGCTCGCTTACGACAAGCGCGCGCCGTGCGCCGAGATGCGCTGGATCGACTACGGCCTCGGCGGCCTCGACCAGAGCGCCCTCGATCTCCTCCCGCCGGACACGCGCGAGCTGTCAGACCTCTACAGCCGGCTGGCGCACGAGCGGCTGCTGTGCGGCTTTGAGGTGTCGGAGCGCTTCTTCGAGATCGGCACACCCGCCGCGCTGGCCGAGACGGACGCGCACCTGCTGGCTTGCTCGGGTGCTCGCCGGTCGCCGCGCGCGCGCCGGGCCGACACGCTGCGCGCGCTGCGCACGAGCTCGGATCTGCGCGGGCAGGGCGCGCGCTACGCGCTCGCCGGCTCCTGCGTGGCGACGGTCTACCTGCTCGCCACCACGATCCTCGCGGTCGGCGTCGGCCTGCCTTTCCAGATCGCGCTGCTCGGCGGCTATGGCGTCGCCCTGTGCCTGCACTTCACGCTGCAGCGCCTGTTCGTATGGACGCATATAGCGGGGTTCGCGCTGCCGTTCCGGCGGCAGATCGGCCGCTACCTGCTCACCTCCGGCACCCAGTACGGGTTGACCGCGGCGAGCACCTCGCTATTGCCGGCCGTGCTCAGGCTCACGCCGGAGGTCGTCTACCTCGGCACGGTGCCGATCCTGACCGCCGCCAACTTCATCGTCTTTCGCCACGGCGTGTTCCACCCAAAGGTCGCCGAGCCCGAGCCCGAGCCCGACTCCCGGTCCGATAGCGAGCCCGTCAGCCCGCTCGAGCGCGACGGCGAGATCGCTCCGGTGTTCCCTACTCCGATGTCTGGACGCCTGTAAAAAGCTGGTCGTCGATCCGGCGCAGCGTGGCGAGCGCCGGGTCCTCACGCAGGCGCTGACGAAAAGCGGGCTCGCGCCAGGGGTCCCAGCGTGCGCTGATCAGCCTCCCCGCGATGCCCTCTGCGGCCCCGCTCAGCAGGAACGCCGTCAGCTCGGCCGCCTCGCGCGCAGGGTCCCCACCCGCGTCGAGCCGGCGCTCGGTGTCGGCGAAGTACGCCTCGCCGGCGCGCTCGGGACCGGCCTGCAAGGTGGCCGCGTGGATCCCGGTGGCGACGAAGCCCGGCGAGACGCAGTTCACCCGCACGCTGCGCCCCCGCAGCTCCTGCCCCAGGTTCTCGGATAGGCGCACCACGGCCGCCTTCGACGCGGCGTAGGCGTCGTAGCGCGGCAGGGGGGAGGTGGCGCCACCGCCGGCGAACGTCACCACTGCGCCGCCGCTTGCCTTGAGCGAACCCAGACAAGCCTTGACCGCGAGCAGCGTGCCGAGCACGTTCACGCGCATCGTCTGCCAGAACTCGCTTGCGGAGTAGGCGTCGATCGGGCCGACGGGCGCGAGCGCCGCGGCGGCGGTCACCAGCCCGTCGACTCCGTCCAGCACGCCCGACTCGCCCGCCTCGCGCCAGGCGCGCTCGTCCGCCACGTCGATCGCCAGGGCCTTGTGCTCGCCCGTGCCGGCGGGTCGCCCTTCACGCTCGGGGGGCTGCTCGCCACCTTCGGGAGGGCGCTCGCCGCGGCCTCGCTCGTGAGCGCCGCCGTCACCGGGGGCGCGCTCCCGGGCGTCGTCGTGGTCGCGGAGCTTCGCCACGCACCGCTCGACATCCTCGCGGCTGCGCGCCGCGACGATCACGCCCGCGCCGAGCTCGGCAAGGAGGCCGGCGATCTCCCTGCCGATGCCGCGGCTACCGCCGGTGATCAGGATCCGCCGGCCACGGAAGTCCATGGGTCCAGGCATGGCGACCTACCCTAGCCGTATGAGGCTGCGCCTCTACCACCACCCCGACGGCGCGCGCGTGGCCTATCGCGAGCTCGGCGTCGGGCCGCCGCTCGCGCTCCTGCACTCTGGCTTGCTCTCCCACAAGGAGTGGGAGCCCGCCGTCGAGCAGCTCGCAGACCGCTACCGCGTCGTGCTCCCCGACCTGCCGCTACACGGCGACTCCGAGGACCGCCCCCGCCACCCCTACACGCTCGACTGGCTCGCCGAGGTCTTCTCCGGGTTTGCTTCCGAGGTGCTCGGCCCGCGGCCGCTGCTCGCGGGGCACGACGCCGGTGCGGAGATCCTCTTGCACGCGATCCTCACCGAGCGCCTACGCCCGTCGCGGCTCGTGCTGATGGGCTGCCGCCTGCACTTCCCGCCCCAGCACGCGCGGCTGCGCACGGCCTGGCGCGTGGCCGCGCAGGCGGGGGCCGTCCCCGGCCTCGACCGCCTACTCACCTACGGCGCGCGCGCCGTGTTTTCGCCCGCCCGCGCTCCACGCCTCCTGTCCGCGCGCGGAAACCCCGCCGCGCGCGACCTCCTGCGCCACGCCTTCGCCGATGTCCCCGGCAACTCGAGCCTCGCCCGCTCCTGGGCCAAGTGCGCGCGCGCGTGGCCGCGCGGGGCGCAGACCCAGCTCCTCGACCTCTACCCACGCCTGGACATGCCCGTGCTGTTGCTGTGGGCCGACCGCGACCCCCTGCACCCGCTCGCCTGGGCCGAAGAGACGCTCGCGCTGCTTCCCGACGGACAGCTGCGCGTGCTCGAAAGCACGGGTTTCCTGATGGCCTACGACGACCCCGTCGGCCTCGCGCGGGAGCTCACCGCTTTCTGTAAATAGCCTTCGTTCGGAGGAGCGAACGTCGCGCGGTCCCCGGCAGGGGGCACCTTAAAAGTAGACTTCGCCGCTCGTCTACAAGGAGACCTTTTCATGACCGACAAGCAGCTGTGGGGCGCAGAGACCGTTAAGGCAATCGAGAACTTCCCGATCTCCGGCGAGACCGTCCCCGTGCCCGTCGTGCGCTGGCTCGCGCGCGTGAAGGGCGCCGCCGCCGCCGTCAACGGCGAGCTCGGCCTGCTGCCCAAGCGCACCGCCGCGCGGATCGAGAAAGCCGCCGCCGAGATCGCCGCGGGCAAGCACGACGCGCAGTTCCCGATCGACGTCTTCCAGACCGGCTCCGGCACCTCGACCAACATGAACGCCAACGAGGTGATCGCCACGCTCGCCGGCGAGCCCGTCCACGCCAATGACCACGTCAACATGGGCCAGTCCTCAAACGACGTGTTCCCCTCCGCCGTCCACCTCGCTGCGCTCGATGTCGCCCAGAACGAATTGCTCCCCGCGCTCAAGCTGCTCGAGCGCTCGTTTGCGCGCAAGGCGAAAAGCTTCGCGGGCGTCGTCAAGGCCGGCCGCACCCACCTGATGGACGCTGTCCCCGTTACGCTCGGTCAGGAGTTCTCCGGCTACGCCGCCCAGATCGCCCTCGCCCAGGAGCGGATCGCCGCCGCGCTCGTCCACGTCGGGCAGATCCCGCTCGGCGGTACCGCCACCGGCACCGGCCTCAACACCCACCCCCAGTTCGCCGCCAAGGTCCGCGCGCGCCTGAAGCGCGAATCCGGCCTCAAGCAGATCGCCCCCCCGCTCGACCCGTTCGAGGCGCAAGCCAACCGCGACGCGCTCGTCGAGCTCTCCGGCGCCCTGAAGGTCCTCGCCGTCTCGCTCACGAAGATCGCCGGCGACCTCGCTTTGATGGGGTCCGGCCCGCGCGCCGGGATCGGCGAGCTGTTCCTGCCTGAGCTGCAGAAGGGCTCCTCGATCATGCCCGGCAAGGTCAACCCCGTGCTGCCCGAGGTCGTCCTCCAGGTCTCCGCCCAAGTGATCGGCAACGACACCGCGATCACCGTCGGCGGCCTCCAAGGCCAGTTCGAGCTGAACGTCCGCATCCCCCTGATCGCCCGCAACCTCCTGCAGTCGCTGCACCTGCTGTCGAGCGCCTCCCGCGCCTTCGCCGAGAAGTGCGTCGATGGCATCCGTGCCAACAAAGCCGGCACCGACGCCTCGGCGGGTGCCACGCTCGCCGTCGCCACTGCCTTGAACGGCGCGATCGGCTACGACAAGGGCGCCGCGATCGTCAAGAAGGCCACCGCCTCGGGTCGTCCCCTGCGCGAGGTTGCGCTGGAGGAAGGGGTCGACGCGAAGCTCTACGACGAGACGATTGACCTGCGGCGCATCGCGCGGGGAAATCGCTAAGTGGCTGCCGCGCCATGCGGCGGGTCTGGATCTCTGGGGTGGAGGTAAAGAGGCGCGGGGGGAATGTTGCTTTTCTTGAGCTGCGTATTGCGATAGTGGCTACCGCTTGCCTCCCCCGGTGTTGTTGTATTTTGTGGAGCCCGTATAGCAAAAGTATCTACGCTTAGAGGGTGGTTGTATTCCTCTTGGATAGCGGTCGTAGTCCTGGCACATCTAGGACACCGTCCGGGTAGATTGTAACTACCATAGAGCACGCTCGCTACAAGGAGAACATCTTCCCCATGTCCTTTGACCCCACTGAGCCGCCACGCGCGCGTCCCGGCGAAGTCGATCCCACTAAAGGCCTCTCGATGGATCCAGACGAGTTCATCGCTGAGCAAGCACGTCGTCACAAGATCCTGCGCATGCAGGAGGAGGTTCGCCCCGGCCGCACCACGCCGGTCGCGATCCGCTTCGACAAGTTCACCCTCCACCGCCTACGCACCCTCGCGGCGCTCCGCAACACCGGCTACCAGACCCTGCTCAAGGAATTTGTCGTCGAGCGCCTCTACGAGGAGGAGAAGCGCGTGGGCATCATTCAGTAGTCATCAAAGTCTGTAGCACCGCTTCGTACACTCCGTGCCCGTTGCCCGCCTCGGTGACGCGTACGTTGTTGTAAGCGGCGGCCGCCTCGCGGAT
The DNA here is from genome assembly GCA_036501315.1 of Solirubrobacteraceae bacterium. Lineage (GTDB taxonomy): Bacteria > Actinomycetota > Thermoleophilia > Solirubrobacterales > Solirubrobacteraceae > Palsa-744. Next base: position 61,260 of record DASYAM010000042.1, read on the forward strand.
CGACGGGTCGTGCTCGACCGCGTTTGCCACCAGCCAGAACGTCTCCACGTGCGTAGCGCACGCGAGGTCCTCGCGCGAGTCGCCGACCGCGAACACCTCCTCGCGCGCGTATTCCCGCGCGCGTTGGTGAAACGCGACGCCGCCCGCCTTCGACGCTCCCGCCGGCAGTAGGTGGTAGCCGCGCACGTGCGGCAGTCCTGCCAGCGCCTCCGAGCGGCGGTTAACGACGCCGTTGTCCACCAGCCGAAGATCCACATGGCCGTGCTCGATCAGCAGGCGATCGACCTCGAACGCGTCCACCAGACCGCGAAACAGGTGTGAGACCTCGCGTTGCACGTGCCACGGCTCGTGGTACTCCAGGCGCCCCGCATAGCGCTCCAGCAGCAATGCAGGCGCCCCCGAGCGCTCGATCTGCTCGGCGATCGTCAGCTCACCCGGCTGCCGGCCCATGTTCCATCGGTCGCCGGTCAGCCAGTGCTCCTCGTCCTCGAGCACCACACACGCACCGGCCTCATAGATGAACGAGCTCTGTCCCAGCAGCCGCGCGTCCTCAAACACCTGCGCGCGGCGGCGTCCCGACATCACCACCACCTCCACGCCCGCGCGCAGACACGCCTGCACGGCGCGCACGCCGTCGATGGACACCGCCCCCGACCCGTCGTGCAGCAGGGAGGCACCGCGACCGAGCAGGGTGCCGTCGAGATCCACGTACATACACCGTGGCCGTTGAGCAGAAAGGTGGTCGTTGGGGCCTTTGCCGCCGTGAGGAACCTCGATGGACACGATCCCCCTCTACTATCGCAACTCGTGGCCAAAGAACGCGCGATCGAGCCGTGGACCGCGCTGCTCGACGAGGGCGTCGCCGACGGGCGGCTCGTCCGCGAGGCGCGCGAAGGACCGGGTCGGGCGCGGCTGGTCGACGTCCCCTCCGAGCTGCACCCCGAAGTGACCGCGGCGCTCGGCCGGCTCGGGATCGAGCGCCTCTACTCCCACCAGGCGCAGTCGCTGCACTCCGCTTGGGCGGGACCGACGATCGTCACGACCGGCACGGCTTCGGGCAAGTCGATGTGCTTCAACCTGCCGACCCTCGACGTCCTCTGCCGCGATGCCCGTGCGCGCGCGCTCTACCTCTACCCGACCAAGGCCCTCGCCCAGGACCAGGCGCGGGCGCTGAGCTCGTTTGGCCTCACCAAGCGCGTGCGGCCCGCGATCTACGACGGCGACACCCCGCGCGAGGCGCGCGCGCAGATCCGCCGCGACGCGAACGTGGTGCTCACGAACCCCGACATGCTCCACCTCGGCATCCTCCCCAACCACCCCGCCTGGGGCGACCTCCTCGCCAACCTGGCCGTCGTCGCGATCGACGAGGCGCACGTCTACCGCGGCGTGTTCGGCTCGCACGTCGCCAACGTGCTGCGGCGGCTGCGGCGGATCGCGGCGGCGTACGGCACCGCGCCGCGCTTCCTCCTCACCTCGGCGACGATCGCCAACCCGGTCGAGCTCGCCGAGCGCCTCACCGGCCTCGAGGACATCTCCCTGATCGACTCCGACGGCTCGCCCGCGCCCGGTCGCCGGATCGCCGTCTGGAACCCGCCGCTGACCGACGAGGCGCTCGGCACGCGCCGCTCCGCGCTCGGTGAGGGCGCCGAGCTGCTGGCGCGGCTCGTGCGCGAGGGCGCCCGCACGATCTGCTTCATCAAGTCGCGCAAGGGCGTCGAGCTGCTCAGCAAGCTGCTGCGCGAAGACCTGTCGAAGACCGACCCCGCCCTCGCCGACCTCGTCGCGCCCTACCGCGCGGGCTACACCGCCCAGCAGCGGCGCGAGCTCGAGGGCCGCCTCGCGCGCGGCGAGCTGCGCGCGGTGGTCACCACCGACGCGCTCGAGCTCGGCATCGACATCGGCGAGCTCGACGCCGCCGTCGTCGTCACGTTCCCCGGCACGGTCGCCTCGCTGCGCCAGATGTGGGGCCGCGCCGGGCGCCGCGGACGGGGCCTCGCCGTCTACGTCGCCGGCGAAGACGCGCTCGACCAGTTCTTCTGCCGCCACCCCTCCGACTTCCTCGACCGTCCCGTCGAGGCAGCGATCCTCGACCATGAGAGCCCGCTGATCTTTCGCCGCCACCTGCTCTGCGCCGCCCACGAGGGCCCGCTCTCGCGCGAGGACGCCGAGTTCCTCGGCCCGCGCTGGCAGGCCCAAGCCGATCTTCTCCTCAGCGCCGGTGAGCTGCGCAGACGACCCGCCGACACCATCCGTCCGCGCACGCTCGATCAAAAAGAAGAAGACCCAACCCCCAAGGCCTCGCGCGGCGAGTCCTACGTCCTGCGCAACCCAGGCGGATATCCCGCGGCGGAGGTCTCGCTGCGCTCGGCCTCGCCCGACACCTTCGCGATCGTCGACGTCTCCTCCGGCGAGCTGCTCGGCTCGACCGAGGCCTCGCGAGCGCATTCGACCGTTCACCAAGGCGCGATCTACCTGCACCTCGGGCGCGCCTACGAGGTCCGCGAGCTCGACCTCGAGCGCCGCCGCGCGCTCGTCGCGCCGTTCTCCGGCGACTGGTACACCCAGCCCAAGCGTGCCACCGACACCGCGATCGTGCGCCTGCTCGACCGTCGCGAGTCCCTCGCTCTCCCGCTCTCCTTCGGCGAGGTCGACGTCACCGACACCGTGCTCGCCTACCAGCGCCGCCGCCTCTCAGACCATGCGCCCGTCGATCTCGTCGCACTCGACCTCCCGCCCGTCAGCTTCTCCACGCAGGCGCTCTGGTTCGAGCTCTCCGCGGAGGATCTCACCGAGACGATCCCGCTCGATGCGCTCCTCGGCGCCCTCCACGCCACCGAGCACGCCCAGATCGCCGTGCTGCCGCTGATCGCGATGTGCGATCGCTGGGACATCGGCGGCCTGTCCACCAACTACCACCCGCAGACCGGCGCCGCCACGATCTTCATCTACGACGGCCACCCCGGCGGCGTCGGGATCGCGCGCACCGCCTTCGCCCGCTTCGAGGAGCTCTGCCGCGACGCTCACCGCCTGATCAACGAGTGCCCCTGCGCCTCCGGTTGCCCCTCGTGCGTGCAGTCGCCCAAGTGTGGCAACCTCAACGAGCCGCTGTCGAAGGACGGTGCGCGGCTGTTACTCGAGCGGATGCTCTCCGCCCAGGGCCCACTCGCTGCAGAGACGCCGCTCCGAACCGCGTAAGCCGTTGTTGAAGGCATACCGGGCGAGCCGTCAAATCAGCCTCGTGACAGTCAGCCAACGCCCCGTGCCCGCATTTCAACGCCCCGTGCCGCATTTTCAACGCCCTGTGCCCGCATTTCAACGCCCAGTGATCGTCTACCCGCGATGACCTTCCCCTCCCACAAGCCCGCCCTCTCCGCCAGGGTTCTCTCCACCGGGCCCAACCGCGCCGCCTGTGCGGTCGTGGCCGCGTGCCTCACGCTCGCCGCGACCGCCGCCGCGGCGCAAGCCCCTCCCAGCCATCCCTCCCAAGTCACGCCCGCCCCCCCCGCCGCAGGTGAAGGGCCCGGTGGGCGAGTTGCGCTTACACGCTGGACGTTCTCCCTCGACACGCGCGACCGTGGGCGCGCGCGCGGGTGGCAGCGCGGCGGGTTCTCCGGCCACACGGTGAGCGTGCCGAGCGTCGTCGATCCCAGCGCGATCAAAGGCGCCGCCGGGACGCGCAACTACGAAGGGTCGGTCGCCTGGTACCGCACGACCTTCCTCGCGTCGCATCCTGGTGTCTACGCGTTGACGTTCGACTCGGCCAACTTCCAAGCGAACGTCTGGGTCGACGGACGCGCGCTCGTCGCGCACCGCGGCTCCTACCTCCCGTTCGAAGGGCGCACCACGCTCGCCGCCGGCGCGCACACCGTCGTCGCACGCGTCGACTACCGCGACCCCGCGCGCCAGTCGACAGAAGGCTTCCATCGCACGTGGTTCAACTGGGGCGGGCTCGACAGCGAAGTCACCGTGCGGCCGGTCGGCTCCAGCGAGCTTTCCGCGCCGACCGTCCAAACCACGCTTCAGCCCGACACCACGAGCGCCGAATCGGCGACCGTGCAGCTGAGCGTGCAGGTGCGCAATGACGCGGGCCCCGCGCGCGCGCTCGCGCCGGAAGGGACGCTCTCCCGCGGCGAACAGACGGTCCCGATCGCCTTCCCCGCGCAGACGGTCGCGCACGGACAGACCGTGACCATGACCACGACCGTGACCGTCCCGCACCCAGCACTGTGGTCGCCAAGCGCACCCAACCTCTACGCGCTGAAGCTCGCCGTTGGCGCTGTCGGCGATCTCGGAAGTGACAGCGAGGAAGGGAGCGGGGGGGAGGGCGGCAGCTATGCCACGCACGTCGGCCTGCGCGAGCTGACCTGGCACGGCGCGCGCGCCTACCTCAATGGCGAGCGCCTGCGGCTGCACGGCGCCTCCCTGCAAGAGGACGCCGCCGGCCACGGCGACGCGCTAGCGCCAGGCGACGAGAGCACGCTCGTCTCCGAGCTTCGAGCGATTGGCGCGAACGCCGTGCGCTCCCAGCACCCGCTCTATCCCGGCCTACTCGAAAAGCTCGACGCGGCCGGGATTCTCGTCTGGCAGGGGATCGGGCCCGTCGAAGGGGCCGGCAACTGGTACTCCGACACGCCCTCCCTACTCGCCGCCGCCGAACAGCAGGCGCGCAGCGCGGCGCTCGCCGCCGAGATTCACCCCTCGATCGTCGCCTGGAACCTGGTCGACGAGATCGCCGACAACGGGCACGACGCCGACGAGGTCCACTACGTGGAGAGCATGACCCGCTGGCTACACGTCCACGACCCCACGCGCATGGTCGCCGTGGACGTCTGGGGCGACCATCCCCCGAAGCATGCCGGCGCGCTCTACCAAGGCGTCGACGCGGTCGCCGAGACCGACTACACCGGCTGGTATGACAACCCCCAGGACACATCTTCCCAGCAGGATTCCGAAATGCGCGCGCGGCTCACGGCGATGCAAAGGACGTTCCCAGGGAAAGTGCTCGTGATCAGCGAGTTCGGCGCCGAATCGAACCTGCTCAACCCCACCGGCGGCCCCGGCAGCTACTCCTTCCAGTCCAACCTGCTCGCGCGCCACATCGGGGTATACGCTGCCGATCCCGACCTCACCGGCATGCTGGTCTGGGATCTGCGCGACTACCCGCTCGTGCCCACCTTCGAGGGCGGCTCGATCCACGGCAAGCTTCCCCACCTGCGGCTGATCGAAGGGCTCAACCAGAAGGGGCTGTTCACCTACTCCGGCAGCCCCAAGCCGGCGGTCTCCGTGGTCGCGCGGCTGTTCGGCGCGCTGCCGCGAGTGTAGTCGCCCTCTCGAGCTGTCAAGGCGTCGGTTGCCTGTCAAGGCGTCGGTTGCCTGTCGAGCGTCGGCTGCCTGTCGAGCGTCGGCTGCTATATAAACAATAAAGAGCCGGTATCACTATTGCTATACAGGCTTCACGAAGAACAACATCCTTCCGTCCTCCCGTCCCTCTCCTGACGATCTCCGTTTCCCCATAGCCTGTCCCGCAAGTCAGCTCCCCGTCCTGCCGGCCAGACTTCTCCACACCCGCCGCCAAAAGCCTGGCTGGGGGCGGCGTCGCCACAGGGCCGGTGGAGGGACCGTGGCGCGGACCAAAGCCACCCAGTCGTTCAACGGCAGCTCGCCCGAGATCAAACGTCCCAAGGCGCCCGTCACGGGGGCGCCGACGCCCGCGTGCTCGAGCGCGCGGGCGAGCAGCGGCACGGACTCGAGCGCCTCGACCGCCTGGCCGATGCGATCGGGGATCTCGCCCGCGGGGACGCCTGCGGCCAGCAGCTCGCCCGCGCGGCGGTTGCGGCTCTCGCGCGCCAGCGCCGTAGCAACCAGGTCGCCCGCGCCGGCCAGCCCGATCATCGACTCGGGACGCGCACCTAAGCCCTCGGCGTAGCGCCACACCTCGGCAAAGATGTGTCCCGCGGCCGCACCGGCGGCGTTCAGCCCCTGCCCCTCGGTCGCTCCCGCCGCAAGCGCCGCCGCGTTCTTCGCAGCGCCCGCCAGCTCGACCCCCACCGGGTCGTTCGACTGCTCGCACACCACTCCCGCGCGGATGAAAACCTGGGCGAGCGTCCTCGCCAGCTCCTCGTCGCTCGAGGCCGCCACCAGCGCCGCGCCCGCGTGCACCATCTCCTGCGCGTGCGCCGGACCGCCCACGCACGCGACGCGCTGCGCGCCGAACCGCTCGCTCAGCACGACCGTCGGCGGCGTCCCCAGAGGCGGCACGAGCCCCTTGGCGACCGACACGATCGCGGCGCGCGCGCCCAGACCGGATGCGGCCAAGACGTCGATCACCTCGCCCAAGCCGCGCGACGGCACCGCCAGGAACACGTAGTCGGCACGCGCGATCCCGGCCGCCGACGGCTCGATCCGCAGCGCCGCCGGCAGCTCGACGCCCGGCAGATAGGCGCGGTTCTCGCGCTCCTCCCCGAGCCGGCTCGCCTGCTCGGTCGTGCGCGTCTGCAACGTGGTCCGCAACCCGGCCCGTGTCAGCAGCACCGCCAGCGCGGTCCCGAACGACCCCGCGCCGATCACCGTCGCACGCCTGGCACCAGGTGTGGGTAGCGAGCGTGCGCGGGGGGAGCGACCCGGGACAGGTGGAGCCGACAGAGAGGCGCTCACGCCGGTGCTCGGGCTCGGAGGTGGGGCCGTCTCGGTTGCGGCGGCCGTCCCCGGTGCCGCCCCTGGCGGCGGTGTAGGCTCGGAGTCGGTCATCCAGTGAGCGAGACTAGCGATCGAGGCGGGGTATACGAGCGATGAATAGATCGCTCGAGCATGCCCTGCCGTGGCGCAACTGGGCCGGCGACGAGCGCTGTCTGCCCACGGCGATCGAGCATCCGTCCTCGATCGGCGAGATCGCAGCCGCGATCGTGGGCGCAGCGGCGCGCGGGCGGCGAGTCCGAGTGGTGGGGGCCGGGCATTCCTTCAGCGACATCGCCTGCACCGACGGGCTACTCCTGTCGCTGTCGCGCATGACCCGCGTGCTCGACGTCGACCGCGCCTCCGGGCTCGTGCGCGTGCAGGGCGGCATCGCGATCGGCGAGCTCGGCCGCCGGCTCGCCGAGCACGGCCTCGCGCAGGAGAACCTCGGCGACATCGACGCCCAGAGCATCGCCGGCGCGATCTCGACGGCGACGCATGGCACGGGCGCGCGCCTGCGCAACATCTCCGCCCAGGTCGCCGAGCTGACGCTCGTGCTCGCCGACGGCTCCACGCTCACCTGCTCGCCCGAGCGCGACCCCGAGGCGTTCCTGGCGGCGCGCGTCGGGCTCGGCGCGCTCGGCGTCATCGCCGAGGTCACGCTCCGCTGCGTACCCGCCTTCACGCTGCACGGCGTCGACGCGCCCGCGCCGCTCGCCGAGACGCTCGAGCGCTTCGAACAGCTCGCGCTCGCCAACGACCACTTCGAGCTATTCGCCTTTCCCCATACCGACACGGCGCTAACGCGCACGAACAACCGCACCGAAGAGCCGCCGCGTCCACGTGGCAGCGTGTCCGCCTATTGCAACGACGTGCTGCTCACCAACCACGCCTTCGAGCTGTTCTGTCGCGCCGGTCGGCGCTTCCCGACTCGCATTCCCGCACTCAACCGCGCGGTGATGCGTCTCGCCGCCCGCTCCGAGCGCGTCGAGCGCTCCGATCGCATCTTCGCCAGCCGGCGGCTCGTGCGCTTCACCGAGATGGAGTACGCGCTGCCGCGCGAGCACGTCCCCCTGGCGGTGCGCCGCGTCTTCGAGGCGATCGAACGCGAAGGCTTCGCCGTGCCCTTCCCGATCGAGGCCAGGACGGCCGCCTCCGACGACGCCCTGCTCTCCACCGCCGCCGGTCGCGCGAGCGGCTTCGTCGCTGTGCACATGTATCGCTCCATGGACTGGGCCCCGTACTTCCGCGCGGTCGCCGCGATCATGGACGAGCTCGGCGGGCGGCCCCACTGGGGCAAGCGCCACTTCCACACCGCCGCCACGCTGCAGCCCCTCTACCCGGACTGGAACCGCTTTCAAGCCGTGCGCGCCCGGCTGGATCCAGAGGGACGCTTCGGTAACGCCTGGACCGATCGAGTGCTGGGACCCCCCGCTGCCTGACGATCCCTACAAGCGCCTCGAGCGCGCCACCGCCGAGCTCGAGGCGCCGTTTGCGCTGCTCGACCTCGACGCATTCTGGGCGAACGCCGACGATCTCATACGCCGTGCCGGCTCCAAGCCGATCCGGCTCGCGAGCAAGTCCGTCCGTTGCCGCGCCTTGCAGGAACGCGTCCTTGCCCGCACGGGATTCGCGGGTACGCTCGCCTTCGCCCTGCCCGAGGCGCTGTGGCTCGCCGGCCACGGCGCGCAGGATCTGGTGGTCGCCTACCCGACAACCGACCGCCGCGCGCTGCGAGCGCTCGCAGCGCTCACCGTCGAGCGACCCGAGAGCCGTGTGACCGTGATGGTCGACAGCATCGAGCAGCTCGACCCGATCGAGCGCGCCATTGCGCCCACCGCCGCCGGCCCAATCCGAGTGTGCATCGACGTCGACTGCGGCTGGTGGCCGCTCGGGGGTCGGGTACGCGTGGGCGTCAAGCGCTCGCCCGTACACACGCCCGCGCAGGCGGCGACGCTGGCCCGCGCGATCCTTGCGCACGGCGGCGGGCTCGAGCTCGTAGGGCTGATGGCCTACGAGGCGCAGATCGCCGGGCTCGGTGACGCTCCGCCCGGGCGTCCGCTACGCGCGGGCGCGATCCGCTTCCTGCAGTCGCGCTCGGCGCGCGAGCTCACCCGCCGCCGGGCGGCGATCGTGGATGCGGTCGAAGCCGTGGTCGCGGGTACAGGCACGGGACTCGAGCTCGTCAACGGCGGCGGCACCGGCAGCCTCGAGCGCACCGCCGCCGAGCCGGCGATCACCGAGGTGACGGCCGGCTCAGGGCTGTACGGGCCGACTCTGTTCGACGCCTACCGCGCGTTCACGCCCAGGCCGGCCGCTCTGTTCGCCCTGCCGGTCGTGCGCCGTCCCCGGCGCGGCGTCGTCACCGCACTCGGCGGCGGCTATCCGGCGTCGGGCCCCGCCGACTCGGCGCGCCTACCGCGGCCACACCTTCCGGCGGGACTGCGCCTGGACGGGCAGGAGGGAGCCGGCGAGGTGCAGACGCCGCTGATCGGAGACGCGGCGGACGATCTGGCGATCGGCGACCGCGTCTACATGCGCCACGCCAAGGCCGGCGAGCTGTGCGAGCGCTTCGCCTCGCTATACCTGCTCGAAGGCGACTCGATCGTGGAGGAGGTCCCCACCTACCGCGGCGAGGGACAATGCTTCTTGTGAGCTCCTCCCTCTCTTCACCGACCAGCGTCGACCCCGCCACGCTCGAAAACGCTCTACGCGAGGTCGTGGAGACGCTCGCCCCGCTCGATCGCACGCCCTGCTCGCCCGGGGAGCGCGAGGCGGCCGAGTGGCTTGCGCGCCGGCTGCAAACAGTGGACGGCGTCGAGGTGGCGCTCGAGGACGAGCCCTCGTGGGGGACCTTCCCGCCGACCGCGACCGGCCTCGGCGTGCTCGGCCTGCTCGCCGCCGCGCTCGTCCTGCGCGGCAGGCGGCTCGCCGGCGCGCTGCTCGCCGCGGCTGTCTACGCCGGCATCGTCGACGAGGCCCAGAATGGGCCGCGCGTGCTGCGGCGGCTCGTGCGGCGGCGGCGCACGACCGTCAACGTGGTCGCTCGCATCGGGCAGCGCCCGGATGGGGGCGACGGGCGCGCGACCGGGCAAGGGAGAGCCGTGCAGCCGGGCGGGACCGGGGCCAGCCAAGCGCCGGTGGGCACGCTCGTCGTGCTCGCCCACCACGACGCTCCCCAGACCGGCCTGCTCTTCGACCAGACACTGCAGCGGCGGATCCACGAGCTGGCGCCGTCGCTGCTCGAGCGGGTCAAAACGTCCCCTCCCCAGTGGTGGATCGGGCTCGCCGGGCCGCTCTGCACGATCCTCGCCGCAGCCAGCCGCCGCCTCTGTTTCGCCCGCGCGGCGCTAGCGGTCGGGGCGTTCGGTACCGCGATCGTGGCCGATGTGTGGCGCAGCGAGACGGTGCCCGGGGCCAACGACAACCTCTCGGGCGTCTCCGCGCTCGTCGGGCTGGCCGAGCTGCTCCAGCGCGATCCGCTCCCCGGCCTGCGCGTGCTGCTCGTCTCCTGCGGGGCGGAGGAGACGCTCCAGGACGGGATCCGCGCGTTCATCGCCCGCCATCGCTACGAGCTCGACCCCGAGCGAACTTGGTTCGTCAACCTCGACCCCGTCGGCTCGCCCCACCTTGCGATGCTCGAGGGGGAGGGACCCGTGTGGATGGAGTCCTACACCGGGCCCTGGCTGCGCGACCTGCTCGCCGCGCGCGCCGCCGCGCTCGGGATCGAGCTGCGCCGCGGCTTCCGGGCGCGGGCCTCGACCGACAGCGTGATCCCCCACCGCGCCGGCTACCCGATCGCGACGCTCGTCTCGATCACCGACTGGCTCAGCCCAGCCAACTACCACCTGCCGTCCGACATCCCCGCCAACCTGGTCTACCCGACCGTGGCCGACGCCACCCGGCTCGTGTACGAGCTGGCGCGCAGCCTGGTCGAGCGGCGCCGAGCTGAGCGGCAGGGCTGAGCGTCAGGGGGCGCAGCGTCAGAGAGCGGAGCGGCAGGACGCAGTGTCAGGGGCTGAGCGTCAGGGGCGCAGCGGGGCTCGTCGGACCTGCGACTCAAGCCAGGGCGGCGAGCTTCCTGCCCGCGCCGGCGAGCGCGCGCGTGCTGCCCGCCTCGATGATCAGCTGCAGGTCGAGGATCCGCGCGTCGAACGGGGCGAGCGCGTCGTGTGCGGTCACCGCATACGCAGGGACGCCCGCCTGGCGGGCGCGGGTGGCGAGCTCAAAAACGGGGCTGCCCGCTAGCGTTCGCTCCTCCAGACGCTCCGCGCCCACGACCAGCGCGCGGGCGCGGCGCATGCGCGCGTCGAAGCCGACCTCGTCGAGCTGGGCGCGCAGAGCCTCCCCTTCCGTGAGTGCAAGCGGGCAGAGGTCGGGGGCGGGGCGGCCGGCGGCGACGACGCCCTTGGCGATTGCGCTCGCCACCAGCTCGGCCGGCAGTCCCTCCCCAAACGGGCACACGGCGAGCAGGAGCGTGTTCGGGATCCCCATGCCTGGCATCCTTTCAGCAATGGCCGAGCGGACCGAGCGCAAGCGTGAGAAGGACAACGGCAAGAAGGGCGAGCACCTCTCCGTCGAGGTCTGCGGCCAGGAGCTGCGCGTCAGCAACCCGGGCAAGATCTTCTTCCCCGAGCGCGGGCTGACGAAGCTCGACCTCGTCAACTACTACCTCGAGTGCGAGCAGGCGGTCGTGCGCCACCTACGCGAGCGGCCGACCGTGATGAAGCGCTGGGTCGACGGGGTCGCGGGCAAGCCGTTCTTTCAGAAGCGCGTTCCGGACAGCGCCCCGGAGTGGCTGCAGACGGCCACCGTCACCTTTCCTTCGGGACGCCACGCGCGTGAGCTCGTGCCCAACGACGCGGCCCACCTCGTGTGGGGCGTGAACCTCGGCGTCATCGACTGGAACCCGTGGCCGGTGCGGCGCGAGGACCTCGACCATCCCGACGAGCTGCGAATCGACCTCGACCCGGGGCCGGAGGTGGGGTTCGCCGAGGTGCGCGCGGTCGCGCTCGGCGTGCGCGAGGCGCTCGAAGCGCATGGGCTGCGTGGGTATCCGAAGACGTCCGGGTCGCGGGGGATGCACATCTACGTACGCGTCGTCCCCGAGCAGAGCTTCACCGAGGTGCGCCGGGCGGCGCTTGCGCTCGCGCGCGAGGTCGAGCGCAAGATGCCCGGTCGTGCCACGAGCCGCTGGTGGAAGGAGGAGCGTCAGGGGGTGTTCATCGACTACAACCAGAACGCGCGCGACCGCACCGTCGCCTCCGCCTACTCGGTGCGCGCGGTCGCCGACGCGCGGGTCTCGTGCCCGCTTCAGTGGGAGGAGGTCGCCGACGTCGAGCCCGCGGAGCTGCGGCTCGACACGGTTCCCGCGCGACTGCGCGAGCGGGGCGATCCCTCGGCGTCGATCGACGAGTCCCCCGGCGATCTCCAAGCGCTGCTCGAGCTGGCGGCGCGCGATGAGCGCGAGGGGCTCGGCGACGCTCCGTGGCCACCCCACTTTCGCAAGCAGAAGAACGAGCCGCGGCGGGTGCAGCCGAGCCGGGCACGGGCGAACGCCGCGGGCGCCCGCGCGGGCGGCGACGGGCAGGCCAAGAGGCCGAAGGCGACGGAGGCATGAGCCTCCCGCTCGAGCCGCCGGTCAAGCCGCAGCTCGCGCTGTCGCGCAGAGAGCTGCCGGTGGGGGAGGACCTCGTCTACGAGGTCAAGCTCGACGGCTTTCGCTGTCTCGCGTTTGTCGACGGCGACGACGTCTTCCTGCAGTCGCGCAGCGGCAAGGAGCTCGCCCGCTACTTCCCCGAGCTCGTGCTGCCGCCCGGCCGCTACGTGCTCGACGGGGAGATCGTCGTGCGCGGCCCCGACGGGCGCGAGGACTTCGACGCGCTCGGCCAGCGCATTCACCCGGCCGCGTCGCGAATCGAGCGGCTGTCGGTGGAGACGCCCGCGGTGTACGTCGTCTTCGACCTGCTCGCCCGCGGCGACGAGTCGCTGCTTCAGCGGCCCCTGTCCGAGCGTCACGCAGCGCTCGAGCAGCTGCTCGCAAGAGACGGGTTCGCCGGCGCGCCGGTCGAGCTGATGGAGACCGTCGCCACGCCGGAGGAGGCCCGGCTCTGGCTCGAGCGTGCCGAGGGGGCGATCGTCAAGGAGCTCTCGGCGGCCTACCTGCCGGGCGAGCGCAAGGGCACGTTCAAGGTCAAGCGCGTCCGCACGATCGACGCGGTCGTGGCGGGCTGGCGCCCGGGCAAGGAAGAGGGCACCGTCGGCGCGCTGATCCTCGCGCTGTACGACGGAGGCGAGCTGCGCGTGGTCGGGCACTGCTCGGGCCTCTCCGCGCAGGAGAAGCGGCGGCTGGTCGGATTCCTCGCGGGGTATGAGACGGGCGAGCGGGGTTCGGCCGACCCCAGCCGCTGGAGCGCGGGCAAGGAGCTCGAGTGGATCGCGCTGCGGCCCGAGCTCGTGGTCGAGATCGACTTCGACCACGTCGCCGCCGGGCGCATCCGTCACGGCGCGAAGCTACGACGCTGGCGCGAGGACAAGGACCCGCGCGAGTGCACGTTCGACCAGCTGGCGGGGTAGCGTCGCGGGTCTAATGTGGATGGGTGGGCGGCCGTTCAGCCGCCCACCCATCCAGAACCTACTTCCTATGCTTCTTGGCAACGCCCTTCGTCACCGGGCCGTATTTCCTGCGCGCCTGACGCTTACAGGCAGCGCGCTGCTTCTTCGGCTTCCGGTTGCACGCCGCCAGCGCTTTCGCGAGGTGCTGTGCGCGGGTGAGGGTGTCCGGTACCACCTCCTTCGGAGGCGGTACCGGCACGATGTTCGTTAGAAGCGGATATACCGGCGAGCTCGCGGGTGTGCCCGATACCGGGGCTGATCCTTCCGGTGCGCGCGCTGGCGGGGACGACGCCGGACCCCCTGTAGTAAATGTCTGTTCTTCTCCGTATTCGACGCCACTTTCTTCGTTCACACCGACGATCCGATAGTGGTAGGTAGTGTTCGGCGCGAGATTTTCCAGCCGGACGGAAACGGGAATTTCTTCGTCTCCGGTGAGCCGGAACTGACCCGGTTCCATTGCCACTGTCCCACATGTTTCCGCTAGGCAGGGAGACGTACCATATTCGAAATAGTATTCGGCCGGTTCCTGGCCGTCGGGGTTTACCTTGCCGTTCAAGGCCTCGACCGGACCGTTTACCTGCGTCGCCGGTTCAGTTTTCACTATCACGGGCTTGGCTTCAAGAAACCTAAAAACCTTTACCGCGCCTTCGAATTCAGTGACGTAAAGCTCATGGGTAGTATTGTCTACAGCAAGAGCAAACGGTTCGTTTGCAAAGGTTCCTTCTCGTTCGAGTACCGGATTCGCAATTACACGACGTACTTCGCCGGGGCCATACTTTTTAACTGTACTCGGTCCCAGGGTAGCAATAAATAGGTTATTAGCCGAATCCAAAGCCACGCCAAGGTCAAATGAGGGATCGATAGGTGTGCAAGCACTGACACATATACCGGCAGAGGTGTACTCTACAGTGCCGGATTCTCCTGCGACATATATGTTCCCTTCTGCATCTACCGTAAGCGCGCGTGGCGAAGATGTCCCTGTTATCAAATTTTCATTTAGTACGGCACCTGTTGGGGAGAACTTCGACACGTCTCCGGTGTCGGTATTTGCCACATATACATTACCGCTAGCGTCGACGGCAACGCCCCAAGGTCTGCTCAGGTGACCTTGTCCTATTGCTGGATTAGTCTTGTCGAGTTCTAGAGCACCTTCCGTGTTTGGGTCGAACTTATATACAATTTTGCTAGAGGGGTCGACCACATATACATCCCCTTGCTCGCCATTGATTCCGGAATTATCGACCGCCAGCTGTGTAAGATTATTACCTCCAGTTTCAGGAATTTTGATACTTGACTTGAGTGCATCTTCGTGATATTGACCAATCGTTCGCGAAGTAAAGCCCGACACGTAGACATCGCCGGTTGCCTGATTGATTCCTATTCCAAAGGGAGAGGCGACTTCGATGTTTTTGTCGAAAATGTATTCTTTCGGCTCGGCGACTACCGTTGTGAACGTTTCTTCCGCTCCGTAGGAGGTGCCTTCAATATTGTTTGCCACGAGCCGGAAATGGTAGGTCGTCCCAGGCTTGAGTCGGGTGAGCTTCAAAGGTTCGGCAGATCCTTCTTCAGCGATAGGGCCGCGCGTAGGCGTCTTGACACCGCATGTTTGGGCCGCAACATCACAAAGTGCGGTGCCGTATTCGAAGTAGTACGTGGTCGCGGCTTCGTGCGCAAAGATGAAGCCGTTCAGAACCGCCGTCGCCCGCTTGACTTCGCTTGCTTCGTTCGTTATCGCCCCTGGCCGTTCGGCGGCCAATGCCGATGTGGCGCCAAGCAGCCCAACAAGCGCACCCGCAGAAACCGAGATTGCCAGAACCAGCGCGCGAATATGCATCGACCACCCCTCCTTGGCGCGCAATGACCGGCCATCGCGGCCTTACCCCGGAAATCGCGGTTCACCCTCCGAGACCCCTCTCGGTAGATAGTCACTACGACGCTTGGCCAATTATGCCATACGCGCATGCCAAACCCTCTTTATGACAACAAAAGTAGCTGATGTCTACGTCCAGGCTTTCTCCAAAAAACCCTGCAAAATAGCTATTTTGTGGATATCTACTGAAGGAGTGACAGCGGTGGGAAACAACCCTATCCAGCCGGCCGGAAAAACGACCTCGCGACCCGTCGCGAGGTCGATCGGCTAGCATCCCACGACGATGACCGGCGGGAGCGCAGCGGCGACAGTCGCCGAGGAGGAGTACCTGCAGATCCTCTTTTGGCTGCAGGAGGCCGGGTTGGGAATGACCGGGGCGAACATCGCGCGCGCGATGCAGCTCTCGGCCCCCACGGTCCACGAGATGGTCGGCCGGCTCGAGCGCGATGGCTACATCACACGCGCGCGCGACCGCACGATCGCGTTCACCGAGACCGGCGCCGCCCACGCCGAGGAGATCGTGCGCCGCCACCGCCTGATCGAGCGCTTTCTCACCGATGTGCTCGGCATCCCGTGGGACGAGGTTCACGAGGAGGCCGAGCGGCTCGAGCACGCGATGTCGCCCGTGCTCGAGGAACGCATGCTCGCCGCGATCGGCGACGCGAAGACGTGCCCTCACGGCCACCCGATCGTCGCCGGCGCGCGCCTCGCGGGCGTGCCGCTGGCCGACGTCGAGCTGGACGCCTCGGTGCGCGTGCTGCGCTTCGAGAACGAGGCCGAGGACCTGCTCCACTACCTGAAGGCGTCAGGCCTCGAACCGGGCCTCAAGGGGCGGGTGGCAGCTCGGGACGCCGAGCGCGTGGTCGTCGAGACGGGGGATGGGCGGAGCTGCTCGATCACCCCGAGCGTCGCCGAGACCGTGTCGGTGATCGCCGACCCCTCGCCGCCCGTCCGCACCGCGCTGCCGGAGCAGCTGGTCTTGGGCCAGAGGTACGGCCGGTAATCAGCGCAGGGAGCGGTAGGCGTCGGCCAAGCGCGCGACGCCCTCGTCGATCTGCGCGGGCGTGACGCCCGAGTAGGCGAGGCGCAGCGTGTTCTCGCCGCCGTCCAGCAGGAAGTCCGTGCCCTTGACGAACGCCACGCCACGGTCGGACGCCCGCTGATACAGGGCGCTCACGTCGGTGCCGTGGGGGAGCGTCACCCACATGAAGTAGCCGCCCTCCGGGGTCACGAACTCGGCCTCTGGGAGGTCGCGGCGCAGAGCGGCGGCCAGCGCGGCTGAGCGCTCCGCCAGGGCGCCGCGGACCGTCTCGATCGAGCGTTCGATCGCGCCCGAGGCGCAGAACTCGTACACGATCGACTGGGCGACCATGTTCGGGGAGATGTACGTGTTCGTCGCGAGCTTGGCGATCGCGGCGATCGTGTCGGGCGGCCCGACCAGGTAGCCGACGCGGATGCCCGGGCAGACCGTCTTCGAGAAGGATGACGCGTACACGACGCGGTCGGGGTCGATCGAGAGCATCGTCGGCAGCGGCTCGCCGCTGAAGCGCAGCGCGACATACGGGTCGTCCTCGAACACGACGAAGTCGTGCGCGGCTGCGAGCGCGAGCAGCGCGTGGCGCTTTTGCAGCGAGAGCGTGTAGCCGGCCGGGTTCTGGAAGTTGGGGATGATGTGGGCGAGCTTCGGTCGCGCGCCGCCTGCGCCCTCGAGCAGGCGTGCGAGCGCGTCGGTGTCGATCCCGTCGTGCTGCAGCTCGACCGCGCGTACGCGCGCGCCCCGCTGGCGCAGCGACAGCAGCGTGCGGTCGTAGGTCGGGCGCTCGACCACGACCTCGTCGTCCGGCTGGACGAGATGGTCGAACAGGAACGCGTCGGCCTGCATCGAGCCGTTCGTGACGAGCACGCGCTCGGGCTCGACCCCGTGGCGGTCGGCGATCCAGGCGCGCAATCGCGGGTAGCCGATCGACGTGCCGTACGCGGTCGTGCCCGCGGGATCGCTCTCGAACGCTCTGACCGCCGCGTCGCGCAGGCCGTCGACGTCGACGATGTCGAGCGACGGCGCGCCGCGCGCAAACGAGATCGTGGGCCCGGAGGGAGGAGTCACGGCCGTGTAGCTTAGGCGGCCGAGCAGTCGGTCGTAGTCGTGGGTCAGCTCGTGGGCCGAGCGCTCGAGCCGGTCGCGGAAGCGCAAGAGCTCCTCGGCGGGCGGCGGCGGGGGGACGGCGCCCTCGACGGTCTCGTCGACGATCCGGGTCGTCGCGGGCGGCGGGGACATGGGGGGAGGGGCTGCGAGCGGGGTCGCGGCCCGTGCAGGCGCGTCGTGCGTGCGCTCGTCGCCGTTCTGCTCGCCGCGCTCGATCGAGCCGAGCGTGCGCTCGAGCTCGTGCAGCTTGCGCTCGAGCTCGCTCAACGTCTTTGCGACCTCTTCGTCCACGGCGCCTAGCGTAGCGGTCGTAGCTCGGCGGGGTCGGTCATGGGGCGCTCCACGGGCGCTTGTGGCGCGCTAGGAGCGCGGGGCGGAGCTGAGGACCTCGACGGCCAGCTCGGCCACCTCGGTCGGGGTGCGTCCCACGCGCACGCCCTGCGCTTCGAGCGCCTGCGCCTTCGCCGCGGCCGTGCCCGATGAGCCTGAGACGATCGCGCCGGCGTGGCCCATCTGCTTGCCCGCCGGGGCGGTAAAGCCGGCGATGTAGGCGATCACCGGCTTCGTCACGCTGGTGGCGATGTACTCGGCGGCCTCCTCCTCGGCGGAGCCGCCGATCTCGCCGGACAGCACGATCAGCTCGGTCTCCTCGTCGCCTTGGAACAGCTCGAGCACGTCGACGAACGACGAGCCCGGCACCGGGTCGCCGCCGATGCCGACGATCGAGCTGCAGCCGAACCCGGCCTGGGCGATCTCGTTGCCGATCTGGTAAGTCAGCGTGCCCGAGCGCGACACGACGCCGACGTTGCCGGCTTTGAAGAACGAGGCGGGGATGATCCCGACGTTGGCCTTACCGGGGGAGAGGATGCCGGGGCAGTTCGGGCCGATCAGCCGCGTGCCCGACCCAGCCGTCCCGGCTGTGTGCCCGTCGCGCTTGAGCGTGTTGTAGACGCGCAGCTCGTCGTGCGCGGGGATACCCTCGGTGATCGCGATCACGAGCGCGACCCCGGCCGCGGCGGCCTCGAGGATCGAGGAGGCGGCGCCGGCGGGCGGGACGAAGATCATCGCGGTGTTGGCCTGCACCTCATCGACGCACTCCTGCCAGGAGCCGAACACGGGGATGCCCTCGACGTCCTGCCCGGCCTTCTTCGGGTTGATCCCACCGACCACGTTCGTGCCGTAGCGGCGGTTGTTGAGCGTGTGGAACGAACCCTCGCGGCCGGTGATGCCGGCGACCGCGAGCCGCGTGCTCTCGTCGACGAGGACGCTCATCGGCCCTGTGCTCCCACGGGCTGTCCTGCGGCCAAGGCGACTACCTTCTCGGCGGCCTCGTTCATCGTGCGCGCCGCGTACACGTTGGGCAGCGCGGCCTCCTCGAGCAGCGTGCGGCCCGCGACGTCGTTCGTGCCGTCGAGGCGCACTACGAACGGAACGGAAGGTTTAATCGCGTCGAACGCGGCGATCAGACCCTTGGCGACCTCGTCGCAGCGGGTGATGCCGCCGAAGATGTTGAACAGAACGGCCTTGACCGCCTCGTTGGCGAGGATCAGAGCGACCGCCTGCTCGATCTTCGCGGCGTCCGAGCCTCCACCCGCGTCGAGGAAGTTCGCAGGCTTGCCACCCGCCTGGGCGACGACGTCGAGCGTGGACATGACGAGGCCGGCGCCGTTACCGAGGATGCCGATGTCGCCATCGAGCTTCACGTACTGGACGCCCTGCTCCTTGGCGCGGCGCTCGATCGGGTCTTCGTTCTCGCTGTCCGACAGCTCCTGGTTCTCCGGATGGCGGTAGAGGGCGTTCCCGTCGAGCGAGACCTTCGAGTCGAGCGCCTTGACCTCGCGCTCCGGCGTGACGATCAGCGGGTTGATCTCCGCGAGCGTCGCATCCTCCTCCAGCCACACCTCATACAGCGCCACGAGCGCGTCGGCGACGCCATCGACTACGTCCGCGTCGGCCTTGCCGTCGGTCGCGATCTTGACGGCCTCCTCGCGCGAAAGCCCCTGCAGCGGGTCGACGTGGTGTCGAATCAGCTTCTCTGGCGTGTTCTCCGCGACCTCTTCGATGTCGACGCCGCCCTCGACGCTGAACATCACCAGTGGCTGCTTCGCGGAGCGGTCGAGCAGCACCGACGCGTAGTACTCGGTCGCGATGTCGCTCGCGTGCTCGATCCACAGCGTGCGCACCGTATGGCCGTGGATGTCCATCCCCAGGATGTTGCTCGCGTGCTCGCGCGCCTCGGCCTCGTCGGCGGCGAGCTTGACGCCGCCCGCCTTGCCGCGGCCGCCGATCAGCACCTGGGCCTTGACGACGACCGGATAGCCGACCGCGTTCGCCGCGGCAACGGCGTCTTCGACGGTGGTGACGGGCTTGCCGTCCGAGACCCGCAGGCCGTGGCGGGCAAACAGCTGCTTGCCTTGATACTCGAGAAGGTCCATTGGAATGGTGGTTTGTTGGGAGGGGAACTGGGGGAAGGCCTGCCCTTCCCCCAGCCAAGGTCCATTGCGGCGCGGGACTCTAGCCGAATGGGGCGTTTGCCTGCGCCGTCAGACCCGTAGGGCGCTCAACGTCACGACCCGCAGCGCGCACAACCGTCTCCACAGGGCATAATGCCCATCCACCCCATGCCGATTCCCAAAAACATCTCGTTCGTAACGTTCGACGTCTACGGCACTTTGATCGACCGCGACACGGGGATCTACGAGGCGTTCGCCAAAGAGGCCGCGCGCGACGGCGTCGAGATCGACCGCTCCGTGCTGTTGCCGCTCGTCAACGAGGTCTCTCGCGAAATCGAGGGAGGCTCCTACGAGCTCTACGCCGAGGTACTGCGGCGCACGGCGATCGAGGTGGCCAAACGGCTGGAGTGGGATCTCGAGCCCTCGCGCTCGGGCTTCCTGCCCGATTCGGTGCAGGGATGGAAGCCGTTCAAGGAGACGAACATCCAGCTGGCGAAGCTCGCCAAGAAGTACAAACTCGGTCTGCTGTCGAACATCGACGACAAGCTGCTCGGGCAGACCCGCCGTCACATCCCGACCGACTTCGACCTCGTCGTCACCGCCCAGCAGGTGCGCTCCTACAAGCCCGAACTGGCGCACTTCAACGAGTGCGCGCGGCGCATGGGCGGCAAGCGCGGATGGGTGCACGTGGCCGCCAGCCACTACCACGACGTGGCGCCGTGCATGAAACAGCGCGTCCCCGTGATCTGGGTCAACCGCACGAAGGAGACGCTCGACTCGACGCAGAAAAAGCCGACGGCCGAGGTGCCGAATCTGCGCGAGGCCGCGAAGTTGTTGGGCGTCTCCTAGACGCTGCTGTCTCCGATTCCTTGCGCTGACGGGCGACGGGATGTAGCGTCGCAAGGGTGCCGCCACACGCCGCAAACGGGCTCGTGAGCACGCATCGCGAGGGGTCGGAAGCCGGCCCGGAGCCGCTGCGGCTGTCGGTCGTGATCCCCGCCCATGACGAGGCCGAGGGGATCGCCGACACCGTCACCGCGCTCGCGGTGACGCTCACAGCCGAGCGCATCCCGCACGAGATCCTCGTCGTCGACGACGCGAGCACCGACGGGACCGCCGCGGTCGTGAGCGAGGTCTCCACGCGCTACCCATCGGTGCGCTGCATCCGCTCGCACCTGCCGCCCGGGTTCGGGCACGCGGTGCGCGCCGGCCTCGACCACTACAACGGCGACGCGGTGGCGATCTTCATGGCCGACCAGTCCGACGCGCCGAGCGACCTCGTGAGCTACCACCGCGTGCTGATGGAAGGGTACGACTGCGCGTTCGGCTCGCGCTTCGTCAAGGGCGGCCGCGCGCAGGGCTATCCGCTGCTGAAGCTCGCGATCAACCGGATCGTGAACCTCGGGATCCGGCTGATGTTCCGTCACGGGTACAACGACACGACGAACGCGTTCAAGGCGTACCGCCGCGAGGTGATCGACAACGCGCGACCGCTGCTGTCGAACCACTTCAACCTGACGGTCGAGATCCCGCTGAAGGCGATCACGCGCGGGCACTCCTTCGAGGTCGTGCCGATCTCCTGGAGCAACCGTCGCAGCGGCGTGTCGAAGCTCAGGCTGAACGAGATGGGTAGCCGCTACATGTTCATCGTGCTGTACGTGTTCTTCGAGCATCACCTCAGCCGCGGCGACTACCGTCGCCCGGAGCTGCCCGAGATCCGGTTAATGCCGCCGCGGCCCGGGCTGCGATTGATCGACGCGGGCAAATAGAGCGGGTCGTTTAGGGGGAGTGGGGTCGGTATGAGCGGGGACAGGCGTCCGTCGGCGACAGGCGGGGACGTGCAGGAAGCGGCGACGGGCAGGGGCATGAAGGAAGCGGCGACGGGCGCGAGCCGGCGCGTGCTCGTGACGGGCGGGGCCGGGTTCGTCGGCTCCGCGCTGTGCCTCGAGCTGTCCGCGCGCCATCCCGGCTGGGAGGTGTGCGCGCTCGACTCCCTGCACCGCCGTGGCTCGGA
Source organism: Solirubrobacteraceae bacterium (assembly GCA_036501315.1). GTDB lineage: Bacteria > Actinomycetota > Thermoleophilia > Solirubrobacterales > Solirubrobacteraceae > Palsa-744. Next base: position 83,027 of record DASYAM010000042.1, read on the forward strand.
GCTCAACCTGCCCCGTCTGCGCGACGGCGGCGTGCGGTTCGTGCACGGCGACGTGCGCGCGCCCGAGGACCTGCGCTCCGCTGGGGAGTTCGATGCGCTGATCGAGTGCTCTGCGGAGCCGTCCGTGATGGCCGGGACCGACGGCGACACGGCGTTCATGATGCGCACGAACCTGCTCGGCGCCTACCACTGTCTCGAGGAGGCCGCCCGGCATCGGGCCCAGGTCGTGTTCCTGTCGACCAGCCGCGTGTACCCCGTGGCGGCGGTCAACGCGCTCGCACACCGCGAGGGGGAGACGCGCTTCGAGCTGCTCGCCGCGCACGGGGTCACGGGCGCCTCGGAGAGGGGCGTCGCCGAGGACTTCCCGCTCGGCGGCGCGCGGACTCTGTACGGGGCGAGCAAGCTCGCCGCGGAGCTGCTGATCGTGGAGTACGCGGAGAGCTTCGGGCTGCCCACCGCGATCGACCGCTGCGGGGTGATCGCCGGGCCATGGCAGATGGGCAAGGTCGATCAGGGCGTGTTCACGCACTGGATGCTCGCCCACTATTTCAAGCGGTCGCTGTCCTATCTCGGCTTCGGCGGGCAGGGCAAGCAGGTGCGCGACCTGCTGCACGTCGCCGACCTCGCCGCGCTCGTCGACGACCAGCTGTCGCGGCCCGAGCACTGGGCCGGGGCGATCGTCAACGTCGGCGGCGGCGCCCCAGGCTCTCTGTCGTTGCGCGAGACCTCGGCGCTGTGCGAGGAGATCACCGGCAACCGTCTCGAGATCGGCGGCGAGCGCGAGACGCGCGCGGGGGACGTGCGGATCTACCTGTCGGACTGTCGCGCGCTGGGACGGCTCAGCGACTGGTCCCCCCGCCGCGGACCGCGGCAGATCCTCGAGGACATCTTCGCGTGGCTGCACGAGAACGAGGCCACGGTCGCGCGAGCTTTGGGCTGAAACGCGCACACCGGCTGGCTGAACCGAGGCAGTCAGCCGATCGAACGGCCACCGTGCGGCGCTGGGCACGCGCGCGCGGTTGCGCTCGTGGGTGACGCCCGGCTTGCCCTGGTCGGGGACGACGTGCGCGACGTTCCTCGCGCGCGCGGCCCGGCTCTCGGGCCGTTAGCCCTCGGCGCTCTTGATCGTCGCGATCGGGGCGCCGGCTTGGATCGGCGCGCCCTCGGAGATCGGCAGCTCTGAGATCGTGCCCGCCTTGTGCGCGGTGATCTCGTTCTCCATCTTCATCGCCTCGATGATGCACAACAGCTGGCCCTCCTGCACGGTGTCGCCCTGCTTGACGAGCACCTTCCACATGTTTCCCTGTAGCGGCGACTCGAGCGTGTCCGGGCCGCCTCCACTCGTGGATTTGCTGGCCGATCTTCGATCGGTACCGCGCTTGGGGGCCTTGCGCACGCCCGAGCCCGCGCCGTTGGCCGCACCCGCAGCGCCGCCGCCACCACCGGCGAACGGGGGGCCGACGACGCGCACGTCGAAGCGCTTGCCGGACACCTCGACCTCGTAGGTCTGCTCGACCTTCTCCTGCTCATCCTCGCCCTCGGCGGGCCGTGCGGGCGAGTCGAACGCGAGCGTCTTCAGCCATTTCTTGTCCTCGAGCAGCTCTTTGCACGTGCTCCCGCGTTTCCACTCCTCGGTGGCGAGCAACGCCTTGTGGAACGGGATCAGCGTCTTCAAGCCCTCGATCTCATATTCGCCAAGCGCGCGCAGCATCCGTTGCGTCGCCTGCTCTCGATCGGCGTCCCACACGATCAGCTTCGCGACCATCGGGTCGTACATCGGCGAGACTTCGCCGCCTGCCTCGACGCCCGAGTCGACGCGCACGCCGGGGCCGCGCGGCTCGAGGTAGGCGCCGATCTTGCCCGGCGCGGGGGCGAAGTTCTTGGATGCGTCCTCGGCGTTGATGCGGCACTCGATCGCGTGCCCGCGCAGCTCCACGTCGACCTGCGCGTAGGAGAGCTCCTCGCCGGCGGCCGCTTTGATGCCCTCCTTGACGATGTCGATCCCGGTCGTCATCTCCGTCACGCAGTGCTCGACCTGCACACGCGTGTTCATCTCGAGGAAGAAGTACTCGGGCTCGCCGCCGTCGCCGGCCGAGAACAATCCCTCGATCGTGCCCGCTCCCACATAGTCCACGGCTTTCGCGGCGTTTACGCCGATCTCGCCGATGCGCGCACGCGTCTGCGAATCGACGACCCATGCGGGCGCGGGGGACTCCTCGATCACCTTCTGGTGGCGGCGCTGGATCGAGCAGTCGCGCTCGCCGAGGTGGATCACGTTGCCGTGGCGGTCGGCCAGCACCTGGACCTCGACGTGGCGCGGGTCGTGCAGGTAGCGCTCTAGGTACACCGTCGGGTCGGAGAAGAACTTCTCGCCTTCGCGGCTTGACCCCTCGAATGCCTCCTCGAGCTTGTCCTCGCTGAGCGCGACCCGGAAGCCCTTGCCGCCGCCGCCGCCCGCGGCCTTGACCGCGACCGGGAAGCCGATCTCCTCCTTGGCGATCCGCAGCGCGTCCGCGACCGTCGCGACCGGCTCGGTCGTGCCCGGCACGATCGGCACGCCCGCCTTCTGCATCAGCTCGCGCGCGCGCGTCTTCGACCCCATCGCCTCGATCGCGCTCGCCGGTGGGCCGATGAACACGATCTGAGCGTCCTCGCACGCCTGTGCGAAGGGGGCGTTCTCGGCGAGGAACCCGTACCCTGGATGGATCGCCTCGGCGCCGGCTTTACGGGCCGCGTCGAGGAGCTTCTCGACGCTCAGGTAGTTCTCCGCCGCCGGGCCGTCGCCGAGGTTATAGGCCTCGCCGGCGCGCTTCACGTGCGGGGCGTCGCGATCGAGCTCTGAGTACACGGCGACGCTCGCGACGCCGAGCTCGTCGAGCGCGCGCACGATGCGCACCGCGATCTCGCCGCGGTTGGCGATCAGGACCTTGCTGAACATCGGCGCGGTAGCTTAGTAGAAGCTCACGTCGCGTCCGCGATCATGCCCGCGCCGACCGTCTCGTTCGTTCCCTCGTCGATCAATATGAAGCTGCCCGTGCGGCGGTTGCTCGCGTAGGAGTCGAACGCGAGCGGAGCGCTCGTGCGCAGACGCACGCGGCCGATGTCGTTGAGCTCGAGATCCTCCGGCGGCGGCGTGCGCTCGAGGGTGTGCACGTCGACGATGTCCGCGATCTGCTCGACGATCGCGGTGACGCTGTTGGAGGTGTGCTTGACCACATAGCGCCCGCCCGCGCGCAGCGGCCGCTCGGCCATCCAGCAGACGTCCGCCTCCAGCTCGCGCGCGACCGTCGGCGCCTCCTCGGCGCGGCAGATCAGCTCGCCGCGCGAGACGTCGAGGTCGTCCTCGAGCCGCAGCGTCAGCGACATCGGTGCCATCGCCTCCTCCAGCTCGCCGTCGTAGGTGTCGATCGCCGCGATCCTCGTGGTGACCCCACTCGGCAGCACCGTCACCTCCTCGCCCTTGCGCAGCGCGCCGCTCGCGAGCTGGCCGGCGTAGCCCCGGTAGTCCTCGAGGCCCGGGCTGCCCTTCGCGGGGCGGATGACCCACTGCACTGGGAACCTCGCCGGCCTGTCGTTCGGGTGGTCGTAGGCGACCTCCACCTGCTCGAGGTGCTCGAGCAGCACGGGGCCGTCGTACCAGCCCATGCGCGGCGAGCGATCGACGACGTTGTCGCCGTTCAGCGCCGACAGCGGTATGTAAGAGGTCAACGTGTGCCGTGGGTTCTTGCCGCCCCGCAGCTTGTTCGCGAACGCCTCGAACTCCTCGCTTAGCTCCTCGAACCGCGCCTGCGAGTAGTCCACCAGGTCCATCTTGTTGATCGCCACGACCATCTCCGGAATGCCCAGCAGCGCGCTCAGGAACGCGTGGCGCTTCGACTGCTCGAGCACGCCCCGGCGCGCGTCGATCAGCACGACCGCCACGTCCGCCGTGCTCGCGCCCGTGACCATGTTGCGCGTGTACTGCCTGTGTCCCGGGCAGTCGGCGATGATGAACCTTCTCCGCGGCGTCGCGAAATAGCGATAGGCCACGTCAATCGTGATCCCCTGCTCGCGCTCGGCCCGCAGCCCGTCCGTCAGCAGCGCCAGATCGAGCGCGCCCTCGCCGCCGCGGCGCTCGCTCGCCGCTTCGACGTGCTCGAGCTGGTCCTCGAACACCTGCTTGGTGTCGTACAGCAGCCGTCCAATCAACGTGCTCTTGCCATCATCCACCGACCCGGCCGTCGTGAAGCGAAGCAGGTCGAGCGTCATCTGCTTGCCCCTGGTGACTCACCACGAACGTCGCGAGGCGCGCGCAGCGCGCCCCCCTGCGCTCCGGCGGGCTCACTGCGAACGCCACCGGGCGCGCGCAGCGCGCCCCCCTCAAAAAATCCCTTGCGCGCCTGGGTTTCCTTGCGCATTTAGAAATAACCGGCCTTCTTGCGGTCCTCCATCGACGCCTCCGACACTTTGTCATCCGCGCGCGTCTCGCCGCGCTCGGTGATCCTTGTCGCCGCGATCTCGACCACGACCTCCTCGAGCGTCGCCGCCTGCGAGCGCACGCCCCCCGTGCAGCTCATGTCGCCTACGGTGCGATAGCGCACCGTCTCGTTGAAGATCTCCTCGCCCTCGATCAGCTCGGTCCCCTCGCGCCACGCGTACAGCATCCCGTCGCGCCGGAACACCTCGCGCTCGTGGGCGAAGTAGATCGAGGGGACCTCAAGGCGCTCCTGGTCGATGTACTCCCACACGTCCAGCTCCGTCCAGTTGGAGATCGGGAACACCCTGACGTTCTCGCCCTTGTTGATGCGCCCGTTGTACAGGTTCCACAGCTCCGGGCGCTGTTTCTTCGGGTCCCATCCGCCGAAGTCGTCGCGAAACGAGAACACGCGCTCCTTCGCGCGTGCGCGCTCCTCGTCGCGCCGCGCCCCCCCGAACGCAGCGTCGAAGCCGTGCTCGGCGATCGCGTCCAGCAGCGTGACCGTCTGCAGCCGGTTGCGCGACGCTCGCGGCCCCGTCTCCTCGACCGCCCTGCCCTTGTCGATCGACTCCTGCACGCTCGCCACGATCAGCCGCTCGCCGAGCTCAGCCACGCGGCGGTCGCGGAACTCGATCACCTCCGGGAAGTTGTGCCCCGTATCGACGTGCATCAGCGGGAAGGGGAACGGCGCCGGGCGGAACGCCTTCTCCGCCAGACGCAGCAGCACGATCGAGTCCTTCCCGCCGCTGAACAGCAGCACCGGCTTCTCGAATTCGGCGGCGACCTCGCGCATCACGTGAATCGCCTCGCTCTCGAGCGCGCGCAGGTGGGACAGCTGGGGCCTCGCGGCGACGCTCATCGCCAGCGCTCCACTGGGCGCTCGGGCTGGGCTGGGCGCTCGGGCCGGGTGCAGGCGGCGACGCTCATCTCGAATTGCTCCATCGGACGGGGCTCAGGGTCACTGGCCGACGATCTCGACGTGCAGCCCGCACTCCGTCTTGTCTGTGCCTGCCCAGCGCCCTTCGCGGCCGCTTCCCGGCTGGGTGCACGGCGCGCAGCCGATCGACTCGTACCCCTGGTCGTGCAGCGGGTTGTACGGCAGGTCACGCTCGTTGATCCGCCGCCACAGATCCTTGTCGGTCCAGTGTGCGAGCGGGTTGTACTTCCACAGGCCGCGCTTCTCGTCGCGCTCGATCGGCTCGGTCTGCGCGCGCGTCGGACCCTGCTCGCGGCGGATGCCCGTGATCCAGCCCTCGGCGCCCGCGAGCGAGCTTTCGAGCGCCGCGACCTTCGCGACCGAGCAGCAGTGCTCGGGGCCGCTCCACGGGGCGCCCGGACTGCTCGCGTCGATTACGTCGATCTTCACGCCGAAGCGCTGCTCGAACGCGCGCCAGGTCTCGAGCGTCTCCTTGAACAGCACGCCCGTGTCGATCGTCACGATCCTCACGGTCTTGCCCGTGCCTTGATCGAGGCTCAGCAGCTCGTCGATCAGGACCGACTCCTCCTTCTGAAACGAGCACAACAGCACCGCGCGCTCGCCGTGGCGGGCCGCCTCGCGCAGCGTGTGCGTGAGGCTCAGCGCCGGGTCGAGCTCGGTCGGGGCCTGAACGGCTCTGGTGGTGTCTAAAGGGTTCATGCGATCTGATCGTCTCGTTCTCTCGGTCGTCTCGTGCTTGTCGCTCGTCTGCCTGTCCTGTCCTACTCGTCCTGTTCGCCTCGTCCCTTGACAGCTATACCGCACACTCGCCCTCGCCGCGAATGACTTCGAACGGCACGTTCCTGTTCCAGTCGATGAATTGGTTCATCGTCTCCAGCCCGAAGTCGACCGGCATCGACAGGTCCTTCACGAGCGCCTCGAGCTCGCCCGTCCCGACACGCTCCACGAAGTCATTCCACTCCTCGCCGTCCTCGCGGTTCGCCTCGTAGTGGCCGATCCAGCGCTCGATCGCGTCCGGCACGCGCTTCGATGGCAGGCGCAGCTTCAGACGCGTGCCGAACTTCACCTCGCCGCCTTCGAACACGCCTCCCACGTGGGGGATGTAGGCGGGGATCGTGTGCTCGCCGACTTTGATCGACGCGCCCGTGAACCCGATGCTCGCCACATGGTGCTGGCCGCAGCCGTTCGGGCAGCCGCTGATCTTGACGTTCAGCTTGCGCGTGATCTCGTCAGTTATGTCGAGCGCTTCGATCCGCTCCTGCACGGCCTGGTTCAGCCCCATCGAGCTCGTGATCCCGAGCTTGCAGCTGTCCGTGCCGGGGCACGACACGACATCGTCGATCTCACGCGAGCCCGCCTCGCCGAGGCCCAGCGCCGACAGCGCCTTCCAGACGTCGTAGGAGCTCTCCTGTCGCACCCACCGCAGCACGAAGTTCTGCTGCACCGTCGTGCGCGCATACCCGCCTGCGTGGTCGCGCATCACCTGCGCGAGCCCGCGGAACTGCTCGGGTGTGAGGTCGCCGCGGGTCACTTTCGCCTCGACCGTCACGAACCCGTCCTGCTTCTGCTCGCGCACGTTCGCCTTGCGGAACCGTTCGAACTCGGACAGGTCGCCGTTGGGGCTGCCGTATGACTGCGCCGGCGCAGGCGCGGACCCGCGCTCGTCGTCGAGAAACAGCCGCTCCTCGATCGAAAAATCGCGTTCGCTCACCCAGTCGCCCTTCAGCTCCTCCTCGACCTGGCTGCGCAGCTCGTCGATCCCGTACTTGTCGACAAAAACCTTGATCCGTGCGCGCGCGCGATTGACGCGCAGCCACTCCTGGCGGTCGAAGATCCGGAACACCGCCTCGGCGATCTTCAAATAGTCGCCGTTGTCGAGCTCCACGAACTCGTACAGCACCGGCGCGACCCTCGGCATGATCGAGGTGCCGCCGCCGACCAGGATCTGCACGCCGCGCACCTCGCCCGGGCCGGCGGGGCCTGCCGGGTTGGCAGGGTCTCCCGGGTTGACGGTGTCCTGCGGGCCGGCGGGGCGCACGCGCGCGCGAAACGCGATGTCGTGGATGCCTGAGATCGCGCGGTCGCGCGGGGAGCCGTCGAACGCGGTCTTGATCTTCCGCGGCATCGCCTGCGTCGTCGGATGGCGCACGAAGTAGCGCACGTACGCGCCCGCGTACGGGGTCAGGTCGAACAGCTCGTCCTTGGCCACGCCCGCCCACGGGTCGCCCGTCACGTTCCTGACGGTGTTCCCGCAGCCCTCGCGGCTCGACAGCCCCGACTCTGAGAGCTCGCGGATCGCCGGCTCCATCTGCGCCAGCGGGATGTGGTGGATCTGGACGTTCTGCCTGGTCGTGATGTGGCCCTTGTTCAGCGGCGCGTGCTTTTCGACGACGTCCGCGAAGGACTCCATCTGCTCCGGCGTGACCCCGCCGAAGGGGAGCTTGACGCGGACCATGTTCACGTCCGGCTGGCGCTGGCCGTAGACGCCCTGCTTGAGACGGAACTTGATGAACTCGTCCTCGGGGATGTCGCCGGCCAGGAATTTCGTGGCCTCGGTCTTGAAGTCGTCGAACTCCCGCTCGATGATCGGGATCACGTGCCCGGGCACGTTCTGCAGGATCTCAGGATCCGCGAGCGTGCCTCGTGGGGCCGTGCCCCCGGGGCCCGTGCCTCGCTCGGCGGGTGCTGAAGTTGGCTCCATCTACTCGAAACCTCCTGATCGGGACGCCTCCCCCGGCGTCGGCCGCCGGCGGGTGGGCGCCGCCCCTGCGGGCGGAAAGGCGATTGCCATGAAAGGCTAGCGTCTTTTAGGGATTTATCCAGGGGTCAGGCACATCGGGGCTGTCCTCGCGCGCGACGCCTTCGAGGATAGCCGCGCGCAGCCACGGATCCGGGTCGTTCGCCGCGGATGTCGGTCCGGGCGCCGTGGCGCGCATGAAGCGCTCGATCGCCGCCACGATCGCCGCCCCCTCCTCGGGGGAGGCCGACCGGGGGATCGCGTGCAGGCGCCGAGTTACATATGTCACCTGACGTTCGTCTCCTAAAGCGGGATGTTGCCGTGCTTGCGCTTCGGGCCCGGCTCGCGCTTGGTCTGCAGCGTGCGCAGCGCCGCGATCAGCTTTGGGCGCGTCTCGTGCGGGACGATCACGTCGTCGATGTAGCCGCGCTCCGCCGCCGTGTATGGATTGGCGAAGCGCGCCTTGTAGTCGTCCATCAGCTTCTTGCGCCGCTCCTCCGGCGTCGGACTGTGAGCGATGTCGCGCCGGTAGATGATGTTGACCGCGCCCTCCGGCCCCATCACTGCCACCTCCGAGGTCGGCCACGCGAAGTTGAAGTCCGCGCCGAGATGCTTCGACGACATCACGTCATACGCGCCGCCGTAGGCCTTGCGCGTGATGATCGTGACCTTCGGCACGGTCGCCTCGGCGAACGCGTACAGCAGCTTTGCGCCGTGGCGGATGATGCCGCCCCACTCCTGGGCGGTGCCCGGCAGGAAGCCCGGCACGTCGCAGAACGTCAGCAGCGGGATGTTGAAGGCGTCGCAGGTGCGCACGAAGCGCGCCGCCTTGGCCGAGGCGTCGATGTCCAGCACGCCCGCGAGCTGGGCCGGCTGGTTGCCGACGATCCCCACGGTGTAGCCGTCCAGGCGGGAGAAGCCGCAGACGATGTTCTTGGCATGGTGCTCGTGCACCTCGAAGAACTCCCCGTCATCGACGATCAGCTTGACGACGTTGCGCATGTCGTACGGCTTGTTCGGGTTGTCCGGCACGACGTGGTCGAGCTCCGGGTCCATCCGCTCGGGGTCGTCGCTCGGCTGCACGCGCGGCACGGTCTGCAGGTTGTTCTGCGGCAGGAAGCCGATCAGGTAGCGGCAGTCCTCCAGGCACGCGTCCTCGTCCTCGGAGGCGAACTGGGCGACGCCGGACTTCGTGTTGTGCGACATCGCGCCGCCGAGCTCCTCGAAGCCGACCTCCTCGCCGGTGACCGTCTTGATCACGTCGGGGCCGGTGATGAACATGTGCGAGGTCTCCTTGACCATGAAGATGAAGTCGGTGATCGCCGGCGAGTACACCGCGCCGCCCGCGCACGGCCCCATGATCAAGCTGATCTGCGGGATCACGCCGGAGGAACGCACGTTGCGCAGGAACACGTCGCCGTAGGAGCCGAGCGAGACGACGCCCTCCTGGATGCGCGCACCGCCGGAGTCGTTGATCCCGATCACCGGGCAGCCGATCTTCGCCGCCAGATCCATGATCTTGCACATCTTCTCGCCCATCACCTCGCCGAGCGAGCCGCCGAACACGGTGAAGTCCTGGCTGAACACGCACACCGTGCGGCCGTCGATCGTGCCGTGGCCGGTCACGACGGCGTCGCCCCACGGCCGGTTATCCTGCATGTCGAAGTCGTACGTGCGATGGCGCACGAATGTGTCGAGCTCCTGAAACGAGCCCTCGTCGAGCAGCTTCTCGACGCGCTCGCGCGCCGTGTACTTGCCGCGCGCGTGCTGCTTCTCCTCCGCCTCCGGCGAGGAGTGCAGCGCCGCTTCGCGCAGCGTGTGCAGCTGCTCGAGCTTCTCCTCGTAGGTCTCCGGCGCCTTCTGCCGCGGCGGTTTGCGGTGCCCGCTGCGGGAGGCGGCCAGGAGCGCCGCGTCGGTCTGTCGGTCGTGTGCGCTTGCAGCCATCGGACGCGGCATCTTATCCGTGGGCTCGCGCGGAGCGTGCGTCAGGAGCGCCGGTGGTGCGCCTAGCGCCCGTCAGGACGGCGCCGTGGAGGGCGTCTGAGCCCGTCAGGAGCGCGAGAACGGGCGATGATGCGCCGCGCCGAGGCGATCGAGCACCGTAGTGAGCACGGCCTGCGTCTCTGCGGCCAGCGACTCCTCGAGCGCCGCCAGCTCGGCCGCGAGGCCGGGCTGGGTCTCCCGGTGAGCCTCCGACGTGTCCTGGGCCTCCGGTGCCGGCTCAACGATGGCCTCGTGCTCCGGATCGGTCTCAGCCGCGGGCTCGGGAGCCCGCTCAGCCTTGTGACGGCGGCCAAAAAGGCGGGCAAAGAACCCGCGACGCGGCCCCGGCTCGATTGCCGGCTCAGCCTCGGGCTCCGGCTCGGTCGCGGCGATCGGTTCCGGCGCGGCTATCTGCTCGGGGCCGGGGATCTCTGGCGTAGCGATCGGCTCAGGGACGGCGACCGGCTCTGGCTCGGGAACCTCACGGGTCACGGTAAGCGTCACCTTCGTACCCCAGCCTGAAGGCTTCAGCTGCACCGCGCCGGTCGCGGCCGGCGCCTCCCATTCGACGGTCTTCTCCGGCTCCACGCGCGTGATGCGGACCTCGCCGAGCTCGCCCAGGTGGCGGGCGAGCGCCGTGGGGTCGCTCAGCTCTGCCCACAGCTCGGGCGGGGACTTGACGAGGGTGCGTTGCACCTCCGAGGAGACGCTCATCGCCCAGTTTGTTCGCGCGGGCGGGCGGGACTCCTGCCCGAACTGCACGAACCTGCTGCCCGAACTGCACGAACCGTGTTCGAAACCAGCGCGGGTCGAAAACAAACGACGGGAAATAGAAACCGGCCCGGGGAGCGACGCCACGAACCCGCCAACCGTCAACTTAGCCCGCTGTTGGGCGCAAAGCGGCAACGTCGCAGAACTGCGCACACGCGCGCGCGAACAGGCCGACAAACCACATCAAAAGACGCGCGCAGACCGCTGGTACGCTCGCCACCTGTTGAGGTATTCGAGCGGTTGGGACGAGGTTTCAGGGTCGCCGGTGGGCGCGTGAGGGGGGTCAAGATCACCCTCGGCGTAGGCGCCGCGCTGATCGCGATCGCCGTTGCCCTGACGCTCACGCGCTCGCCACCGCGCGTGGTGCGCACAAGCTCGCCGGGGCAAGCCTTGGTTGCGACGACCATCTCCGACATCAGCTTCTGCCAGGCGGGAGAAGCGCTGCCGGCCGGCGTGTCTGGGCTGCGCCTGTCGATCTGGGCTTTCTTCGGTGCGAACATCCACGTGACGGTCTCCTCTGGCTCGCGGACGCTCGCCGCGGGTGGGCGCGGCCCCGACTGGACGGGCAGCACCGTGACGATCCCCGTCAAGCCAGTGAGCCGCTCCGTCTCGCCCGTCACGGTCTGTGTCGACGTCGGGCCAAACAGCGAGGTGCTTTACCTCATGGGCGCAGAAGCCCCGCGGTCGGCCGCGGCTGTCACCAGCGCGGGCGAACCGCTCGCCGGTCGGCTTGGAATCGAATATCTCGCCGCCGGCAACCGCTCGTGGTGGTCGCGCATCCTCGAAGTGGCAAGGCACATAGGGCTCGGCCACGCCCTCAGCGGGACATGGGTGGTGCTGTTGATCGCCGCACTGATGGCCGCCGTAGGCGGACTCGCGATCCGGGTTGTGATGCGGGAGCCGGTATGACCGCCGTCGCCAGAGCCGGCGCGAGCCGCGTCGCGAAAACCCCTATCGCCATGTGTCTGCGGCGCGTGCCGACGGTCGCGTGGATGTGCGCGCTGATCGCGTTCCTGAACGCCACCGCCTGGGCGCTGATCGTGCCGCCGTTTCAGGGCAAGGACGAGACCGACCACTTCGCCTACGTCGTGCAGCTGGCCGAAGATGGATCGCTGCCCGAAGGCGAAGGCTACACGGGGCGATGGCCCTTGTCGGAGTGGGTTGTGCTGCGGGCGCTGCACTACAACGAAGTGAGACATTCGCCCGCGATCGGGACGATCTCAACGATACAGGAGCAGGCCAAGCTCGATGAAGCCCTGCACGCAGGAGCCCCCACGCGGGGACTCGGACAGGCCGGGATCGCCTCGACCGAGCCGCCGCTCTACTACGCGGTACAGGCGATTCCCTATTACCTCGGCAGCGGCAACGTGCTCACCCAGCTGCAGCTCATGCGGCTGCTCGGCTCCGTGTTCGGAGCGCTGACCGCGCTGCTCGCGTTCCTGTTCCTGCGCGAGACCCTGCCGGGGACGCCCTTGGCGGCTACCGTCGGCGGGCTGTGCGTGGCGCTGCAGCCGCTGCTGGCGTTCATGTCCGGCAGCGTCAACCCGGACTCGATGCTCTACACGGTCGCCGCGGCCGTGTTCCTCTGCCTGGCACGCGCGTTCCGTCGCGGGCTCACATTCCGTCTTGCGATCGTGCTCGGGCTGCTGATCGCAGCCGGCTTCCTGACCAAGCTGAACTTCATCGGTTTCGCGGCCGGCGTGTATCTCGGGCTGTTGCTGCTCGCCGTGCGCGGAGCGAGGTCGTTGGGGCGCAGGGCGCTTGCCTCGCCCGCGCTTGCGGCCTGTATCGGGGCTCTGCCCGCGATCGTCTACACGCTGTCGAACGTGCTCTCTGGTCGCGCACCGTTCGGGCTGGCGTCGGGCTTCGGCGGGAAACTCTCCTCAGAATCGCAATCGCTGTCTCACGAGCTCAGCTACATCTGGCAGCTGTACCTGCCACGCCTGCCGGGCATGACCCACTACTTCGCGGGAATGACGACGTTCAAGGACGTCTGGCTCGACCGCTCGGTCGGCCTGTATGGCTGGTTTGACACGATGTTCGCCCCCTGGGTCAACGATGTCGCCCTGATCCCAGCGGCGATCGTGGTCGTGCTGTGCGGTCGCGAGCTCGCGGCGCGTCGCGGCGCTCTCCGCGGCCATCTATCCGAGCTCGCCACCTATGCGGCGATCACCGTCGGGGTACTTGCGATGGTCGGCGCCTCGTCCTACATCGGCGATGTCATCGATCACGAAGCCCCCTTCGGCGAGCCGCGGTATCTGCTGCCGATGCTGCCCCTGTTCGGGGCGGTCATGGCGCTGGCGGTACGGGCCGGTGGGCGGCGGTGGGCGCCCGTGGTCGGCGCCGCGCTCGTGATGCTGATCCTCGGCCACGACGTATTCAGCCAGCTGCAGGTGATCGCTCGGTATTACGGGTAGGCGCCGGGCCGGTATGGCAGTGCGGGCGCGAGCCCTGTGGTGGTGTCAGGCGCCAAGCGCCAGGGTGGCCGGCTGCTCTGCGCACGCGTGGACGAGCCCGCGCGCGTGCAGCAGCTCGGCAATCTGCACCGCATTCAGTGCCGCGCCCTTGCGCAAGTTGTCAGCGACGATCCACAGGTCCAGGGCCCGCTCGTGACCAGGGTCTCTGCGAATGCGCCCGACGAACACGTCGTCCTTGCCGGAAGCGTCGATCGCGAGCGGATAGCGCGCGGAGGACGGGTCGTCGATGACCGTCACCCCCGGCGCGGCGGCGAGCAGCGCGCGCGCTCTCTCGGGCGAGAGCTCCTCGCGCATCTGCACGTTGACCGCCTCGGAATGGGCGTTGACGACCGGAACGCGCACACACGTCGCGCTCACGCGGATGGTGGGATCGCCGAGGATCTTGCGCGTCTCGTTGATCAGCTTGCGCTCCTCATCCGTGTGATCCTCGCCGGATGCGAACGAGCCCGCGTGAGGGAGCGCGTTGAAGGCGATCTGGTGTGCGTAGGCGCTCGGCGGGGCGATCTCGCGTTCGTGCAGTAGCGCGTGGGACTGGTCGAGCAACTCCTCAACCGCCCGGCGGCCCGTGCCGGAGACGGCCTGGAAGGTGGTGATCACCAGCCGCTCGATCGTCGCCGCGTCGTGGAGCGGCTTCAGCGCCACGACCATCTGCATCGTCGAGCAGTTGGGGTTGGCGATGATCCCGCGACGGGCGTCCAGTGCCTCGGGGTTGACCTCGGCGACGACGAGCGGGACGTCGTCGTGCATGCGCCAGCGCGAGGAGTTGTCGACCACCACGGCGCCCGCCGCGGCGAAACGCGGCGCCCAATCGCCCGAGATCAAGCCGCCGGCAGAGAACAGCGCGAGGTCAAAGCTCTGGATCGAATGCTCGCTGAGACCCTGCACTACCAGGCCGCCCTCGAGCTCACGCCCTACGGAGCGCGCGGAGGCGAAGGGGATGATCTCGCGCGCGGGAAAGCCTCTCTCGCGTAGAAGCTCGAGCATCAGCGTGCCCACTTGCCCGGTGGCGCCGACGACGGCGACTCGATAGCCCTCACTCATGAATTCTCAGGGTAGACGACCAGTCGCTTACGACGACTAATCGTCTACGTCTAGTCGTTTACGACAGGCGAAGTAAGACCCTGGGCTAGGTGTGGGCGACCATGAAGTAGATCGTGATCACGACGAGCAGGTCCATCGCTGCGCCGATGCCGCCGATCTGCCGCACGAGCGAGTCGTGCTCGGCGCCGAAGCTCACCGGGCCGTCGCCCGCCGCTGCCACATCGCGCTCGGCGGCCTCGATCAGGCGCTTCTCGCGCGGGCCGAGGTAGGCGCCCTCGACGGCGCCGATCACGATCACGACGCCGAGGCCCCACTGCACGAAGAAGGAGCTCCACAGGTGCAGGTGGGAGGCGAGGTAGATGCCGAAGATCAGGATCGCCGCGACCCCGGGCATGATCACGCGCTGGCTGATCGCGTGGATCGCCCGATAGAGGGCAGGCAGCGCGCGCGAGTCGGCCTTGGTGATCGTGCCGAGCAGGACGGGGTAGGCGAACGTCGCGCCGAACGCGATCACGACGGCAACGATGTGCAGGGCGAGGACTACTTCGTAGAGGGCGACGGCGGGGGTGGTAAGCATGAGGGGGAGCGTAACCGTTCTGGCCTGTGGAAGCCGCTGTGCACGGCAGTAGTAGCCGGGTTGTGTCCCCCTTGGAAGGGTAGGTCGGATAGCAGGGAGATGGAGCAACGTCAATGACCGTGAGCAGAAGGGCGCATCGTGATGCGGACGATGTATGCTTTGATGCCATGCGTACGACGATCTCGATCGAGGACCATCTCTTGCGAGCCGCAAAGCAACGCGCGCTTGAGCGCGGAATGACCTTGGGCGGCCTGATCGAGGACGCCCTGAGAGTCGTGTTGACGGCCGGCGCCAATGATGCGGAGCGAACTGCGCTGCCTGTGTCCAAGCGCGATGGAGGCACCCGGCCGGGTGTCGACGTCGCAGACGGTGTCCGGCTGCGTGACGTGATGGACGAAGTATGATCCTGCTCGACGTCAACATCCTGGTGGATGCCTTTCGCGGTGACCAGCCTCGTCATTCGGTGGTGCGTGCCTGGCTTGATCGTGTCGTCGAGGGCGACGCAAGCTTTGGAATCCCAGAGTTGGCGTTGAGCGGCTTTCTGCGGATTGTCACGCATCCGCGTGTCTTCAACGAGCCCGACGACATCGAGGATGCGCTGGTCTTCGCGGAGCGATTGCGCGAGCTGCCGCACGCGATAGCTGTCAGGCCGGGCGACCGCCACTGGTCGATCTTCACGCGCCTCTGCCGAGCCACGCGCCCCGTCGGGAACGGGATGCCCGACGCCTATCTGGCAGCGATGGCAATCGAGTCCGGGAGCGAGATGATCACCGGTGACCGGGGCTTCGCCCGGTTTCCAGGGTTGCGCTGGCGCGACCCGGTTGCTGGTTAGTGGTTGGCAATCGCTCTAGCGGCGTCGAGGAGGGCTTGGATGAGTTCTGCCTGAAGCTTACGCAGGAGAGTGTCATATCCTCCGAGCTTCATCCTGAAGGTCGGCGATGCTTGATTTGCTATACGGAATTCCTCTCTGCTGCGGACAATGTCATTAACGTTTAGCGTGAGGCGGGCAACTCGCTGAAGGCTCTCAACGGCGGGGGTATCAATCATGATTGACCTCGGTAGATTGAGCCTTGCGAAGTTCCAGAACCCGATGTCAAGCGGCTCAAGAGGGTTCAACAGCCATGTGCCCTTGCTCAACTGCTCGAGCTCTTGCGTGATCTGCTCCTGCTTGTGATTGACGATTAGGAGGTTCGCTGCAAGCTCGCGCTGGATAGCTGTGAGCATGGCGTGATCGCGGCGACCCACGTTACGTTTGTCCTTGAGCGTGTCCCAAGCAGCCGCTAGGAGGAACGCGATGATCGCAACAGTTCCCCCGCTGATGATGCTGCTAGACACCGATCGTTGTCCTCAGAAAGTCGGCGTGTACTTGCCGAACACGTCTTGCATCGCGCCGCAGACCTCGCCGAGCGAGCAGCGGTCCTTCAAAGCCTGGCGGATTGCGGGCAGGAGGTTGTCGCTGCCCCGCGCGACGTCGCGCAGCTCCTCCAGGCGCTGCGCGGCGAGCGCCTGGTCGCGGTCGGCCTTGAACGCGGTCAGGCGCGCCACCTGTTCGCGCTCTGACTCGGGGTCGACGCGCAGCAGGTCGGGGACCTCGAGGCTCTCTTCCTCGTACTTGTTCACCCCCACGACGACGTCCTGGCCGATGCGATAGCGCTCCTCATAGCCCCACGCGGACTCGTCGATCTCGCCGGTGATGAACTCGATCGCGTTGACCGAGCCGCCGAGCGCGTCGACCTTGGCGATCAGCTCGTTCGCGCGCAATTCGATCTCGTCGGTAAGCGACTCGACGAAGTAGGAGCCGGCAAACGGGTCGGCGGTGTCGGCCGCGCCGGACTCGTGCGCGAGGATCTGCTGGGTGCGCAAAGCGATTTTGGCGGCGCGCTCGGTCGGGAGGGCGAGGGCCTCGTCGAAGCCGTTGGTATGCAAAGACTGGGTGCCGCCGCAGACCGCGGCGAAGCCCTGCAAGGCGACGCGCACGATGTTGTTCTCCGGCTGCTGTGCGGTCAACGTGACGCCGCCGGTCTGCGTGTGGAAGCGCAGCATCGTCGCCTTCGGGTTCCTCGCGCCGAAGCGCTCTTTCATGATGTGCGCCCACATGCGCCGTGCGGCGCGGAACTTGGCGACCTCTTGGAAGACGTTGTTGTGGCCGTTGAAGAAGAACGCCAGTCGCGGCGCGAACTCGTCGACCGACAGGCCCGCGTCGATCGCGGCCTGCACGTAGGCGATGCCGGAGGAGAGCGTGAAGGCGACCTCCTGTACGGCGGAGGAGCCCTTCTCGCGGAAGTGGTAACCGGAGATCGAGATCGTGTTCCAGCGGGGGACGCGTTCGTGGCAGTACTGGAACAGGTCGGTCGTCAGGCGCATGGTGGGGATCGGCGGGTAGATGTAGTTGCCGCGCGCGATGTACTCCTTGAGGACGTCGTTTTGCGTCGTGCCGCGCAACTGATCCGAGGGCACGCCCTGCTCCTCACCGACGAGCTCGTACAGCAGCAGCAGGCAGGCGGCGGGCGCGTTGATCGTCATCGACGTCGAGACCTGGTCGAGCGGGATCGAGTCGAAGGCGGTGCGCATGTCGTCGATCGTGTCGATCGCGACGCCGGTGCGGCCGACCTCGCCGAGGCAACGCGGGTTGTCGGAGTCGAGCCCCAGCTGGGTCGGCAGGTCGAACGCCATCGACAGGCCGGTGGAGCCCTTCGATAGCAGGTAGCGGTAGCGCTCGTTCGACTCCTTCGCGGAGGCGTAGCCCGCGTACTGGCGCATCGTCCACGTCTGCTTGCGGTACATCTCGCGGTGTGGGCCGCGCGTGTATGGGAACGCGCCCGGCTCGCCCAGATCGATCTCCGCAGGCAGGTCCGCCTCGGTGTACAGCGGCTCGATCTCGATCCCCGAGTCGGTGAACCGGCGCGGGTCGTCGGGCCCGACGATCGGGGCGACGGTCAAGTGCTCCTTGAGCTGCTCTTCGGTCTCGGACATTCTCAGCAGAGTATCCTGCGCCAATGTCCACCTGCCTGGTCACCGGCGGCGCCGGGTTCCTCGGGTCGCATCTCTGCGACGAGCTGCTCGCGCGCGGGCACCGGGTGATCTGCGTCGACAACTTCGAGACGGGCTCGCTCGCGAACATCGAGCACATCCGCGACCCCGACCGGTTCATGCACTTGGGGATCGACATCATCGAGCCGTATTTCGTCGAGGAGCCGGTTGACTTCGTCTACCACCTCGCCTCGCCGGCCTCGCCGATCGACTACCTGCGCCTGCCGCTGCACACGCTGAAGGTTGGCTCTTACGGCACCCATCACACGCTCGGCCTCGCAAAGGCCAAGCGCGCGCGGTTCCTGATCTCCTCGACGAGCGAGGTGTACGGCGACCCGCTCGAACATCCGCAGTCGGAGACCTACTGGGGGCACGTCAACCCGGTGGGGCCGCGCGGGGTGTACGACGAGGCCAAGCGCTATGCCGAGGCGCTGACGATGGCCTACCACCGCCAGCAGGGCGTAGATACAGCGATCATGCGCATCTTCAACACTTACGGCTCGCGGATGCGCCCGCACGACGGGCGCGCGATCCCGACGTTTTTGCGCCAGGCGTTGGCCGACCGGCCGATCACGGTGTTCGGCGACGGCTCGCAGACCCGGTCGTTCTGTTACGTGTCCGATCTGATCCGCGGCATGATCGCGCTCGCCGAGTCGGGCTATCACGACCCGGTGAACATTGGCAACCCCGACGAGTTCACGCTGCTCGAGCTGGCGGAGACCGTCAAAGAGCTGACCGGCTCGAAGTCGCAGGTCGTGTATGAGGCGCTGCCGGAGGACGATCCCAAGCAGCGCAAGCCCGACATCGCGCGCGCGCGCGAGCTGCTCGGATGGGAGCCGGAGGTATCGCTGCGCGACGGGCTGCAGCGCACGATCGAGCAGTCCGGCGTCGAGCTGCTCGTCGGTTGACAGGCCGTTCCCGCTGCTCGACCGCTACATCTGCGAATCTGAGGCGTTGTGAGCAGAGAGATGGGACCACGTTCCACAAGGACGTCCGCTCCGCCTGCCTCGCCGATCGCCGGAGATCGAGCGCCGCATCAGACGCCGGCGGCCGCGTTGCGGGCCAAGTCGATCGCGGCTCGCGCCGTGCTGTCGGAGACGACCGAGCGGATGGACTCCTCGGAGCGCGACATTCGCCGCAAGCGCCCGCCGGCGCTGTCGTTTCTGCTGCGCCTCGCGACCGCGCGCCGGCTCGCGCGCGTGCTGTCGCTGCTCGCGCTCGACTTCGCCGGCGTTGCGCTCGCGATCCTCACCGCGCTCGTGCTCAAGGCCGCCGTGCTAGGCAGCGTGCACGTCACGCCGGCGCTGCACGAAACCGAACGGATCCTGCCCTTCGCCTATCTGCTCACCGCGCTGCTGTTCGCGCGCTCGGGGCTGTACGCAGAGCGCGCGGTTCGCCCCGGCCTGTCGCGCATCGTGGGGTCGCTGTTTCAGGTCGCGGGCGTGGCGCTCGTGTTCGCGGTGGTGAGCGGCGAAACGTTCTCTTCTTACTACCTCTTCTACGGCTCGCTCGCGTTCGCGCTGCTGTACGTGTCCTCGCTGCGCTACGCGTATGAGGGGTTGACCGGCATCGCATTGCGTGCCGCCGGCTACCGCCGCCGGGCCGTGCTGGTGGGCACCGGCAAGCACATTCGCGACGTCGCCCACGCGCTCTCCGACGGGCCGCACTCGCCGATCGAGGTTGTCGGCTTCCTCTCGCCCACGGCGCTTCCCGCCAACGGCCTGCGCTCGCTGGGATCGCTGGGCGAGCTGGATCGCGTGCTCGGGAGCGAACGGATCGACGAGGTGATCATCGCCGATCCCGACTTCCCCCAGGTGGACGCGCTCGAGCTCGTCGACCAGTGCCACCGCCGTGGCGTGCGCGTGCGGCTGGCGCCGTCGACGATGGAGATCTTGATCCACCGCGCCGAATTCGTGCCCGGCCAGTCGGTACCGCTGTTCGAGCTCGCACCGCCGGTGTTCGAGGGCGTCGACTTTGCGCTGAAGCGCACCTTCGACTTGATCGGCGCGACCGTGCTGCTCACGCTGCTCAGCCCGCTGCTACTGGCGATCGTGCTCGCCGTGCGGCTGTCTTCGCGCGGGCCGATCGTGTATCGCTCGACCCGCCGCGGCATCGGCCGGCGGCCGTTTGCGTGCTTGAAGTTCCGCACGATGCACTCGGACGCGGAGCAGCGCCAGGCCGATCTCGAAGAGCTGAACGAGGCCTCCGGCGCGCTGTTCAAGATCCGCGAGGATCCTCGCCTCACGCGCGTGGGGCGCGTGCTGCGGCGCTTCTCGCTAGACGAGCTGCCGCAGCTCTTCAACGTGATCCGCGGCGAGATGTCGCTCGTCGGCCCGCGCCCGCTGCCCGAGCGCGACTACGAGATGCTCGAGGACTGGCACCGCAAGCGCTATCTGGTGCTGCCAGGCATCACCGGCCTGTGGCAGGTGTCGGGCCGCTCGGAGCTCGACTTCGACGACCTGGTCCATCTCGACTTCATCTACCTCGAGCGCTGGTCGCTCGCGCTCGACCTTACGATCCTGCTGAAGACGATCCCCGCCGTGCTCTCCCAGCGAGGGGCTTACTGAAGCTGGGGGAGGGCAGGCCCGGGGCGGGTGGGCCTAATCTTTGGGAGGTCCGGAGGGGGACCTGTCCCCCTCCGGTTTAGTACCCCTTCCCGCTGTGTAGGGCTCTGGCGTCGGCCCTTGTAGCGGATTCAGAGTTCGTGGATCGACTCTTAGGACAGAGCCCGCTCGCTGAACGGCGCCGTGCGGCGCTTACTAAGCCTGCTCACGCACGGGCGCTCGGGGCGCGCGAGGGCGCTTTCGTAGACACGCCAAGTCTCGCGCCCGACATCCTGCCACGTCCATGCGGGCGGGGCGTGGGATGGCCTGGTGGAGGCGAGGGGGTCCATCGAATCGAGTGTCTCCGCCATCGGATCGGGCGCCTCTGGGATCACGATCACGTGCTCGCGCTCGAAGCCGAGCTCGGCGATCGCTTCGCGGGCGAGCGCCTCGGTGGGGACGATCACGTGGGTCGCGCGCTGCACCGCGAGATGGCGTAAGCGCACGTGGATGCCGCCGCCGCGCAGTTGCTCGCTCAGGCGGGTGAGCGCGCTGAGCTCGTGGATGGTTACGACCATCGGGCACGGGCTGTGGAGCATCGCGCCCTGCATCCACGGCGCGTGGAAGACGTCGGCCCGGCGCGGGCGGTGCGTCTCGACGATCTCCCCCCGAGCTTCGCCGGTGTCGCGCAGTGCACGCAGCAGGCAGCGTGCATACCGTCCGACGCCGCGCGGGTCGTTGCCGGCACGGCTATCGAACGCGACCCTCATCGTGGGTCGTTCCGTGCATTCGCATCATCCCCGGGGAGCACGCTCAGAACATAGTCGCTCGGCGGAGGATTGTGCAGGGATGACAGCCCGCCTGCAGCTTGTCGACAAGCCGTGCCCGGGGCGGCACATGGTGCGGTCGCGTGTGGCCCGCGCGAGCGACCGCGCGTGGCGGTCTCGCACGGCTGCGCGAGCGACCGCGCGTGGCGGTCTCGCTCGGCCCGCGCGAGCGAGAGCGTGCCGACGGTCTTGCTCGAACCCGCGCGACCCGTAGCCTTGTCCGTCGGCATGAGCGCGCGCGATTACTACGAAGGGTTGTGGCGGAGTGTGCCCGCGGGACTTGTCCCATCCGACCTGGAGCTGCGGCTGAGCTTTCTGCTGGCGCACGTGCGAGCGGGCGAGCTGGTTCTCGACGTCGGCTGTGGCGAGGGGCGCTTCACGGCGGAGCTCGCCGCCGCGGGAGCGGGTGTGGTGGGGATCGACGTGGCCGAGGAGCCGCTGCGGCGGGCGCGAACCGCTCATCCCGAGGTGGACGTCCAGCTTGTCGACCCCTATGGGCCCTGGCCGCTCGCCGACGCGAGCTTCGACGTGGTGTGGGCGGGCGAGGTCATCGAGCACGTCGCCGACACCGCCGGCTGGCTTTCGGAGATACGCCGTGTGCTGCGTCCCGGCGGGCGTCTGCTGGTAAGCACGCCCAATCACAGCCGGCTCGCCGTGCTCCGTCTGGCGCTGTCCGCGCGTGCGTTCGACACGCACTTCGATCCGCGCTCCGATCACCTGCGTTTCTATACCCGCCGCACGCTCATTTCGCTGCTCGAGGATTTCGGTTTCCAAGAAGTCTCGACAGCTGCCGGCGCAGGGCCGCCTGGCGCGCGGCGGCTGCTGCTGACCCAGGGGGTGCGCTCGCGCTGGTAGTCCCGCCAGCCGCGAGCGCTTTCAGCGCACCCAGGCCCGTACGGCGGCTCGTCGTCGCGCCGGGCGTGCCTTTGGGCTTCGTGCCCGGCGTAGCTTTACCCTTTGCGCCGGGCACGGCCGTCGGCGACGTGGCTTTCGCCGCCGCGGCCGCCTCCGTTGCGCGCAGCGCTTGTACGTAGTCGCTCTGGATGGCGAGCGATTCCGGGATGTTGTCTGCGATCGCTTCCGGTGAGATCGACTCCGGGTTCAGGTAGATCGCCGCCTGTAGCTCCTTCAGCGCCGCCGCCGGATCCGACGCGAGGTCGTACCGCGCGAGCGCGAGCCACGTCTGCGGGTTCGACGGCTGCAGGTGCACCGCGCGCTGCAGCGTCGCTCGCGCGAGCGACGGCTGGCCGCTCGCCTGCTCGACGGTTGAGAGCGTGAACAGCGCCTGTGCCGACAGCGGGTCGCGGGAAGCGCCGGCCTGTGCGCTCGCGAGCGCGCCTTTCGGGTCGCCGGCGAGCTGTGCGAGCGCCTGCTGCGAGGCGTCCGTGGAACGCTGCGGCTGCCATTGCGCCCAGGCGGCGAGCAACGCCGCGACGAGCGCCGCCGCGGCCACCGCGCCGCGCACATAGCCGACCTGTCGCAGCGAGCGGGGACGCACCAGGTCCCTGTGCGCGAGCGCCAGCGGCCCGCCGCCGAAGCCGGGAAACACCCGCCTTTGACCGATTCGGGAGACACTCCCCTCACTCGCGTCCCCGAATCGGCCAGCATCCCCATTTCGCCCAGCGAGCCAGCCGGCGCACAGCAGGGCGACGCAGGCATCGCCCGGGACGTACCAAGTCCAGTCGATGAGCGAATGCACGCCGAACACCACCACCAGGCACAGCATGCTCAGCATGGCGATGCGCTCGGGCGTGTACGCGGCCGGATCTCGCTCCGGCAGGCGCCGCCATCCTGGGCGCGCGTCGGCGGCGAGCGCGCGCAGCGTCGGGCCTGGTTCCCGCCAGAGGTCGGGGTGCGGGCCCGTCGACCAGCGGCCCAGGCTGAAGCGGCGGTTGAACGGGTGCGTCGCGCGCCCGGCGGCGACCATCCACGCGAGCATCAGCGCGAGCGCCAGCGCAAGGCCGATCGCGCCGAGATCGGCGAGCGTCTGCACGGCGAACCCGTGCGCGTTTCGCACTTCGAGCGTCGCCACCGTGCGATAGCGCAGCTGCGCTGTCTGAAAGCCAGATGCCCCCGCTCCGAGCACCGGGTGGGCGGAGAACACTTCCAGCGCCTCCTTCCAGTAGCGGGCTCGCACGCTTGCGACGGCCGTCAACCGCCCCGGCGTGTTCGACGGCGGTTTCGCATCGGGGTTCGTCAGGGCGTCGACCGCGTGCGAGACGCTGCCCGTCAGCCCGCGCCGGCTGTGGGCGAGCGCGCCCGCGCCCGCGAGCGCGATGAGCAAGATCAACGCCAGCAGGATCGCCCCGACCCGCTGTCGCGTCACGGGCGAGGGTTGGCTGCGGCTGGTCAGAAAACCGAACGCCAGCCCGACCAGCGTGAGCAGGAGCACCATCGCGAGCACGAACGCCCCCAGCTGGTGTCCGGCGCTGGTGCGTTCTGCAAGTGTCACGTCTTCGGCGCTCAGGCCGTGTGTCGCGAACGCCCACGCGACGACTGCCCCGGCCAGCGCTCCCCCCGCGAGCAGCACCGCTGCGCCGCGCAGCCGCAGCGGGACGATGCAGAACCACAGCACCAGCCCGAGCCCCAGCGCGAGCAATGCGCCGCGCGAGTAGGCGAGCATCAGCGTGCACAGCAACAGCCCCATCGCCGGATAAGCCAGCGCGCTCAGCAGCGCGTGCCCCGATCTGCGCGCGCCCAGCCACATGCAGCAGATCGCGCCCATCGCGGCCGTCAGCCCGAGCGCATTCCAATAGCCGTATGGTTCCTCCAGCCGCGCATACATGTTCACGGGCGCGATCTTCCCCGGGAAGATCTTCGTCAGCAGCGCATACCCGCACACGATCACGGCCGCCAGCGCCAGTCCGCCGAGGATCGCCGGCCAGCGATCGCTCGCCACGCGCGCGATCGCGACCGCTGCGCCGAAAACGCCGCTGTAGGCGAGCATCCTGCCGGCGTCCTTGAAGCTGTCGTCCGGTTGCACCGACCACACGACCGACAGAGCCGTCAGCGCCGTGAACGCGAGCAGCAACCCGACCGGCCACAGCCCGTATGCGGGCTTGCCCGCCGGCGCGAGCACGACGGCGGCGACGACGATCAGGCCCGCGCCAAGCGTCAGCACGATCTCGGTCGTCGTCATTCCCCCTTCGAAATTCAGCCCCCCTTTGGCGTAGAAGGTGACGAAGCACACGATTGCGGCCGTCAACAGCGTCGGCCACCACAGCGCTGGGTGGTCTTCGACCGCCGGCGCGGACGGAGCGCGCCCAGCGCGCCGGCGCTCTTGAGTCAACGGCAGCGCCACCCCCAGCGGGGGTGGGCGCTCAGTCGGAGCCGCGTGCACGGACATGGTTGCGCAGGGCGCCGCCTGCCACCAGCAGCAGGCATGTCAACAGGAAAGCGAGCATCGCGAGCAGCGGCGTGGGCAGCGAGCTGAGCGCGGAGGCGACGTCGACGTGCACCACGCCGGGGTGGATCGCCTGGTCGCCGACCTGCACCGGCGCCGCATGGGCGTGTCCCGCGCTTGTGATCGCGCGCTGCTCCGCCGCCGTCGGCACGACCGCGGGAGCGCTCGGGCCGCCGCTCGAGCCGCTGCCGCCACCGCCGCCACGGGAGCCGGCCGCGGCGAGCTGGGCTTGACGGATCAGCGAGGAGCAGTCGGTGTACTCTTCCGTGTCCGCGTTCAGGTCCTTCAGCGCCTGTTTGTAAGCCGTTTGACTGAAGCCGTTCAGCGACTGGCCGTGCGTGCACCTGAGGATGATCGCTTCGCCCTGGTCGGCGCTCGCGGTCGGCACGAGCGGCTGCAGCGCGATCGCAAGCAGCGCGCCGAGCAGCGGCAGGCTGCGGCTGTGCGGGGCGAGCAGCCTGGCGCGGCCCGGCCCGAGCTCGCAGCCTGGCCCGAGCTCGTGGCCCGGCCTGGGCTCGGGGCTCTTGGCGAGCGGGTCGCGCCGGGAAGACCGGACGTGAATTGCGGCGATCCCTCTCATCGTCAAGCAGGGAACGTTAGCGATCGCTCCGGGAGAGGCCGAGTGTGGACAGCGCCTTGGAGAACCCCTCCGCCCACGCCTCGTAGCTGTACGCGCGCACGTCCTCCGCGCCCGCGCGGCCCAAACGCGCGCGCAGCCCGGCGTCGACGGCGAGTCGGCTCATCGCGCGCGCCAGCGCGGCGCTGTCGCCAGCGGGCACGATCAGCCCGTTGCGCTCGTCGCGCACGAGCCCCCCGGCCGCCGCGCCAACCGCGTCGCTCGTGATCACCGCGACCCCCCGGTTCATCGCCTCGTTCGCCACCAGTCCCCACGGCTCGCGAAACGTGCGCGTGGCGATCGACGGCAGCACCAGCACGTCGGCGTCGGCGTAGAGATCGCGCAGCTTCTCGCGCGCCACCGACCCCAGACAGACCGGCTCCTGCTCATTTCCCGCCGCGCCACCGGTGGGGATCCAATGGGGGAGGGACCCCACACCGGCGAGGACGAGCGCGGCGGTGGGCGCTTGAAGACCCGATGCGCGCCAGGCCTCGATCAGCGTCCTCAATCCCTTTTCCCGCGCAGGCCGACCTACAAACAGGAACTTTGCGCTCGCCTCCGTCGGCCATCCAGCGACGCTCGGCGGCGCGGTCGCGGGAGCGCTCCAGAAGTCGTTGTCGACGGCCTGTGGCGCCTCATGCACGTTGCGCGCGCCGCGCGCGCGCACGTAGGCGCTCACGTGCGGTCCGTACGTGACGATCGCCTCGGCGCTTCGATACAGGCCCAGCCTGAGCGCCAGATAGCTGGCCGCGTGCGCCGGGCTGCGCGGATGCGCCCACAGCGACGACCACAAGATCAGCGGCACGCCTCCCCGGCGTGCGCCCGCCCACGTCGCCGGAAGCGCGATACGCCCGCCGGTCGAGCACACGACCGCGCGATATGAGCCACTCGCCGCCAGCCTCGCCGGCTCGTGCTGGCTCACATGGCGGTGTGGAAAGGGCAGCTCGCCCGTGTGCTCGCCGCCGCCGTGCTTGGACCGTCCCGCGAACAGCGCCACCTCGATGTCCTCGCGCTCGTGCAAGCGCGCGAACGCGCCCACCCGGTAGGCCGGCGCGTGGCCCGTGACGAACAGGATCGGCTTCATCGCTGCGGTCGCAACGCGTCCTCGTACGCGGCGAGCGTCTGCGCGCCGCAGCGCTCCCACGTGAAGTGCGCAGCCACCGTCGCGCGCGCGCGCTGGCCGGCCTCGCGTAGTCGTTGCGGATCCGACAGGAGCTCGTCGATGCGCTGGGTCAGCCGCTCGATGTCCCCGGGCGGCACGAGCACCAGGCCTTCGCCGGCGGCCGCGATCTCCTCCGGACCGGGCTCGCCGCGACAGCCGATCGCGGGTATGCCTCCGGCCATCGCCTCCACATAGGCCACCCCGAAGGCCTCCTCCGTCGAGGGCATCGCAAACAGGGAGCATTCCCGAGCCAGAGCGACTGCCCGCTCCGGCGCCAGTTGTCCGTGGAAGTCGACGCGCTCGGCGACTCCCAAGCGCGCGGCGAGCCCTTCCAGCACGATTCGCTCGGGCCCGTCGCCGACGATCGAGTAGCGCAACGTGGGATGGCGCCCGCCGAGCACCGCCAGCGCTCGCAGCACGTCGGCGTGGCGCTTGCGCGCGACCAAATGGGCGACGGTGACGAGCGTCGGCGGCGACCCCTCACGCCGCGCCGGGCGCGAGAGGGGGGGCAGATCGGCGCCGAGGTGCACCACGCGCGTCTCGCCCGCCCCGTGCTCTCGTGCGAGCGCGGCGATGCCCTGGCTATTGGCCAGCACCAGCCGCGCGGCGCCAAGACCCTGCGCCACCGTGTCGGCACCGGCTGCGCTGCGTAGAGCGGTATAGAGCACGTCGCCGCCGTGCACCGACACGACCAGCGGCACGGCGGCTCCGCGCGCGCGGCGGACGGCGTCGCCCGCCGGCACCGCGTTGTGCGCGTGCACGAGGTCGAACTCGAACGACCGCCGCAGGTGCCGCAGCGCGAGGCCCAGCGCGGGCGCCGCCCAGCGGCCCCAGGTCGCATACGAACGCGCACGGGAAGGCGATACGTAGGGGACATAGACGATCTCCAAACCGTCGCGCGTCTGCCTGCGCGGCTCGCGCACCCGCTTTGCCAGCTCGCCCGCGGCGCCGCTCACACCGTCCGCGAGCGACGCCCTGGGGGGCACGAGACGGCGCACCGCCAGCACGCGCACCTCCGCGCCCGCGTCCCGCGCCGCTAGCGCCTGGCGATGTGCCCAAACGCCGAGCACCGCGTCGCGGTCGCTGGGGTAGAACTCGGCTACGACGGCGACCTTCACAGGCGGCGGTGAGTGGCCAGGGTTTGTTGTGCTTCGCGAGCGCTCATGTACTCATGCTCGGCGAGGAACGCGCGCGCCTCGGCGACGGCGGCCTCGCGTGAGTAGGCGTCGGCCGCGGGCGCCGTCCGGTGGCCGACCGGCAGCGCGTCGATCACGCCGCAGCGCCAGCCGCGCTCGCGGGCCAGCGCGGCCCAATGGAGATCCAGCCCCCAGCCCATGCGCAGCGAGGGAAAAGGCAGCAGCGTCGAGAACGTGGAGCGCGCGAACGCGGTCACGGGCCCGATCTCGACGAACGGCGTCTCACGCACGACGCTGCCCGTGTGCCGGCGCGTGACCTGCCAGGCGGCGTGCGAGTTGCGGCGGTGGGCCGGCTGGGCCAGGTCGAGCGCGAAGCGCTCGCACAGGAACAGCATCCGGTCGAGAAAGCCGCGCGGCAGCTTTACGTCGTCGTCGATCACCATCAGCCAATCGTGACCGTCGGCGCGATGGGCCGCCAGCAGGCGGTTGAGGTTCTCGAACTTGCCCCCTCCGGCGGGCGCGCACGTGTGCAGCTCGACGTCGTGTCGCGAGCGCTCGAGCTCGACACGGATCGCCGCCGCCAGCGTGCGATGCTCGGGGCGCTCCACCCCCAGCGCCAGAACCTTGCGCAGCGGCGGCTCGTGCCGCGCTGCAAGCCCCAAGCGCAGACGCCGCCCGCTCGCCAGATCCCATGCGTCCTCGGCCTCGTCGGCGATGCTGCGCCGGATGGCGTCCAAACCGCCGACGGTGCCGCTTTCGCCGGAGAGGAAATCGTCCCCGGCGTCATCGACGGTCGGCCCGTCCATAGCATCAACGACGGCCGGCCCGTAGCTGTTGGTACACGCGTCACGTCCGCGACGGTCGGCGGGCTGCGTGGCGTCGGACATGCGAGCCTGCGGGCCTTCGCGCGTGCGCGCGATGTCGGGCGTGCGAGCCTGCGGCCGGGCGAGCAGGCCTTCGCGCGTGCGCCCGGCGCTGTGCGCGACCATCGTCACCCCGGCTGGACAGCGGCGGCGGAGCACGTGCCCGACGCACCTTGCAAGCGTCAGCAGCTCACGCCCAAGCGGCGGCGCCTCGCCCCGATAAGCGTCGAAGCGCCGGCTTGCTCGTCCGCGTGCGTAAGCGGCGCGCGCGAGCGATCGCAGGCGCGCGTCGCTGCCCGTGCGGCGGTGGTCAACGGCGGCCGCCGCCACATACAGCACCCGCGCGTCGGGCTGCTCCGCTCGAAGGCGTTCCTGCCACTCCTGCTCGTCGCCGCCGTCCTCGAGCGCGACGTCGAACGGTCCCACCCGCGCGAGCGCCTCTCTACGGATCGCCATGTTCGCTCCCCATGCGTAGCGCGCGAGCGCGTCCTCGGGGCCGAGGTCGAGTGAGGTGATCGGCGAGCCCTCGCGTCCGCAGCCGCGCGGCCGCGGTCCGTCGAGGCACGGTCTGATCGGGCCGGTGAACACTTCGATCTCGGGGTGCTCGCTCGCGCCCGCGAGCAGCGCTGCGAGCCAACCGTCGTGCGCCCGGACGTCGTCGTCGACGAACACCACCAGCTCCCCAGTCGAGCGCTCCACCCCGGTGTTGCGTGCGACGTTCAACCCCTGTGGGTGCGGGTGGGGCTCGTAGCGCGCGCCGTGGCTCTCGGCCAGAGCACGGGCTTGCGCGGACGGGCCGGCGTCATCGACGACGATCAGCTCGGCGCCCGCGTTCGCAGCCTGCGGGGCGATCGATGCGAGCGCCACCTCCAGGTAGGAGGGTCGCGCTCGGGTTGGGATCACGATCGAAGCGGATGGCGTCATGGACGGAACAGGCGTCATGGACGGAACAGTCTAGGTTTGACGCTCGTATGGTCCTGTTCCTGCACAACCGCTACCGCACCACCGGCGGGGAGGAGCGGGTGGTCGACGATCTGCTGTGGCTGGTGCGCGAGCATCTGGGCGAGGACGCCGAGCTGCTCGAGCGTGACTCGGCCACGCTGGGACGGGGGGCTGCGGCGCTCGGGTTGCTGCGTGGTGGCCTCGCGCCCGAAGAGGTCGCTCGCGCGGTGCGCCTCACGGGCGCACGGGTAGTCCATGCGCACAACCTGCATCCGGCGCTCGGCTGGCGCGCGCTCGCCGCGGCACGAGCTGCGGGCGCGCGCGTTGTCCTGCACTTGCACCAGTACCGGCTGGTGTGCGCGATCGGGGTGTGCTTCACGCGCGGCGAGGAATGCACGCGCTGTCACGGGCGCGACACGCTTCCGGGCGTGCGCTTGAACTGTCGCGGCAGCCTGTCCGAGGGGGCGGCTTATGGCGCAGCGCTGGCGCTGTGGCAGCGGCGCTTGGTGGACCAGGCCGACGCGGTGGTCGTGCCGAGCGTGTTCGCGCGCGAGCGCCTGCGCGCGCTGGGGGCTCCGCTCGATTGGGGACGCGTGCATGTGCTTCCTCCGCCGGTGCGGGCGCTGGACGCTCCGAGGAGTCCGATCGGCGAAGCGGACTTGGAGGGAAGTGAGGATGCGATCGGTGGAGCCTACGCGCTGGTGGTCTCGCGCTTGGCGCCAGAGAAGGGGGTCGATGTCGCGATCGACGCCTGTCAGGCTGCCGGTATCCCGCTGGTCGTCGCCGGTGAAGGGCCAGAGCGCGCAGCGCTCGAAGCGCGCGCGCGCAAAGAGACGGGCGAAGCAAGGGCTGAGGTGCGTGGCGAGAGAACGGCTGAGGCGCGTGGCGAGGCAACGGCTGAGGTGCGCTTCCTCGGCCAACTGAACGAGGCGCGGCTCGCGGCCCTGCGCGCCGGGGCTGCGATTGCGCTGGCGCCGTCGCGCTCCGCCGAGACGTTTGGTCTGGCCGTCGCCGAGGCGATGGCGGCCGGCCTGCCGGTAGCTGCCAGCCGGGTGGGCGCGCTCGGGGAGCTGGTGGAGGAGGGGGGGCTCGTTCCGGTGGGAGAGGCGGGCGCGCTGGCGGCAGCGATCGGCCGTCTGGCAGGCGACCGGGCTGTAGGTGAACGCAACCTTGAGCGAATCCGCGGTTTGTGTGCCCCGGTAGAGGTGGCAGAGGGTCTGCGGCGAGTGTATGAAGCGGCTACAACGCCAGATGCAAGCGAAGGGCGTTCTCGAGCGACGTCATGAGTTGCTCGGGCAGGCTGCCGATCGGTGCGCCGACACGCTCTGTCGCCACCCAGCGGACGCTCCAGGCCGAGCTGGCGAGGCTTGGAAAACATAAGCTGCGCGAGTGGACGTTCAAACGCGCACCGCCCTGATCACCGGCATCTCCGGCCAGGATGGATCGTTCCTCGCCGAGCTGCTGCTAGACGAGGGCTATGAGGTCGTCGGGCTCGTGCACGGCTCGCTCGAGCGGTCGCTGGGCTGCTCTGAGCATCTGCGCGACCGGGTGACATTGCTCACCGGCGACCTGCTCGACCCGGCGAGTCTGCGCGGGGCGGTCGAGCAGATCCGCCCGCAAGAGATCTACCACCTGGCCGCCCCTTCGTTCGTGCCCGCCTCGTGGGAGCGTCCGCGCGAGACCACCAGCGCGATCGTGGGCTCCGCGGCGGCGATCCTCGAGGCCGTGCGCGACAGCGATCGCGATGCGCGCGTGTTCGTGTCGGCCTCGGGCGCGATCTTTGGCGAGGCGCCGGAGAGCCCGCAGCGGGAGGACACGCCCTGCCGCCCCACGTCGCCCTACTCGGTCGCCAAGCTCGCCGCCCACCAGCTCGTAGGCGTGCTGCGCGCCCACGACGGGCTGCACGCCAGCTCGGGCATTCTCTACAACCACGAGTCGGAGCGCCGGCCCGAGCGGTTCGTGACGCGCAGGATCACCCGCGGCGCGGCGGCGATCTCGCTGGGCTTGCAGGACGAGCTCACGCTGGGCTCTCTTGAAGCGGTGCGCGACTGGTCGTTCGCGGGCGACATCGTGCGCGGCGCATGGCTGATGCTCCAGCAGGATCGTCCCGGCGACTACGTGCTGGCCAGCGGCGTAGGGCGCACCGTGGCCGAGCTTGCGCGTGTCGCCTTCGCCTGCGTCGGCCTGGACTCCGAGCGCTACCTGCGGGTCGATCCATCGCTGGCCAGGCGCCCCGAGACGACCCTCAGCGTGGGCGATCCGCGCAAGGCGCGCGCGCTGCTGGGCTGGGAGCCGCGCGTCGGGTTCGAGCAGCTGATCGAGCGCATGGTCGGGGCCGACCTGCGCTCGCTGCAGGATGCCTCGGAGGCGCCGCGCGCCGGGGGATCGTAGGGAGGACCGCGGAGGATCGTTCGGGACTCCAGGGGAGGCGGAGGGCTAGGCGCAACTATCCTAGGCAATCCCTCGGTGAGCCGCAAAACGTGCTCGGCCGTCCCAGGCAGTCCATACACTGGCCACGACCATGACCAGTGTCGGAATCATCGGACTCGGCTACGTCGGCCTGCCGCTTGCGGTGGCGTTTGCGCAGGAGGGCTGCGACGTCGTCGCGGTGGACGTGGACGCGCGCAAGATCGAGGCGATCGAAGCGGGCAAATCCTATATCGAGGACGTCCCGTCCGCGCTCTTGCAAGAGGTTGCAGAGCGCGTGCACGCGACCACGCACTACGCACGACTGGCGAGGACGGACGCGGTGCTGGTGTGCGTGCCCACGCCGCTGACCGCTAATCGCGAGCCCGACTTGGGGCCGTTGGTGGACTCTACGCGCGCGCTTTCAGAGGTCTTGCAGGCCGGTCAGTTGGTGGTGCTCGAGTCGACTACGTATCCAGGCACGACGCGTGAGCGGGTGGCGCCGATCTTGGAGGAATCGGGTCTCCTCGCGGGGCGGGACTTCTATTTGGCGTTCAGCCCTGAGCGGGTCGATCCGGGGCGTACCGACTTCACGCTGCGCAACACCCCAAAGGTTGTGGGAGGGTTGACGGAGGCATGTGCGGAGCGCGCGGAAGCCGTATATGGGCTGGTATGCGACAACTTGGTGCGTGTCTCCAGCGCCGAGGCGGCCGAGCTGACGAAGCTGCTCGAGAACATTTTCCGTTCGGTCAACATTGCGCTCGTGAACGAACTGGCGATGCTGACCGATCGGATGGGAATCGACATCTGGGAGGTGGTGGACGCCGCCGCGACCAAGCCGTACGGGTTCATGCGCTTCGAGCCCGGTCCCGGTATGGGTGGTCACTGCCTGCCGGTCGACCCGTTCTACCTATCCTGGCGCGCGCGCGAGTTCGACATGGCGACCGAGTTCATCGAGCTGTCGGGCAAGGTCAACCAGCAGATGCCCTACCACTGCGTAGCCAAGGCCCAGCGCGTGCTGAACGACGCAGGCAAGTCGGTCAAGGGCGCGCGTGTCGCGGTGCTGGGCGTCAGCTACAAGCCCGGGGTGGGCGACATCCGCGAGTCGCCCGCGCTGAAGATCATCTCGCTGCTGAAAGACCTCGGCGCGGACGTCCGCTACCACGACCCGCACGTACCGATGCTGGAGGCGCACGATCTGAGCAGCCTGCCGCTCGAGCAAACGCTCGCCGACACGGACCTCGCGCTGATCGTCACCGCCCACCCCGGCGTCGACCACTCCCTCGTCGCCGAGCGCGCCGGGGTAGTGCTCGACTTGCGCGGTGTCACACGCTCCGCCGACGCCGACAACGTCGTCAGGTTGTGAGCTTGACAGGCGTGTGCGGCCCATGTTGAGCCCTGACTCGCGCGCGGCCGGACTGTTGCTCGGCGAGAACGTCACGATCGGCGAGGACGTCGTCTTCGGCGCTCACGTCGTCGTCCACGACGAGACGATGCTCGGCGATGGCTGTGTGATCGAGGATCATGCGGTGCTCGGCAAGCGCCCGCGGCTGGCGCGGTCTTCCACGGCGCGGGGCGGAGACGTCGGCGCGCTGGAGCTCGGCGCGCGCGTGACGGTGTGCTCGGGAGCGGTGGTGTTCGCCGGGGCGAGCGTCGCCACCGAGGCGATCATCGGCGACCAGTCGTTCGTGCGCGAGCGCTCCTCGATCGGGCCGAGCACAGTGATCGGGCGGGGCAGCGTGGTCGACAACGATGTCGTCGTGGGCGCGCGCGCGAAGGTGCAGACGGGCGTCTATCTGACCGCGTTCTCGCTCGTCGAGGACGACGTGTTCGTCGGCCCGGGGGCGGTTACGACCAACGACGACACGATGTCCCGCCACGGCTCTGACATCCCTTTGCGCGGCGCGATCTTCAGGCGCGCGTGCCGTATCGGTGGCGGCGTGGTGCTGACGCCGGGTGTCGAGATCGGCGAAGAGGCCTACGTCGCCGCTGGCGCCCTCGTCACGCGCGACGTGCCCGCGCGCGCGGTGGTCATGGGCGCGCCGGCGCGAGTGGTGCGCGAAGTGGGCGAGCAGGACCTGCTGGAGCGCTGGCGGTAACGAGCATGGTCAAAAAACTGGGATTGCACAGCGAGTGCTCTCGCCGATTGGGGGGTCTCATAGAGAGTCCATGCTTAGACATGCCCGCGATCCTGAGTATCGCGCCGAGCTGGAGAGGTTGGCGCCATACGAGGCGCTGGCGCGGATCGTCATTCGTCGCAGAGGGCAGCTGGGGTTGAGTCAGGCCGAGTTGGCTCAGCGCATGGGTACCAGTCACTCCGCGATCTCACGCATCGAGAGCGGACGACACCACACGACCGTGCAGACGCTTCGCAGGCTGGCTGCGGCGCTTCAGACGCATCTCGTGGTGGGGTTCGTCGATGAGATCGCAGGGCTGAGTGAGGGCTCTGGCGCTGACGCCCGTGTTGCGGACCTCATAGCGGTCGGCTAATGCGTTGCCGCTAAGAGACATGCTCACGGTTTTGAGACGGCCGCCACGACCTCGTCGACCTGCGCGCGCGTGAGCACTGGGCTCATCGGGATCGCCAGATGCGTGCGGGCGGCCTCTTCGGTGCCCAGGAGATCGAGGCCGGTGTCCGCCCACGCGCGCATCGCGGCCTGGCGGTGGACCGGCGTGCGGTAGTAAGCCTTATGGCCGATGCCAGCCGCTGCGAGCGCGCTTTCCAGGCGCTCCACGTGTGGGTGCCTGATCACGTAGAGATGCCACGCCGGCGCGGCACCGACCGTCGGCTTGGGTAGGGCCATGAGCTCACCCAGCCCCGCCTGCTCGTAATACCTGCCCGCGGCACGGCGTGCGTCGGCCCAGCCGTCGAGATGGGGGAGCTGCACGCGCAGCATCGCCGCCTGCAGCTCGTCCAAGCGCGAGTTGTAGCCCACCTGCTCGTAGGTAACCTTGTCGTGGGAGCCGTGAAACCGCAGTATCCGAGCCTGCTCGGCAACGCCGGCGTCGGAGGTGACGATCGCGCCTCCGTCGCCGAAGCCGCCCAGGTTCTTGGATGGGAAGAACGAGAACGTCGCTGCCGTGCCGAGCGCGCCTGGGCGTCCGTCGGGCGACGTCGACCCGGCCGCCTGCGCCGCGTCCTCGAGCACAGGCACGCCCAGCGCCTCGATCTCGGCCACGGGCGCCAGGTTGCCGAACAGGTGCACCGCGATCACCGCCTTCGTGCGCGGCGTCAATGCGGCGCGCACCGTCTCCGCGGTCACGCAATACGTCTCGGGATCGATGTCGCAGAACACCGGCGTTGCGCCAGTCGCCGGGATCGCCTCGGCGGAGGCGTAAAACGTGAACGACGGCACGATTACCTCATCGCCTGGACCCACGCCGATCGCGCGCAGCGCGATCGTGATCGCCTCCGTCCCGTTCGCCACACCCACCGCGTGCTCAGCCCCGCAATAGGCCGCGAACTCCGCCTCGAACGCGTTCACCTCCGGGCCGAGGATGTAGCGCTCGGAGTCGAGTACCCGATCGATCGCGGAGCGCAGCTCGTTCCGCAGCGGCTCGAGCGGTCCGGAGGTGTCGAACAGGGGGACGCTCAACGCGGCTTCAGCAGCTCGAGGTCGGCGCGGGTCATCAAACGGATCAACTCCTCAAAGCTCGTCCTCGGCTTCCAGCCCAGGTCGCGCTCGGCCTTTGCCGGGGTACCAATCAGATGGTCGACCTCGGCCGGGCGCACGAACGCGGGGTCGATCGTCACGTACTTCTCAAAGGCGCCCAGCCCCGCCTCGTCGAACGCGACTTCACAGCACTCCCGCACCGAATTTGCCTGTCCAGTCGCGATCACGTAGTCCTCGGGCGTGTCACGTTGCAGCATCAGCCACATCGCTTCCACATAATCCTTCGCATACCCCCAATCGCGCTCAGCGTCGAGGTTCCCCAAGCGCAGCTCCTTGAGCAGGCCGTGTTTGATCGCGGCTGCGTGCCAGGTGATCTTGCGGGTTACGAACTCCAGCCCGCGCCGGGGACTCTCGTGATTGAAAAGTATTCCACTGGTTGCGTGCAAATCGTATGACTCGCGATAATTAACAGTAATAAAATGACCATACGCCTTGGCTACGCCATACGGTGAGCGGGGATAGAACGGCGTCGTCTCCGTCTGCGGGACCTCGAGCACCTTGCCGAACATCTCACTCGAGCTGGCTTGATAGAAGCGGGCCTCGGGGCAGACTTCTCGCATCGCCTCCAACATTCGCGTCACGCCCACGCCCGTGAACTCAGCCGTCAGCGTCGGCTGGATCCACGACACCGCCACGAACGACATCGCCGCGAGGTTGTATATCTCGCTGGGGTTCGACGCGCGCAGCGTGTCGACCAGCGAGCGCTGATCGAGCAAGTCGCCTTGGTGCAGCGTGATCCGCTCGCGTAAATGCTCGATCCGCTCGAACTTCTCCGTCGACGCGCGCCGCACCATGCCGTGCACGTCGTACCCCTTCTCCAGCAGCAGCTCGGCCAAATACGAACCGTCCTGGCCGGTTATCCCAGTGATTAGCGCCGATCGTTTTCCGCTCATGGCGCGGACCCTACCGATCCTCGCGCCCGGATCCACTCCACCGTCGCCGCGATCCCCTCCTCCGCTTCGATCCGTGCCTCCCACCCGAGTAGCCTGCGCGCCTTCTCCACCGACGGCCAGCTTCGCCGCGCCTCGACCGTATCTGTGGGCAGAGGCCCGGTCGCCATGGGCAGGGGCCCGGTCGCCGTGAGCAGAGGCTCAGTCGCGAGCGACTCTGGATCCTCGCCGCACGTCTCCCACACGATGCGCACGATCTCGGCCACCGTCAGCTCCCGCGCGGCCGCGATGTTGAAGTCCTCGTTGACTGCCTTCGGCGTACCCATCGACGCGATCACGCCACTTGCGATGTCGTCCATGTGGGTGGGCGTCCTAGTGTGCTCCTCCGCGCCCTCCACCCGCGGCGTCGTCTCACCCGCCAGCACGCTCATGATCAGGTCGTTCAAGGCGCTTGCGCTCTCCGGTGCGCGTTTGCGTGCGCACGGAACATCTGGTGTCGCGGAAGGCCCGATCGTCGGCCCGTAAGCGTCGAACAGGCGGCAGATCGTGTATTGCAGCCCGTGCTCCTCATCCGCCGCGCGGCAATACATCTCACCAGCCAGCATCGCGAACCCGTATGGAGACTCGGGCGTCGGACATTCCGCCAGATAGGCCTCGCTCGTCGGAAACTCGCTCGCCCGCTCGAACACCGCCGCCGAGGACACATACACGAACCGCTCCACCTCCGCACCCGGCGCGACTGCAGCGCCGACCATGGTGCTGCAGACGGCGCTTTCCGCCTCCATCAGCGTGAACGGGCGCGCCTCCGCGTCGTGCGCGTCGTCGTCCAATCCCCCCAGGTGAATCACGTGCGTACAGCCATCGAGCGCCGCGCGCGCCTCCCTCGCCACGCGCAAATCGCCTTCATGCACCTCGGCGCCCTCGCGCATCCACTGCGGCGCCAAACGGCGGTCGGAGACCCTCACCTCGTACGCCGGATCGGCAAGCAACCGTCTGACGATCGCGCCGCCGATCGCCCCGGCGCCGCCTGTGACCAGCACGCGACTCATGCCCGTCCGTTGCGCCTGCCTCGTCTGTGCCGCGCGTACTGGCGTGCGAACCCGGCGACGAACCGGGGGTTGTAGCGCGCGTAGCGCGGCCATAGCCGGCGTGGCTCGCGCGAGAGTCGATACGTCCACTCCAAGCCGTTGCGCTGCATCCATGCCGGGGCTTGCGAGACCAAGCCCGCGTGAAAGTCGAACGCGGCGCCCACGCCTACCAGCAGCGGCGTCCACAGCCGCGGCCGCACGCGGTGCATCCACTGCTCCTGCAGCGGCTGTCCCGTGCCCACCCACACGATCTTCGCGCCCGACGCGTCGATGTCCGCCAGCAGCCGATTGTCCTCCTCCACCGTCAGCGTGCGGAACGGCGGCGAAGCGCCTCCCACGAGCTGGATACCGGGAAAGCGCTCTCGCAAGCGACGCTCCAGCAGTTCGCGCGCGGGCGTGTCGCGGCCTCCGTACAAGTACATCGGGGTCCCACTCTGCGCGGCGCGCGCGCAAAACATCGCCATCAGATCGGGCCCATACACGCGGGTAGCCTCCACGTGGCCGAGCGCTTTGAGCGCCCACACCAGCGGTTGCCCGTCGGGGACCGCCAGCGTCGCCCCGAGCGTCGCCTCCATCGTCGCTGGTTCCTCTTGCGCTTTCATCACCAAGTTGACCGCCGCTGCAGTCACGTACCCGCGGCGATCCTTTGCGATCATCGCCTCCATCCAGTCCAGCACCTCCTCGTAATCCGATACCGCGAGCGGGATCCCCAAGATCTCCGCGCGCCGCGGAGGGGCCGGTGTCGTCGAGGCGGGTGCGAGCGGGCTCAAGATGGGACCCAACATACCCATGAGCACGTGTTTCCCATGCCCCGACCGGCCCTGGGCTGGCGGACGGCCGTGTTGCCGCGAGCGCGATCGCGGCCCGACCTTAGATGGGGCGTTGAGAGGGTCGGGCTCGTAGGGTGGCCCGACCGGAAATGTGGCGATTGAGACGGATGGGCCTGTACCGCGGCCCTGGGGGCGTCGACAACCTGAGGCATCAAGCCAGCGGATACGCTACCCGCCGTGCCGATCGATCCCGACTTCTGGGCTGGCCGGCGAGTGCTCCTCACCGGCCACACTGGTTTCAAGGGCGCCTGGCTCTCGCTCTGGCTGCAATCGCTCGGCGCGCGCCTCACCGGACTGTCCGCCGGCACGCCCACACAGCCCTCGCTCTATGCGCTAGCCAGCGTCGGAGAGGAGATGGACGAGCTCGTCTGTGACGTGCGCGACGGCGAGGCGGTCGCGCACGCATTGCGCTCCACCCGGCCCGAGGTCGTGCTACACCTGGCGGCCCAGCCCTTGGTCAGGCGCTCGCTTCGCGACCCTGTGCTGACCTACGCGGTGAACGTGCTCGGCACCGTCAACCTGCTCGAGGCCGTTCGCCTGCACGGCGAGCAAGTGCGCTCCGTGGTGGTTGTGACTTCGGACAAGTGCTACGCCAACCCCTCCCACGGCCCAGGTCACGATGGCGCCGCCATTGCGAGCACGCGCGAGCAAGGTGACGACGACGGTAAGCTCGGTGCGCCTGGACCGCTGTCGGGCAGGCAGTTCGTGGAGGGCGACCCGCTCGGCGGGCACGATCCCTATTCGAGCTCCAAGGCCTGCGCCGAGCTCGTAACCGCGGCGTATCGCTCCTCCTTCTTCTCTTCCTCTGACGCTCCGCGCGTGGCGAGCGCGCGTGCGGGCAACGTGATCGGCGGCGGCGACTGGGGCGAGGATCGGCTGATCGCCGACGTCGTGCGCGCGGTAGACGCCGGGAAGCCCGTGACCGTGCGCAACCCGACAGCGGTACGCCCGTGGCAGCACGTCCTGAACCCCCTAGGCGGATATCTGCTGCTCGCGCAGGAACTTGCTCTCGCACGCGATGTCGCACGCGCGCGCGTGCTGGCACGGGCATGGAACTTCGGACCGCGCG
The DNA here is from genome assembly GCA_036501315.1 of Solirubrobacteraceae bacterium. Lineage (GTDB taxonomy): Bacteria > Actinomycetota > Thermoleophilia > Solirubrobacterales > Solirubrobacteraceae > Palsa-744. Next base: position 122,485 of record DASYAM010000042.1, read on the forward strand.
CGGCGGACGCGCGCCCGGTCGGCTGGATCCTCGAGCAGTTGGGCGCGCTCTGGCACGGCGCGCTCCAATGGGAGCTGGACGCGGCCGAGAACCCCCCCGAGGCCGCCCACCTGGAGCTTGACTCGAGCGCGGCCGAAACCGAGCTGGGGTGGCAGCCGGCGTGGAGCCTGGAGGATGGGCTCGAGCGGGTCGTCACCTGGCACGAGGCGCACCGCCGCGGCGAGGACATGCGGCGTATAAGTCGTGAGCAAATAGCGGAATTCGGCTGAGCGGCAAATTTCATGGCTCATAGTCTGTGCGCTCATGAGCCCGCTGACCTTGCGCCGCTACCGCGCCGAGCGTCTGCTGCGGCAGGATTTCGAAGGGCTGCGCGGCGATACGCTCGCGATCGTGCGCGCGCGTCTGCGTGCGAGTGGGGTGGCCCTCGATCAGAGCGATCTCGACGCTTGCTATTCGCAGGCGTGGCAGGGCCTATACGCGGCAATGATCGGCGGCGAGACGATCGCCAGCCCCCGCGGCTGGCTGGTGCTCGTGACGTTCCGCCGCGCGCTCGACGAGCACCGCACGCGCCGTAGCGCCCGTGTCGGTGACGCGGCCGGAGCGGGCGTCGCCGAAGGGGATGGCGAGGGCGATGGCTCACGCATGGCGCCTGCTCGCGCGCGCGTGTGCGATGCCTCGGCGGAGCGCGATATCGCCGCCGAGCTGGACGATCGTCGCCAGCTGCGCCAGCTGTTCGAGGGTCTGCGCGGCCGGCTGAGCCCGCGCGAGTGCCAGGCGGCGGCGCTGTGCTACCTGCAGGGCCTCTCCCGCGCTGAGGCGGCCGAGCGCATGGGCATCGGCGAGGCGCGCATGCGCAAGCTGATGGAGGGCCCGGGCGCGGGACGCCCCGGGGTTGCGGGCAAGGTCGGCGAGCTGCTCGACACGATCAGAGGTGGGGCCTGGTGTGAGGAGCAGGCCTCGACCATGCGCGGTCTTGCGTTCGGAATCCTCGACCCTGCCGGCGAGCGCTACACACTCGCGCTGGCTCACCAGCGCGAGTGTCCGGCCTGTCGCAGATACGTGCTTTGCCTGCGCGGCCTCGCCTCCGTGCTGCCGCCGATCGCGCTCCCGTGGACGCTCATCGGCGTGGGCGGTGCGGCAGCGGGATCGGGCGCGGGCGCGGCCGTGGGGTCGGCCGCCGGGGCTGGCGCTGGGACGAGCGCGACCGCTGCTGCGGGGACGAGTGCAGGTGCCGCCCCGGGTGCCGGGGTTGCGACCGGCGCCGGTGCAGGCGGCCTGTTCCCATCGGGCGTCGCCGGCGTGAGTGGGGCTGCCGGAGGGGGTTGGCTGCTGGCCGGAGGCTCCGTCGGCGCGAAGCTCGCCGTGGGCTGTCTGCTGGCGTTGAGCGTCGGCTGCGTAGCATTGACCACAGGCCCATTTACGCCTCGGCATTCCGACCATGAGCGCAATCGCCGAGATCGCTCGACCGTTGCCGCCGGGGCGCAGCGCGACACGAGCGGGTATGCGAGCGCGTCCGACTTGAGGACGCCTCTCTCTGGCGCCGGTCAAGCGCTCACCCGAGGTGGCTCGCTAGCGCCGTCGGGCTCGGCGCCGGCCGGCGAGCACGCGGCGAGCACGCCGGCCGCGCACGCCGCACGCGAGTTCGGCCTCGAGCAGTCAGGTCCCGCGCGGTCACCCTCCCACACGGCTGCCACTGCGGCTACGCACACATCGGCGATTGCTCAGTCGGCCTCCGTGACGCATCGGGCATCGTCCGTGTCGCAAGGGATCTCCTCCAGCCGGCCGGCTTCCGCCGCGGGCGCCAGTCAACCTTCCAGCGGCAGTGGGTCGGCCGCCGCTCGTGAGTTCGGAATCGGCAGCTAGCGCGCGCGTCCAGGCGCGTGTCAAAACACGCTGAATTTCCGCACGTGTACGCTGGCGGCCTATTCAGCCGCTCGGGAAAGCCTTGGTGAGATACCGCAGCGCGAGCGGGTTGCCGCGCGGGCGTAGGCGGCCGGTGGCGAGGGCGCGCCGGGGGTCGAGGCGCTCGCCGATGATGTCGACCCAGTCCTGATAGGAGGTGCGCAGGCGCAGGTCGGGGCTGAGCGCCTCGCCCGGCTCGGCCGTGCTTGAGCCGTTGTTCACGGTGAGGTGCCAGGTATCGATGTCGGGGTCGGTGAACTCCCACTGGAACGTAGTCGGGCGGCGCAGCCCATGGTTGGGATTGACTTGACGGCGGATCGTGTCGAACAGCAGGGCGACCGTCTCGGGATCGCGCTTGGATGGCCCCTCGCGCACGCCGACGATGCCGGCCTGCACAAGCGCTCGCCCGCGCTGGACGACCTCCAGCTGCGTGAGGCCCGGCGGCAGGAACGCCGGTCCCGGCAGGGTCTCGACGGGCATGCCGGCGGAGCGCAGCTTGGTCGTCATCGAGCCGATGCCCTCGATGCCGACCTCGTCGAAGGTGGAGCCGAACGTGGTGATGTAGCGCTCGTCCCAGTCCGGGGGCATCAGCACCTGGCCGGTGTAGCGGGTGACTTCGCGCAACAGACCGGCAACCGCCTTGGGCACCCCGACCGGGTCTTCGCGCTTCAAGTCGGCGAGCAGCTTCACGCCGAAGCCGATGTGGCGCTGCTCGTCGGCGGCGATGTTCGCCATGCCCTCGCGAAACGCCGGCAGCTGCTCGCGCCGTTCGAGGTAGCTGCAGATGAAGTGCTGGCCGGGCTGGGCGAGCGAGGCCTCGATCACGATGTGGTAGAGCGTGACGGCGGCGGCGAGCTTGGCGCGAGAACGGTCGGCGCGCAGCTCGTCGGCCATCGTGTCGAGACGGTCGAAGATCTTGCGAAAGCCCACGGTCAGCTGGGGCTTGACCGCTTGCAGGCTGCTTGCGGTCGAGCCCTCGCCGACGCCGCAGACCTCCTGCATGAAGCGCTTGAAGAACACCGCGTGACGCGCCTCGTCGACCTGCTGGGTGGTGAGGAAGTACTTCTGCTCCTCGAGCGGCGCCGCGTCGATGTAGGGCGAGAGGTTGTCGGCGACTGCGTCCTCGCCCCAGAAGAACAGGCAGTAGTTCCACAGCGCGGCCTGGCGCTCGAACTCGGTGAAGTCCTCGCGCCACTGGCGGGCGTCCTCGGTGAAGTCGAGCTCGGTCGCGCTCCAGTTGCCGCGCTCCCAGCGGGCGTACAGGTCGTCGTATGAGATCGCGTCCGTCGGCAGGCTCGCCGTCGCCGCATCGCTCGCTGTGGGTGTCGTCGTCGCTGTCGCCATGTCTATCCCTGCTCCTATCTCGCTCCGCGGGGGCTCCGCGCAGGACTCCGCTAGGGGGCTTGCCGGATCGCGTGCGCCATCACCGGAGCCTTGGTCTTGCTCAGGTCAGATTAGATAATGAACATTATCGGAATAGCGTGCGCTCTGTCAAGTAGGATAGGGCGGGATGGAGACCGCGCGGATGACACGCGAGCAGAGCAAGGCGCACACGCGCGAGCGCCTGCTGGACGCGGCCCGCAGCGTGTTCGCGCGGGGCGGCTTTCACGGGGCCTCGGTCGAGGAGATCGCCTCCGAGGCCGGGTTCTCGACGGGCGCGCTGTACTCGAACTTCGACGGCAAGGAGGACCTGTTCCTCGTGCTGATGGAGCGCGAGATCGCCGCCCACGCGCTCGAGATCGCCGCGGCCGTCGGCGCGCGCGCGTCGGTCGACGAGCGCGCCAAGGGCGGCGCCCGACAGTGGATGACGATGATCGAGCGCGAGCCGGAGCTGCTGCTGCTGTTCATGGAGTTCTGGGCCTACGGCGTGCGCGACGCGCGCGTGCGCCCGAAGGTGGCGGCGCGGTTCGCGCAGGCGCGCGAGCTGTTGACGCGACTGATTGCCGACGGCGCACGCGAGTTCGACCTCGAGCTCGCGCTCCCGGCCGAGCAGCTCGCGGTCGCGATCGACGCGCTCGCCGACGGCATCGCCCGGCAGAAGCTCGCCGACCCCGGCGCGGTGCCGGACGAGCTGATGGGCAAGGTGCTGTCGATCCTGTTCGCCGGGGCTACGCGGCCCGCGAAGCGATAATCGGCCGTACCGCACCGCCGCCGGGCACTCGCCGCGCGGCGCCCACCGGCACCGTGCGCGTCAGGCGGGCGTACACGAGCAGCCGTTTGGCGGCGCTGAACAGCGGCGTGCACGCCGACAGGACGAGCCGCGAGTAGCCGACGTCGTCGACGGCGGCGCGCACGTCGGTGGGCGCGACCACCTTCTGGCCGATGACGGTGTAGGTGAATTGCGCGTAGGGCATATACAGCAGGACGTGGTTGCCGCGGTGGAGCGAGTCGATGTGGCGAAACGGTGCCAGATAAGTGGTGCGATGGCCGGCGATCGCGGTCGTTCCAGGAATCCCGGGAAAGCCGGTTTCGGAGTAGATCCCAGGCCCGCTCTCGAGCGCCGAGGCGCCGGTGCCGTGGACGATCACATAGCTCGCGCCGATGCGCGGGATCACGATCCGCCCCACCGGGCTGCCCTCGCCCGAGCGGCGCTGCAGCTCGCGCGCGAGGAACTCGATCCGCCGCCGCTCGTCGGGCAGGCTCGCCAGCGTGCGGCGCTCCGCGGGGGACGGTGCGGAGCGTTCGAGCTTGTGCAGCGCCCCGCGCAGGTGGTCCTGTTCGAGTTTGGCGTACAGCGCGGAGAACGGCTCCTGCCAGAGGAGCGTGACAGCGGCATCGGCCAACGCCAGCGAGCCGAGCGCGATCAGGAGGATCGCGAGCGTTTTGAACGCGCGGCTCGGTCGCCGGCTGAGGCCGGCGACCGTTGGCGCGCTCACTTCATGCCTCGATCCGCGGAGCTCAGCGGCCGCTGTGGCGGCCCTGGCGGCGCTGGACCGTCGCGATCGAGAAGCCCATCGCGATCAGCAGCAGACCGCCGCCGACCGTCCAGCTGAGATTGAAGCCGGTGAACGGCAGCGAGTTCGATTTCGCCGGGCTCGTCGTCGTGGTGGGCGCGCTGCTCGACGTGGTCGGGGCCGATTCTTCTTTCGCCGGAGTGCCCGTCGTCGGCGTTTTGCTCGTCGGCGTTTTCGTCGATTTCGACGGCGAGGTGCCGCTGCTCGGTTTGGTTCCGTAGCCCGACAAAGCTTCTTTGCTCGTGCTGCTCGCCGCCAGAGTCGGCGCGGCGGGCGCGATCGCCAGCAGCAGCAGCGCCACCGGGAGGATCACAAGCCTGCGCGCCGCGCGGGACGATCCTCTTCTCTGCGCTTCAGTCCCTGCTGTCTGTGGCCTGCTCGAGGCCTCGACGTCGGTGCGGGTCATGCCAACCTCCCATTGATGGTCTGGTGAGCTGCGCCCTCTAATAGGGCTTCGTTACGTGAATTTCCCGTGGATTCTATTGACAAAACGCGATCTTTGATTCGCCGTTTACCGGCGGGAGCCTGCGCTTTCTCCCCTTACGTCTATCACCGGCGGCGGTCGGCGGCGGGTTGGGAGAGGCAGAGGCACGCGTAGTGAACCGTAAAAAGGCGCCTGGCAGCGGATGGAGCGATGCGATGCAGGCCGGCGCGGAGCGCCCACTTCACGGTCGCGCTTGCGCGCGCGAACGGGGTCGCAGCAGCAAAGAACCTGTACACCTCCGGCGGCAGCGGATCGTCCAGCTCGCAGGCGATATGCAGGCCTGCTCGAGCGACGATCTTTCGCGCTCCGTCACGATCGAGGCGCTGCAGGTGGCCGACCTCGGCGGCGTGCGCGCGCTTGACCGCGCGGCGCGCCGACAGGTTCGCCTCCAGCGGCACCTCAACGACTACCGCCCGACAGGCGCGCGCGACCTCGGCCAGCAGCGCCGCGGGATCGGGCACGTGCTCGAGCACGTGCGAAAGGATCCCCAGCTCGTATGCGCCGTCGGCGGCCGACAGGTGCAAGCCGTCGTAGAGCTCGACGGAGTCGATCGCCGCTGATCGCTCGCGCGCGATCGCGACGGCTGCCTCGGTGATCTCGACGCCATGCAACCGACCGCCGAAGTCACGTCGCCGTAGCTCGCAGAGCAGCGCGCCGTCGCCGCAGCCCACCTCGAGCGTGCTCTGCGGAAGCATGCTCGCGCGCGCACACAGGGCGATCACATGGTCGGCCTTGCCAACGGCGCCGAGCGCGCGCCAGCGGGCGTACGTGTCCGCCCGGGCAGGGTCTTGCGTGTAGGCATCGTCGTAGAAACGGACCAGCTCGGTGGGGTCGGTCATGGGAGGATTATTGTGACCGCGATGACGAGCAAGCAGCGATGACGAGCAAGCCGCGATGACGAGCAAGCTCAGGGCGTCGCTTAGCGAGGCTCCCGCGACTGTTCCTGCGCTGGTCGCGATCGCGCTGTTCGTCGTGTGGGCGACCAGCCAAGCCGGCTATCCCGTCACCCATTGGGCGCCAGGTGGCCTGCTGGTATTGGCGCTGCTCGCAATCGGGTTGAGCTTCGTGCGGCTGCGCTTGACGGACGTTCCGAGGCCGGTGAAGATCGCGCTCGCGTGCCTGGCCGGGTATACGGCGCTCAGCTTCCTTTCGATCCTCTGGGCGAACGTGCCTGGGGATGCCTGGGAAGGCGCGGATCGCACGCTGCTTTACCTACTCGTGTTCGCGCTGTTCGCGCTCTGGCCACAGCATGGACGCAGCGCGATTCTTCTACTGGGGATATGGACGCTTGCGATGATCGGCTTGGCGGCGTTCGTGGCGCTGCACGTCGATGCCGACGCTCACAGTGCGGCGCGTCTGGCCAGCCTGCTGCCGGGCGGGCGTCTGCTCTATCCGAGCGGCTACGCCAACGCAAACGCGGCGCAATGGCTGATGGCGTTCTGGCCGGCGCTGCTGCTGGCGCGTAGCGAGCGTCTGTCCTGGCCCCTGCGGGGAGTGTTCGCCGGGGGCGCCGTGCTGCTGGCGGAGGTGGCGCTGCTCAGCCAGAGCAGGGGGTCGCTGTATGCGACGCCCGTGGTGCTCGTCTTGGTGTTCGCGCTGTTGCCGGGGCGGCTGCGCACCTTCACAGTGCTCCTACCGGTGGCGCTTGGAGCCGGTCTCGCCGCTGCGGCTGTGCTGCGCGTGGGCGAACGGTTGGAACACGGGCACAGCGCCACGTCCGCGCTGCACGCCGCTGTGGGCGGAATGTTCGCCGCGGCCGCGGTGGCCGGTCTGGTCGTGGTGCTGGGCGCGATGGTCGAGAGCCGGCGCGCATTCTCGCCGACGACGGCTAGGAGGCTGCATCGGGGCCTCGCCGCGATCGCGGTCGTGGCGCTGGTGGGGGTGTCAGCGGGGGGACTCGCCCTCGCGGGCAACCCGCTCACGCGGATCAAACACGGCTGGGATACGTTCAAGGGCGGCTACGCGGCCGACAGCACCTCGGGTAATCGCCTGGTGAGCGGCCTGGGGAGTAACCGCTACGACTTCTATCGGGTGGCGCTCGACGAGTTCGTCGCCCATCCGGTCATCGGCATCGGCGTCGACAACTTCCAACAGCAGTACCTCAGGCACGGTCGCAGCGACGAGACGCCGCACTTTCCGCACAGCGTCGAGCTGCGCACGCTGACCGAGACAGGTCTCGTGGGGGCGCTGCTGGCGTTGGTCGGCCTGGGCGCCGCGCTGGTGGCCGGTGCGCAGGCGGTGAGACGGTCCGATCCGCTGGGCCGCGCCGTGGCCGCGGCGGCCTTGGGAGGGTTCGCCTACTGGGTGGTTCACGGCTCGTTCGACTGGTTCTGGGAGTTCGCCGGCCTCGGCGCGCCCGCGTTTGCGCTGCTCGGGATCGCGTGCGCGCTCGCGCCGCGCGACGTCGAGGCCGAGCGGGCCGCTACGCTCGCGTCGCGCAGCTCTAGTGCGCGACGGCGCCTGGCGCTGGCAGCAGTTGCGCTGACGGCGCTCACGGCGGGAGTGTCTTTCGCCGCGCCCTGGTTGAGTCAGCTGGAGGTCCAGAGCGCGGCGCGGATCTGGCCGCGCGCGCCGCGGCGAGCGTACGCCCGCCTGAGCGACGCGGCGGCATTGAACCCGCTCGGCGACGAGGCCTACCTGGTGGCCGGCAGCATCGCGTTGCGGTTCGATGATCTCCCGCACGCGGACCATGACTTCGCGCTCGCTTTGAAGCGCTCGCCTGAGGACGCCTATGCCACGCTCGAGCTGGGAGCGATCGCTTCGGCGCGGGGTGACCACGTGAGTGCGCTCGCGTTGCTCGAGCAGGCGGCCCGGCTGAACCCCCGTGACCCGCTCACGCGGGAAGCGCTGCTCGTGGTGCAGAAGGGCCGGCGCGTGAGCGTCAAAGCACTAAATCGCTCAATCCTGCTCAATGCTCAGCAACTCAAGTGAGCTTGCGGGTTTATGTCCTCAGCATGCGGCATTTCCGCCTCGACATAGACCGGAACCTTCGGTAGCTTGTAAAGCACATTCTCGACACGCTGGATGGACGCTCACGCCTGGGCGTTGACAGCTAGGGTCGAGGGTGGATACATGGCGCGGAGAGTAGTAGTGCTGCTCGGGCCGAAGAAAGGAATCCAAGGCAGGGAGCATGACAAGACCCCAGATCATCGCCTCGACAACTGCTCTGCTAGCAGCTATGTCGATTGCCGCCCCGAGCTTGGCGGAGGCCGGGTCGCTGCTCAGCGGATATGGCGGTCCCGGCCAGGGAAATCAGGCGATCCTCGGCTCAGCGCTGCTGAACGGGCCGCGAAGCGGGGGTGGTAGCAACGGAGGCTCGGCTGGAGGGTCGAGCTCCGGCTTGGCCGAATCCTCGTCACAAGAAGTGACATCCGCCGGTTCTGGAGCCAGTCGCGGCTCGGCAGAAGGCGCTCATGCCACGACCCCCAAGAACGGCTCAACAGCTGGCGGTCGAGGCGGGCGAGCAAACCGAGCGTTGCGGGGAAGCGCCGCGTCCAAAACCGGCGGCCGCAGCGGAGTAGTCGAGACATCCGGCGATGCCACAAGTACGTATCCAGCCACTGAACGCGGGGCTTCGGTGCGGTTGGCGTCCGACGACTCTGAAACGTTGGGGCTCTCCGTCCAGGACCTCCTGTACATCCTCTTGGCGCTTGGCGTGCTCGCCTTCATTGGTGTGCTGACAAAGCGGCTGACGGGGTTCACGGCGACGAGAAAGCACGGATAGCTAAAGAGAAGCGATGCAGAACCCGACTAACTGAATAGAGATCAGGCCGCCCATCATGGATTCCCCGCGCATAACACAACAGACGTCGACATCGCTGCCGCTGGGCGGCGCGCTCCCCGTCGCACGAGACGCGCCGCAGCCGCATGCGCTGCGGGGAGCAACCTTCAGAGGGTTTCGGCAGTGGCTATTGGATGGTCCAGGCTGGGGCGTGCTGCGCCCGACGGTCGACTTCATACTGCTTTGTATCGCGGTAGTGCTCGCGCTCGGTGGCGCCCGCGCGTGCCTTTACGCATCGGCGGTGCGTGCGCCGTTGCTGCTGCTTCCCCCGCTTGTGATGGGTTTGCTGTATGTGCGGGGGCTGTACCGCACGCGCCTGCGCGCACTGCTTCTGGACGGAGTGGCCCCCGTGGTCAGCGCTGTGTCCGTGGCAGCAATGACGGTGGCAATGCTCGGCCTGTTCGTCAACGGCCAAATCCCTACGCAGTCCGCCTGGGTGCGAGCATGGCTGTTCGCGCTGCTGGGAGTCGGCGGCGGCCGTGCGGCCCTGGCGTTCGCCCAGCGCTGGGCGCGTGCCCGTCGACTGGTAGGCAAGCCGGTGCTGATCATGGGCGCGGGTGTGGTCGGGGCACAGGTCGCGCGGCGACTCGAGAATCATCCTGAGTATGGACTGACCCCGGTCGGCTTTCTCGACGACGACCCTCGCTCGATCGCGGAGGTTGGGGGGCGCGACGTGCCGGTGGTGGGGACCATCGAGGACCTCGACGAGACCGTGATGAGCACGGGCGTGAGGAACCTGATCGTGGCGTTCTCCTCAGTTGCCGACGCGCGCGTGAGTCGTCTGATCCAGCGCTGTCAGGAGTTGGGCATCGAGGTGTCGGTGGTACCGCGGATGTTCGACACAATCAACAATCGCGTTGGCTACGACACGGTGGGGGGGCTGCCGCTGATGTCCTTCACCACGGTCAACCCCAGAGGAGTGCAGTTCGCGCTCAAGCACATGTTCGATCGTGTCTTCGCGCTGTTGTTGCTCGTGCTGCTCTCGCCGGTGATCCTCTGCACGGCTCTGGCGGTGCGCCTAAGCTCGCGTGGGCCGATCCTCTTTCGTCAGCGCCGCGTCGGTCGTGACGGCAAGGTATTCGATCTCTACAAGTTCCGCTCGATGCATCTGGCTCAGTCGCGACCGGAGCGGGGGGAAGGCGAGGAGACCTCGATCGAGTTCCTGTTGGGTGGTGACACCGCGCCTGGAGGAGTGGAGGGCGACGATCGCCGCACTGTCATCGGCCGCGTCCTGCGCCGCTCTTCGCTCGATGAGCTGCCACAGCTATTGAACGTCCTGCGCGGAGAGATGAGCATCATCGGCCCGCGCCCCGAGCGGCCTGAGTTCGTGGAGCTGTTCAGGCAGGACATCACCCGCTACGGCGATCGCCATCGCGTAAAGTCGGGCATCACCGGTTGGGCTCAGGTGCATGGACTCCGCGGCCAGACATCCCTCGCTGAACGCGTCGAGTGGGACAATTATTACATCGCGCACTGGTCGTTGGGCCTGGATCTAAAGATCCTGGCGCTGACGTTCGCGGCCCTGCTGCGCAATTCAGAATGATCAGATACTGCTCTTGGCGGCCCTGTTCACGCCGCCCCAGTACTGGTAGACACGCACCTGTAAACCGCTGGAGCCGAGCGCTCGTGGCAATACGAGCGCATAACGGTTGAAGCGGTCGAGCGTGAACAGAGCTTTGTAGCGCAACAGGCTGCCCTGAAAGGCTTCCAGTTCCATGAAATCGCCTACAGGCCCCGAGCCGCTCGCCACGACTCGACCGTGACGGCGACGCAGGCCGAGGGTGACGCGACTGATGGGTCCAAACGGAGAGGCGAGCACTCGCGATAGTGCGGTGAAGGCGGGCTTGCGAGCGCCGCTTTCGGAGAGGACGCCAAAATCTTCCGTAAGGGTACCTTGCAGAGAGTAGACGACCTCGGCGGCGATGTACGGAGTGTCGGCGAGCGAGCGAAACAGGTTGGTGATGTTCGTAGCCTGGGTTTGCGGCGTCACGCATGCCTGTTCCTGCTGCGCCCTCTGTCGTGGCCAGCAGCTTGACCATCCGAACTCGTTCAGCCAAAGCGGCTTGGCGTCGTTATTAGCGACCTGCACTTCGTGGATCGCTCGCAGCGCGGCGAGGGTGAGGGTGTAGAAGTGAACCGATAGTCCGTCGTAATACCCCTTGATGCCGGCGGCATAGAGCGCGCGCAGGAAAACGCCGTTGGTGCCGACGAGTGAGCCCGCCAGTACGGGCAGGTTCGGATCCACCCGCTTGATCGCTGGATAGGACGCTCGCAGAATTGCGGCGTAACGCTGGGCCTTTTCGGGTCCGGCAAAGTACGCTTCGTTGGTCTGGTCGGGCTCATTCCAGATTTCGATTGCCGCTAGGCGCGAGCCGTAGCGTTGGGCTAGGAAGGCGACGAAGGGGGCGTAGAGGCTTGGGCTGGTTGGCGGCCACGCGTTGGCCTTGCTCGACCGGCCTGACGTGCATGCCCGCGAGAGCGGTGTGGGCGCCGAGGAGGCCCAGCACGGGGAGCTCTCGGCCATCATGATCACGCGTATGCCGGCCGCCGCAGCATCGCTCACCAAGCGGTCGGTAAAGGTCAGGGCACGCGCGTTGATCTGACCCGCTCCCAGCGGCTCGAGCACTGACCATGGAACTTCGGTTCGCACGACCTTCGCGTGCAGCGCGCGCGCTTGGGCGATCGCCCGGTCGGCCTGGGCGGGAAGTGAGGTGAACGATAGCCCCACGATGTTCACGCCGCCAAGCGGAGCTGTCGAGGAGATATGCGCGTTCGGCGCGCCAGCGGCGCCGCCGCTGATCGACGCTGTGGACGCCAGCCAGCAGATGACGAGGGCGAACGCGACGAAGAGCTTCTGCTGACGCCGTCCCGACGCAGCGATGCATTCGAGCATACCCGACAAGATAGTCAAGCTGACGTTGTCTGGCGGCAGGTGCGTGTGAGGACGGTCCGAGATAGGCTGGCCAATCATGTCCCCCACCTGGATCTGGATGCAGGTCGCGATCGTCGTGTTCGTGCTCATCGGCATGATCGTGGCCATCACCAAGCTCGCGTAAAGCTGCGGGCAACTCAGCTGCCACCAAGCAGCTTGTCTCGTCTAACGCGTCGAAGCGTCGTCAGAATTGGTCCTTGCGGGGATGTGCGCGGATATGATCGTCGCGTCGGCGATAGCGGCCGTCCTGACCAAAAACGGGCAAGGAGGATCATGTTCAAATCGATCGTAGTGGGCACTGACGGCTCCGATACAGCTACTCAAGCGGTGCGCCAGGCCGTGGATTTGGCCCGCGCCGTCGGCGCAAAGCTAGAGCTCGTGAGTGCCTATGAGCCAGTGCCGGCGCAGCGTCTCAGTCAAGAACGGCGCCAAGCGCCCGAGGATCTGCAGTGGGCGATCGGTCCGCGCGAGGACGTCGATGCGACACTCGAGGCGGCGGCCGCCGTAGCGCGAGAGGCGGGAGTGGCCGTGGACGTATATCCGCGCCAGGGTGATCCCGCCGATGCAATCCTCGACGTTGCAGAGGAGCAGGAAGCGGACCTGGTGATCGTGGGCAACAAGGGGATGACCGGCGCCAAGCGCTTTCTGCTGGGCTCGGTGCCGAATAAGGTCTCACATCACGCTCCCTGCTCGGTGTTGATCATCAGAACCACTTGAGCGCATCTCCGATGCGCCCGCTCGTGATCCTTTACCGATCGGCCACCATGGTGCTCGCTCGTTCGACCGCGCGCGCCGGATCGAGGTCGAGGTCCAGGCCGGCGATCTCCGGTCGTAGGATCCCTGGCACTAGGCGATGGATCAGACGGGCACGCCAGCCTACGGGAACGAGGGCGTCGATCGTACGCAACTGCGTCTCGATCTCCAGTGCGCGTATGACCATCAACGGCCCGAGTCGTCTCACCGTGCGCAGCGGCACATCTTCGATGGTTGCGGCAGAAGCGATTGCAACGGGACCGGCACTCTCGCTGTGCCGCTGCTCTGCGCCCACCGTGCCATCCCCGGTGGAGATGAGCGCCACGTCGGCGCCCTGTGTCCGCAGCTCGGCAAGCCATCGAGTCGCCGCATGTGCTGCTCGGCCTCCGTCGGCGAGCGCAACGATCTTCACCGGCCCGGCGCGCCGACGTCCGAAGTGAGCTTTCGACCTTTCTCCGTCATGTGGGCTTGTAGTTGGCGCGGTTGGGCTTCGTCTGGCGTGCGTCAGGACAAGTACCCAGACCAAGGCGTCGGAGGCGGTATCGAGAGAGATCTTAAGTAGTCCTCTCCAGCCGTCGCGCCAGCCTCCGTCGACGATCATGCGGTAAAGCCACTTGATCGTTGGCCGCATCATGATCCCGATGGCGTAAGCACGGACTGTCGCCGGCGCTTGGAGGTGTCGGCTCTCGAGTCGCGCATAGCGCCACGTGTCGATCAGCGCCTCCCTGAGCGTGGAGGCGAGCTCGTGTTCGAGGTCGCCGTCGAGCACGACGGGCCGCTCGTGTGGTTTCAGTCCCTCGTGAACTTCGCGGGAGGAATCGTGCACATATACCCCACGCCGGAAGATCCTGTATCGGTAAGACGGGTACTTTGCCGATGGCCCTATCGACTCACCGAGGAACCTATTGCATAGAGCGCAAACCGCCATGCCGGCGCCCGGCGGTGGCGCGTTAAGCAGTGCCTTGATGCTCGCCCGTAACCTCGGAGAGATACGCTCATCCGCGTCGATCTCGAGGATCCAATCGCCCGTGGCGGCATCGATTGCAACGTTTCGTTGCGCTGCAAAACCAGGCCATCGATTCTCTATTACGCGAGCGCCGGCTGCCCGTGCGATCTGAACGGTGTGATCGGTCGATCCGCCGTCGACGACGATGATCTCGTCGCAAAAATCGACGCTTGCCAGCGCAGCGGGGAGACGCTCCTGCTCGTTTTGCACGATCAGGCACGCTGAAATACGCTCCTTGGGCACGGTCAGAGATCTCGGAACGATCCCCGAGTCCGTTGCTGTATTGCGTGCATCCAAGTATCTGACATCAGTAATCGATAGTTATCCTCGCGATCGGGATGGACCATGATCTCGATGCCCGCGTCGTCAGCGAACTTCAGCATCTGATCGATTTGATTTTTAGTTGGTGACGGACCAAGTGCGTCGATCGCAAAGAAATAGTCGGGGGTGGCATGCATGCTGCGGATGATCGCTTGCCTTGTTTTGCGCAGCAGCGCGCCGGGGTGGGAGCCTGCGTTTGTAAACCCCGATCTGATTGGCATGTCTTTTGGTAGGGCGAATAACACCGTTGGGCTGAGATGCGCGTGGTTGTGTCCATCGATGTGGCTGGGTGTGCAGTCGAACAGCTCGTGAAAACGCTCGAGCTGGTCCGCTATGCAGCGCCGAACCAGTGCACTAAGCATCGGATTGTATGTGAAGCGCCGTGAGCGCTTGTCCGCGAAGTACTGTGCGACGCGCGCTTGGCGATCGCGTACGGGTTGAGGTGTGGTCGGATCGTCGAACGCTTGAGTGATGTTGAGGTGCAGGCCCGTGGGCAGCGTTCGTGAGCGCGCAATACTCGCTGCGCGTTGTGAGTCGCTCATGTAGACCATTGCGCTGGTGCTCGTTACACGACCGGACACCATGCATTCGGCAATCCTGTCGGTTGCGAGCCGGTTGCCGCCGAAGTCGTCGGCGTTGACGATGAGCAAACCGCCGGGCATCGGGGCAGTCTAGTGCTGGTCAAGCGCCTGAACGATGTGATGCTGTGTATGTACGGCCTTTGCGCCGCCTCAGCTCGCGTCGATTGGAAGATCCGCGGCGCTATTGCCTGAGTCTCTGAGGGCACGCAGCTCCTCGACGTTGACGATACGCAACCCGAGCAGGCCACCCAGGTAGAGGAGTGCGCCGATCAGTCCCGCCGGCAACAGTCCCAGCGGGGATACGAGCGCCATCGCCCCTGTCATGGCGGTTGCGAGCAACGCAGTGCGTAGTGTCTTGCCGAGACGCAGCCGTAACCGGAGTGCGTGCAGGCTTGTGCCAAGCATCAGCATCATCGTCAGAAGCTCGGTGGCGACCGTAGCCCAGGCGGATCCGTAGGCGCCGTAGGGCGGGATCAGCACGAGATTGAGGGCTATGTTTGCTGCTGCTCCGACGCTCGAATAGATCGCGAATCGCCACTGCAGGCCGAGCAGTGGCGCCAGAAAGCCGGCCAGCGAGCCGTAGCAGATCGATACGAAAGCGATCATCAGGATCGGCAGGAGGCCGGCGGCGCTATGGAATCGCGCGCCATAGATCAGATGCACGATCGGCCCGGAGAGCGCCAGGGCTCCGGCGAGGATAGGCAGCCCGATGACGGCCATCATGTCGGCGCAGATCTGCACCAGCCGACGCGCCCGCCCCGGGTCGCCTCGGTAGACCGCGGAGAGAACTGGGAAGAAGGAGGCCATCACTGCCGCGGGTATGAAGATCAGGGGTCCGAGGAATCCGTAGGCCGCTCCATAGATGCCCGATTCCTTGGGTCCTGCGATCTGCAGCAGCAGGACAGAGTCGAGCTGGTAGTAGATCGTGATCATCATCGCCCCGACGCCGAGCGGTATCGCGAGGCGCACCAACGGACGCCACAGCCGCAGTCCGGCGCGCCATGCGATCTGCGCGTACCGGCGGGTGGCCTCGATCTGCAACGCGGAGATCGCCACGATCAGCACTGTGTTGGCGGCCGCGAAGGCGACTACCGACGCGTGCATCGCGGCTAGCATGACCACCGCTCCAAGCCACAGCAAGCCTTGAAGGACCGAGAACGAAAGGGCAAACCCGGAGCGCAGGCGCGTCTGGAACACCGTCATCAGCCCTCCCGCCATGCCGGTCGGCAGGATCGCCACTGTGAGGACGAACCCGACCGTGTGACTGCCCCCCGTGTCGGTCAGCAAAAGGGGGATGGAGATCGCGCAGAGCGCCATCACGACCAGTGACATTCCGATGCGGACACCGAGTAGCGCTCCGAGCCACTCGGCCTCGCGCTCGGGCTCGGCTGCCATCCGCTGCGTTGCGGCGATCGTGAAGCCGAGATCGCTCAGGACGGTGAACAGCGCGATATAGCTGGACACGCCGTTCCATACGCCGTATCCAGTGGGGTCCAGCGTGCGCGCCGTGAGTGAGACGGTGATGATGCTGACGGTTATCGTGATCGCCCGCGCCGTGAGCTGCACGACGATGTTGGAAGCGATGTGGCGACCCCTGGCCGCACCGGCGTCCCCTGCCGCTCCACCCTGCAAGAGTCTTCGCGGGAACGCTCTGACTCTGGTCGGCATGTCCGTCATACTCTTGCAGCCTTGCGTGTCTTGTTGGTGATGGCGAAGCCACCTCTCCCAGAGGGTGGCGCAGCGGCGCGGTGCGCCGTGGGCCTGCTTCGGGGGCTGAACGCCAGCGGAATCGACTGTCACGTACTCTGCCCGCAAGGTCCTGGGCCCGCACCGACGCTACCCTCGGATCTCTCTGTCGAGATGGTGGCGGTTCCTCCGCTCGAGCTCGCTCGAATCCGCTGGAATCGTCTCGTGAAGCCACTTAGGACGCTGGCCGGCGGACCTTTCGCCGAGCGATTGCGCAAGCGCGCTCGCGACGCGGACGTCGTGCACTTCTTTGAGCTGGAAGCGGCAGTGGCGATCGATGTGGTCGACCGTCCGGCGGTCGCTCAGCTGGACTGCCTGACACGTCGTGACCCTCGCAGCTGGAATCCCCTGCGGGCGCAGGGTCGTCGCTCGATCGAGCTGCTCAGGGGCGAGCTCGACGTGCGCCGTCGTGCACGCTGGCTGCTGGTCAGCTCGGAGGAGATCCGCGGACAGCTCGCTGCCGCTGCGCCACATGCCGAGGTTGTAGCGGTCCCGCTTGCGCTCGACCCCTCGCACTACACGCCCGGTGCGACACTCGATTCGACGGTCGCTGGTCTGATCGGCATGGCTCGCTGGCCGCCGACGGCAAACGCGGTGGAGCGCCTGCTGACGCGTGTTTGGCCGCTCGTCCTGGAGCGGCGTCCGGAGGCAAGGCTGTTGCTCGCCGGAGACGGTATGGAGCACTCGGCTTTCAGCCACCTGCCCGATCTGCCTGGCGTCGAGTGGCGAGGCCGCGTGCCTTCCGCGGCCGAGTTCCTGCGCGAGTTGGGCGTCCTGCTGTATCCGCTCGGAGCGGGCAGTGGCTTGAAGGTCAAGGTGCTCGAGGCGCTGGCGCTCGGAATCCCGGTCGTCACTACCCCGGATGGCGCCGAGGGTCTTGGCGCTCGTGACGGT
Organism: Solirubrobacteraceae bacterium; assembly: GCA_036501315.1. Lineage (GTDB taxonomy): Bacteria > Actinomycetota > Thermoleophilia > Solirubrobacterales > Solirubrobacteraceae > Palsa-744. Next base: position 139,839 of record DASYAM010000042.1, read on the forward strand.
GTTGCGGTCGAGAGCGAGGATGGGAGCATCGCCCTGGCCACCGTTGCCCTGCTCGAGGACCTGAGCATCCGTCGCGCTGCCGGTGTCGAGGCGCACGTGACCTTCATGAGCCATCACACACCCCCAATTGCGGCGGCGGCGGTGGTCGAGGTCTACCGGCGAATGCTGTCGTGAGTGGCCGCCGAGCACTGCGGGTGCTCGCCTACACCGACTCCAGCTCCGTCGGCGGAGCTGAGTTGGCGCTCGGCTATCTGCTGGGTGCGCTTGCGCCGACGATCGAGGTTGGCTTGCTCGCTGTCGACCGCGACGTCGGGGAGGCGATCGGCGCTCATAGGCCGGAAGTAGAGATCCAGATCGTCCGTGCTCCTCAAAACACCCATGATCGCGCGGCATTCCGCGCGCACCTCCGCGCGATTCGCGAGTTCTCGCCCAATCTCGTGCATGCAAATCAGTCGTGGCCATGGGCCTGCGGGTACGGAGAGCTGGCCGCTCTCCTGACGCCGGGCGTGCGCGTCCTCGCTGTGGATCATCTGCCGATCATCGGTGCGGCGATATCCCGGCATCGGCTGATTGCACGGCAGAAGCTCGCGCGGCGATTCCATGCCCACGTCTCAGTAGGAGAGCACTCCGCGCGACTCATTGAGGAGGTCGTCGGATTGCCACCCGGCTCAGTCGACTCGGTGCCAAACGGCGTGCCGGCCATGCGGATCGAGCCAGTCGTCCAACTGCGTCCGGCTGTGGCCTCGGCTTCGGTGATCGGCTCGCTCGGCCGCTTGACCGATCAGAAGGGGTACGAGCGACTCGTGCGCACTCTGCCTCACCTGCCCGAGGTGAGCCTCGTGTTGGTCGGCGACGGTCCCGAGCGCGAGGCGCTCCAGAGGCTCGCAGCTGAGCTTGGTGTTGCGCAGCGGCTGACAATCACCGGCTGGACGCCCAATGCGCGTGGCTATCTGCCCGCGTTCGACATCTTCGCGCTGCCGTCGAGCTGGGAGGGTATGCCGCTCAGCATTCTCGAGGCGATGCACGCCGGGTTGCCGGTGGTTGCCAGTGACGTCGGCAGCGTGGCCGAGGCGGTCAGCGACGGGGAGACCGGTTACGTGATTGGAGCCGGCGACGACACGATGCTCCTGGATCGCCTGGCGACGCTGCTCTCAGATCCAGGGCTTCGTGCTCGCATGGGCAGCCGGGCACAAGTCATAGCTCAGGAGCGATTCACGGACACCGCGATGGCTTCGCGCTATGAAGCCGTCTATGACGGGATGCTCAACGGATGAGCGTCGAATCTCAGGGGAGCCGGGAACCTAGGGCGGTCAGCTGGGTAGTTAAAGCCGGTCGGTTAGCCAGCCAGGGCCGGAGTCTCAGGCAGGCGCGGCGAGAAAGTTCCAGATCGGCTCGGGGAACGTCGCCTCGAAGCGCTCACGTGAATAGGGGCCGGCGCCGTCGAGGTCGAAGATTCGCAAGCCGACGCCGTCGAGCAGGTCGAAGAGCTCATTTGGATGGGCGCCGTATAGGTCCGCTCCGCCCATTCCATGCTCGAACAGCACGAACGGACGGGTGCGTGTAAGGGTCTCGATCGCCCCTCGCAGCACTTGGAGCTCGGCGCCCTCGACGTCGATCTTTACGAGCGTGGGGACGTAGCCGTCAGGCAATAGATCGTCCAGGCGCTCGGTACGTACCGGGACTCGTTGAACATCGCGCGCGCTGGCGGGAAGGTCGTTGCGCTGTCGCAGGCCGCTGTAGGCAGGCGCGTCGAGGACGTGTATGAACTCCGTATCTTCGGCGACGTCCGAGAGAGCATTGCGCCGGACGTCCACGCTGGGGAATCTGGCGACCAGGCTTTCGTGCAGCGCGGAAATCGGCTCGAACGCCAGATGTTTGCCGGCGGGGGCGATACGCACGATCGAGTCGAGCACCACTCCCTGATTCGCCCCGACGTCGATCGCGTTTGAGTCCTGGCGGAGGACGGCGGTGAGGACGACCTCCAGGGCATGAGCGTCTTTCAGCTCCCGTCGCAGCGCCGGGTCGAACGCGCTGCGCGCCTCCTGTAGACGGCTACGAAGCTCACGCATCTCCTCCTCCCGGCCGAGACGGATGACCATTGCGCGGATCGCGCTTCGCAGCGTCGATGTCCCTTTCTGGAGGCCTGAGCTCATGTGCCCAGCGCATCCTACCGTGGGCGGGTACCATCGGCTCGATGTGGCTTTTCCCGCCGCCGGCACAAATGCTCCGTGTACTCAAGCAACCGCGAAGGCTGGACGATAGAAGTCCGATGGTTACGGTCGCCGCGTCCATGAGGGTATCGTCCGCTCGCCGAAGGGGAGCCATATGAGCGCTCCCGATCGCCTCGAACGTGCCCGCGAAAGCGATAGCTTCCAGGGCACGCTGGAGATACTGCGCCGACGCTGGCTGATCATGGTGGCCGTCGTGGTGGCGGCGGTTGCGATCGGCGTTGTCCGGCACGAGCGGGCAGCCAAGTCCTACGCATCGTCGGCCAGCGTCACCTTCCAGAGCGGCACGCTCTCCGACGCGGCGCTGCAGGTCTCGCCTTCTAGCAGCATCGAACCGGTGCGTGAAGCGGCTACGGAGGTCCTGATAGCGCATTCGCCGGAAGTGGCTTCGGCGGTGGCCACACAGCTGCACCTCTCGGCCTCTGCAACCGAACTTCTGGACCTGGTGAACGTCGAAGCTGCTGAGAATGCCGACGTGTTGAAAATCGAAGCGGTGACCAGCGATCCCCGTTACGCGGCGCGCCTGGCCAATGCGTTTGCCCATCAATACATTGCCTTCAAGGCGAGCTCGCAGCTCGCGGGCATCGCCGCCGCTCAGAATCGGCTTCAGCAGCAGATTGCCCCGCTGCCCGCTGGGTCGAGCTCTCGTATCGCGCTGGAACAGTCCCAGCAGCGTCTTAGTGAGTTGAGGGCCGTCGCGGGCGGCTCGGCGAACATCATCGGGCTGGCCACCCCCGCCTCGCAGCCCAAGGGCCCCAGCACTTCTACGACTGTGATCATCAGCCTCCTGATTGGGCTGGCAATCGCGTCCCTGCTCGTATTTCTGCTCGAGTCCTTGGATCGCCGGATTCGCTCGCTCGAGGAGTTCGAACGCGAGTATCGGCTGCCGGCCCTCACCGCCGTGCCGCAGATGGTTCTTCCAGCAGGTAACGCAGACGCGCGCCGCGAGATGCTCGAGCCCTATCGGATACTGCGTAGCGCACTCGATTTCACCGCCGTCACGCAGGAGCTCAACACTTTGCTTGTGACCAGCGCCGTCTCGGGTGAGGGCAAGACTACGACGGCGGTGGACCTCGCACATGTCGTGGCTCTGGCCGGGCGTAGCGTGGTGCTCGTTGAGCTTGATCTTCGCCGGCCTTCGTTTGCGGCGCACTTCGAGCTCGACCAGAGCAGCGGCCTGACAACGGCGCTCGCGCATGGCACCCCACTCCCCGAGCTGCTCGTTGAGCCGTTTCCCGATCTGCCGCATTTCTCCGTGTTGCCGGCAGGGCGCTTGCCCCATAATCCATCCGAGCTGCTCGGGTCTTCGCGTGTCGCCGACATCATCGCCGAGCTTGCAGCCAGCGGAGCGCTGGTGATATTGGATGCGCCTCCGTTGAATCCGGTCGCCGATACCCAGGTCTTGCTCAACAAATCGGTGATCCATGGACTGATTCTTGTGGCGAGGCTCTTCCGGACGACACGCGACGAGGTTCATCGTGCACGCGCGATTCTGGATCGCCGGATGGTCGAGCCTGTGGGCCTTGTCGTCACCGGCTTGCAGGACACGAGCCGCTACGGCTATGGCGCCTATGGGCCCGCTGCGGGAGCGTCAGACGTCGACCTCGACGGGCCGGACGGGCTGTCATCGAGAAGATCTGCGGGTCCACGGCTGCCGGTTGAGAGGTAAACGGTGGTAACCGCTGCGTGGCGGTGGCGTGCGTTGGCGCCTGGCCGTGGCGAGCTGCTGGGCGCAGGTATCGCTGCCGGCGCTACCGTGCTGGTTGGGTTCCTTGCCTCCCGCAAGCTGGGGGCGGCGGGCCTGTTCGCGCCGGGGATGCTGGTGGTTCTCGCCATTTTGGTGCGCAAGCCCCTGGTGGTCGTGTCGATCGTCGTAGGGCTTGCAGTGCTGTGCGAGGGGAGCAGCTTTGGCCTGTTCAACTTCACCTCGCATCTGTACGACCAGTTCTACAAGGGCCTCACCCCGCTCGATGTGCTTGTCGTCTTTGCGCTCTTTACGGTGGGTCTGGATGTGATTCGCCATCGGCGCCGTCTTTACATCCCGAAGCCACTGGCGATCGGCAGCGGGATGCTGGCGCTGGCAATGGTTGCGGGTGCGGTCACCGGACACGCAGCGGGGGCCAGCGTCCGCTCGGTGGCGGTCGCGGAGAACGTTTTGGCCTATTTGCTCCTGCTCCCGATTGCGATCGCCAACCTTGATCTCGATCGTGCTCAAGTGACGCGATTACTGGCGGGTGCGGTGTTGCTGGCAATTCTCAAGGCAGTACTCGGCCTGATCGAGATCGCGGGCGGTTATGGCACGCCGATCGAAGGCACCGCGCGACTGACCTACTATGAACCGGCTGCAAACTGGCTGATCATGGTCGCTTTGTTGTGGGTGCTTGCGACTCGGATAATGCACGTCAAGACGCCGCTGTGGATGCTGCTCGGCAGCCCGCTGCTGATAGCTTCGCTGCTCTTGTCCTACCGGCGCTCATTCTGGATTGGCGCCGTTCTCGGCCTGCTGTTGGTGCTCGTATTGGGCACGTCGGTGTCCGGTCGCCGCCTACTCGTGCCGGTCGGCCTGCTCGTGGTGGTCGCCATCTGGCTGCTGTCATCCGTCAATTTTCAGTCCCAGATCCCGGTCGTCAAGCGCGTTGCTTCGCTGGCGCCGTCGAGCCTTGAGACAAACGCGGAGGACCGCTACCGCCTTGATGAGCGAGCCAACGTGTTGGGTGCAATCGACGAACACCCGATCACAGGCCTCGGGATGATGATCCCGTGGTCTGCAAGCGTGCGTCCTCTTCCTGTCGAACACGTGGAAGGCCGCCTGTATGTTCACTTCGCTGCGTTGTGGTACTGGTTGAAGCTCGGTCTGCTCGGTTTGCTGGCCTACGTGAGCCTGATCTTCGGAAGTCTGCTGCTTTCACGACGAGTGTGGCGAGGCAGTCACGAGCCATTCCTACGCGCGTTTGGGCTCGCGTCGCTGTGCGCGATCGGCGGCCTGGTGGTGATCGAGACGACTGCCAGCTTCACGGGCATCGACCCCCGCTTCACCGTGCTGCTGAGCTTTCAGGTGGGATTGCTGGCACAGCTGGCACGGACCGCCAGACCGCGAGCACCGGACGATCCAGTCGCCTTGCCCTTCTCAGATCGCTCGGTACCCCCGTCATTTAGGCCCACAGGCGACGTATCCGAGCCTTTCGTCGCGCGCTAGACCAGTCGAACATGCTGTCGTTGATTTCGTAGTCCCCGCGCTGGGCATTGGGTATGTCGCTCGTCTCGATCCGCTGTATCAGCCTCGGAAGCTCGCGGTAGAACTGTGGGGAACGAAAGGGGGGGTGCAGCGACCACACGCCGGGATCGGCGCCGAGGAAATCGACGCGCGACAGTTCCGCGGCGCGCATTGCATCGCTGATCGTCAGCTCTGCCGCGCGATACGGCGGATTGCCATGCAGTCGCGCCTTGGCGCGGCTGACGGGACGCACGGGGCCGAGCAGGTGCAACGGCAACAGGCGTCCACGAAGGCGCTCGCGGTCGATTAGGAACAGGCGGGTGCTGAGCCCCGAGAAGCGAAAGGCCGGGGAACCGTACTCAAAAGGGGATGCGGTCTGTCCTCGTAGCCGTCCGTCTCTCGCGGGTGGTCCCGGTAGTGGGCTGCAGGCAAGCACGTCCTCGCTGTTTGCCAGCAGCTCGGACGCCTCGGCCACCCAGGTCTGGCTAGAGCCGCCGAACATGATGTCGGAGTCCAGGTGGAAGACGAGATCGTTGCGCGCGACATGTAGGCCGTGAAGATAGGGATAGAACGGGGCTCCCTTGGTGTCCTTGGCCGGGATAGGACTCCCGTTCGTGAAGGCGCGAGCCACGTCGTGCATCGCCGCGGGCGTGTAGTCGACGGGCGCCACGTGCGCGCTGGGATACTCACGGCAGAGATCTCCCAGCAACTGCAGCATCGGCTTGTGGCGCTCCTCCCAGCCCTCCGCGAAGCGTCCGCCTCGCGGTGTGCGGTGTAGATCCAGCGTAAAGAGGATCTCCTCGACCTGGCCACTCCATTGGCGCAGTTGATGGGGCAGGGTACTTACCGCATGAGGAAGATCGGTCGGTGCGACGTTGATCTGCAGCGTTACGGAGCTCGTTCTAGGCATTCGCGTGACCCTACCAACAGCGTTAGGGCTGGCCCCAGTCGAGATGGAGGCAGCCCTAACGCCCTAACGTTGCGAGTCTCGTTGTCTCACGGATTGGTGCGCAGGAGAGCTTCGACCTCGGTTGTGTAGGCGCCCTTGCGTGCGCCGTTCTGCTGGAGGGCTCCGAAGTACTCCTCGCGGTTGGTGGAGCTGTTCGACGACGCCAGATCCTGTGCTTGATAGAGGTAAATGGCACGTAGGCGGCCCCCGAAATGTTCATGCATCGCCGCGACGCTCGTCGCGAGGTCGGTGGCGGCTTCTTCATAGCTCATGCAAGGGTTCCAGCCATAATTTTCGCTGAGACAGCGTGCATTATCGGTTGATAGTCCCCACTCGGTTGCGTAGATCGGGATCGTGCTCGGTGCACCTGCCGCTTGCGTCTGAGCGATCAGTTCGTTGATCCTGCGGATCGATTCGGTTCCGTACGGATGGATCGTCCAACCGGCCACCAGCTGGGCCAGGTTGGGCACTGCCTTGAACATGTTGTCCATCCAGGTGGAGCCGTCGGTCTCACCGTTGTCACCTTGGGCGAGCAGGCCGACGTCGGGAGCGACCGCACGAATGCTTTCCTCGGCTTCCTTGAAGCGAACGGCGTAGCTCTGCGCTCGTTCGGCGATGGCTTGCTCTGAGTTGTTGCTGAACTGATATGTGTAGCTGGTCTCGTTCCCGAACTCGATATCCGTCATAGCGGTACCGGCGGGGAAGGACTTGCCTTGCCAGAACGTGCCGCCCGGTCCGTATGCGGCCGCCCAGCTCGCCAGGTTTGCCGCCTGGGAGCTGGTCGGTACCTTCCCGGTGAAGGTTGCCAGCAGCATGATCCGAATACCGACCTTCGCATATTCTTCCATCACGCCGGCCAGCTGTGAGGCGGGAGTTTCGATCGGGTATCCCATACGGACGCTGTGTGCGCCGAGTTGATGGATCGTGCTCGGCTCTGTGCTCGCCAGGGAGCCGGGAACGAGCCCCATTTCGAAGGGCGCGCCGGCGGTCCCGTTTTCCGACCCTGACGGCGGGAGCGTCGTCGTCACGGGCGGAATTGTCACCGGGGGGGTCGTGCCGCCTCCCGCACCCACGGGCGGTGTGGGCGTCGGGGCTGTCATTTCAGCTGAATGGGAGATCGTGACTTTCGGGGCCCATGCGCTGTCGTCGACGTCTGTCCGGCCCCCGCCGGGCCGGTCCTGCGCGAGCTTCGAGAGATGCCTATCTGCCCGAGCCAAGCGGATGCCCGACCGCTGGACGGCGCGCCGCGCCTCCCTGCAGTGCCCGTGCGGGGCGCGCAGGCATCTCTTGAGCCGTCTGGAGCTGGACGCGAGCGCGTGAGCAGCGAGCGTGCGCGCCTGTGCGGCCGCGCTGAGCGCCCTGGCGGTCTTGGCGGTGGCGCTCGCCGTGGTGGCGACGTATGGGCGCGCGTTAGCGCTGGCGCCAATCGCCAGGAGCGCAATGCATGCGGACAGCAGTACTACGGTTACCAGACGCGTGAGCAGCGATCGATGGATCCGGAGGCGGATCGTTGTCATAAGACCTTCTCCTTCGATAGCCGGGCCGTCTACAAGAGACCCCTGGCTTTGCGAGCCCGCCTCGCGACGGGGGTGCCGTTATCGGGCTTTGAAGGGCGCTTGCGGGCAGTAGATCCGGTCTGCTCGGACGCCTATTTCTCGAGCTCTGCACGGAAGCTTTCGTCTGGCCGTCGAGCATCCTTGAGCATGCAGGCGCCGTTTTGAACGTTTTGCCCGGTCGATCGGGGATCGTCGCGGTCGCTGCACGTGCGGCCTGTTGTATTTCGGCGCTAGCAACGTGGACGCTTGGGGGCCGCCCGCGTGATGGAGGAGGTCAGCCGAGGAGATCTCCCGGATGGAAGGAAGGTGGGACGGGACAGCTATGCCAGCAGCAGCGAGCTGAGCGCCTCGATCGAGTAGCGCTCGACGACGAGCTCTCGTCCGTGGCGGCCGAGCTCGGGCGCGCCGTCGCGCAGGACGCGCACGAGCCCGGCCGCAAACGCCTGCGCATCCTCGGCGATCAGGCAGTCCCTGCCGTCGTGCACGTCGAGTCCGAGGGCGGCGCGCGGCGTTGCGATCACGGGAAGACCGTAGGCGAGTGCCTCGATGAACTTCAGGGGTGTCCCGCTGCCCTGCAGCAGCGGAACCACCGCGCAGCGCGCGCTGCGATAGGCCGCTGACAAGCTCTCGACGAAGCCCAGCGTCTCGACGCGGGGGTCCAAGGAGGGCGAATCGCTCAGGCCGGCACCGACGAGCGTCAGGCGCGCGTCGGGCAGCTCTGCCCATACGCGTGGCAGCACAGCGTCGATGAGAAAGCGCAGCCCGTTGCGATTGGGCTCGTAGAAGAAGCTCGCAACGAAGATCGCACGGCGTTCGGGGGCCTGCTCGCGCACCGGGTCGATTGCCGTGACATCGACGACGTTCGGCACCAAGCGAAGCGTCGCGGTGGGGCACAGTTCGTGCGCGGCCGCCAGATCGGTCTCGCTGACCATCCAAGCTTCCGCGGAGCGCCCCAACAGGCCTCGCTCGAAACGGCGTAGCAAATGAGGGCGCAGGCGCAGACGATTTGACCGTGGCACCCCCCCGATCTCCGATCTGAGGCGCGACTCGATGTTGTGGGCGTTGTAGATCACCGGGCGCTCTCGCGCGAGCTGTGCGAGTGCCGCAGCGACGATTGGACCGTCGGCTACAACCCGCCCCCGACCTGGCGCTGCGGCCAGCAGCGCGGTATCGCGGGCGAGCTCAGTGGAGACGCCGCGGGCAAAGCCGTCCGGCACACCCGTCAGGCGTGCGGCGCCGTATGCCCACGCCCGGCGGATGCCACGAGACGGCACGACCTCGTGCAGCTCGATGCCAGGGATGGCTCTGAACTTGGCATCTGGCTCCGGTGCGTCAAACCCGACGTACAGGAGGTCGAGGCCGTCGCCGCTCGCCGCCAATGCCCGTGCCACGCCGTATGTGCGCAGCACGTGCCCGGAGCGCAGCACCGGAGCATGTGCCGTGATCAGTAGGTCTCTCATCTCGCCGCCGCCATAGCTGCCGCGATGTCCTGCAGACGCCGCTCCCAGGAATGGTCTGCGGCGTCGTGCGAGCGCTCGGCTCGCCGCTTGGGGCTGTCTTGGGCGAGGACCGCGTCAAGCAGCAGGGCAAGGCCCTCGGCATCGGGCGCGGTCATCACCTCGATGACGTTCTCGAGCGCGGGCAGTGGCGTTGCGACTACCGCTAAGCCCGCCGCGAGGTACTCGTAGACCTTCATCGGGAAGATGCTCTCGGTGAGCTCGTTGCGGGCATACGGGATCAGACCTGCGTCTGCTGCGCGCAGGACCGCGGGAAGATCCAGGTAGGAACGCCGGCCCAGCATGTGGATGTTGGGCTCTGCGGAGAGCGCGGAGACGTCGGCGCGCGGATCGCCGGGGCCGACGGGACCGACAAGCGCGAACGACCATTCGGGCCGCATACGAGCGAGTGCTACGAGCAGAGAGATGTCGAGCTTGGTAGCGACGATCGCGCCGGTGAAGACGATGCGCGGTGTCGGCAGCGCAGCCATCTCGGCGTCGAGCGGGCCCGGATCGAGCGCTCGCGCAAAGAGGGCCGTGTCGGCGACGTTTGGCGCATCCAGGACGTTGTTGGAGATCGCCCGCAGCCGCTTGCCGAGCGCAGGCGCGCTCGCGAGCACTAGATCGGCTTTGGCGACGAAGCGCTGCTCAGCTGCGCGAAAGCTGGTGGCGTCGATACCGGGCTGGGCGGCGATGTCATCGACGCAGTGATAGATCACGAATGAGGGGTCGAGTGCCTCGATCAGCGCCTCGGCCTGCGGAACATATGCCCAAAGGATCGGTCGGCGCAGTCCGAGTCGGTGCATGGCGCGGCGCGCCAGCAGGGGCAGCAGCCGGCGATTGAGCGCACGTGCCGCGGCGTAGCGGTGCAAGGGCAGCACGAGCGGAGAGAGCACGTACAGCTCATCGACCGCGCGCGGCGGAGCGAGGCCACGTCGCAGCCGTCGCAGGATCCGCGCGAGGTCTCTTCCGGCGAGCTGCGGCTGGCGCAGTCCCAGGGACTCGACGAACAGCACGCGGTTCTCGCGAGCCAGGCGAGCCATCAGATGGTGTTGGTTGGTCCACAGCTCGGTGTCCCAGTCGGCGAATCCCACGCACACGATGTCCTGGCCACACAGGCTTGCTGGGCTGAGCATGGCAGCATGATCCCAGGCTCGGTCTCTGCGGGTGGGTGCGAAGGTTGGGGCGCAAAGCACGGTGGGCGTTGCGGGATGGTGTGTAGGCTCGCGGGCATGAACCTTGCGGGCGCAGACGCGGACATCGTAGACGCGGCCATGATCGAGGACTTGCGCGAGCGCTTCCCGCGCGTAGCGGTCGTCCATGAGTGGCTCACGATTCCAGGCGGCTCCGAGCAGGTCGTGTTGGAGTTACTGAAGATGTTTCCCCAGGCGGAGATATTCACCTCGATCTACGATCCGTCGCCATGGCCGGCACAGATCACCGGGCGTCCGGTACACACCTCGTTTCTCAACCGGATTCCAGGCGCTGTGCGCCACTATCCGAAGTTGCTGCCGCTCATGGATCGCGCATTTCGATCGTTCGACCTGTCTGCCTTCGACCTTGTGCTCTCCAGCAATCATGCTTGTGCAAAGAACGTTCACGTGCCCTCCGGCGCCCTGCACGTCTGCTATTGCCACACCCCGATGCGCTACGCGTGGGAGGAGGACTTCTTGCGAGGCGAGGAGGTTGGTCCTGTGGCGAGGATGTTGTTGCCGTGGCTGTTACGACACTTGCGGCGTCGGGATCTGGCAGGGGCATCGTCCCCGGATGTATTCGTCGCCAACTCGCGCCACGTGGCGGCCCGCGTTGAGCGCTACTACGGGCGTGACGCCGAGGTCGTGCATCCGCCTGTGGACGTCGAGCATTTCCTCGAGCTGCCACGCGCAGCTCGCGATTACTATCTCGTGTTCGGACGGGTCGTGCCTTACAAGCGCGTCGATCTCGCCGTTGCGGCGTGTGAGCGACTGGGTCGCAGGCTGAAGGTGGCTGGAGGGGGCCGGGCGCTCGACTCACTACGCAGTATCGCGGTCGAGAACACGGAGTTTCTGGGCTCGGTCTCCGATGACGAGCGCGACGCGCTGTTGATCGGTGCGCGCGCGCTTTTGTTCCCCGGCGAGGAGGATTTTGGGATCGTTCCAGTCGAGGCGCAGGCGGCTGGTGTACCGGTGCTCGCCTACGGTGTGGGAGGAGCCGCCGAGTCTGTGCTCGACGGCCGCACGGGAGTGTTATTCGACGAGCAGAGCCCTGCCGGCATGGCGGCCGCGATCGAACGCTACGAGCAGCTGCAGCTCAGCGGGGAGCAGGCACGCGAGAATGCCCGCCGTTTCGGTCGGGCGCGCTTCCGCCAGGAGATGGCCGAGGTGATCGAGCGAGCCGCGCCGACGCGCTAAGCGTTTGTCATTGCCGCTGGGCATCGACGTCGGTCGCGACCGAGGATCGTCGGCTCAGCCACGGGCGCGGAGCACATCCTGCACTAGCTCGTCGAGCAGCTCGTGGATGGTGCGTTGATCGCGCACTTCACGCAGATTATGATCCGTGGACCCGAAATGGTGAATTCGCAGCGCCGGCCAGTGCTCGGAATGAGGCAATATTCCCTCGACCTGCAACTGGTGACCGGCCGGCTCCAGCGCCGCGAGTCCAAGCGTTATCGGCGCCCCGCGCTGGTGGAGACGGTCTAGCAGCGCTGCGAAGGTGGTCACCTCCTGCCTCTCGGAAGACGGTTTGGGTGGTTTCAGTAGCGTCGCCAAGCGATGCTGAAGCCCGCGCTTGACCGTGATGACGCCTTTGATGCTCACCTCCCCGCGTGCGACCTTGCGCCACCAGCCCGGCTTCAGGATCAGGAGCGTTCGGCGTGCCGCGTCGTCCTTGAGCAAAGCCTGGCCGGCGGGCGACACGCTCGGGTTCAGGCTCAGAACGCCCTCCACCCGTGAGTCGACGGCGGCGGCCTGCTGGGCCCAGTAACCGCCGGAGCACAGGCCTACCAGCAGGAAGCGCGATCCGTATCCCGCCCTTTCGAGCGCGTCCATAACCTGCCTGACTTGGACGATGCGATCGGGATCCCAGATGCTGTCCGTCGTCCGCACCGCCCCACGGGGACCGTCGCTGTCGCCGACCGACAGGAGATCAATTCGCAGGGTCGGTACGCCAAGAGCGGCCTGTCGCCGCGCCATCTCGACCCACATCCGGCTGGGGCCCGTGCAGCGCTCCGCCCAAGCAGGTAGGCAGATCAAGCAAATGTCCCTGCGCGAAGCCTCGGCCGGCTCCGCCAGCACTCCAAACATCGCCTCGGAGGCGGAGTGCTGGATCGTGAAGGATCGCTCGGACACCGAAGCGCCGTCGATCTCGAGCTCGAGAAGCTCGTGGGACAGGGGTGGGGCCGGCTCGTCGATCAGCTGCGTGGGGGCGTGCTCGGTTGCCAGCCAGGCTGTGACCGTCGCGATCGTGGTGTCGGGCACGAGCGAGCGCTCGGGACTGTCTAGCATCGCGGCGTAGCCGGGTCCCGGCGCACGGTGCACGTCCACACCTGCACTTCGCAATTGCTCGATCAGGGCGGAGTCGAGAGCTGAGCCATCCCGATCGAGCAGCAGTGCTCGGCGCAGTCGCCCGGTGTGTTCTGCCTCGGTCCGGAGCGCGCTGAGGTCGGCAAGGGTCTCGGCGCTGAGCACGTATCCACCGCTTTGAAGCCAGCCGGCCGGCAGGGAGGGGTCGTCCGTCTCGGCCGCGGCGGTTTGCAGTTGGGAGAAGGCTCGCAACGTGCGTGTCAGTGCTCGTCCGCTGGATGGGAGTCCCCAGAGGATGAGATCGTCGATCGGCGCTCCATCATTCGCTGCCGCCAGCGCTAGCAGCGAGCCGAGGCCGATCCCGATCGCCGCGACGGTGGAGCTGCAGCCGGCATCACGCAGCCAGCTCGCCGCTTGTGCGATCGAGCGTAGCCACTTGCAAAGTTGTTCGGGATCGTCGGGGGATCCGGCGCTCTGCCCGGAGCCGGGCAGGTCGAAGCGCAGCACGGGATAGCCGGCATCGGCAAGGCCGTTTGCCCACAGGCGCCGAACTGGATAGGAGCCCATGTCTTCCCAGCCGAACGGGGCACAGAAGAGCACGGCGGTCGGCTGTGCGTTGGCCGGCGCCGGTGCGTGATAGATCCCGAATGCGGGGAGCTCCTCGCCGATCCACACGGTCCGGGCGCTACGTTGCGGGCGCACCGGGATGTTGATGGAGGAATTCCGCGACGAGCACGCCTACATCAGCCGGCCAGGCGTGTCCGGCGCCCTGCAGCGAGCGCAGCTCAACGACGACACGCTTGTGACATGCCGAGTAGGTCGTGAGGACGGTCGCCAGCGCTGTATCCAGCGTCCGACGGCTGCTGCTGCAGCCATCGAGGGAGGCCCACCGTGCAGCGGAGGCCGGTGCTGAGAGGACAGTCGTTCCGCCTCCGATGCCGACGAACGGACCCCCGGCATACGGAATCGTCTGGTCCGCGGTGCCATGCATCTCGAGCACCGAAATCGGGCGCGGCGGTCGGCAGGTCGGAGAGACGGAGGCGGGAAGCTGCCCCGCGACGGGTGCGATCAAGGTCAGGCGCTCGGCCAGTCGACAGCCGAGCAGCTCCGTCAGAAGAGCCCCGTTCGACAAGCCTGCAGCGGCGATACGGGTGCGATCGATCGAGTAGTGCTGCTCGATCTGGGTGAGCGCATCGGAGGTGAACTCCACGTCGTTGACATGGGCGACCTCGGCCGGAGTATGGCCGGCCCCCTCGTTCCAGGTCTTTTCGTAGCCTTGGAGGAACGCAACCACGAATCCGCTCTGGTCGGCGGCCTGCAGGAAGTCCGTTTCCTGCACAGTCGATTCGGCTGTGTCCTCCGCGCCGTGGAACACGAGCACGAGGGGACGCTTGGCGTTGCCTGGAGGGGCATAGACGATGTATGAGCGCACGCGCCCGTCAGCGGTCGTCACCGTGAAGTTGCTCGTCTGAAAGCCGAGGACCGTCTGCGTCGTCGGTTGCGTGAGCTGAGTGGCGGAGCCGCAGGCGGTGAAGAGGAAGGTGGCGAGCAGACAGATTGTCGTGAGTAACAACCACTTGCATCGACCGATCAGGTCAATCGCCATGGATCCGGACCTCGGTGTTGGCATATCGCTCGATCGATCGCAGCGCATCGTAGTCTGCGACGGAGCCGCGAACAGAGAATACGTGCCCATGATTGCCCGAGCGCCAGTGAACGGCCCGCCCTGGGCCACGATTCAGAGTGACTTCCTGAACCCCCGCATGCGCCCTGAGCTGGTCGATGCCATCCACGCTACGGATCGTAGTCATGTGCAAAGGCGCCTGTACATACAGGAGGTAGCCGATTCGATCACAGCGCGGCACGCTATCGAAGGTGATCAGCTCTCCGAGCGCTACCCGCAGCGCGATCGGCAGCAGCTCCACGCCGGTCGCATCGGCGAGCATCTCCGGCACGCCTCCCCCGATACGCCCGTTTAGCTCGATGACCCGTGGACCTGTGGGGGTCAGCTTGATCTCTGTATGCAGCAGACCAAGGCTGACGCCGATCGCCTGCACGGCGGCGGTCGCAACCTCCGCGATGGCTCTGCACTGGTCGTTGTCGAAAGCGCAAGGAATGAAGAAACCGGTCTCCCGAAACGGCTCGGCGGGCGGAAAGCGACCGGTGATCGCGACGTGGCTGATCTGCCCGGCACTGACCACGCTCTCAACCGAGACGTAGTCCGCGAAGTGATGTCCTACAGCTTGTGGACGATCCCGCAAGTACTCCTCGAGTACCAGTTCGGCACGTACCGAGCCAGATGCACTGGGAGTTTCCGCCACCTTTGATCGCAGCTCCATAAATGAATCCACTCGTACAGTATCTCGACTGCCTTCGCCGCTTCGAGGCTTGAGTACCGCGGGGAAGCTCGCGGCCTGAGCAAGCGCACTCCAAGAGTCGTCGTCATTTTCCTCGGGAACCTGCCAGAACCCAGGCACCGGCACTCCCCCTCGCTGTAGCGCAACGCGCTGTGCGTACTTGTCGGTAAGTCGTCTTGCAACCTCTGGAGTGACAAAACGGAGCTCGAGGAGCGTGGCGATTTGCGCCGTCCACACGAGCATGTCGTCGGCCAAGGCGAGGATGCCGTCGGGACGCGAGTCTGAAATCGCCGTCGCCGCCTCCTCCAGTGACATGCCTGTTACGTCGACCATGTCACCGATACGACGCAACAGGCGGGACATCGAGCTGGTCTCCGGATCTGTCGTGTCGACGATCCAGATCAGATCGCAGACCTCCGCCGCGGCCTCCGCGATCGCCATCGTCCCGAATGAGCGGGGATGGTAGACGAAGGCCAAGCGGGGACGACTGCCGGTGCCGGCTGTGCTCTCGAGCGTCATTTCTCCGCGCCGTTACAGATGCTTGCGCGCCAGCAGCATCACAGCGTTGGCACGCAGATAGCGCTCGTTGCTAACCATTACTAACGCGCCATGTGCGTCGCGGATCTGACGATCGAGCGAATACGGCGCATCGCGCTTGTATCCCATGATCCCACAGATCGTGAGCGCCGCCGTTGCTATCCGGACCGCCAGCTCGGAGGTCGAGACCTTGAGGTTACGCGTGGAGGCGATGAAGTTCGGGCTCTCCATCTCGGGGGATGTTTCAAGCATCACAAAAGTGCTTGCTGTGGCGGCCAACAAGCCTCGTGCCTGCTCTAGGTCGGTAGCGAGCACGGCGAGCTGCCCGGCAGCAGGAGGTACCGTGCCGATGCTGCGACGCGCCGCAGCCCGAACATAGCTGTGGGCCTTGGCGGCGGCAGCCTCAGCGAGGCCGACCCAGGCAGCGCTGAGCAGGATCGTCGTTGCCTGGATGCCGCCGTTATTCGCAACGACGGCAAACGGGACGGGATAGATCATGTCTGCCTTCAGGCTTGCCGCCAGGCGAAAGCCGTTGCTGCAAGTTCCACGCAAGCCGGTCGCGTCCCAGCTCGATGTTTGCTCGAGGGTAAAAGCTCCTCGGCGGCAGATGACTTGCACCTGATCGGTCTGCTCGCTGTCCGGTGTTTGTCGCGCAGTAGCGACGATGAGGTCAGCGTACTCGCCGTAGGAGATCGCCAGCGCCTCCTTCTCCAGTCTCAGGCCCTCGTCTGTCGATTCGACGGCGCAGATGCTGCGACCGACATCGCCGCCGATGCCGACCTCGCTGTTGGCATTGGCGATGAGTAGTTGCCCCGACGCGATTTCTGCAAGCAGCGCCTGTAGAGGCTCAGACGCCCCATGACGAACGAGGTTCGAGACCTCGATGCTGTGCATCGCCAGCACGAGGGCGCTGGAGACGCAATGAAACGAGATGGCGCGCACGGCTCCTGCAACCTCCGCCAGCGATGCTCCGCCCCCGCCGAGATGCTCAGGCACCAAAGCGGCCAGCAGCCCGGTACGTTTGAACTCCTCGACCGTCTCTCGCGGGAAGCGGGAACCACGATCGACGTCGTCAGATGCTGGGCCCGCTGTCTCTACGCCTATTTTCCAAGCGGTGCTTTCCACGGGCCCGGTCGATTCGGCCGGCGCTGTCATGCCACTGAGAAGCTCATTCATCAGGCCACCTAGCAATTGGTTTCCCATATGGATCTGTTCCATCGCATGCAACCTATGAGACGGCGGCCGCAAGGATCTCTGGTTTTCCAGAGCGAGCCGGCGATCGTCGACATCTTCCCCACGCCTATAGCTCCAGATGCTTGCGCACCCCGGTGGGCCAATCCCGAATGTCGGCGCCGTGTGCGCTGAACAATGCGAGCGTGACGCGCTCCTCGCCAAAAGCCATACAACCGGTGTGTGCAGGCTCACCTTCCGAGGTGGTGAGATCGTATGTATGACCGAAGTGATCCTGGTGATAGTTGGAGGAGGCAATCGCAGTCGGGTTCTCCGCAACGGGCGCGACGAGCTCCCACTTGAGCTCCTGGCCGCGCTGAGCGGAGGCGAGGAGTCGACCGGCACGGCCGAAGAATGGGTCGTTGGCGATGTCGAGGTCGATCACAAGTCCGAGGGACTCCAGCAGAGTGACCGCTCGTCCGCGCCACTCCTCACGCCACGCGACCACGGTGTCGCGATCGCCGATGCGAACGATCTCGCGCATGTGGAAGATCTGCAGCCGGGCGGGATCATTCGACGGCTCACGGCGAAACACATATGAGTCGCCGGTATCGAGCGTCACGCCGCCATCGGGCAGTGGTCCACGGGCGGCGACTGCCGGGTAGAGCGGGTAGCAGGCGGCAGGCATGAGGACCACGTCGCTCATCGTTTGAAAGCTGCTCCAGTCCTCGTGGTGAGAAGCCAGCTCCAGTTGCTCCGCGGCTGCCCGCTCATCTCCCTCGAAGGCAAACACAGTTCCAGCCAGATGGGGAAAGGAGCCGAGGTAGCCGCTCCGCTCGAGCTGCTCGCGCGGAAGGAGCGGCGGAAAGAGCAGAGGCTCGGGCGATTCGGGGGCCGCAGTACGGGTCACGAGCGCGTCGAAGTGAAGGCGCACCCGCTCGAAGTCGCCGCCGCGTGCGTAGACGCCATGTACTCCCGTGCGCACGAGCAAACCGGCGTCGACGAGCTCTTGAAGGTATTCCACCTGCGCGGGGCCGCCCGCACGGAACTCTGGCATCACACGTCCTTAGCGATCAATAGCAAGCTTGCGTTGGTCTGGTGGATACGCTCGTTGGCGACCATTAGGCAGGCAGACATCGTGTCGCGTAGGTGGCGTCCTACGCTGAAGGGGGTGTCGTTCTTGAAGCCCATGATCCCGCAGATCCCGAGTGCGCTTTGGCAGACGCGCGGGGCCTGCTCGGAGGCCGCGATCTTAAGGTTGTTAAAGCGTAAAGCCGAGGCCATCGTGGATAGCCGCTCGCGTCCGGGCTCGGCGGAAGCATCCGTGAACTCTCGCAGCGCCGACTCGACCTCGGCGCGCAGCAGCGAGAGCTCGCTCATCAGATGTGACAGGCGGATGGCTGTCGGCAGTTGCTCCCCGGGCTTCTGCTTGGCCGCGGCTCGCACAAACGCGCGAGCGCGGTCGAAGGCGTCGGTGGCGATCCCGAGCCATAGATGAGACCAAAGAATGTGTGATACCGGCACCATCGACTCCGAGGAAACGCGCGGGAAAGGAGTGGGAAGCGCTTGCTCCGAAGCCACCTCGGCACGCACGACATAACCAGGTGAGCACGTGCCACGCATGCCGAGTGGGTCCCACGTGCCGGTGGGCTCGAGCGTGAACTGGTCCTTGTGGGCGAGGACCACGACCTGATCGCCGGGCTCGGAGTCCGGGGCGCGGCGCAGCGTGACGAGTAGGTCGTCGGCGTACTGGCCATAGCTGACCGTGGGCGCTTGCTTCTCGAAGCTGCTGAGACCGTTCGGACCCGGTGTGAGGGCAGCCACGGAGCGCCCCATGTCTCCACCGGTGCCGACCTCTGAGGTGACCGACGCGATCAAGCGCTGGTCCGTGGCGAGCTCGCGCAGGTAATCCTCAAACCAGGAGGCATCGTCGAGGTGGCGCACGATGCTGGCCACCTGGATTTGGTGCATCGCAAAGACCATCGCGCTCGCTCCACACCGCCGACCTAACTGTAAGCAGGCTGCGGCGATCGTCTCAAACGCAACGCCGCCACCTCCAAGCTCGACGGGAATGAGGGCTGACAGCGCCTTGGCCTCGCGCAGCGCTTGGATCGACTCCGCCGGAAACCGCGCGTCGTGATCGACTGCGTCGGCATTGACCGCGGCAACCCCATCGGCGATCCTGCCGATCGTCTCGACGAAGGCCTGGTCGCGGTCTACGGCGACGCTCACGTTGCCACCTTGGCGTCGAGCTCGGTAAGGGCCGCCGCGATCGCGTCGATGCTTTCAAAGACGCTGCGCTTGAGCATGTAGTCGGGGAACTCCACATCGAAGCGATCCTCGAGCGCGAGCATCACGTTGACACTGGCATGCGAGGTCATGCCAGCCTGGTAGAGGTCCGCGTTTGTCGAGAGCGTCTCCGCGTCGATCGGCAGTTGAGCATGGGCCTCGATGATCTGACGGATCGCATCCTTCATAGCTGCCTCATCGGACGATCTTCTCAGTTGCTCAAGTGTAGGTTGCAATCACTACTGCCGAGGCGAATCGGTCTTCGTGGGTAATGCTGAGGGAAAAGTCGCTCAGACCGCTGGCGGCGGCAAGGGCGGCAGCGGAGCCGCTGAGCTTCAGCTCAACCCACCCAGCGGGATCTCGGAACACCTCTATCGAGTTCCACGGAACGGCCTCATCGGCCGGGCGGAGCACCTTCAGCGTGGCCTCCTTCGCCGCGAACCGAGCCGCAAGGCGCAGTGGGTCGACACCTTGGGACGTTTGGCAGTCATGGAGCTCGTCCTTGGTGTAGACCCGCTCGAGGTAGTGCTCCGCGTGAAGCTGGATCGCCTTTTGTACGGAGTCCACCGACACGAGATCGATTCCGACACGCATAGCCATCCAATCGATCCTCGCATATCCCGGCCGTATGACCCTCGCGCTAGACGGTCCGACCACGCGCCCGCGCAGAAGATCGCGTTCGTCGCCTCCGTCGCGCCGCGTGTGTGCGCGAGTCGCAGCGATCGTGCTCTGACCTCGATGCCCGTGACCCCGCTGGCGGTCGCGACCGTCCCGCCCGCCGCGAGCACGTCCCCGGCGTAGGCGCGGGCGACCGCCAGCCCCACGATCCCGCCGCCGATGATCGCGATGTCGCATCGCTCCGGCGCCTGCGCCTGGGGAGGGTCTGGCGAGGGCATCTGGGCAACTGTAGTAGTAGTTGCCGATGGCCTGTGAACAGCGTGCAGGCTCCATCTGTCGCGCCGCTCGAGGGTTACGCAGGTCTCCTACCGCCGCACGGCTCCCGGCCCCCCGGGTGCGGTGGCCGCGGCCGCGTTCACCAGTCCGGCTCCGTACAGTCTCGCGTCTCCGGGCCCGCCCAGCGGTCGCGCGGTGACGCGCAACCGCGCGAGGATCTGCGCGGGGGACGGGTGTCGCCCGAGCACTCCGCTTGCGAGGATCAGCGCAGCCGTTGCCGCGACGTGAGGAGAGGCCATCGAGGTGCCCTCATAGCCTGAGGGCATGCCGAAGCGGCGGGGGGAGGAGCCGGTGAACGTCACCTGAAAGATGTCCCTCCCGGACGGTTCTTCCGGGCGGCAGCTCGGGTCGCCGGACAGGTCGGCGTCGGCGCCGCCGCCGGGCGCCACGAGCGTGAGCCCTGAGCCGTCGTTTGAGTAGTCGGCCAGGCAGCCGTGTTCGGTGGTCGCGCCGACCGCGATCACCGTGGGCGCGCGCGCGGGATAGGCGATCGCGGCGTGGCCCTCGTTGCCGGCGGCTGCGACGACCGTGACCCCGCGGCGGTTGGCGTAGCGCAGCGCTTCGATCAGCTCGGGGATATCCGCGGCGGTGACGCCGCTCGAGAACTCGAGGCTGAGGTTGATCACACGGGCGTGATGGTTGACCGCGAAGCGGACGCCTTCGGCAATCGTCGAAGCGTCGCCTTCACCCTGGCTGTCGAGCACGCGTACCGGCATGATCCGCGCGGCGAACGCCAGCCCGGTGAGGCCGTACCGATTGTTTGTCGCCTCGGCGATCGTTCCTGCCACGAACGTGCCGTGGCCGTTGCGATCGTTGGGGTAGTGGTTGTGCGCGATGAAGTCATACCCCTGCACGAACCCGTACCGCGAGAAGTCAGGCGAGCGCCGGAACGGACCGCGGTTGGCGTAGGCGACGCCCGTGTCGAGCACCGCCACGATCACGCCTTTGCCGCCGGGCGCGCCATCGGCGGCGACGTTCGCCCACGCTTCCGGTGCGTTCACGCCGAACGGGCCGGCGAAATTCCACTGCAGTTCACGCCAATCGCCCGGCGCATGACCGGAGCCTTCGTCATTGGGGACTAGGCCCCCTGTGACGTGGGCGACATAGTCGGGCACCGCCCACGCCACGTCGCGCCGCCCGCGCAGGCGCCGCAGCGCGGCGGCGACCGATACGCCGCGGGCTAGCCTCAGCAGCCGCGTGTGGGACGCGACGGCCACCGGGTCGCTCGCGCCCGCAACACGTGCCGTGGCGGCTCTCGCGGCCGGGGGCGTCGCGTCGACGTACTTGACGAGGATCTGTCCGGGGGCGTAAGCGGTCGCCGGGGTTGCGCTGGCGGGAGTCGGGGCGACCCCGGCGTCGGCGGCCAGAGCGCCGAGGAGGATCGCGAGCGTGGCGGAGAACCGTATCGTCCGAGACATCCTCGCGAAAGGCTGCGCACACGCGCGCGCGTGTGCGCGCGCGATGCGACGTTCGCAATGCAATGGTTGCCGTACGAATCGATCAGCGGAGGGACGCTGTCGGCGCGGGGAGAGACGGTGGCGGCTGAGTGGTGGCATGGGCGAGCTTTGCGTAATCATGATGCGCTGGCGTAGCTTCGGCGGAACGCACTGTCGCAGAGAGAACCCGCGCGCGGCGCGATGAGACCGAGCAATGACGAGCAAGCCCTTATCGACATGCGACGGTGACGAGCGCTCCATGCGCTTGGCTTTGCGCGAGGCCGAGCGCGCGGCCGAGCACGGAGATGTGCCGATCGGCGCGGTGGTGGTCGCCGCGGGCGAGGTGGTGGCGGCCGCGCACAACGAGCGCGAGCTGCGTCAGGATCCGACTGCGCACGCGGAGATCCTCGCGCTGCGCGCCGCGGCTACGGCCGTTGGGAGCTGGCGCGTGCTCGACGCGACCCTGTACGTGACGCTCGAGCCGTGCGCGATGTGTGCGGGCGCGATCGTGCTGGCGCGCGTGCCGCGGGTGGTGTACGGCGCCAGCGACCCCAAGGCGGGGGCGTGCGGGAGCGTGCTCGATGTGCTCGGCGAGCCGCGGCTGAACCATCGCCCCGCAGTGGCCGGCGGTTTGCTCGCGGAGGAGTGCGGCGGGTTGCTCAGCGGTTTCTTCGCCGCGCGACGGTAGCTCAACCAGCCGCGACGGCGGCCTGTCGAGCGACCTTCGTCGCGGCATGGCGGGCCAGCGCCGCGCGGTGGCGCTTCGCGCCGCCGAGGAGCGCCGTGTCGAGCTGGGCGCGCTTGTACAGCCAGTGCACGTCGGCCTCCCATGTGAAGCCGACGCCGCCGTGCATCTGGATCGCGCTCGCGGTGACCGACTGGCCGCCGTCGGCGGCTGCCGCGGCCGCGAGCGCCGCCGCCTCGGCGAGCAGCAGCGGTTCGGCGTCGGCGGCCCAGGCGGCGTGGTAGGCGGTCGCGCGGGCGCTCTCGGTGTGCAGCAGCATCTCGGCACAGCGGTGAGAGACGGCCTGGAACGAGCCGACGGGGACGGAGAACTGCTTGCGCTCTTTGACGTAGGCAAGCGTCATGTCGAGCGCACGCTGACAGACGCCCACGACCTCGGCCGCGATGGCTGCGCGGATGCGTGCGGCCGCGCCCGTGGAGCCGGGCGGCATACTTTCGCTTGGGTCGAGCGTGTCCCTTGCGTCGCCACCGAGCGGCTCGGCCGCGCCGGCGACGGTCGCGAACCTGCGGGTGGGGTCGATCGATACGAACGGTTCGGTCTCCGGCGACTCGATCAGCTGGACCGCGCCGTCTCCGTCCCTGCCGTCGGTGTCGCCACGGCCGGATCCGACTCCCACCCCGCCGCCGTTGTCGTCGATCACGAGCACTATGGCCGCGCCGGCTGCGTCGGCCGCCAGCCCGCGCGTGCCGATCCCGGCGGTCAGCTCGCCCGAGGCGAGCCCCGGCAGCCAGCGGGCGCGCTGCTCGTCTGAGCCGTTCGTCTGGATGACCGCGGCGGCGGTGGCGGTGGACAGGAACGGGGTGGCCGCGCACGCGTAGCCGAGCTCCTCGGCGAGCACAGCGAGCTCGACCGCGCCGAGGCCCTGACCGCCGTACTCCTCGGCGACGGCGATTCCCGGCCAGCCAAGCTCGACCAGCTCGGCCCACAGAGCCGGGTCGTACGCGGCCGCCTCGGCCGCCTCACGCACCTTGGCAAACGGCGAGCGCGCGGCGAGCAGCTCGCGCGCGACGCCTTTGATCTCTTGCTGGTCGCGGCTGAGGTCGAAGTCCATGCAGTGCTCCTAACGTGCCCTGCTGATGAGATCGAGGTTTACGAAAGACCCGTGACGTGCCCTGCTGATGAGATCGAGGTCCACGAAAGACCCATGACGTGTCCGGCTGGGATCGAGGGCCATGAGTGGCCTAACGCGCCTTCGGCAGGCCGAGCACGCGCTCGGCGACGATGTTCTTGAGCACCTCGGTCGTGCCCCCCTCGATCGAGTTGCCGCGGGCGCGCAGCAGCTCATACGCCCACGGATCGCCGGCGCGCAGCGCGTTCGGACCGAGCAGGTCGGCGGCGAGCTGGGTGAGCCGCTGGTTGGTGTCCGACCACATCCACTTCGTCAGCGAGCCCTCGGGACCGGGCTGGCCGTACTTCTCGATCGCGGTCAGCCCGCGGTAGGCGGTGAGGCGCACGATCTCGGTGCGCAGGTGCAGCTCGCCGAGGCGGTCGGCGAGCACCGGGTCCTCGAGCAGGCCGGCACGGCCGGCCTCGTCGATCAAGCGGTCGAGCAGCTGGCGCAGGCGGACCTGCAGGAAGAAGCCGAGCCCGGAGCGCTCGTTCATCAGCGTCGTGAGCGCGACCTTCCAGCCGTTGCCCTCGCCGCCGAGGATGTTCTCGTGGGGGATGCGCACGCCGTCGAGGAACAGCTCGTTGAACTCGGGCTCTCCTGTGATCTGGCGCAGAGGGCGGACCTGCACCCCGGCCTGCTCCATGTCCATCAGGAAGTAGGTCAGCCCCTTGTGCTTGGGCGCGTCTGAGTCGGTGCGCGCGACGAGCATGCACCACTTCGAGTACTGCGCTCCGCTCGTCCACACCTTCTGCCCGGTCACGACCCACTCCTCGCCGTCGCGCACAGCGCGGGTTTTCAGGCTGGCGAGGTCCGAGCCGGCGTCAGGCTCGGAGAAGCCCTGGCACCAGATCTCCTCCGCGGTCAGGATTGGCGCGAGGTAGCGGTCCTTCTGCTCGGTGGTACCCCACGTCATGATCGTCGGCCCGGCGAGCAGCAGGCCGAGCACGTTGGCGGGGAGCGGCGCGCCGGAGCGGCCGAGCTCTTCGAAGAAGATCGCCGACTCGGTCAGGCTCGCGCCGCGGCCGCCGTACTCGCGCGGCCAGTGCACCGCGGCCCAGCCGCCGTCGGCGAGCCGCCGCTGGAAGTCGCGCCGCCAGGTGTAGCGCACGTCTTCCTCGCCGTCGGGCTCCACGCCGGGGTCGTTGGCGGCGAACCACGCGCGCAGCTCGTCGCGGAACGCGACCTCCTCATCGCTGAAAGTCAGGTCCATCGATCCTCAGCATAATGGTGTCGACGCGGTCGCCCTGGAGGGGTGGCAGAGTGGTTGAATGCGGCGGTCTCGAAAACCACCGGTCCAGATTCCGGGGGTCTTTGGTTCGCGGCGGATTTTTGGCTTGCTTGAGCCATTTTTCGCGTGGGTGAGCGGGATTCGGCGGCTTGGTGGCTGCGGGTGCTGGGCGCCGCGAAACCGCTGTTAACCGCCTGAGACCGCCCGATCCGCGCTTGGACTGGCGCGGATTTGGCGCGAGTCGGGCTACGTTGGTTGAGGGTTGTGGCGGGTACGCCGGAGATTCTGCTTCCGGTTGTCCTGGCCACACCATCGCTTGGGCATGGCCGAGCGCCGCGAGGACGCGCTGCGGCTCATCGCCGCTGATCGAGCGGCCTTCGCAGCAGAGTTCGCGACGGCGGGCACGGACCCGACCCACATCGCGTAGGAGACTCGCCCGTTCATGCGCCGGCCGTTCCTGCGTCTCGCGGATGACAGAATCCTGCTGATCTCGCCGCGCGGCATGAAGGCGTGGCTCTCCGACGGGTTCCACTACCGCCTGCTCGACAGCGCCCAGAGCCGGTCTGCCGCCGACCGCAAGCTCAGCCGCCGCTACACCGCCTACTCCTTGCTGGTGATGCGCTCCACGACGGTCCCGCCCCAATCTCCTGGGAGGATAGTCCCGTGTCGTCCCCAACAAGTGCGGCGCCTGCATGATGATCTTCGAGCCAGGCAAACAGGCCCGCGCACTCGGAAGGTGCCCGCACGGACATCCAGGCTCGCAAGCGTGAGCGACGCGCTTGCGCGGCTCAAGCAGACATGGCGCGATGAGCACGACGCCATTGGCGTTGGCCGGCCTCGGCGGTAGGGTCAGATCACCCGGGCGGTTGCCCGGAAACGCGATGACCATGCGGCCTCGCGCCCACCTGCCGAGGGGATGCGCCAATTTGCCTACAGGAGCGCCGCCCCAGCGCCGTCTCGCACGGCGGCGGCGGTAGAACGGCTAGGTGGGCGGGTGTTCCGTTCGTCTTATCGGGGCTCGAACCGCCCGGCGATGGCCTCTGACCGGATCGCCTGCCGGCGCGCATAAAGAGAATTTCGCCCGGTCCACATCAGCAGTGTGCTGCCGAAGTCGATCGCGATCACGCCGAGCATCAGACCGATGAAGGCAGCGAGCGCTGCCGAATCCGCCTCAATGAGGTCATCAAGGCGCCGTGAACGTTCGATTAGTCCGATCCGCTCGGACCCTGTGCTCGTAGCCATTGACCTCCGACCTACTGAGGGATGGCCAGCGAGAGGGGTGGCAGCAACGGCAGAAATCGGCATGAACCCATCGGGCGTCAGCAGACGCAGCGCCACGGGCTGCACAACAATCGCCGCGACGATGACGCTTAGCGAGAAACGAAGCAAAGTCCGGCAGAATGCTGTCCGCCGATTTGAAGAGGAGATTGCCATCGCAGCCAATGGACGATCAAGTCCAGTGGTCACGGTGCCAGCCATCACGGCCACCACAAAGGCAAGAAGTTTGTGTCCCCCGAAAAATGCGGGGAACGCCACGCCCGCGGTGACGTACGCGGCGAAAGCTACAAGGGCGAACTCAACGAGAAAGAAGGCACCAACAAGTTCAAACCGCGTCCGGTCAGGCCGGCATACAACGTCTCTCGGGTCCACGTTGGCGAGCCAAAGCAGTACACGCCGACGCCGCACAGCAATAGCCGACGATCTCAGACCCGTCGCGATCTCGTCCGCTGCTCCCGCGAGACCCCATACGAACCGAATCACCAGGATCGGACGAGCCCACACCGTGCCGAGCTCTGCGAGCCACTCGTCTTCCTGGTCAGCGGCCACTTCTGGAGACAGCGGCGAAACAGCTCGGCCGATGCACCACTTGGCCCAAGTTCGCAACGCAACTTCCATTTCCCCTTCTAGCCCTCGCGAGAAGAGGTTGCGCGCAACGCTGCCGAGAAAAGCGCCAATCGCAGAGAGGAGCAGGACTACCACGCCGGCTGAGCTCTAGGTCGAACGGGCACTGACGTCGAGGATCTCCGTCTGTCGGCAAGCAACTGTTCCGCAGCCTGTTCGCCAGAACCCGACAAGCGATAGAGACGACGAGCCGGTCCGCCAGACTCGGATTCCACGTCGCGAGTTCTAAGGAGCCAGCCATCGAGAACCAGTCGATGAATGAGCGGATACAGCGTCCCGCTGCTCAGCCCCGATCGCTCCATGATCTCCAGGCCGTACCACTCGCGACGGGGATCAACCAGCAAAACTTCCAAAGCATCAAGTAGCTGTTCGGTGATCCGCTCTGGCATCTGAATCCTTATTCTACATACTTAGCGTGGGGGTGAGACACGGCTGGCACCATCGAAGCTCCTGCTTGAGCGCATGCTCCCGCGCTGCCTGCATCGGAGAACGAGACCCCCAGCCCTACGCAACGATGACGACCCCCCAAGCGCAGGGCGCGGAACCGACGCCGCGGGGCGGGGCGCGCGCCACGATCGGCTGGGAGGCTGTCCATGTGCGCATCGACGACGCGACCTGGCTGGGCCCACGTCGAGGTCCTCCCGGACGAAAGAACGCTATGCGTCGGGCGCGTGGGGCGCCCGGTCCTCGCGCGATCCGATGAAGCGATCCGCTGCTGCTTGAACGATCGCACCGACCTTGCCGCTGCGCGCCAGCCCTGCGACCGACTGGTCGACTATGTGGTGAAGCTCCTCGCGCTCCTTTGACGACAGTTCTGATCAAGCTGTCCACGAAAGCGGGGGAACTCCAACAAGCGCTGCGACGATGCCAATACCTCCGGCACGCTTCTCTCTCAATCTCTCGTTACATTATACAACGTTCCGATGCTTGCACTTGGCCGGCAACAATCCGGCGCTCCACTCGGTTCGGTAGCCACCAACTCCAATCTCCGAGCAAAGTCATAATCGCTGGCACTAGCATCAATCGAACCAACGTCGCGTCGATTCCGATCGCAAAGGCGCTCCCGAGTCCAATCTCCTTGATTATCGGAATGCCTGTTCCGACGAAGACAGCGAATACGCACACGATGACTACTGCCGCACCTGTAATGGTTCTAGCGCTAGCCGCGAGCCCCTCGCCGATCGCCTGTCGTGCATCCCCTGACTTGAGCCATCGCTCCCTGATTCGACTTAGAAGGAATACCTCATAGTCCGTCGACAACCCAAACACGATAGCCAGCAGCAGTGGTGGAACCAGCGTATCCACGTGCCCCGGCGCGTGGTAATGGAAAAGCGAATCTAGCCATCCCCACTGAAATACAACAACCAAGATGCCATAAGCAGCACCGACAGACAGAAGATTCATCACGATCGCCTTGACCGGCAGGAGCACCGATCGCAAGAGTGCTGCCAAGGGTATCAGCGAAATTATCAATACCGCAAGCAGCACCTTCCACATGCTCGCCCCGATCTTCTGCACCTCATCGAACTGTGTGGCAGAAGCCCCGCCAACCACGACGGTCAGCCTTGTTCCCACGAGTGCGTTAGCGAGGGAGCCTCGAAGACGCTGAACAAGACGCTCCGCGGCAGCGGACTCAGGATCGCTCGATGGAACAACTGTAAAGCTCGCATATCTCGCGCTTCGCGCCACTTCCGTCGGACCGAGCCTCCGCACATCAGGCAGACGCTGCGCAATCGCTCGCAGCTGTGCTATCTGCTGACGTAGATATCTGCGGGGCACGGGATTTGCAGTGTGCGAGACAATCGACGCCGGCCCAAGTATTCCTGGTCCGCCTAGCTGAGCCGCCTCCGTAAAGCCGACGCGTGTCTCATCTTTTGCGCCGAGCTGCTGCACTACACCCGTATCAGTCCGCATGCTCAAGGCTGGCACACATAGCACCGCAAGGAGGGCCCCGACGGCCAGGACGGTGATGACTGGCCGTCTTGTTACTGTCGCAACCCATCGATTCCAGCTCCACCCGTGCCTCGGGGTTACTCCGTTCCCCACAACTCGTCTGCGCGCAAAACTCTTGGCGCTCACTCGCTGTCTACCAAGCAGCGTCAGGAGCGCCGGCAGGAGCGTAATCGCCGCCAGCACCGACACCGCAATGATGATGGTGGCCCCGAGCGCCATCGAGCGGAGTGCTCCGATCGGAATAAACAATACGCCGGCCAAAGCCGCGATACACGTAACCCCGGATACTGTTACGGCGGCCCCCGAAGTGATCAGTGTCGTTCTACGCGCACTACCAATCGTCGCTCCCACGAGCTCCTGACGCATGCGTGCCAGCACAATCAGCGAGTAATCGATCGCGACGCCGATGCCCAGCATAGAGGCCGCGTCCATTGTAAAAAGGGACAAGCCCATCACGAGCGATAGGCAGTATACGATCGCGCCCGTCACAATCAGAGCCACAACTCCTATTGCGAGCGGCATGAGGGCTGCCGCCAGCGATCCAAAGATCGCCACCAGCACTACAAAGAGGATCGGAAACCCGATCATCTCTGCTCGTGTGAGCTGATTCTTGGCCGTTTCTTCTAGCCCCGCCCATAGAGCGCTCTCACCGAGGAGGTGTATTGCAACACCATCCCTTGACGGTTGGCCAACTCCCAGAAGCGGACGCAGCCTCTTGACTACATTCCGGGCTTGATCTTCGCTCACGGTCACCTTGAGGGGGATCACCACAGGTTCGCCGAGTTCTGCCGCAAACTCGGCCAATTCGTGTACTTGCGGCTGCAGTTCTACGCCGGCTATACCGCGCACGACCCGTCTTACCCGTTCGATCTCAGACATGAGGGCACCAGACTCGGATCCGGCTCGTGGCCAGAGAAGCACAGCGACAATCGCCTGACTAGCCGCTGGAAACGCGCGCGCCAGCATTACGTCTGCACGTGCCGACTGCGATCCTGGGACGCTGAACCCACCTGCCGTCAAGTGGTTCGACTGCTGAATAGCCAGCGGTAGAGATACTATGACTACGACTATCCACGTGAGCAACACGACTCTGTGATGCCTTGCGCTCAAATCATCGGCCCGACGCATCACGTTGCCTAGAATCGCCGCCTTGGCCCACAAATGTCGACGCGGGCACCACATGAGCGCAAGCCAGCTAGTAGTAAAGCTTTGCGTTTACTTCGACGAAAAACGCAAAGGTCTTCCTTTGCAGCGTCCCACGTATCTTTACATTGCTCGCCGAGGCGTGCGCGTATCTTCCGGTGCCATAGTTGATGGAGGCCGTTCCCGTGAAGTAAGCCGTGTTTCCCTTGGCGTACGACGAGCCTTCTCCTCTGCCGACGATCGTGCCTCCAGGCGGGTAAGCTGTGAAGATCACCGAACCTTGCGTGTACGCCAAGGTAAGATGTATTACAAGCTTGCCGCTCAGCACCCCTGAGCCGTAACCTTCCTCAAGGAGCATCTCACGATGGTGGCTCACGAGATGACAGTGCGCAGTCTCATGAACGGATAGGACCCTCGCCTCGACGGCGATGGGGGTAGTCGACCTGTGGGCTCGAGCTTTGCGCAACCCCTGTTGTGTACTCGCTGAGCCCGAGCCGACCGCCAAGAACGCGACTACCCACGTCGCTACGGCGAGCACGCGTCCTCCTTGCAAGATGACGCTCCCGCAACGCACGAGAGGACCCTCTTTGGGTGCTGACTGTGAGCGGTACTTGGTCATTTCCACGCTCCTAGTAGATCACAATTGCTTTCGACAGCTTTCTGGCTTAACGTAATTAGGCCCTTCGATGAGTTCGCCGGACTGGCGCTGGGCACGGCACATTAGCTTGAGCCGCTAGGGCAGTACCATCTTCGAAGGTCAGATCAACGACGAATGGAAAACCATGATGCGGACAGATCGGAGGTAGCGCGATACCCCTCGGCCGATATGTCACCGACCTCCCGTGTATTCTTCGGCTATAGGCTAGGTGATCCGGTCCGATGTTGAGCTGAAGATATGTCACGGAGGCGTGTGGTCCGCCTGGCCACGTTTCTATTTCCGTCTCCGGGATCACCGTCGCAAGCGTCTCTCCAATTCCCCCAAAAATGCCCGGTCCGGCGTATAGCACGCCCGGAAAGACAAGTTCGGCGGCAACCGGAGCCCTAGCCTCGGCGAGAATCAGGACTCCTGTTTGTTCTTTCACCGGCGGCCCCAGTAGTGCGACGAGCGCGGTTTTCTCGACGACCACTTCTGGACCGACCGAGAGCTCGACTGTCGCGGACCCCAGACCGAGCTGAGCGTTGGGCGAGCAGCCGGATAGTCCAGCCGTCCGCAGCGCGTTAGGATAGCAGATCGCTACGCCCAGCCCACTTCCTATCAGGTAAAGTTCCGACGGAATGTGCATCGCGAAACCCGTTACTGGTGAAGGGACAGCTCCGGGAGTGGTGCTGGTGAGGACCATCCCCAACTCGATAGTGGTTTCCGCTCCTAGCCGATCGGGGACGAAGGCGACACGAAGCTTTGCTCGCTCGGCTGCGGACGCACCCGCAGGAGTCAGGGCGCAAATCAGACAAGCGAAAATGCTGAGGCAGAATGAGCCTCGTGGGAAGTTAATGGCGACACCGCGCGCAGACGCGACTGGCTTAGACACGGAGAGTGCCTGAGAGATGAGCTGTTCCCTGGAAGGTATTGCGGTTGAGGTACCCACTGAAGCCAAGCGTCGTCCCGGTCGTGTGCCTCCACTTACCCGAGCTGCTTGTGATCTTGAGGTAGCCGCCGAAGTACACGTTTGCTCCTTCGATCTTGGAGCGCGTGGCCGCTCGTCCGCTTATTGAGCCACCGGCAGGATAAAAGACGACCGTGGCAGTCCCCGAGGTCAAAGTTATGAGAGTGAAGTGGATAGTCGCGGGCCCAGAAACAGTGCCGGTAAAGCTGCCTTGCTCTGCGAGCACATGTCTGGGTCGCCCCAGGACATGGAAGTGGCCTGTCAATTTCACTGCCATCTGTCGTGCCCCGACGGCTTTTGCGATATTTTGACGAGCAGCATTGGAGGTCGTCGCGCACGCAGCTTGCCAGAGAATTGCGGCAGCGACTGCAGGTACTGCACCCAATAGCAGGTGCGCCCATCGACCACGACCCAGCAGCATTTGTCCCGCCGAGGGACGGACATTGATATGACTCACACGGCAGCCATCGGTTTTGTCCTCCTGCGAGACAAGCACAAAAGGAGGCTATCACCCAATGAGCGCGCTGATTCTTACCAATGAGCGCAAAAATGGCGGAGTTGATTGCGCATAATGCTAATTGCCTCGCCACAGAAGCGCGCTTCGGGAAGTAAACTCCTAACACATGTCACTGATTGCGTTTTTGGCACGATGATCGCGGAGATTCTCCCGTCGGTCGTGGTCTCGAGCGAGGTTCGGGGAGACCGAAGCGATGCCGCCCTGTTACCAGGGGAGGAGCCGGTCGTAGCGAGCGCAAGTGAGAGACGACGCCGCGCATTTCACCACAGGTAGGGCATGCGCCCGCCATGCGATGGCTGACATGGGATTGGGATCCGTCGGGATCTCTTCCGAAGAGGACGGCACGCCACGATGGCCTAGCGGAGTCGTTGGCAGCATCACGCATTGTGCAGGCTACTGCGCAGCGGTTGCGGGATGGGCGAGCGAAGTGCTATGTGTCGGCATCGACGCCGAGCCGAATCGAGCGCTACCAGAGAAGGTGTTCCGACGCACCGTAATGGATCACGAACGGGCCTGGCTCCCCGACCTTATTGGCACAGATTCCACCGTCTCTTGGGACCGCCTGTTGTTCAGCGCCAAGGAGGCCGCCTTCAAGGCATGGTATCCGTTGACTCGAATGTGGCTTGAGTTCACAGAGATACTTATCACCTTCGACCTTACACACCAGACCTTCGACGCACGACTGCCTGCGTCGGCCACAGCTGGCGCGTGTCTAAGCCGCTTCACTGGCCGATGGCTCGCTAGCGACGAGTTAGTGGTTACGGCGATCGCCGTAATCCGCTGACTATCCATGAGCGCTTGGGCGTAACCGTACCCGGCGTGGTGCGAACGCACAAATCGCTACTGGGCTGATGCCTGCTCTCGAGCAGGCGTCCAGCGAAAGAACCTGGTAGCGAGTACAAGTCCGGCAATACCCCAGGCCAATAGCACGAGCAGATGGACCCACACGCTGCCACCCTTGTGTGGCGCGATCGTTCCCAGCAGGATCTCTGCGAGATTACGTATCGGGAAGACTTCCCCAATTCCTTGGACCCAGGCTGGCGCTTCTTCGGTCGGAATCAGTAGCCCCGAGCACAGATACAGTGGCAGGACTACGGCGTTTGCGAGTGGCAGCGCGGCGGCCTCACTCGGGATCAAGCGTGTGATGGCGAAGCCCAGGGCCGTGAACGACGCGCTGGCGAGAACCAAAGCGAGAAAGACCAGCGGCAGCTTTCCCGCTCCGATGCTTATACCGTAGGCGAGGCGTGCAAGCAGCACAAGCGCCACAACAATCAGCAAGGACGTAATCAGCGACGTTCCAAACCAGGCGAGCACCATGCCCTGTGGACTCGCGGGGGTACTACGCAAGCGCTTGAGAACGCCCAGCTCGCGCAGCGTCGTGACCTGCACTGCGGTGTTGAAGAATGCTGAGGCCACAACACCGAGAGTGAGTACGAACGGTAGATAATACGTGGCGGCCGAGATGCCGTTTCGCAGATCAACCGTCGCGGGGCCGATTATGCTTACGAGAAAGAAGAACATCAGGACGGGCAGCGCGACGGTGAAAAAAATGGCGGCCGGGTCTCGCACAAACGACACCAACTCATATCGGAGCTGATGAAGTCCTCTATTTAGCATCAGATCCCTCTCCGGTCAGACTGAGGTAGGTTTCCTCCAGGCTCGGCGGAGCGACCTCTAGCAGGCGCACCTCGACAGCATTAGCAAGCGCCCACTCGTGTAGAGCAGCGACGAGCGGCAGCGGGCGCCGTGTGTGGGTACGCGCACCTCCTGGCAGCGACTGCCATGTGTCTATGCCGAGGTCGGGCAGGCTCGCTAGTTTGGGTTCCCCCTCGACCAACATAAAGCGTACTTCTGTGAGCACACCGTCCCCCGTTACTAGCTCCTCGGGCCGTCCCTCGGCCAACAACCGCCCGCCAGAGAGGATGCCAACGCGATCGCAAAGGGCCTGGGCCTCCTCCATGTAGTGCGTGCTCAGGACAATCGTTGTGCCCGTCGCGCTCAGGCCCCGAATCATTTCCCACGCAGCGCGTCGGGCGGACGGGTCGAAGCCTGTGGTGGGCTCATCGAGAAAGAGGAGTCGAGGGTTGCCTATGAGGGCAAGAGCGACATCAAGACGCCGCTGCTCACCTCCTGACAGCCGCTGCGCCCGCCGACGACGGATCTCATCCAGACCAGTCAGCCGGATCGTTTCTTCGATCGATCGCGGGGTTGGGTAGAAGCCACCGTACAGCGCTAGGAGCTCTTCGACAGTCAAGCGTGGTTGCAGCCCACATGTCTGAAAAACAACCCCAATCTGTGCGCGCCAGGCAGTTTCAGCCTTCTCGGGGTCGACACCGAGCACCCGGACGCTGCCAGCGTCCCGTTTTCGGAAGCCCTCTAGAATCTCGAATGTGGTCGTCTTGCCGGCCCCATTGGGTCCGAGCAGACCGAAGACTTCGCCTTCTGAGACACTGAGATTGAGCCCGTCGACCGCGATAACCGAGCCATAGCTCTTACAAAGATCCTTGATCTCGATCAGCGGCTCTCCGGCCCGCTCGCTGGCAGTCATGCCGACGCCGCCACACCGTCCCGCTGCTCGGCCACTCGCTCAAGCTCCCTCAGCTCGCTCACGAGCATGTCGCGCACCTTTCCTATATCTCGCATAGCTCGATGGTCGCCCACCAGCGTTATGTCGGCCGTGCCATTGAAGCTCATCAGCGTGATGATTAGTGCTTGGTTTGGTACCAGCAGATTGATTGGGAGGATGTCCGTAAGCGATTGGCCCAACAGCTGCAGCGGTCTCGCCGGGCCGCGAATGTTGGAAGCTATCAGGTTGAACAGACGGGGCGAGCCGTGGAACGAAGTCCACGACCTCAGCATTCGATACGGGACCAGCTCGTCAAGATGTTGGATCGAGACTGCGCCTTGGACCTGCCTGGAAATCTTCAGCGTGGCCATGCGGTCACGAATCTCCCGGTAGCGAGTCTCCGGGTCGGCGATCCCGAGCGGAAGCGAAGCCCGGTAGCCAGACATCTTGTTTCCGAGTTCGGCGAGCGGATCGTCGTCCGGCCGCGTGCTCACCGCGATCCCTAGCTTGAGCTCCTGATCGGTCGGATCGAGAGCATGCGAGAGAAACCACCCGCGCATCGCGCCCGCCACAATGGCAAGCAGAACGTCGTTCGCCGTCCCTCCGAGCGCCGCGCGCACGCGCATGATCCGCTCCAGCTCGACCCTCGTCCAGGTGATCTCGCGGTGCGCGCTGAGACTCGGATTGAGCCCCGCGACGATTGGCGCGAGGCCCGCCATATTACGCAACGCCTCGAAGACGGCAAGCGCCCCCGAAGCCAGCCCCCGCGTGGCCGAGAGTGGCTGCCTTCGCACCAGCGCCAGCCGTCTGAACGCCGCTGCGAAGGAACCAAACCCGTCAGCTAGCGAACGCAGCAGAAGTCTCGCAGGCGCGGGTGCCGACTGCAGAGGGAAGTGATCGAGACCTCCCCCACCGGCGGAGGGCACACAGCCGTCGAGGATCACCTCTGTGAAGTACCGCCCGAAGGACACGCCATCGCCGACGGAGTGATGTGTCTTGAAGATCACCGCGAAGCGGCCCTCCCCGATGTCCGGGACGAGCCACATTCGCCATAGCGGCTTGTTGCGGTCGAGTTGCTCGGAGAAGAGGTGGCTCACGAGCCGTTGCAACCCTTCCTCGGTGCCCGGCGGCGGCAGCGGAGCGTAGGAGACGTGGTAGTCCAGGCGGAAATCTGGGTCGTCGCACCAAACCGGCCGGGCGAGCCCAAAGGGCACCTCAAGCATCTTCTGGCGCAGGCGCGGCAGCGCCGGGACGCGCTCACCGACGTGCGCCACGAAGTCCTCAAATGTGGGGCACTCGCCGGCAAACAGGAACACGAATCCCGGTCCACCGTAGAAGTTCTCCATCGGCGCCTCGTGCACGA
Organism: Solirubrobacteraceae bacterium; assembly: GCA_036501315.1. GTDB lineage: Bacteria > Actinomycetota > Thermoleophilia > Solirubrobacterales > Solirubrobacteraceae > Palsa-744. The sequence goes on from DASYAM010000042.1 coordinate 175,657, forward strand.
GATAGTAGGCATCCGCACCCGAAAGGCGGTCGAGATGGCGGGTCATCGCGGCTTCGCTCTGCGAGGCCATTTCAGGCCTCCCCATTCGAATCGAGGTGAGAGCGCGCGATGCTGCGCACAATCGCCAGAATGTTCTCCCGAAGCGTCCGCTCAGCGACGGGCTCGATGACGGCGCTGAAGGTAGGCATCCCAAGGTCAAACTCGGCCGAGAAGGAGACGACGCTACCGTCCGCCGTCTCGCGCACGCGCCACAGCCCCGAGTAGTGCTCCGGGTCGCCGCCGTTGGCCTCGAACCGGATCGTGCGCTCATCGGCGTCGAACTCGTCGAGCTCCGACCACTTGAGCACGCCGGTCTGGAAGGCGACCTCCCAGCGCGAGGTCCCGCAGCCCGGTCCGGTCGACGCCACCTCGACCCTTCGGACGATCTCGACCAGCTCCGGGTAGCGGTCGTAGTCGGCAAGGGCGCGATACAACTCGTCAGCATCCACCCGCGGGCACTGCACCTCGAGCTTGATCGTCTTCACAGCGTTACCTCTTGGAGGTCCATCGCCGTTCGCTCCGCGACAGCGACGGCGCTGCGACTCAGTGCCTCCGTGAGCCAGGTCACGTCGTCGTCAGAGAGATAGGCCGACGGTGTGAGTCGCACGACGGAATGGGCGTTTAGCGAGAAGTTGCAGATCACGCTCTGGCGGAACATCTCGAAGACGAACTCGCCAACGCTGGCCTCCGCGGCGAACTCGATGCCGATTAGGAGGCCCGAGCCGCGCACCGCACGCACGAGGCCGGGGCACTCCGTCTGAAGGGTCTTGGTCACGATGTCTAGCAGACGCTCACCGAGCACGCGTGACCGATCCACCAGGCCGTCTTGCTCGATCACGTCGATCGTCGCCTTCGCTGCTGCCGCGGCAATCGGGGAGTTCGCAAACGTCGCGCTGTGGAGGATCGGATCGTGGTTGATCGGCTCGAAGACCGCCGTCGTGGCGAGCACGGCGCTCACTGGGACGACGCCGCCGCTGAGGATCTTGCCCGCGAGCAGGATGTCCGGTACCACCGACTCGCCCTGTGCTGCCCACCAGCTCCCTGTGCGGCCGAGCCCCGTCTGGATCTCGTCCAGCACGAGTAGCGCGTCATGCTCGCGACAGGCTTCCGCCACCCTGGCGAGGTACCCTGGCGGGGGTAGGATCACTCCCGCCTCGGCCTGGATCGGCTCGACGAACACGCACGCTTGGCCCCGCGCGGCGACCAGCGCGCGCCGCAGCGCTAGGAGGTCGCCGAAGGGCACGTGCTCGACCTGCGGCAGCAGCGGAGCGAAGGGCTGACGGAACTGGTCCCTGCCGGTCACGCTCAGGGCTCCCATCGTCTTGCCGTGAAAGCCGTCCCGCATCGCGATCACGCGGCTGCGGCCACTCAGGCGCGCGAGCTTGATCGCAATCTCGACCGCATCGGACCCAGAAGTCCCGAAGAAGACATACTCCAGCCCTGGCGGCGCTACCTCGATCAAGCGTGCCGCCGCCTCGGCAACGATGGGGCTGAGCAGAAACCTACTCGGCAGCGCCTGCCTGCCGAGCTGTTCAATCACTGCGCTCACGACGGCTGGGTGGCTGTGGCCTAGCAGCAGCACGCCGTGGCCGCCGCAGTCGAGATATCGCTCACCCTGGCTGCTGTATACGTAGCTGCCGCTCGCACTGTGCTCGGAGCGCCCTCCCATCATCACCGCCCACGTCCTGTTCACGTGCCGTCGGAACAGATCCGCGGTGCGCTCGGCGTCATCCTGCTGCGCTGACACGTACCCCGCCTCGCTCGCCTGCCGTGCGCTGACGGTCCCAGTAGGCGATCGACCTCCGCACGCACTCGCACAGATCGATCTCGTCCCATCTCACACCATGACGTGCGGCGATGTCAGGCATTGAGCTCGGGAAGCGCAGGTTGCTGACCAGCGGCGCTACCACGTCGATCATGTACTCAAAGCGACGCTGGGTGCGCTTAGGGAACTCCCGCATGAAGACGGGCCGGATCAGGCGGTCGACGATGTCGGGGGCGACGAGCCGCGGCATCGCGACCTCTCGGCCGCTCTCGATCGCGTAGTCAGTGATCGTGCGCACGACCTGTTCGACTCGCAGTGCACGCTCCCCGGCCGACAGCCAGCACTCGGCCGGAAGCTCGCCCGCACGGACCACCGCACTCAGCGCTTGCGCCATCACGTCGACTGGCAGGAGATCCACGAGCGCCTCCGCGGGAAGTGGCAGTATCGGGATCGACTCGTCGAAGAAGAACCTCGCCATCGCGTGGAACCCCTGGAACCGCGCGATCTGGCCAGTGTCAGAGTCGCCCAGGATCAACGACGGCCTGACGATCGAGGCTGGCAACCCGCTCGCCTTGACGATCTCGTCGCTGGACGTCTTTGAGTGCTCATAGGCCATGACACTCATCGAACTCCGCCCCGTCTGCAGTACCGCGCCCACTCCCCGCTCCCCCTCGTCGACCCCGACGAGCACCGTGCTCACGTGGTATAGGGCGGCGCTGGCCGAGCTCGCGAGGTCGAGGATCCGCTTGGTCCCCTCGACATTGATCGCTCTGATCGTCTCCCCTCCGGCCGCGTAGTCGGTTATGGCGGCGCAGTGGATGATGCAGTCCGCCCAGCTCGCAACCTCCTGGAAGCTGTCCTCGGACAGGCCGAGCCGCCGCCGCGAGAGGTCGCAGGGTATCTGCCTCGCCTGCGTTGGGCCGAGGGCCGTGCGATGGGTCAGGCAGAGAACGCTCTCGCCGGGAAACTCGCGCAGCAGCGCCGACCCCAACACGCCGGCAGCCCCGGTGAGCACAATCCTCGGAGTAGACGAGTCTCGCATTACACGGTAATCCCCGCCGCGGGTCGCTCGTCCGCCTGGGCGAGCGAGCGCGTCATCTCCTCGCTGCTCGGGCCAACGGCGTGAAACCCGCCGTCGACGTGGACGATCTCGCCGGTGATCGCCCGCGCTTGATTAGAGAGCAGGAAGCACACGGTCTCGGCGATTGCGTCAACGTCCTGCATGTCCCAGCCCAGCGGCGCGCGCTCGTGCCAAGCGCGGCCGAGCGTACGGAAATGATCGAAAGCGCTGGATGCCGCGGTATCGATGGGGCCAGCCGAGACGAGGTTCGTGCGGATGTGATAGCGCCCAAGATCGCGAGCTAGATACCTGCTGACGCTCTCGAGCGCTGCCTTCGCGACCCCCATCCAGTCGTAGACCGGCCAGGCGACCGAGGCATCGAAGTCGAGCCCCACGATCGCGGCTCCGTGCGGCGCCTCACATAGCAGCGGTAGCAATGCAACTGCCAGTGCCTTCAACGAGTAGGCGCTCGTCGCGAACGCCGACTCCGCGCTCGCTCGTGGCGTATGCAGGAAGTTGCCTCCCAAAGCATCCTGTGGCGCGTTCGCGATCGCGTGCAGGACACCATCGACATGATCCCAACGTTCGCTCAGCGTCGGTGCCAGCGCCGCTAGATCGGTATCGCTGTTCACATCCAGCTCGAGGATCGGCGGCGCGCCCTCGAGCCCGCGGGCGGCGCGCTCAGTCATCCTCCGTGCGCGGCCGAAGCTTGTGAGCACCACCTCCGCTCCCTGGAGTTGGGCTACCCTGGCTACTGCGAACGCAATCGAGGCGCGCGTGAGGACGCCCGTCACGACAATCTTCCGTCCCTCGAGACTCATCCTCGGATCTCCGGCGTAGCTCCCTCGGCTTCCTGGGCCGATTGGTCCTCCAGTGTCGTCCCCGAATGAGGCAAGTCGGCCGCCTCGCAGCGCCAGAGTACGTCCAGGACAGCCGCGATCGCAGTGCTGCCGTTGACCGTAACGACGAGCCGCAAGGCCACAAGCCCCCGATCCGGCGAGAGTCGAGTGAGGTCACGCACGACCAGACGCGCGCGCATGACGTCGCCAAACGCTACAGGCCGCTTGAAGACGACATCGCGGAGCCTGCGGAGCGCGAGGACGTTCTCCGGATCAATTGGCGCGAGCCCCATCGCAAGCGAGAGCACGAGCAGCCCGTGTGCGATCTGCTCGCCGAAGATGCTTGACTCGGCCCAGCGTGCGTCGACGTGCTGAGGGTGGTGGTCTCCCGTCAGCTCCGCGAAGGCAATAACGTTGGCCTCGGTTACAACGCGCTCGGGCGAAACGAACTCCGCGCCCAAAGACAGCGCCTCGTAGAGGCTTGTGAAGATAGTGCTCACGGGGCCTTCATCACTACCACGGCGTTGTGGCCGCCGAAGCCGAAGGAATTGCTCAGGCCGATCCGGGCGCCGGCGGTCGGATCGCGCAGGGCTTGCTGTACGAGCGGCACGTAGTTGAGGTCGAGGCCCTCGTCGGGCTCCTCCAGGCCAAGCGTTGGGGGGGCAATCCCTGAGCGCAACGCAATCAGTGTGGCAATCGCCTCGACCGCGCCTGCGGCGCCCTGCAGGTGTCCAATCGCGCTCTTGATCGAGGACACTGGAACCTCCATCGACGCAGGCCCGAGTGCCGCCTTGAGCGCGATCGTCTCGGTGCGGTCGTTGAGCAGGGTGCCCGTTCCGTGGGCGTTCACGTAGGCGATGTTCTCGCCGCCGACGTTCGCGTCCTGAAGGGCACTGCGGATCGCCTGCGTCGCGCCGCGCCCACCGGGCTCAGGTGAGGTCAGGTGGTAGGCATCCGAGCAGGCGCCGTAACCGACGACCTCACCAAGCACCTCAGCGCCACGTGCCTCCGCTGAGGATCGCCTCTCCAGCACTAGCACGCCGGCACCCTCGCCCGGAACGTAGCCGTCGCGGCGGCGGTCGAACGGGCGCGCACAGCCCGACTGCGAGGTTGCGCCCATCAGCTTGAAGGCCGCACGCGAGAACACCGTGTGACGACCCTCCGCGCCGCCGACGACGACCGCGTCGACGACGCCGAGCCGCAGCAGCCTCATCCCCGCGCCGATCGCCTGTGTACCGGATGCACAGGCAGACGTGATGCCGTAGCACTCACCCTTCAGTCCGTAGCGCATGGCGACGACCGCCGCAGCTGCATTCGGCATGATGCGCGGTATCGAGAGCGGGGAAACGGCGTGATCGCCACGGTCGCGGAGCACGTCCAGCTCGGACTCAAAGCTCTGCAGTCCTCCCGCGCCGGTGCCGATCACGCAGCCGATGCGCTCCGCGTCGTAGGGCAAGCTCTCGGCCCAACCCGCTTGCCGAACCGCCTCCTCGGAGGCCGCCAGAGCAAGCTGTGCGAAGCGATCAGCGCGGCGGATTTCCTTGCGGCTGAGGTGCTCGGAGGGCTCGAAGTCATTGCACATGCCCTCCCCGCCCTCGATCGCAGCCTCACCCTGCGCCCAGCGGTCGAAAAGCGTCCGCGCGCCAACGCCAAGCGGCGTGACCGCGCCGAATCCGGTTACGACCGCCTGCTCGGTCATAGGACCCGGGCGGCTATAACGTCGATCGCTTCGCCGACAGTGCGCGTCTCCTTGAAATCAGCGCCTGTCAGCCTCACGCCGTACTCTTCCTCGATGATTTGGCCCAGTTCGACCATGTCCAGCGAGTCGATGTCAAGCTCCTTCAAGCCAGCCTCGCGCGATATCTCCGCCGGCTCCGCGCCAAACGACTCAAGCGTGTCGAAGACCAGTCGCTCGAGTTTCTCCTGCGTCTGTTGGGTTTGAGTCATTGCGTTTTCTCCTCGAGGATGGCGGGAATCAGGCGGTGAGTCCACCGTCGACCACCAAGGTCGTGCCGGTGATATAGCTCGCTTCGGATGAGGCCAGGAAACGGACGCATGCCGCGATCTCATTGGGAGTTCCCGGTCGACGTGCAGGGATGGCACGTGACATCGCTGGATCGACGTCGCTTGTCAGCTCGGTCTGCACGTAACCGGGCGCCACTGCGTTGACTGTCACCCCACGGCGGGCAACCTCGACGGCTGTTGTCCGCGACAGCGCCATCAAGCCGGCCTTCGACGCTGCGTAGTTCGCCTGGCCAGCGTTGGCTCGCTCGCCGACGACCGAGGCGATGTTGATGATACGACCGAATCTCGCCCTTACCATTGGCATTACTGCCCGCCGCATAATGCGAAATGGCCCGAGCAGGTTCGTGTCGATCACCGAACTCCAAGCCGCATCGGTAATCTCCGGCACGATCGCGTCAGCCCGCACGCCAGCGTTGTTCACCACCACCAGCACCGGGCCCCTCCACCGTTCGACGTCATCGAACATCTGCTCAACCGCCTGCGCGTCCACGACATCGGCGACGGCGACCATCGCAACTCCACCCATAGCTTCGATCTTGGCCACGATGCCCTCAGCGCCCTCACGGTCAGTACGGCAGTTGACTGCGACGGGCCAGCCATCCTCTGCGAGTGTTAGTGCCACGGCGGCACCAATCCCACGCGATCCGCCTGTCACCAACGCACAGCCGTCGGGTCTCGTATCAGACATGTGCGCTCTCGACCTTCGTGCCAGCCTTGCTGCGATTTGTCCTCAGCTCAAGCGCATCCACCGAACGAGCCCGCACCTGCGAAAGGGTGCGACGAGCCAACCCTGTGAGGGCGCTCCCGGGCCCAACCTCGACAAATGAGCGCAGACCGCGATCGTAGAGAGTCGCCAAAACAGCGCGCCACCGCACCGGCTCCGTCAGACCTTCAGCGAGCCTGTGCGGTATCTCTGGCAGCGCTAGCTCAGATCCTGTCACCGACGAAACCACAAGCCAACGTGGCGGTCGCATCGTGATGGCCTCTAGTGCTGCGCGGTACTCGGGCACCGCCTCAGCCATCGCCGGCGAATGAAAGGCACCCTCGACGTTTAGCCTACGGCACTCGAGACGCTGCGCCACCGCCGAGCGCGAGAATGACTCAAGCGCCGACACTGGCCCAGCAATCACAACCTGGCGTGGCGAATTGTCGCCTGCCACGCTCAGTCCGTGCGCCTCTACCACCGGCGCCAGCTCGGCAAGCGCGACGCCCATGATCGCCATCATCCCACCCACCGGCTCCCGCTGCGCCAACGCGTGGGTGAGGCGCCCACGCAAGAGCACTGCATGAAGCGCGTCCTCCTCGGACATCACGCCCGCAGCTGCGAGTGCCGCCAACTCCCCGAGCGAGTGCCCGGCCGCGGCAACGACATCAGAGACCACTCCGGTCTCGACCAGGCCCGAGAGACCCGCGAGGCTGGCACAAAAAATGGCCGGGTGAACATAGTGGGTGCCGTCATTCAGTCTCGTAAACGGGTCGCAGCCGATCAATTCTTGCGCCCGCTCAAGTAGATCGGGACGCCATCTCTGCACGCGATCCCGCATCTCGGCGTGTTGACCGCCCTGACCAGGGAAAAGCAGAACCTCAACGCTTGTTGCCACCTCGCGCTTCCCTTCTCAACGAGAAATGTCCATAAAAGCTCCACACGCTGCACCGGAGGACCCTAGTGCCGCGAAGGGTCCAGCGGCAAGAACTAGACATCGCTAGGCGAGCTGAGGAAGATCGTGCAATGGGCTCAACGCTTGAGAGCGCTATCCGAGGACTAATCGCGTTTCCCTACGAGCATGATCTCTACGGGCGACTCGAGAAGTTCGAGGACGCGGCCCTCCTCACTTCAGACATGCTCTCCCGTTACATCAGCTCGCACCCCGTGCAAGAGAGCATCACCGAGTTCGGGGAGTGTCCTCGCTGTTACTTCCAGACTTCCGGTACCTCTGGGAGAGCAAAGCAGATCCCATACTCGGCCGCAGACCTTGAGCGACAGATCGACCATGAGGCGCAATCGTTCGCGCTGGCCGGACTGAAGCCCTCGGACATCGTCCTCACGCTCGCGTCCCCGCCGCCGAGCCTATCGGCTTGGGCAACGATTAACGGTAGTACCCGCCTGGGTGCCAGCGTGATCAACACCTCCTACGTTGACTTTGATACACCGATTGGGGTCGGTGAGAGCCATCGCGCGACGTTTGTCTTCGGTACGCCTCTTATGCTGGAGATGATCGGGGAGACGTGCGTAGATGGCTGGGGCAGCGTCGAGGCCGTCTATCCCAACGTCAGGTACGGGATCCTCTACGGCGATCTTCTGCCGCCAGCGCTTGAGCGAAGAGTGAGACGCCTCTGGGGGATCGACATCCGCTTCCTCTATGGGAGTGTCGAGGCAGACGTCATCGCTATGAGCTGCCCGGAGGGAGACGACACTCTCCACATCATGGATCAGAAGATTGTCGTCGAGCTACTCCCTGAGAGTGCCGTCCGCCCCGGCTCGCCGGCTCCCTCCAGCGCTGACCTCATCGCGATCAGCGATGCCCCCGAGGGAACGCGGGGTGAGGTCGTCGTCAGTGACCTCTACCGAGACCACCTGCCACTCATTCGCTACCGCACTGGCGACTTGGTCGAGATTGCCACGACCGAGTGTCCTTGCGGGCGGGTGGGCTCTCGTCTGCGTGTGCTAGGGCGACGGGCGAACATGATCGATCTCGGCGGCCGCATCCTCCACGAGATCGACATACACCATGCGATCGAGCGAGCGCTGGGAACGACCTGGGACGACTGGAGCGCCGAGATTGAGGGCAACGCCACATCCGATGCCAGGATGAGCCTCACCGTCGCTATTCCCCGCGATCCTGGCTCGGTCGGGGCTCGGGCTATCTACTCTGAGATCTTGGCCTGTGGAGCGGTCCCGGGCGAGAGACCTGCGCACGAGGCCTTGCTAGTCACGTTCGCCGGCCCACGACAGGCTCAAGGGCTGATCGCCACAGGCGACGTCAAGGCACAGCGCCTGACCTTCACGTGAGACGTGCGCTGGACACTTCAGGCAGTCTCTGTCCGCTGCCTCTCCTCCTAGCCAAGCGTGAGATGCGCCAGCTAGGTAGCGGAGATGAGCTGGTTGTGACAGCAACCGACCCCGAGGCGTCAGTTGATTTCGGTGCGTGGGTCGCAGTCGAAGGTCACATGCTGACTGAGCACCGTGACGAGGATCACCTCGTGTTCACCATAGTGAAGGCCTGATGGCTTCAGCAAGTGCATGCCTCGAAGTGCGTGGGGACTTCCCGCTGCTGGAGCGAGGCGCCGCCCAGCCGCTTGTATATCTTGATTCGGCGGCGACCGCGCTGAAGCCAAAGGCGGTCATAGCCGCCATGAGTCACTACTACGAGCGCGCTACGGCCAATGTGCATCGTGGGTCGTACCCGCTCGCAGAAGAGGCGACGGAGATGTACGAAGAGGCCCGTGCGCGCGTTGCTCAGCTATGCAACGCGCCTTACGAGGGCACCGTGTTCACCCGAGGTACGACGGAGGCAATCAATCTCGTCCGACTTAGCTGGGGCCGAGCCCGGATCGGGGCTGGTGATCGCGTCGTCGTGACCGAGATGGAGCATCATTCAAATCTGCTTCCTTGGCGCGCTCTTTGTGAGGATTCAGGAGCCGCGCTCGACATCATGCCCGTCGACTCGCAGGGGCGCTTGGACATGCGGGATCTGCTGCGCCTGCTCGACTCGGAACGGGTGAAGCTCGTCGCCGTCACGCACGTCTCGAACGTCTTGGGCACCATCAATCCTGTGGACTCGATCGTGAGCGCCTGTCACAAGGCCGGTGCCGCATGCCTCATCGACGGCGCTCAGGCGGTGCCGCACCTGCCAGTGGACTTCACGGCGATCAGCGCCGACTTTTACGTCTGGAGCGGACACAAGGCGCTGGGACCCACCGGCATCGGCGTGCTGCACGCGGATCCATCCATGCTCGAGGAGATGCCTCCCTTGATGCTCGGTGGCGAGATGGTTCAGGGCGTTTGGCCCGATCGCGTTGAGTACAAGCCGCCGCCGTGGCGCTTCGAGGCAGGCACGCCCCCAATCGCCGAGGCGATCGGCTTGGGCGCCGCAGCGGAATATCTCTTGAGCCTAGGGCTGGGTCGGGTTCAGGCACACGACGCAGTACTCACCGAGCACGCGCTCGCGCGCCTACAGCGCATGGGTGGGATCACGACGTTCGGTCCAGCGATAGCTGACGATCGCACCGGAGTCGTCAGTTTCCGGCTCGACGGTCTTCACCCCCACGATCTGGCCGACCTGCTCGGCCGGCGGGGGATATGTGTACGAGCCGGCCATCATTGCGCTGAGCCTCTCTCCGATCGCATCGGCGGACCGACGACACGTATGAGCTTCGGTCCCTACACGACCACATCGGACGTCGACCTCTGTATCGACGGGCTCATAGAGGCACGAGACCACTTCCGATCGCTCACGGCGCTCTAGCACCGCTCAGTCATCATGGAGGATCCGCTCTATAAGGATCTGATAATCGAGCACTTCCGTGACCCGAGAAACCGAGGGCATCTGGAGTGTCCGGACAGGTCGGCACACGTGAAGAGCCCAACCTGTGGCGACGAGCTGCGGGTAACAATGTGTCTTGAAGAGGACCGCATTACGGAGATTCGCTTCGATGGCGAGGGTTGCGCAATCTCTCAGGCATCGGCCTCGATCGCCTCCGACGCCTACATCGGAATGTCGGCGCAAGCGATTCTCGAGCTACACGAAGACTGGGTCACTCAGCTACTCGGAGGTCCAGTCTCCAGGAGCCGTCGTCCCTGTGCGAGCCTCCACCTAATGGCTGTTAGGCAGGCGTTGCGTCACTAGGCGTTCGATTGGCGCGCAAGCGACTCGCCACGACACACCTATTTCCCGCGCCAATGGGGAGTGCGCTTCTCGGCGAACGCGCGCATCCCCTCGCGCATATCTCTGGAAGCGAAAGAGGCGCGACGAAGCTCGATCAGTTCCTCTTCGACCTCCGCTGGGAGCTCGCCCTCCGCGAGCAGCAGAGCCGCGATCACGCGCTTGTTGCCGATCTGCGAGAGGGGCGCGTTGCCCGCTAGTTCGCTGGCAAGCGTGAGCGTCAGCGCCTCCAGATCCTCGCTACTTGAAAGACGATTGACGAGTCCCCAGGACAGTGCGGTGGGAGCGTCAATGTAGCGGCCGAGCAGAAACAGCTCGCGGGTGCGGGCCACGCCAATCGCGTCGATGAAGCGCCGCAGGCCCGTGTGTGAGTAGACCAGCCCGAGCTTCGCCGGCGGCATCCCGAGTTTGATGCTCTCGCTGCCCACGCGCATGTCACACGCCAGCGCCAGCTCAAGCCCTCCGCCGATCGTGTGACCCGGGAGCGCCGCGAGTGTCGGGAAGGGGAAGTCCTCGAGCGCGTCGATCGCTTCGGTGAACGGATGCGCGACCAGGCGCTCGGCGCGCTCTTGGAAGTCCTCGTCGGGAATTTCACCGATGTCATAGCCCGCCGAGAACATTCCGTGTGCGCCGGTGACGATCATGCAACGCCTTGGCGAGGATGTCGAGGATAGCTCAGCCAGCGTCGCGCTGATCGCGTCCAGGATGGGATGGTTCAGAGCGTTGCGCTTAGCCGGGTTTGAGATTGTCAGGCGAACGACGCCGCTGGCCGGCTCGTCGAGCAGGAGCTTGCCGTCGGCGAGCTCACGCGGGGCGCCGCTGGATGATACCGAGCCGACAGACTGAGTAAAGCCGCCCGATGAAAGACTCACGGGGCGCATTCGTGTACGACGATCCCCCGCTCGATCAGCGCTGTGTGCAGCTGCTCGTATTCAAAGACTTCCTCCGCTCCTGAGCATCCGCATGCCAGCGCACTGCCGGCATCAAGTAGCAGGTCAGCCATCGCGGTGCTCGCCGTCACAGTCATCGCATAGTCGCCATTGCCCTCGATCGACATCGCACGCAGCGGACGACCGCCGAGTGTGACGGCGACAAGGTCGCGCTTTGGCTCTTGTGACAGCACTTGGGGAATCCTGCGATGTCCCGCCAGGAGTGCTCGATTCGGCACCGCGCGCATTGCACCCACGCGATTGAGGGCCAAGAGCGTCCGCTGCGTAGCCTTCTCGTAGAAACACCAATATAGACACCTCCGCAACTCAGAGCCGACCTCGCCGAAAAACCCTTCCGAACCGTCACCAACCGCCATGCAGCGACGGCGCCCGAATGGCGCTGCAAGCTCGGTCATCCCGGTCGGGTGGCGGCGACGGCTCTTTATCATCGGTATACCAGCAGTCATCATGCCGTGGCGCCCACCTGATCCTCTTCCAGACAGAGTCAAAACAATCTCAGCCCCATCGGCCCGCGACTCGCGCCGCAAGAGCTCCTTCAAAATCACCGATGAGACACCCGGGTTCAAACCAGCATGGACCACCACGGTGCCCTTCTTATTGTTTTCCGCATACGCGACGAGCTCCCGCCTGTCATTCAGCGTCAGACTCGCAACGCTCATCAGCGTCCCTCCGCCCGCAAGCACCGCTCGCTCAGGGGTCAGATTTGGCTCGCGCACGGTCGAGACGACAAGATCGCAGGCACGCACCACCTCCATTATCGCCTCGCGGCTTCGCAGATCGATTGTGCGGGCCTGCGTGTCGCCGTCCGGGCGACGCACCACACGGAGTACGGAGTGTCCCTCATCTCGAAGCGACCTCGCTAGGAATCCTCCGAGAACACCACCAGCGCCGATCACCGCGATCCGTGCGCCGGCACCTTCCTCAGCCACGTTAGGAAGCCGAGCTTAGTTCGACGAGAAGACCGATCAGTGGCTCCAATTCGACCGATTCTCCCGTCACGTTTACCTGCTCGAAGTAGTCGTACCACCCCGACGACTCGATGGTGCTCTCAAATGCCTTCCGCACGTCCTCGTCGGGCACAGTCCATACCGCGAAGAAGTCATAAGAGCTATCACTATGGCCACCCCCCTCGGTGTGGCCGCCCCCCACATAGGCGACGCCTGCGCCGAGCATTGCCTGGATGCTAGGACCGACGTTCTGCATCCACTCTCCGCGTTGCTCGGGCGACAGCTCGATCCAACTGTCATGCGCACGCCAGAGCTCGATGAACACGTTCATGCCTTCACCTCTCACCTTGATTAACCTTGTACGATTCAACCGTGATGCGCCCGCCACGTCGCGGGACCAGCGTAACCCCGTTTGCGCGCTCTCTCTCGAGCGGAAACGTGATCTTCTTCAGACGAACGCTACTCGCGACCGCACTAATCGTCGCTCGCATCTCCAAGTTGGCCAGACCGGCACCTATGCAACGACGAATGCCACCACCAAACGGCAGCCACGTATAGGGGTCGGGATTGCCCTCGAGAAAGCGCTCCGGCTTGAAGGCGTGCGGGTCGGGATAGCACTCGGGCAGCACATGCACTAGCAAGATCGGTATCCATAGCTTGGTGCCGGCTGGCAACCTATGGCCTCGCACTGTCATAGGAGCGGTCAGCGTCCTGCCAGTGAAGGGAACGATCGGCCTGAGCCGCAGGCACTCCTTGATAACGGCCTGCAGGTAGAAGTCCGCGCCCGATAGCTGCTCGACGCGAAGTCGCTCGACGTCCTCTGGATGCCGCGCTAGCAGACCAATCGCCCATGTCAGTGCAACCGACGTAGTCTCATGGCCGGCGATCAGCAGTGTCATCAGGTCGTCACGCAACTCGATGTCGCTTAGCGTCTCCTCGTGCTCGCTCTGCGCGGCGAGCATCCGCGAGAGAACATCAGGCCGCTCAGACATACGCGGGTCCTGTCGCCGTCCAGCAATCATCTGGAGCACTGCATCGTCGGCGGCGGCCTTACGGCGTTCGAACAGAGCCCACGGACTCCGGGCACCGAGGCTGCGTCGTTGCCAGCTTCCCCAAATCACCAGATGAAACGAGCTGACCAAATCGGTGATCACGGCCCGCACACGCTTGAGCTCAACGGGCTCATTCAATCCAAACACCGTGCGCAGGATCACGTCAAGCGAGAGCGCCTTCATGTGCGGGATCAGAGCGAACTCTCGACCCACGGGCCATTGCGCGATCGCAGAGTCCACCGCGTCCTGTACGATCGGCGTCAGCGCGGACAGGGCGTCGCCGTGGAAGGCCGGAAGCAGCAGCCTACGCTTGCGCAGATGCTCCTCCTCGTCGAGGATCAACATCGAGAGCGACCCGAGAATCGGCTCCAAGAAGCGAACAGCCTCGCCTGCGTGAACGATCGTCGGGTCCGCCAGCAGTACGTCGCGGATGTCAGCAGGAGACGAAAGCCACACCACCTCGCCGTAGGCGTTAAAACGACCGGTCCCAAAATCACCGAAAGCAGCTCGCAGCCGCTCCCAATGGCTGATCGGCGACCGCGTGTACTGCAGTGATTGAAGCCACTTCGGGGCCCTTGGCCCCGGCGGGAGCCTATCTAGTTCGATGTGGTCGATAGTGGCCATGCTCGCCGCCGGTCAAGGGCCTCTCCTCTTGCGACACCAGAGGTATAAGCAACGAAGCAATTCTTGTCAATTGCGGCTCGCCGGGACAACCCGCGCCCACAGGCGATCAAGTGCGAGACGCCGCATGTACGGATATCGGTCGCACAACAGCCAGCTCGCAGTGCCGTGGGGCGCCTGAAAGCGCCGTCGCTGGGTACGCGCCTCTCGCGCGACAGCCCTCAGCATCGCTGAGTGCGCAGGCGTATCAATACGACCCCCAAGGACATCAGCTACCCATTCACACTGAGTCTCCAAGACCGGCAGTATCCCGCCATTCGGGTCAATTAGTCCGAGAAAGAAGAGGTCTTGAAGGTCGGGGTGCATAATCCGCCGGTATAGTGGTGGTCCGCACATATCAATCTGGCAACATGCGAGGAATGGATGGGATACATGGAAGCCAGTGGCGCAGAGGATATGATCGATCTCCTGCACCGAGCCATCGGCGAACTTTACTGCTAGTCCGTCGGCGTCGGAGATGGGCGGTCTGAGCCTCAGAGCGCCCCTTCTCACACAGTCGGCGAGCTGCGGTACCGTGACAGGGATTCTGCGCAGCAACCCATGCTGGGGCTGTGGAATCCCGTAGGCACGATTGTCTCTGCGAAGAATCCGCAGCAAAGTCGCTAGCACAGTCTGCCGCAGCCGGAAAGGAACGAGCGTGACAGTGCTCGTGTCGAACCAGTCCAGCGGCGCCCCCGCTATCGTCTTTGGCAGAAGGTGGCCGGTGCTTCGAGTTGCAAGCGTAGTCGTGCTCGCGACGGTGCTCAGCTCAGCTGCGATGTCCGCCCCCGAGTTGCCGAAACCAATGACGAGGACACGCTTTCCTCGAAACGGAGCTGGCTCGCGGTAGGCGGCGCTGTGCGACACCTCGCCCTCATATTTGGTCGGCACCTCGGGCCAGTGCGGCACCGAGTGGTGGCCGTTGGCAACGATCACTGCGCGATAGCAACCCTCGTCGCCTCTGACGCTCGTAACCTTCCAGCCATCGTCGGCCATCTCCACCCGAGTCACCTCGCAATCGAAGATGATGTCGTCGAAGAGACGGTAGGTTCGAGCGAAATCCTCTAGATACTCCCGCACCTCATGGAGACGCGGATAGCGGCTCGCTGCGGCAGGAAATCGGAAGCGTTTGTATCCGGTTCTGGCGCGCGAGGACATTAGCTCGAGTGAGGAATATGTGGTGGATGTCCCACTCTCGTTTTCGAACCGCCACTGACCGCCGATCGCTGGGCCCTTCTCGAAGCAGCGGACTCGTAGATCACGCTTGCGGAGGACTTGGACGGCCGTCAAGCCGGCGGGCCCGGCCCCGATGACACATACTTGGTCGTTACTCACGTCTCACCCCGGTCATGCTGCGGCCACCAGTCCTTCACAAACTCTGCGGCCTTCTCGCGGAGTAGCTCGGGTGCATCCTGGAAGAGCACATGACGCCCTCTTGGGATCCGGACTAGCGTCCCGAACCCCGCAGGTAGACTATCTAGCAGTTCCCGAGAGGCGGTGATGGGAGCGATCGGATCATCCTCACCACTCAGGATCAATGTCGGACAGCTGATCTGGCTCGCGTGCGCGCAGAGATCGAACTCGCGCCACTCCTCGCTCGCGTAGAAGACAGCGCCGATCTCTGGGCGGTGGATCGCACGAGCCATCACCTCGGGAGCCAAAGGCTCGCGAGCGTACAGCGGCAGGCATTCAGCCTGATATGCAGCTCGCGTTGCGTCGTTGGGCTCCTGCCAGTAACGCCGAGCAGTCTCTCGCACGGCCTCCCCGCCGAGGCGCTCGAAGACCTCAAGCATCTGGTCGATCCTGTGTCCGACCGGCGTGCTCGTCAACACGAGCGCTCCGATCAGGTCGGGGCGCTTCGCCGCGGCGAGCGCCGCCGCCGTGCCCCCGACCGAGGCACCGGCCAGTACGGGCCGCTCAATTTCCAGCGCCTCGCACAGCGCGACCAAGTCGGCGGCCCAATGGTGAAGCGTCCACTTCGAGGGGGACGCCTCTACGCTACGACCGTGTCCACGTAGGTCTAGCCACACCACCTGAGCCAGCTCTGCCAGCGGAGCGAACAGCGGCTTCAGCAGCGAGTGATCCATACCTGGTCCACCGTGAATCACGATCACGGTCGGCCGCTCGTTTAGTTCCATGCCAACCGGCTGGTAGCTCATGCCGGTCACGTCGATGAACAAGCGTGTCCCGTTAACTGACACTCTCACGAGCGCTGCTCCTCATTGATGGCTACTGGTCGAGCGGCATCGTAACCAGTGGCGCCCGCTGCAGCCAAGTAGTAGACGCTGATCCTTGCGCAGAGTACAACTGGTAGGTACCGTGCGCGCGCCGAATCCCTATCCAGGAGAGACACAGTGTCCGAGTCGCCCGCGATCCAGGCCAACATCGACGCCATCAACCGCTTCTTCGAAGGCATCTCGCGCAAGGATGTTGATTTGGTGCTTTCACTCTACGTCCCCGACTGCGAGTTCACCGCGCCTGAGCCTCTACCGTGGGGCGGAACATACAAAGGCCACGACGGCATCAAGCAACTCTTTGCGACCTTCATGCCCTACTGGACTCAGATCGAGGAGCATGCGGAGCGGATCGTGAGCAGCGACGACGAGGTCATGGTCGTCGTCCGGCAGCGCGGAGTGACGCGAACCGGCGCGGACTACGACGGCCTGCTCGCGCTGCACTTCGAGATGAAAGACGGCAAGGCTACACGCGGACGCGGCTTCGCAGACACCAGCAGGGTGCTTGCGGCGGTCGGTGCCGAGCCGCGTCAATAGCACCCGCCCAGCCCAGGTAGAGCAAAGGGACGTCAGTTCGGAAGCCTCACGACGGTGCGTACATCGCGTCGATGACTCGTCCGTGGCGCTCAGCAACAACACCGCGTCGGATCTTTCCGGTTGGTGTCAGCTCGCCAGACTCCTGCGAGAGCGGCGTAGGGAGCATCGAAAAGCTGCGGATCTGGGCCCAGCGCGGGCGCGACTCGTTGGTCCTCGCGATGACCTCCTGGATCAGTTCGTGTGCGAGTCGGTCTACAGTCAGAGCTTGTGCCCTGCCGCGCCCGATGGTCTCGGTGGCGATCAATCGACGACCGAACTGCTCCTGCACCGCCGCAAGATCGGCGATCACCAGAGCCGTCAAATAGGGACGCCGATCACCTACGATCACGACCTCCTCGACATAGGGCGAGCGACGGACCTCGTTCTCCAAAGGCGCTGGTGCAATGTTCTTGCCCCCGGCCGTGATAATGACGTCCTTCAGCCGACCAGTGATCGTCAGGAACCCGTTATCGTCGACCGAGCCCAGATCGCCAGTACGGAACCAGCCACCATCTAGAACGGCTGAGGATGCCAGTGGATCACGGTAGTAGCCGGTGAACACGCTCGGCCCGCAAAGGCGTACTTCCTGATCTACGGTCAGCGTCTTAAACCCAGGAAGAGCCCGACCTACCGCGCCCAGCCGCACGCTCCCGCGCGTCCCCAGCGTGCAGGCGGCCGCGGTCTCCGTCAGGCCATAGCCCTCATAAATCGGAACGCCGCAGGCGAACAGAAACTCGAGTACCTCGGAAGCGATCGGTGCAGCACCGCTCCACGCCTCGCGCAGACGGCCTCCAAAAAGCTCCCTCACCGTCTGACAAGCTCCGTTCTCGAATCCGGACGCGACAGCTCGGCCCTCGAGGCGCGCCCCGAGGAGCTGCTGTAGTTGGGCGCATGAGAGTCCCTGGCCGCCTCGTTCGAGTTTGGCCCGAGCGAGGGTGTAGATCTTCTCGTAGAGACGAGGTACCGACGCAAAGAACGTCGGCCTGATGATGGACAACTCCTCCATCACATTCGTGCGATCCCCACCGAAGAAAGCCAGACAACCTCCGACAGCGAGCGTCAGACTCTGAACCTCACGGCCAAATACATGCGCGAGCGGTAGGTAGAGATAGCTCACGTCGCTCTCCACGATCGCTCCGATTGCCGCCGTCATCTGCATCGCGGCCACGTAGGTGGCATGCGTGTGCATGCAGCCCTTGGGCGCGCCCGTTGTACCTGATGTGTAGATGATTGTGAAAAGGTCGTCTGGCGCAATCTCCGGCAACGGCCGATCGGCTTGCTGAATCTGCTCTCCCAATTCGGCCAGAGTTGCCAGCGTCATGTGATCGCCTGCGAGCTCAGGTTCTATTGCCACAATTTCTTTGAGCGCAGAGCTTCCGCTCTGCAACGCCTCGCCGATCGCCAGATGCTCGCTCGTCTCCACAATCAGCATCCGCGCGCCCGAGTGCCGGACCACGTACTCACACTCCGCCGCCGTGCTCACGTGGTACAGAGGCACGCTGACCGCGCCAGCCCTGGCCAGCGCAATGTCGCAGAGCGTCCACTCGGGGCGTGAGTCGGAGATAATTGCCACGCGGTCGCCGTGCGTGATGCCGTTGGCGATCAGCCCGCGGGCGAGGCGCTCGGCGAGGCGATCCAGCTCAGCGTAAGTGATTCCTGTCCATGACCCATCGGCGCCGCGGAAGCATAGTGCCTCGCTCTGTGCGCGGGCACGGAAACTGCGTTCGAACAACTCGGGAACGGTCCTGCACCTCACGATCGCGCCGCCCGCTCGTTGCACCGATCGCGCTCCGCAACAGTGGACGGCTCTCCCCGATCGACCGAGGGCCACTGGTCGCTGAGTTGCTTGAGCCACTCCATGACCGCTCTCCAAGCCGCGTGACGGGGATCAAGGTGCTCAAAATGTCCGACGTCGTCGAGCAGCACCAGCTCGACCTCGTCGCAGGCAGCAGTAGCAGCACGGTGATAGCGCTCGCTCATCTCCCAAGGCACGTGCTCGTCCTTGGTGCCGTGAACCAAGAGCTGGGCTACTCCCAGCGGGAGTAGCCTGGTGGGGCACGCTCGGTCGTAGCGTCCTGGCGCCTGGTCGGGCGCGGCCCCCATCATCAGCGGCACCGCATTCCGCCCGAGCCGCGCGCGCGCTGCTCCAACCAGGTCGAGAACACCAGCCTGGGCAACCACACCGTCGAGCTCGACGACCGGACGCGGCCCGGCGCCTGCAACGAGCGATTGATGCGCGGCTGCCCAAAGAGCGAGGTGACCCCCTGCTGAGTGGCCGATAGCCACAAGTGGACGAGGCACCTCATTCCATCTCTTGACAAGTGTCCCGATCGCACTCGCAACGTCCTCAAGGATTCTCGGATAGCCGCCTTCACCAGCCTCGTTCATGCGTCGGAACTCGGCGTTCGCAACGTTCCACCCGCGAGCGACAAGATCCTCAGCGAGCGGCTCCATCAGTGTCGCCGTCCACGCGGCCCGCCAGAATCCTCCATGTAGCAGGACTGCGGTGCCAATCGGCCTTCCGCTAGGAAAGGCCAATTGCAGCCACTGGTCGGCTTGCTCTCCGTAGCTGATCTTCTCCAACGTCAGAGACCCGCCTCAATGCCGCTCGCCTCCCAAGCCTCCAGGTCGTGGCCCGGCATGATCAGCGCCTGCGGATGCTCGCGCGCGAAGGCGGCTATCGAGGCGAAGCTCTCGTGATACCGCTGAGCATCCCCGAACTCCCAGGGGTGATGCTCATCGCGCAGTGTGCGCATCGTATAGAGGGCATCGCCAGCGATCAGAGCGAGGCGGTCGCGCAGCCGCAGCACGAGTGAGACGTGGCCGGGCGAATGGCCGGGCGTCGCTACGAGGCGGACACTGGCATCGCCAAAGAGATCGAGCGTTCGCTTGAAGACCGACCAAGGCTTTGCCGCCGGCTCTAAGCTGTCAAACAACTTAACCTGTCCCGAGCGTGGGAACTGGCGGCGTATGTAACCGTGTAGCGACCCGAATCGTCGCTGTGCCGTCCACCACTCGGTCCTGTCAACCAGCACACAGGCATCTGGGAAGTCAACGAGTCCGCTCGCATGATCCCAATGCAGGTGGGTCATCAAAATCGTTTCCACCGACACACCACGCTCGCGCAACTGGTGCATCGCGGACTGCGACGCCTGCATCCTTGGATTGCGAAAAACTAGCGTGCCGATCCGGCCAAGCGCCTGCCGTGGAGAGACAGCCACGGCATCGCTGAAGCCGGCGTCGACTATGAACCCACCAGCCGTTGGATGCTCGATCAGGAAAGCCGCGATAGGAAACCTATGCGGCCTCGCGCCATCGGGAACTACGCCGAGCGCCTTGGCGGCCGCAAGCATCCCCGGTTCGCGGAAGAACCATGCGCTGGGGCCCTCCATCGTTCCTGTCAGCAAGCCCGTTAGCCTGACCACTGCCCCGGGCGTGCCGCCCGGCAGCGGCAAAACCGCATTCTCAACAGACGCCCCACCTGACACGGACCGGACGTTAGCGCAGCGGATTGGAAACCCAATAATACGGCTTAGATTTCAGCCTTACGCAGCTCGGAATTCGACTCGGCTTTCAACCAGGGCGGGGCGGTGGTGCCGAGCTTTGCTACCAGATACAAGTGAGCGCCGATCAGCGCGGCTATCAAACCGGGAACTAGCAGCATGTGGATGGCGTAGAAACGCGACAGTGTGGTTGCTCCGAATTCAGGGCCGCCGCGCAGGAAGTCGGCCAAGTAAGGGCCCAACAGGGGACCAGTGGCCGTGATGTTGTTGGCCACGACCGTCGCCCAATAAGCACGCTGGTCGAAAGGCAGCAGATAGCCAGTCAACGACATCAGCATCGTGAGGATCAGTAGCACCACGCCAATCACCCAGTTCAGCTCGCGCGGGTACTTGTAGGCGCCGAAGAAGAACGTGCGGCCCATGTGCAGGAAGACGAGAATCACCATCACGCTCGCTCCCCACTTATGCATGCCGCGGACGAACTGACCGAGGAACACGTTGTTGGTAATGTAACGGATGGATTCGTATGCGCCGCCAGAAGGATCGGGGCGGTAGTACATCGCCAGAAACACTCCGGTCACGGCCTGCGAGAGGAAGGCGAACATCGTGGCCGAGCCGAGCGTGTAGAACCAGTTGGTGCCCTTGGGCACCTTGCGAAACATCAGCCAGCGCGCGCCGCCGCTTAGCGAGGTGCGTTCGTCGATCCAGTCGACAACGCTGATCCCGGCCTCCTGCGCGTGGTCAAGCGGCGTGGCCTTGCCGTTGCCCTCGCCGGGCCTCGGAGGAGGGGTCTGCAGCGCAGAGGGGATTGGAGACACTGGCAGTTTGGGAAGCTTAGGCACGAATCGTCACGTCCTCTCGCGGATCCAGCATTCCGAGCTGCTCATGCTCGTCTACCATCAGCTTGGAAGAATACTGAAGAAGCGGCATGTTTCAGCGCTTTATCTAGGCCGAACCTGTCCGTCGGTCTCGGACTAGTGGGCTGCGATTCTGAAGCCACACTGCGGGCAGACCAGGACATCGCTAGCGCCGCTTGGTTTATCGAGCTCGTCAGAGGTGGCCTTTAGGCGACGCCGGTCGGCTCTCAACTCGATCCGCAGATCGTTGACTGAGAAGTTGCACTCGGTGGCCCTGTCAAGCCATGATGCCTGCTCCTCCGGCTCGAGAGCAGCAACAAGGAAATGATGACTCCAGCTCAAATTCTCCCTACGTAGGGAGATATCGACTCGAGAGGCAACATAGACCATGTTTTCCAAGCTATGGGTGTCGTAGCAAGTTATCTTGGCGGCCACGACGTACTTCTCACCCCACTTGGCTGTCCCATATCGCAGCCAGTCGCCCACCCACCAGTTGCTCTTGCGGCTCAACGCACCGAGATGCCGCCCCTGCAATATCCAGGCCTGTCGATCTAGGCCATCCGGGGGCGTCCATGCGATGGATAGCGTTGGCCGTCGTTGACCCTTGGCCTCATTCCTTGCTGTAGACCTGGATGGTGGCGCGGAGACAGCAGACATTGAAATCCCTTTTAGAGCATGAGCACTACTGGACTTCCAGCGGTTCAGGCAAGCTACCAGCATGGCGTTCTCTCGGCGTTTACCAATATGCAAAACTATCCGGCATAGGATTTACGTAAATGCTCAATTTCGTCGGACTGCTTGGGATGCCTAAGCCGCTCAATGCAGAGTTCCCGTCGTCAGCGCTGACCGCATAGCCAAGCTCCTCCAGGCGTAGCGCTATCTCAAGTCCCGCGAGACACGTATGGAGCGGACGACCGAGGACGTTCTCGATCTCATGTAGTCGGTTTTCGACCGTGCGGCGCGCCACCTTCAGAGCAGTTGCTGCGCACGAAACCTTGCGCTCGTGTGTGAAGTATGCGCGTAGCGTTTCTCGCGCGGTCTCTCCATTCTTGCGGAGGCTGTTGAGGGGCACGAGATAGGTCTTTATCAGCAACCTAACCATCGCCTCGTTTTGAAGAACAGCCGCCTCCGGCAAGACATCCGCACACCGTGTCAATCTTTTTGGCTTACGCAACGCGACGGGTAGGGCTATCTGGGCTTCGAGGTGAGTTTGGCGCCAACCATGGATCCCTCGTCCAGGCTCACCGATCGCCAGCAAAACACCTGTCCCATTGGCTGACAACAGTTGCTCGACGTCTGCTACCGAGAGCTTTCTGAGTCCTCCAAGCCATGCCCACACAGTCTCATCGTCGCGCGAGACTCGCAAGAGCTTGTGGCCAACTCGTGCATTCAACTTTCGGAGAGCCTCGTCTATCTTGATTCCGGTCGCGATCAGACCGAGGTGCCAAGGAGCGTTGAACTCATAGTTTAGGTCAGCCAGCTCACTCGGATCGACCACGTCACCCGAG
Organism: Solirubrobacteraceae bacterium; assembly: GCA_036501315.1. Lineage (GTDB taxonomy): Bacteria > Actinomycetota > Thermoleophilia > Solirubrobacterales > Solirubrobacteraceae > Palsa-744. The sequence continues at coordinate 198,555 of DASYAM010000042.1, forward strand.
AGCAGTCTCTTCACCATCTCCATGCGGTGCTGCTGAGGCGAGCGTCCGACCCGGTCAAGCTCCTGTTCGTATTCGCGTTCGATGGCAGCGGTGATGCGCTCTAGCAGCATCTCCTGCGTTCTGCGCAGGTGCTGCAGCACAGATACATCGTTTGACAAGCCACTGAGCGCCGCCTCCTCTCCGACGAACTCTCCGAGCCGTCCGTGTCCAGCGACGTAGCGGCGTAGGATCGTACCCAGACTCACCCCATAGCGCGCCGCACGATGCGCCTGCGCCGCCGCCTCTGTCGGAATCGAGCCGGACCATTCTGGTCCACCCTTGATGCCCTCAAGGCTGTAGTCAAACACCGCCAAGACTGCCGCTCGCATACCTGCCTGGTACTCAGCACTCTTGTTATCCACTGGATCGGGCACGGCGTCTCGAACGCGGTCGTAGATCGCTTGGACGATCTCCGAGCGGCGGGACCGCAGTCGCTCGACGATGTTCGCTCGCATCTCGTTGAGCAACTTGTGGTCCCCTGTGTCACGGCTCATCGCTGGACCTCGACCCTGCATCAGTAGCGCTCTGTCGCCAGTACGCCGCGGAACAACTACGCATAGCCGTGGCGCGCCACGAAGAATCGGGGTATCCCGCCCACCCCGCTTCTACTTCAATCAAGAAGGCCGATCCGTTTGCGATCTGGCACAGGTCCAATGAACCCAGCCGAACAGGACCTTGTGGGGGGGGGGGGGGGGGGGGGTAG